>NZ_JBIRTB010000002.1:0-672121 GCF_044334475.1 Streptomyces sp. NPDC020780 | reverse complement strand
GTTGATAGGCCAGATGTGGAAGCCCGGTAACGGGTGGAGCTGACTGGTACTAATAGGCCGAGGGCTTGTCCTCAGTTGCTCGCGTCCACTGTGTTAGTTCTGAAATAACGAACGGCCGTGTTTTTTCCGGTGTTGGTTAATTTCATAGTGTTTCGGTGGTCATTGCGTTAGGGAAACGCCCGGTTACATTCCGAACCCGGAAGCTAAGCCTTTCAGCGCCGATGGTACTGCAGGGGGGACCCTGTGGGAGAGTAGGACGCCGCCGAACAATTTTTCCGGGAAAGCCCCGTGCCTTTGTGGCACGGGGCTTTTCTGCGTTCACGGTCGGCCAGAAAGTGTCGAGTAGGCCGACAGAAGGAGGTTCTCCTGCGGGCTTACCGTTCCCCGTTCCGATCCCTGTGGCCGACGGTGTCCGAGAGCCGTCCCGCCCTCGGACTACGACGATGCCGGCGCCACCGAACTGCGGGACGGCCTCACAGTCGACCGCTCGCCTTGAGAGCGATATAGGCATCTGCCAGAGCGGGCGCCAGTTCATCAGGTGGGGCGTCCACGACTACCACTCCGTGGCGTCGGAGTTTCTCCGCCGTCCGCCGTCGCTGGTCCCGGGTCCGGGTCGCGGCAGCGGCGTCGTAGACAGCGTCAACGGTGCCCCGCGCGCAGGCCATGGCCTCCACGTGCGGGTCAGCGACCGCGGCGACCAGGACCGTGTGACGATGCGTGAGCTGGGGGAGCACGGGCAGCAGCCCCTCCTCGATGGGAGCGGCGTCCAGGCCCGTGAGCAGCACGATGAGTGAGCCACGAGGTGCACCCGCGAGCGCGGCCGTGCTGAGACCCCGGGCATCGGTTTCCACCAGTTCGGGTTCCAGTGGGGCCAATGCGTTCACGACGTTCGGGAGAACGTCGCCCGCGGTGGCCCCGCCCTGCACCTGGGCCCGGATACGGCGGTCGTAGGCCAGGAGGTTCACGCGGTCGCCCGCCCGTGCGGCGAGGGCCGTAAGGAGCAGGGTGGCGTCCATGGCCGCGTCCAGGCGCGGAACGTCACCCACCCGACCCGCCGAGGTACGGCCGGTGTCGAGAACGATCAGGATGTGACGGTCACGTTCCGGGCGCCAGGTGCGGACGGCCACCGTGGACCGGCGGGCCGTGGCCCGCCAGTCGATGGAACGTGTGTCGTCGCCCGGTACATAGTCACGAAGGCTGTCGAACTCGGTGCCTGCGCCGCGCGTGAGGGCACTGGTACGGCCGTCGAGTTCCCGGAGTCGGGCAAGCCGCGACTGCAGGTGTTTCCGGCTGGCGAAGGGAGGGAGGACCCTGACCGTCCACGGGACGTTGTGGTTTCCCTGACGGGCCGCGAGACCCAGTGGCCCAAAGGAGCGGACAGTGACGCGCTCGGCCCGGCGGTCCCCCCGCCGGGCGGGGCGCAGGAGCGTGGTGAGGCGACGGCGCTCGCCGGCCGGAACCGTCAAGGCGTGCTTGGAAGACGCCTGTTCGGCGTCCGTCGTCCAACTGCTGGGCGGCCACGCGTCGCGGAGCTGAGCGCGGAGGCGGCGACGGGAGGGGTTGGTCACGGTGAGTTGTACCTGTGCCGTGTCACCGAGCCGAACAGATGTGTCACCGGATCGAGTGAACAACAGAGGCCGCACTGGCGCTGCCAGGGCGTAGTCGCACAGAATTGCCAAAGAGAGCGGTGCGTTGACCGCAAGCATGCCGGTCCAGCTCGGGGCCAGAATGCCTACGGGGAGTGATCCCAGGGCGGCCAGCAGTGCGCTTCGTCCGGTGAGGGCCATGGTCACCGCCTCATCGGGGGACGGGGACGTGGGCGAGCACGGCGGTGATGACGGAGTCGGGGGTGACCCCCTCCATCTCGGCCTCGGGCCGCAGTTGGAGGCGATGACGGAGCGTGGGAAGAGCCAGGGCTTTCACATCGTCCGGGATCACGTAGTCCCGGCCGGTCAGCCAAGCCCACGCGCGGGCGGTGGAGAGCAGGGCGGTAGCTCCTCGAGGGGAGGATCCGAGGGTGAGTGAGGGGGATTCACGAGTGGCACGACAGATATCCACCACGTAAGCGGCGATTTCGGGGGACACCGAGGTCGTGGCCACGGCAGCACGTGCCGCTTCCAGGTCGGCGGGGCCGGCCACGGGCCGTATACCGGCAGCATCGAGGTCGCGTGGGTCGAACCCGTCCGCGTGACGGGTGAGGATGTCGATCTCGTCCTCGCGCGAGGGGAGGGGGACCGTCAGCTTGAGCAGAAAACGGTCCAACTGTGCTTCGGGCAGGGGGTAGGTGCCCTCGTACTCCATGGGGTTCTGCGTGGCTACGACGAGGAAGGGGTCGGGCAGCGCGCGAGGTATCCCGTCCACGGTGACCTGACGTTCTTCCATGGTTTCCAGGAGCGAGGACTGCGTCTTGGGCGGGGTCCGGTTGATCTCGTCGGCGAGTAGAAGATTGGTGAACACCGGGCCGGGCCGGAAGGAGAATTCGGCGCTGCGGGTGTCGTAGACGAGCGAGCCGGTGACATCGCTCGGCATCAGGTCAGGGGTGAACTGCACGCGCTTGGTGTCCAGTTCGAGGGAAGCTGCGAGAGCGCGCACCAGAAGGGTCTTCGCGACTCCGGGTACGCCCTCGAGCAGAACGTGGCCGCGGCAGAGGAGTGCCACGACAAGCCCCGTGACAGCCGGATCCTGGCCCACGACAGCCTTGGCGATCTCGAAGCGCAGGGCTTCGAGGGATGCGCGGGCACTGTCGGAGACCGCGGGGGCCGGAAGGGTCCCTGTGATCGCGGCAGGCTCGGCGGACTCCGGGATCGGGGCGCTCATGAGGTGCGTATCTCTCTTTCGAGGGCGTCGAGTTGGTCGGTCAGGCGTACGAGTGCGGCGTCGTCGGCCGGATCCGGGCCGAAGAGCAGGGTGTGCAGGTCGCCGTCCGGGCTGCCGAGGCGCGCGGCGACGGCGGGCAGGAGGACGGCGGGCGACTGGCTGTCACGGGCGCCCACTCCGAGGAGGGGAGCGATCCGGGTGCGGGTGGCGGAGCGCAGTGAGGCGGCCGCACGGTCGCGGGCGTTGGCCTTGCGGTACAGCCTGGCTCGGCCCTCGGTGGACTCCGAGGCGCGGATGGCCACCGGAAGCCCTTCGGTGACCAGGGGGCCGAGCCGTCGGGCTCGCCAGACGGCGGCGAGGACGGCGGCGAAGGCGAGTTGAAGGGTGCCCCAGAGCCAGCCCGGGGGGATGAGATCGAGAAACCGGCTCTCACCCGCTGCGCCGTCGCCGTCTCCGCCGTCGCTGGGGCTGCCGCCTCCGCCTGGGGTGTCGCCCATGGAGGCGGAGGGATCGTCGAGTGAGGGGAGGTACCAGATCACATGGGGGCGGGAGCCGAGAAGTTGCAGGGCCAGCGATGCATTGCCCTGCTGGTCGAGACGGTCGTTGTACAGGATGTCGGGGGAGCCGAGCAGGACCGTGTCACCGGCTTCGGACTCAGGGAGGAGCAGGAGGGCGGGGAGGCCGTTCTCGGGGTAGCAGGCGGTCGCGTTCCGTACGTCCGTCAGGTAGTGGACTCCGCCGACGTCGGCCGTGCCGGCAGTGCGTGCGGCGGGAAGGTCGCACCGTGGGGGCCGCGCGGTCACCGGTCCGGAGGGCCGGGCGCCTACGCCGGGGGCGAGAGCGGCGACGGACGGACGGCCGGGAGCGACGAGCACGGTGCGGCCCGTGGAGGCGGCGGTGGCCGCACGGAGGAGCCGCTGTTGGTACGGGGTGAGGACATCGGGTCCGGCGACGAGGAGGGTCGTGTCGGGCCCCGTCGCGCCGGTTGCCTCGTCGAGGGTCGTGACGACGTCCACGGAGGCACCGCGGTCCTTGAGGAGCTCGGCCACGGCCCGGCTGCCGTAGCGGTCGGCGGAGCGGGGATCGAGCCGGCCGTGCTGTCCGCCGGAGCGGACCGCGGCGAAGGTGACGCCGGCGAGGAGGAGGATGAGCACAGCTGTCAGCAGTCCCCGGACGCGCCGCCAGACCTGCTGAGGGGTCCGGTCCGTCGAGGTGCGGGTGGGCACAAGGGCCGTCGCGGTCATCCGGCGGCCTCCAGGATCGGGCCTCCAAGCAGCAGGGGCTTGGCGGTTTCGAGGTCCAGGTCGAGTGCGCGCACGTTCGTGTACGCCGCCTCGTCGGCGGCGCGGCCCCCGTACGTGACGTCGTCGAAGAGCCGGGCGGCGGCGCCCAGGCGTACCGCGTGGTTGGGGAGGAGCCGGCCCGCTTCGGCGGCGGCCTCGTCCGCTGTGCGGCCAGGGCGAGGGTCGAGTACCGTGCGCTCCTCCAGGGAGCGGACGAGGGCGCGCATGCGCTCCTGGACGGCTTCGGTCCATCGATGGGCGGCGGCGTGCGCGTCGGCGGCGGCGCGGTGCTCCGCGGTGCTGCGCGCGCTGCCGCCGAACAGGGTCTCCGCCGAGCGCACGGTGCGCTGCGGTGTCCCCAGCCGCCACCAGAGGGCGGCGGCCAGGCCGGTGACGGCCAGAGCGATGACGACGAGTCCGAGCGGCCCGTCGGGGGAGGAGGCTTCGATGCCGTCGAAGAGTCCACCGACCCAGTCCCAGAAGCGGTCGAGTCCGCGCTGGAGGAGGTTCGGGCCGTGCTCGTGGTACATCGGATCGGACAGCTCATCCCGTGCCGCTTCACGGGCGGGGACGCGTGAGATCTCCACGGGTATGTCCTCGCCTGCGCGGATCAACCGCTCTGCTGTGGTGCCCCCCACCCCCGTCACCGCATCAGCTCCTGGGCGTGTCGTAGCCGGGCACGCCCGCGGCCCTGGCCAGGTCGAGGTCGAGCGCCTCGCGGCGGATGCGCTGGTCGATGTAGAGCAGGGCCATGACTCCTGCGGTGAAGGGGTAGGTCAGCGTCGAGATGATCACCTCGCCCACCCCGGTGATGATGAGGAAGGGCCAGCCGAAGTCCGGCGAGCTGCCGTTGCTGAGGAATTCGCTCAGGCCCTCGCTGTCCACGCTCAGGGCGATGATGCCGAAGGGAACGGCGATGATCAACGTCAGGACGATGACCAGCAGGTAGGTGAGTGCCAGGATGCCGAAGGTCCGCCACCAGCTGCCCTTGACCAGCTTGGCGGATCGGCGCAGTGCGGTGAGGACCGGCTGTCGTTCCAGCATGAGTGCCGGGGCGGAGAGAGTGAAGCGGACCATCAACCAGAGAGTGACGACCAGGGCGGGGAGGAAACCGGCCAGGGTCAGCGCGAGGCCCGCGCCGCCGCCCAGGAGCATGCCGGGCAGCAGGCCGGCCGCCATGATCGCGGCGCTCATCAGGCTCAGCAGCAGTGTCAGTCCGAGAAGCGGGAGGAGCCGGGGGCGGGCCTCGGAGAAGGCTTCGGAGAGGGTCACCCCGCGGCCGAGTACGGATCGGCTGATGACCACGGTGAGGACCGACGTGGTGAACAGCGTGGCGATCATCGCGAGGAGCGTGGCAGGGGCGTCGGCGATCAGCTGGGACCGCATCGAGTCCGCGGCCTGACGCAGGGCCTCGGCACCGACGGCGTCAGGGTCGATCGACGCCGGTTCGGGCAGGAGGTAGCGCTGGACGAGCAGGACCACGATCTCGATGATCACGGAGACCGTGAGGCTGACGCCCAGCACGGTGCGCCAGTGCGTGCGCATCGTGGAGACGGCGCCGTCGAGGATCTCGCCGACACCAAGGGGCCGCAGCGGGATGACCCCGGGCTTCGCCGCGAGGGGCGGCCCGCCCCAACCGGCCCCGGGCGGCATGCCGCCCCAGTTCGGAGGGGGCGGGGACGCGCCGGGCCCTACGCCGGAAGTGCCCGGCGGCGACCACTGCCCGGGAGGAGGCTGCTCAGGAGACCACTGTCCTACGGGGCCGCTTCCGTCGACGGGGGAGGAGGGCCGGGGGATGCCCGTCTCCTGGCCGTCGGAGGGGGCGGATCCGGGCGAAGCCCAGCCCGGAGAGTCGTTCATTGTCGCTCCTTCACGGTCCTGCCCGCTCATCGGGGCGGCAGGTTGTCAGCCATCGTGCCACGCGTAGCTCTCGTGCGGACCGGGCGCCGTATCTCGTTGTCGCCTTCGTGCGCGGGCGGTGCAGCGGGCAGACTGGGCGGATGGCTGATCAGGACGCGCGACCGCCGGCGGATATCGAGTCTCCGGCCCCCCTTTCCGTACTCCGCTGGGAGGAGCCCCCCGGAGGTCCCGCGGTGGTGCTCCTCGACCAGAGGCGGCTCCCTTCCTCGGAGGTCGAGCTGGTGTGTGCCGATGTTCCGGCGCTGGTGCACGCGATCCGGACACTGGCGGTGCGCGGTGCGCCCCTGCTGGGAATAGCCGGGGGCTACGGGGTGGCGTTGGCGGCCGCCCGCGGTGACGACGTGGCGGGGGCGGCGCACGCGCTGGGGCAGGCGCGGCCCACCGCGGTGAACCTCGACCGGGGGGCCCGGCGGGTGGCGGGTGTGTACGCGACCTCGGTGGCGCAGGGGGCCGGCCGGGCGCAGGCCGCCGCGGCCGCGCTGGCCGAGGCGCGGGTGCTGCACCGGGAGGACGCGGCGGCGAGCGGGCGCATGGCGCGGTACGGTCTGCGGCTGCTGGCGGAACTGCTGCCGGCAGGCGGCCATAGGCTGCTCACCCACTGCAACACCGGGGCGCTCGTGTCCGGCGGCGAGGGCACGGCCTTCGCCGTCGCCCTCGGCGCACACCGGGAGGGCAGGCTGAGGCGGCTGTGGGTGGACGAGACACGTCCACTCCTCCAGGGCGCCCGGCTGACGGCCTACGAAGCCGCGCGGAACGGCATGGCGTACACCCTGCTCACGGACAACGCGGCGGGTTCGCTGTTTGCCGCGGGGGAGGTGGATGGCGTACTCATCGGGGCGGACCGCATCGCCGCGGACGGCTCGGTGGCCAACAAAGTGGGGAGTTACCCGTTGGCGGTGCTCGCGAAGTACCACCACGTGCCGTTCATCGTGGTCGCCCCGACCACGACGATCGATCTGGCTACGGCGGACGGCTCCTCGATCGTGGTCGAGCAGCGCTCGACGAATGAAGTGACGCAGTTCACATCACCGTCGGTCGCCCCCGACGGGAGCGACGGTGGTCCAGGGGGCGGGCCGGCCGTGGCACCCCCGGGAGCCCCGGCCTACAACCCCGCATTCGACATCACGCCGCCCGAACTGGTCACGGCGATCGTCACGGAGGAGGGTGTCATTTCCCCGGTCACGGGGGTCGGACTGGCAGAGCTGTGTGCCAGGTCATCGCAGGTAACGATTAGCTAATGGGATGATGTCGTTTATGAAGGGACGCGTCCTTGTCGTCGACGACGACACCGCACTCGCCGAGATGCTCGGGATTGTGCTGCGTGGAGAAGGTTTCGAGCCGTCGTTCGTAGCGGACGGCGACAAGGCACTGGCTGCATTTCGTGAGGCCAAGCCGGACCTGGTGCTGCTGGACCTCATGCTGCCCGGACGGGACGGCATCGAGGTCTGCAGGCTGATCAGGGCCGAGTCGGGTGTACCGATCGTCATGCTCACTGCCAAGAGCGACACGGTCGATGTGGTGGTGGGCCTGGAGTCCGGGGCCGACGACTACATCGTCAAGCCGTTCAAACCGAAGGAGTTGGTCGCCCGGATCAGGGCACGTCTGCGGAGGTCCGAAGAGCCTGCCCCGGAGCAGTTGACCATCGGGGACCTGGTCATCGATGTCGCCGGTCATTCGGTGAAGCGGGAGGGGCAGTCCATCGCCCTCACTCCCCTGGAGTTCGACCTGCTGGTCGCGCTCGCCCGTAAGCCGTGGCAGGTCTTCACACGTGAGGTCCTGCTCGAGCAGGTATGGGGCTACCGTCACGCCGCCGACACCCGTCTGGTGAACGTGCACGTACAGCGGCTCCGCTCCAAGGTCGAGAAGGACCCGGAGCGGCCGGAGATCGTCGTGACCGTCCGCGGTGTCGGTTACAAGGCCGGACCGAGCTGACATGACCCTGGGCAGCGCTGCTCCGAAACCCGGGGGGCCGGGAGTCCGTACGGAGCGGGCTGCCGGTCCGGCACGGGGGTCCTCCCGGTTCCGCCGGCGGCTGGCGGGCGGCCGGTTGTTCCGCAACGGGTCGCCCGGCGGCCCTGTGCCGCGGCTGCTGATGCGGTGGGTCCGCCGTCCGCTGCTGCCCGCTGCCCGGCTGTGGCGCCGGAACCTCCAGCTGCGCGTCGTAGCCGGCACTCTCCTGATGTCGGTCGGCGTGGTGCTGCTGCTGGGCTTCGTCGTGATCGGGCAGGTCAGGAACGGCCTGCTCGACGCGAAGGGCAGGGCGGCCCAGATGCAGGCGGCCGGTGGCTTCGCGGCCGCGCAGGCGAACGCCAACGCGCCACTGGCCCCGGGTGACCAGGGCGAGGAGGGCGCCGACGGCATGGCCAGCACCTCCTGGCGCACCGAGCTGGTCGATCAGCTCGCCAGCGGCGGTACGAACGCGTTCAACGTGGTGGCCCTCAGCGCCGACTCCGTGGGGCAGAGCGCCACCAGCCGCGCACCGCGCGGTTCGGGCAGCGTGGAGGCCTCCAGCGTCCCGCAGCGCCTGCGGGAGGCGGTGGGCCAGGGACCAGGGGCGTTCCAGACGTACTCCCTGATCCGCTACTCCTACGGGAAGGACCCGCAGCCGGGTCTCGTCGTGGGCAAGCGGCTCTACGACATCGACCACAATCCGTACGAGCTGTACTACCTCTTCCCGCTGACGCAGGAGGAGAAGTCGCTGACCCTGGTCACGACGACCCTGGCGACGGCAGGGCTGTTCGTCGTCGTGCTGCTCGGCGCCATCGCGTGGTTCGTGGTGCGCCAGGTGGTCACGCCCGTTCGGATGGCGGCGGGCATCGCCGAGCGGCTGTCGGCCGGCCGGCTCCAGGAGCGTATGAAGGTCACCGGCGAGGACGACATCGCCCGTCTCGGCGAGGCCTTCAACAAGATGGCGCAGAACCTCCAGCTGAAGATCCAGCAGCTGGAGGAGCTCTCCCGTATGCAGCGGCGCTTCGTCTCGGACGTCAGCCACGAGCTGCGCACACCGTTGACGACGGTGCGGATGGCGGCCGATGTCATCCACGAGGCGCGTGTCGACTTCGACCCGGTCACCGCCCGTTCCGCGGAGCTTCTCGGAGACCAGCTGGACCGGTTCGAGTCGCTGCTGTCCGACCTGTTGGAGATCAGCCGGTTCGACGCCGGCGCCGCCGCGCTCGAGGCTGAGCCGATAGACCTGCGCACGGTCGTGCGGCGGGTCATCGGTGGGGCCGAGCCGCTGGCGGAGCGCAAGGGCACCCTGATCCGGGTGGTGGGAGACGAGCAGCCCGTGATCGCGGAAGCCGACGCGCGCCGTGTCGAGCGGGTCCTGCGCAACCTCGTCGTCAACGCCGTCGAGCACGGGGAGGGCCGGGACGTCGTCGTACGGATGGGCGCCGCCCAGGGCGCGGTGGCCGTGGCGGTCCGGGACTACGGCGTGGGGCTCAAGCCGGGCGAGGCCACGCGGGTCTTCAACCGGTTCTGGCGGGCCGACCCGGCCCGCGCCCGTACCACCGGGGGCACCGGGCTGGGGCTGTCGATCGCCGTCGAGGACGCCCGGCTGCACGGTGGCTGGCTGCAGGCCTGGGGCGAGCCCGGTGGCGGTTCCCAGTTCCGGCTGACCCTGCCGCGCACGGCGGACGAGCCGCTGCGCGGGTCACCGATACCCCTGGAGCCGGAGGACTCGCGGCGCAACCGGGAGAACCGTGAGCGCGCGGAGGCGGCCCCGGCGCCGGCCGACCACCGGCTGCTGTCCGTACCGACCCAGAGCGGTTCGGCCGCGCGCTCGCAGCTGCCGGTTCCGGCACAGGGCGCCGGGGCTCAGGCCTCCGTCGACCCGACGGCCCTTCCCGGCAACGGCGCCCGTGTCGTCGCCCGTCCGGCAGGGGAGCGGCCACGCGGCGGCGCCGCAGGGACGCACGATCCGGAGCAGGAGGACACGACTCGTGGACACTGACCCCCGTCGGGGCGGCCGTCGGCGGGCGGTGCGGATGTCCGCGCTGCTCGGCTGCGGCGCCGTGGTGCTCGCCGGCTGCGGGGCGATGCCCGTCACCGGTGACGTCAAGGGGGTCGGGGCTTCGCAGCCAGGTGACTCCCAGGTGCAGGTGTACGCCGTGCCGCCGAGGGAGGACGCCGCGCCCATCGAGATCGTCGACGGGTTCCTCGAGTCGATGACGAGCGACGATCCCGGTTTCAGGACGACGCGCACGTACCTGACGACGGAAGCCGCCCGTACCTGGAAGCCGAGCGAGGGTACGACGGTGCTGGCGCAGGCCCCCAACCGCAACGGGCCGACGTTCCGCGACGACGAGCGCAAGGCCACCGGCACCACGTACACGCTGACGGGCGAGCAGGTGGCCGTGGTGGACGCGCAGAGTTCCTACCGGCCGCTCGCGCCGACCGACTACTCCCAGACGCTGCACCTGGTGCGGCAGAAGGGGCCGGACGGCAAGCAGGAGTGGCGCATCGACATCGTGCCGGACGGCCTCGTGCTGGGGCAGTCCGACTTCAAGCGGCTGTACCGGTCGGTGAACAAGTACTACTTCGCCGCCGGGCGGACGGACGGTGGTGCCGCGATGGTCGCGGACCCGGTCTACGTCCGCAACCGCACGGATCCCGTCACCCGGATGGACACGGCCACGCAGACGGTCAGGTCACTGCTGCAGGGGCCTTCGGACTGGCTGCGGCCGGTGGTCGATTCCCGCTTTCCGGCCGGTACGGCGCTGCGGAGCGAGGTGACCGCTCTGGCGCCCGACGACCAGAACATCCTGAAGGTGCGGCTCAACAAGAAGGCCGACAAGGCCGGGCGGGGCGCCTGCCGGATGATGGCGGCCCAGGTGCTCTTCACCCTGCGGGACCTGACCTCCGCCCGGGTGGGCCAGGTGGAACTGCAGGGTGAGCGCGGCCCGCTGTGCTCCCTGGGCGCCGACGAGGCCGAGGAGTTCGCGCCGGACAGCGGCTCGGACGCGCCGGACAGCCAGTACTTCGTCGACGGCAAGGGGCACGTCCAGCGGATCCCCGGGAGCAGCAAGGGAAGCGGTGAGCCGGAGCCGGTGATCGGACCGTTCGGTTCCGGGCCGGTGGCGATGAGCGCTGTGGGGGTGGCCAGGGACGAACAGCTGGCCGCCGCGGTCTCGGCGGACCAGCAGTACCTCTACGTGTCCTCGCTGGCCTCGGAGAGCGAGCTGGCCGCTCCGGTCGTGACCAGCCATGCCGTGAAGGCCGGGGACCGGCTGTCGGCGCCGAGCTGGGACGGCACGGGTGATCTGTGGGTCGCCGACCGTGATCCGTCCGGTCCGAGGCTGCTGCGCCTGGTGGGGGGCGAGGGCAAACCGCAGGAGGTCGAGGTGCCCGGCCTGGACGGCGGGCGCATCGAGGCTCTGCGCATGTCGGCCGACGGGGTGCGGATCGCCCTGCGGGTGACGAAGGACGGGCACACGACGCTGAAGATCGGCCGGGTCGAGCGCCATGGCTCGGGGCCCTCCGAGCGGGCGACCGTGGAGGACCTTCGCCAGGCCGCGCCCCAGCTGGCAGAGGTGACAGCGGTGTCCTGGTCGGGCCGGAGCCGTCTCGTGGTGGTCGGCAAGGAGGAGGGCGGTGTGCAGCAGGTGCGCTATGTCCAGGCCGACGGTTCCACGTCCTCCTCCGGTGTCCTGCCGGGGGTGAACCAGGTGACGGCGGTCGCCGCGGCGGACGACGAGCAGCTGCCGTTGATGGCGGACACCGAGGGCGACGGGATAGTGAAGCTCTCGCCGGGGGACAATTGGCAGACGGTGCTCAAGGACGGCTCGTCGCTGGTCTACCCGGGCTGAGGCCGCCGCTCTGCCCGCCCGCGCGTACGAGCCTCCGGGTGTCGGGCACCTACGGACCCGGGGGTTGTCCACAGGCGCTGTCCACAGGGCCGGCGCGGTTCTCGTGAACCGGGCACGGTGGGGTCATGAAGGCATGGTGGCGGGAGATCACCGGGCTGGTCCTGCCTGTGGCCTGTGGTGGCTGCGGCAGGCCACGCACGGAGCTGTGCGACACGTGCGCCGCGGTGCTCGACGCGCGGCCGTGTCGTGTGAGGCCGACCCCGGAGCCCCCGGGGCTTCCGCTGGTGCACGCGGTCGCACCGTACGAGAACGCGGTACGCGCGATGCTGCTGGCCCACAAGGAGCGGGGGGCACTGGGGCTGGCCGGACCGCTCGGCGGGGCGCTGGCGGCGGCGGTGCGGGCCGGCGCGGGACAGGTGGGAGGCGCGGGGCCGCTGCTCCTGGTGCCCGTACCGTCGGCGCGGCGCGCCACGGCCGCACGCGGGCACGACCCGACGCGCAGAATCGCACGCTCCGCCGCGGCGGAGCTGCGGCGGAGCGGTACGCCGGCACACGTGCCGGCGGTGCTGCGGCAGCGGCGGGTGGTGGCCGACCAGGCCGGGCTGGGTGCCCGGGAGCGGCAGGCGAATCTGACGGGGGCGCTCGAAGTGACGGCGGGAGCCCGGCACCTGCTCGACGGTGGCAGGGTGTGGCTGGTCGACGACCTGCTGACGACGGGGGCGTCGCTGACGGAAGCGGCGCGAGCGGTTCGCGCGGCCTGGGCGGGCCGAGGGATCGGAGGGGACGGAGCGGCCGCGGGCGCACGGCGGACCGGTCGGGCCGCCGGTCACGGTGCGTCTGCCGGCCAGGGGGCCGTGGCTTCCCTGCGGGCCGCCGTTGTCGCAGCTTCTCCGACTGCTTTCGAAATAAACCGGAACTGACAGAATATTTGCATCGTTGCAGGTGGTGAGTGGGTAAAGCGACCTGATCGGAGGTACGCGTGAGTAGCGGGTGCCGTCACGGTGTCGAGCAGGCTATGTTCGGTTGTGAGGGCCGGTGAACACCGAACCTCGAGGAATGCACCACCACGTTTCGGGCAGGTAACTCACCGAGGCCAGAAGCATGGAAGTCGGTGGGGTGGAGACCCTGCCGAAGGGGGAGGAGGAGGTGAAAGTCACCGAGTCCGAGGCTCCGGCGATCACCGGAGTCTGGTGCGAAAGGGAGACGCTCCGCCGTTGAAGCGGAGCGATCCGGGAACGGAGTTCTGCGTGGACATCGTCGTCAAGGGCCGCAAGACCGAGGTACCCGAGCGGTTCCGCAAGCACGTGGCCGAAAAGCTGAAGCTGGACAAGATCCAGAAGTTCGACGGCAAGGTGATGAGCCTGGACGTCGAGGTGTCCAAGGAGCCGAATCCCCGTCAGGCCGACCGCGCGGCCCGGGTGGAGATCACGCTCCGCTCGCGGGGACCGGTCATCCGGGCGGAAGCGGCGGCAGGCGACCCGTACGCAGCGTTGGACCTGGCCACGGACAAGCTGGACGCGCGGCTGCGCAGGGAGCACGACAAGCGCTACAGCCGGCGGGGCACCGGCCGTCTGTCCGCCGCCGAGGTGGCGGAGGCCGTGCCGGGGGCCGCGTCGTTCAACGGTGAGAACGGCGAGCTGGCTCGCGAGGAGACGACGCCCGCCGTGCCCACCAAGAAGATCGGTTCGCTCGAGGTGCAGGGCGAGGGACCGCTCGTGGTGCGCGAGAAGACGCACGTCGCAGCACCGATGACGCTCGACCAGGCGCTCTACGAGATGGAGCTGATCGGTCACGACTTCTACCTGTTCGTCGACTCCGAGACCAAGGAGCCCAGCGTCGTCTACCGCCGGCACGCCTACGACTACGGTGTCATCCACCTGAGGACCGACCCGCTGGCCTCCGACGGGGCGGGCGGCGCGGGCGGTGCGCTCGGCGGCTGACAGACACGCCGCAGGCCCTACCCGAGTGCCCCTGGAAGCGACTGTGCGCCCCCAGGGGCACTCGGGTGAGGCCCACATGGTCACCGAGGGGACACCGGGGCATGAAATCATGGCGGCCCAAGCCAACCGGTGTGCTGTGAGCTGCCGTTGGCGGACGAGTCTGTGACCTCAGGCCGTGGCCTTCAGGGGGAGGAACGATGGCGGACACCTTCGGGCCCGTACGCAGGACCAATGCCGCCGACGACGTTTCGGGTGCGGATTCCCCTACGGGCGGTGTCGGTTGCGGCAAGGAGCCGATCCGGGTTCTCGTGGTCGACGACCACGCCCTCTTCCGCAGAGGTCTGGAGATCGTCCTGGCGCAGGAGGAGGACATCCAGGTCGTCGGCGAGGCGGGGGACGGCGCGGAGGCGGTCGACAAGGCTGCGGATCTGCTGCCCGACATTGTTCTGATGGACGTCCGGATGCCCAGGCGCGGTGGCATCGAGGCCTGCACCTCCATCAAGGAGGTGGCCCCGAGCGCCAAGATCATCATGCTGACGATCAGCGACGAGGAGGCCGACCTCTACGAGGCGATCAAGGCGGGCGCGACCGGGTATCTCCTCAAGGAGATCTCCACCGACGAGGTGGCCACGGCCATTCGCGCGGTCGCGGACGGCCAGTCCCAGATCAGCCCGTCGATGGCCTCGAAACTCCTGACCGAGTTCAAGTCGATGATCCAGCGCACCGACGAGCGCCGGCTCGTCCCCGCTCCCCGACTCACCGAGCGGGAACTGGAGGTGCTCAAGCTGGTGGCCACGGGGATGAACAACCGCGATATCGCCAAGGAACTGTTCATTTCCGAGAACACGGTGAAGAATCACGTCCGCAACATCCTGGAGAAGCTGCAGCTGCACTCCCGCATGGAGGCCGTGGTCTATGCCATGCGGGAGAAGATCCTCGAAATCGGATAGCCCGGCGGTACAGCGGCCGGCTCCTATCCCAGGACACGGGCGATTTCCGCGCGCAGGGGTTCGCGCAGCTCCGGAGCATCGACCCGTTCCAGCCGGACGTCCGTGCAGCCGACCCAGGACGCCGCCTCCGCCAGAGCCTGCGCCATCGGCGTCACGGACTTTGCGCCCTCCAGGGAGACCTGACGGGCGATCAGGGTGGTGCCCTCACGTGCCGGGTCGACGCGGCCCTGGAGCCTGCCGCCTGCGAGCAGCGGCATGGCGAAGTAGCCGTGCACACGCTTGGGCCGGGGCACGTACGCCTCCAGGCGGTGGGTGAAGGCGAAGATCCGCTCCGTGCGTGCCCGCTCCCAGATCAGCGAGTCGAACGGCGACAGCAGCGTCGTCCGGTGCCGGCCGCGTGGTTCCGAGGCCAGCGCCTCGGGGTGCGCCCACGCCGGTCTGGCCCAGCCCTCGACCGATACGGGAACCAGGCCGGAGTCCGCCACGACGGCGTCGAACTGCTCGGCCCTCAGCCGGTGGTAGTCCGCGATGTCGGCGCGCGTCCCGACTCCCAGCGACCGGCCGGCCAGCGCGACCAGACGGCGTGTGCACTCCGCGTCGTCCAGGTCGTCGTGGAGGAGGGGGTCCGGGATCGCGCGCTCGGCCAGGTCGTACACACGCTTCCAGCCGCGCCGCTCGGTGCAGACGACCTCGCCGTACATCAGGGCCCGTTCGACGGCGACCTTCGAGGCGGACCAGTCCCACCACTCCCCGCCGTTCTTCGCGCCGCCGAGCTCCGTGGCCGTCAGAGGGCCCTCGGCGCGCAGCTGCGCGATCACCGTTTCGTACGCGCCCGCGGGGAGGTCGTGGTGCCAGTGCGGGCGGGACCGGTAGGCGCGGCGGCGGAACGCGAAGTGCGGCCACTCCTCGACCGGCAGCACGCACGCGGCGTGCGACCAGTACTCGAACGACCGGCCCCCCGACCAGTAGGCCTCGTCGACCGCGCGGCGGCCCACGCCACCGAGCCGGGCGTAGGGGACGAGTTCGTGCGACCGGGCGAGGACCGAGATCGTGTCGAGCTGGACGGCCCCCAGGTGGCGCAGGACTCCGGGCACCCCGCCCCGGCGGTCCGGCGCGCCCAGCAAGCCCTGGGCCCTCAGGGCCATCCGGCGGGCCTGATCGGCGGAGAGTTCCAGAACGGGCTGCGGCACAGGCGTCATGGACCGAACCCTAGAGGGCGTCACTGACAGCGGGTGCCGGCAGATACGGGTGGGTACCGGGCAGTCCCAGGTCGGCGGGGAGCAGCGCCCCGGTCCAGGTGTCGCGCCGTGTCCCCTTGTTCAGCAGGGCCGACCGCTGCTCCCCCTCCATGCGGAAACCGGCACGTAGCGCGACGGCCCGCGACGCCGTGTTGCCGACTTCCGTCCGCCACTCGAGCCGGTCCGCCGCGAGGGCGGTGAACGTCCACCGGGCGGCCGCGAGCACCGCCTCCGCAGTGAAGCCACGACCCCGGCGGTCCGGGGCCGTCCAATAGCCCACCTCGTAGGTACCCGCCAGGCTGCGGCGTTCGATGCCGAGGGCGCCGGTGACCGGCCCGCCGTCCCGGGCGGTCACGGCGAAGCTGTACATGGTGTCGTCCTGCCAGCCCCGGGGGGACAGTTCCCGTACGAAGAGTTCCGCGTCCGCGCGGGAGTACGGGGAGGGGATGGTCGTCCAGCGCTGGATGTCGGGGGCCTGGCAGGCGGCGTGGACCTCGTCCACGTCCCGGGGTTCGAAGGGCCGCAGAAGCAGGCGCTCGGTGGTGAGGGTGATCGGCTCCATGCGGAGATTGTGGTGATCCGGGGCCCGTGGCGCGACCTCTTTACCGGCGTCCCGGCACCTTCCGCCCCCTCCGTCCGTTGTCCTGGGAGGGTGCGGTGGGGGCAACGCGGCAGCATCCCTCCCGGCGCGGTGGGGTCCTCGCTTACGATGGCCGTTGCGGTGGGGCCCACCTGCCGTGCCCGCGCCAGAGTCCATCACACGACCCAGTGCCAGGCCCGACCGGCAAGGAGACCAGCCTCAGTGTCCGTCTTCAACAAGCTCATGCGTGCAGGCGAAGGCAAGATCCTGCGCAAACTGCACCGCATCGCGGACCAGGTCAGCTCCATCGAAGAGGACTTCGTCAACCTCTCCGACGCCGAGCTGCGGGCGCTCACCGACGAGTACAAGGAACGGTACGCGGACGGCGAGAGCCTGGACGACCTGCTTCCCGAAGCCTTCGCGACCGTCCGTGAGGCCGCCAAGCGCGTCCTCGGACAGCGCCATTACGACGTCCAGATGATGGGCGGCGCCGCCCTGCACCTCGGTTACGTGGCCGAGATGAAGACCGGTGAGGGCAAGACCCTCGTCGGTACGCTGCCGGCGTATCTCAACGCGCTGTCCGGCAAGGGCGTGCACCTGATCACGGTCAACGACTACCTCGCCGAGCGCGACTCCGAGATGATGGGACGCGTCCACAAGTTCCTCGGTCTCGAGGTCGGCTGCATCATCGCCAACATGACGCCGGCGCAGCGCCGTGAGCAGTACGCGTGCGACATCACGTACGGCACGAACAACGAGTTCGGCTTCGACTACCTCCGCGACAACATGGCGTGGTCCCAGGACGAGCTCGTCCAGCGCGGCCACAACTTCGCCATCGTGGACGAGGTCGACTCGATCCTGGTCGACGAGGCCCGTACGCCACTGATCATCTCCGGCCCCGCCGACCAGGCCACCAAGTGGTACGGCGACTTCGCGAAGCTGGTCAGGCGTCTCACCAGGGGCGAGGCGGGCAATCCGCTGAAGGGCCTGGAGGAGACCGGCGACTACGAGGTCGACGAGAAGAAGCGGACCGTGGCGATCCACGAGCCCGGTGTCTCCAAGGTCGAGGACTGGCTGGGGATCGACAACCTCTACGAGTCGGTGAACACCCCGCTCGTGGGGTACCTCAACAACGCGATCAAGGCCAAGGAGCTCTTCAAGAAGGACAAGGACTACGTCGTCATCGACGGCGAGGTCATGATCGTCGACGAGCACACGGGCCGTATCCTCGCGGGCCGCCGCTACAACGAGGGCATGCACCAGGCGATCGAGGCGAAGGAAGGGGTGGACATCAAGGACGAGAACCAGACGCTCGCCACGATCACCCTGCAGAACTTCTTCCGCCTGTACGACAAGCTCTCGGGCATGACCGGTACGGCGATGACCGAGGCGGCCGAGTTCCACCAGATCTACAAGCTGGGCGTCGTGCCGATCCCGACGAACCGGCCGATGGTTCGGGCCGACCAGTCGGACCTGATCTACCGCACCGAGGTCGCGAAGTTCGCCGCGGTCGTCGACGACATCGCGGAGAAGCACGAGAAGGGTCAGCCGATCCTGGTCGGCACGACCTCCGTCGAGAAGTCCGAGTACCTCTCGCAGCAGCTCTCCAAGCGCGGTGTCCAGCACGAGGTCCTCAACGCCAAGCAGCACGACCGTGAGGCGACGATCGTCGCCCAGGCGGGCCGCAAGGGCGCGGTCACGGTCGCCACGAACATGGCCGGGCGAGGCACCGACATCAAGCTCGGAGGCAATCCGGACGACCTCGCCGAGGCGGAGCTGCGGCAGCGCGGCCTCGACCCCGTCGAGCACGTCGAGGAGTGGGCTGCGGCTCTGCCCGCCGCGCTGGAGAAGGCCGAGCAGGCCGTGAAGGCCGAGTTCGAGGAGGTCAAGGCGCTGGGTGGGCTGTACGTGCTCGGTACGGAGCGGCACGAGTCGCGGCGTATCGACAACCAGCTGCGCGGCCGTTCCGGCCGTCAGGGCGACCCCGGCGAGTCCCGGTTCTACCTCTCGCTGGGCGACGACCTGATGCGGCTGTTCAAGGCGCAGATGGTCGAACGCGTCATGTCGATGGCGAACGTCCCCGACGACGTGCCGATCGAGAACAAGATGGTGACCCGCGCGATCGCCTCCGCGCAGTCGCAGGTCGAGCAGCAGAACTTCGAGACGCGCAAGAACGTCCTGAAGTACGACGAGGTGCTCAACCGGCAGCGCGAGGTCATCTACGGCGAGCGCCGGAGGGTCCTGGAGGGTGAGGACCTGCAGGACCAGATCCGCCACTTCATGGACGACACGATCGACGACTACATCCGCCAGGAGACGGCGGAGGGCTTCGCCGAGGAGTGGGACCTGGACCGGCTGTGGGGTGCCTTCAGGCAGCTCTACCCGGTGAAGGTGACGGTCGCCGAGCTCGAGGACGCGGCGGGTGACCTCGCGGGGGTGACGGCGGACTTCATCGCGGAGGCCGTCAAGGACGACATCCACCAGCAGTACGAGGAGCGCGAGAAGACCCTCGGCTCGGACATCATGCGTGAGCTGGAGCGCCGTGTGGTGCTGTCCGTCCTGGACCGCAAGTGGCGTGAGCACCTCTACGAGATGGACTACCTCCAGGAGGGCATCGGCCTGCGGGCCATGGCGCAGAAGGACCCGCTGGTCGAGTACCAGCGCGAGGGCTTCGACATGTTCAACGCCATGATGGAGGGCATCAAGGAGGAGTCCGTCGGCTACCTGTTCAACCTGGAGGTCCAGGTCGAGCAGCAGGTCGAGGAGGTTCCGGTGCAGGACGCGGCGGAGCGCCCCTCCCTGGAGAAGCAGGACGTGGCGGCCGGCGGAGGCCGTCCGGAGATCCGTGCCAAGGGCCTGGAGGCTCCGCAGCGGCCGGACCGGCTGCACTTCTCCGCCCCCACGGTGGACGGTGAGGGTGGCGTCGTCGAGGGTGACTTCTCCAACGGTGACGGTGCCCGTCCCGACGGTGACGGGATGACGCGTGCCGAGCGCCGCAAGGCGCAGAAGAGCGGTGGCGGCGGGCGGCGCCGCAAGAAGTAGCGCGAAGAAGGAGCGCCGAGCGTTCCGGACGGCCTGGGCCGGGGCACCGCAGGGTGCCAGGCCCAGGCCGTTCCCGTGGGGCCATGGAGCACTGAGGGGCGGCTGAGAGGCCTCGGGGCCGTCCCAGCGGGGAACCGGGGCGGGATCGGGCACAGGAGGCGGCGCCGGGCCGCTCAGGCGGGTGCGGGGCCGCTCATCTCACAGCCGGCAGACGTTCGCCGCCCAGGTCGACCGCGGCGCAGCGCCAGCGGAGGTCGGGCCCCTGTTCGAGCCGGAAGGCGAGGGCGCGGATCTGGCCGCCCGTCGCGATGCTGGCGAAGGCCTCGACGACGCCGGTGGCGGGCTGGACGCCGTGGCAGGCGCGTACGACGGGGCGCCGGTACCCCGCACCGAGCGGGGCGGTCGGCGCGAGTTCGGCGAGTTGGTCGTAGGCCTCCCCGATGGTGTGGCCGAGCATCCAGTGCACCGGGCGCTGGCCGCTGAGGACCGCGAGCAGGCGTTCCGCGAACCACTGGTGCGGGCGCGGCGCGTGCCGGGGCCGCTGTGGCGTGCGCTGCGGCGGTACGGTGCCCGGCCTGCCGCGATCGCGTCGTCCGGCCGGCCTCGTCCTGTCTGTGCTCATGCGTAGCCCCCGTGGCTGCTGTCCGGCGCCCGTCGAGTACCGGGCGGTAACTTTCTGCTGGGGATCTTCTACGGGCCCGGCCGAGGGCACCGCAAGCCGGGGACCGGCCGAACGGGAGCCTCACGGGATTCACCTATCCGGGTGGCGGGCCCGGCGCCGCACAGGTCCGGAGGGGGTGACGGCCGTCGCCGGGTGGACAGCGGGGTACGGCTCGCCGACCCCGATGGGGGACGTCCCACGTATCCTGTGGGCGTCCTCGACTACGAAAGCGGTCATCCATGCGTGTGTACGTCCCTCTGACCCTCTCCGGTCTTGCCGAGGCGCACAGCGCGGGTCTGCTCGGTCCCGGGCCGCTGACCGCCTACGCCGTGACGCCCGGGCTGCGCGAGTGGTACGTCTCCGACGACAGCGAGGAGCTGGAGTACGCGGCGCTCAGCCGGGCCGCCTCGGCCTCCCTGCGACTGATCGCCGCGAGGCCGGACGAGCCCAGGCGCCGGGTCGTCGTGGCCGTGGACGTGGCGGACGGAGCGGCGGTCGCCGATCCGGACCACGTGCTGGACGCCTCGTCGCTCGGTGAGGTGCGCATCGCCGAGGCCGTGCCGCTGTCGAAGGCCGCCGCCGTGCACGTGGACTCCGACGACGCCGGGAAGGACGTGGCGGCGGCAGCGGCCGCGCTGGGCGCGGCCGATCTCGGTGACGACGACGCGCAGTTCACCGTGGACGGTGCCGAGGACCACGAGCTGCTGTGGTTCGGCGTCCAGGAGATCCCCGGCCTGATCGGCTGAGCACCGGGGCGCCGGGCCCTCGGCGGCCGGGCGGCGGCCGGCGGTGGGGGACTGTCGTACCCGGCGGGTATTTTCTCTGTATGGCGACACCCGGGAAGCAGCGCACCCATCTGGTCTGGGACTGGAACGGCACCCTGCTGGACGACGTCCACGCGGTCCTCGGCGCGACGAACGCCGCCTTCGCGGAGGTCGGCCTGGCGCCGATCACGCTGGAGCAGTACCGCGAGATGTACTGCGTCCCGATACCGAGGTTCTACGAACGGCTGCTCGGAAGGGCGCCCACACCCGCCGAGTGGGAGCGGATGGACGGCGTCTTCCACCGCCACTACACCGAGCGGCGGACCGCCTGTGCCCTGACTGCGGGGGTCGAGGAACTGCTGGCGCGGTGGTCCCGTGCCGGCCGCAGTCAGTCGCTGCTCAGCATGTACGGCCACGAGCACCTGGTCCCCGTGGTCCGGGGGTACGGCATCGAGCGCCACTTCGTACGCGTCGACGGGCGGACGGGTCCCTCCGGCGGCAGCAAGGCGCAGCACATGGAGCGCCACTTCGAGGTGCTGGCGGGACTGGAGGGGGCGGCCCGGACCGCCCCCGAGCATGCGGTCGTCATCGGGGACGCGGTGGACGACGCCGTGGCGGCGGCGCACGTCGGGGCGCGTGCCGTGCTCTACACCGGCGGTTCCCACAGCCGCGCCAGCCTGGAGGCGGCGGGGGTCCCCGTGGTGGACACCCTCGCCGAGGCCGTCGCGCTGGCGGAGCGGATGGCGGCCTGACGGCCGCACGACGGAGGAGGGCTGGCGGCGGCCCGGCGGCGGCCCGGCGGCCTGCCGGATCGCCGAGTGCCTCGCCGATCCCGTCCGCAGGCTGTCGGCCGGGGCGACGGCGCGCTCAGCTGGTGGCGAGTCGGCGGCGTACGGCGTACGGCGAACGCACCCGGCGTACGCCTGGCCGACGTGCGCGGTGACCACGCGGCCGAGGTACCCGGCGAACGCCTGGCCGACGTGCCCGGTGACCACGCGGTCGAGGCGCTGGGTGCACGCATGGCCGGCGTTCCTGCACACGGCCGAGGTGCCGGACGTACGTACGCCTGGCCGAGGCACCCGGCGTACGCCTGACCGACGTGCCCGGCGTACACCCGGCCCAGGCACCCGGTGAACTCGGCGAAGCCGAGGTCGGCGCCCCCGGTCGACGTGCCGACCTGGTGCCGACGGCTGGGAGCCGGATTCCATGCGCCCGATACGCGCCGAAACGGTCCTGCGCGATGTCCAGAGTGTCAAAGTTCTGGGTCATCTTTTGTACATATGCGGCTCATGACGGTTGTGGGTACGGGAGAGATAGCCTGGTCCCGTGATCAGCGCGATACGCCTCGGGGGCAGCGAAGCCCCCGGCCTGCGCCCGGAGTGCCACCGCACCCGGGCGATCCGCGATCTCCGCACCCCGGGCCGTCTGCCAAAAATGGTCAATATGGTCCCGGGCATCTCCCACGGCGGCATAGCGTCGACCGAGACCGGAAACCCCGTGTCGTGGCGGTACGTCGTCTTTTTCACCTACGTCACGCAACGGCGCGCGACAGGAGCCAGAGGACATGCAGACCAAGCTGGACGAAGCCAAGGCCGAGCTGCTCGAACGGGCGGCCCGGGTAGCTGACAACAGTCCGGGCGGTGGTGTCGGTGGCCCGGGAGGTACCCCCCGGGTGCTCACCGCCGAGGCGGGCACAGGGGCGGACCGGGACGAGCGGCCGGGCCACGACACGCTGCTCGCCTATCTCCAGCGCTACTACCTGCACACCGCTCCCGAGGACGTCGCCGACCGCGACCCGGTCGACGTCTTCGGTGCGGCCTCCTCCCATTTCCGTCTCGCCGAGAACCGCCCGCAGGGCACCGCGAACGTCCGGGTCCACACCCCGACCGTCGAGGAGAACGGCTGGACCTCCAGCCACTCCGTCGTCGAGGTGGTCACCGACGACATGCCGTTCCTGGTCGACTCGGTCACCAACGAGCTGTCCAGGCAGGGCCGCGGCATCCATCTGGTGATCCACCCGCAGGTCGTCGTCCGCCGCGACGTCACCGGCAAGCTGATCGAGGTACTCGCCGACGACCGGCCCGGGGGCAACGGCGTCAAGCGGGGCAAGGGCAGCGAGGAGTCCAGGGCCGAGCTGCCGCACGACGCGCTCGTCGAGTCGTGGATCCACGTCGAGATCGACCGGGAGACCGACCGCGCCGACCTCAAGCAGATCACCGCCGATCTGCTGCGCGTCCTGTCCGACGTACGGGAGACCGTCGAGGACTGGGAGAAGATGCGCGAGGCCGCACTGCGGATCGCCGACGACCTTCCCGCCGAGCCGCTGGACGACCTCGGGGACGACGAGGTGGAGGAGGCCCGCGAGCTGCTGCGCTGGCTCGCCGCCGACCACTTCACCTTCCTCGGCTACCGGGAGTACGAGCTCCGGGAGTCCGACGCGCTGACGGCCATCCCCGGCACCGGCCTCGGCATCCTGCGCTCCGACCCGCAGCACAGCGAGGACGAGGCGCACCCGGTGAGCCCGTCCTTCGGGCGGCTGCCCGCCGACGCCCGCGCGAAGGCCCGTGAGCACAAGCTGCTCGTCCTGACGAAGGCGAACAGCCGGGCCACCGTGCACCGCCCCAGCTACCTCGACTACGTCGGCGTGAAGAAGTTCGACGCCGACGGCAACGTCATCGGTGAGCGGCGCTTCCTCGGGCTCTTCTCCTCCGCGGCCTACACCGAGTCCGTACGCCGGGTGCCCGTGGTGCGGCGCAAGGTCGCCGAGGTGCTGGAAGGCGCGGGCTTCACGCCCCACAGCCACGACGGCCGCGACCTGCTGCAGATCCTGGAGACGTACCCGCGCGACGAGCTCTTCCAGACGCCCGTCGACCAGCTGCGGTCCATCGTGACCTCCGTGCTGTACCTCCAGGAGCGCCGCCGGCTGCGGCTGTACCTGCGCCAGGACGAGTACGGCCGTTACTACTCCGCCCTCGTGTACCTGCCGCGCGACCGCTACACCACCGGTGTGCGGCTCCGCCTGATCGACATCCTCAAGGACGAACTGGGCGGCACCAACGTCGACTTCACCGCCTGGAACACGGAGTCGATCCTCTCGCGGCTGCACTTCGTCGTCCGGGTCGCCCCGGGCACCGAGCTGCGGCACCTCACCGACGCCGACGCCGACCGCATCGAGGCGCGTCTCGTCGAGGCCGCCCGTTCCTGGTCCGACGGCTTCCAGGAGGCACTCAACGCCGAGCTGGGCGAGGAGCGGGCCGCCGAGCTGATGCGCCGCTACGGCCACTCGTTCCCCGAGGGGTACAAGGCCGATCACTCACCGCGTGCCGCCGTGGCCGACCTGGTCCACCTCGAAGCGCTCACGAGCGACAGCAAGGACTTCTCGCTCAGCCTGTACGAGCCCGTCGACGCCGGTCCCGGAGAGCGCCGCTTCAAGATCTACCGGACCGGTGAGCAGGTCTCCCTCTCCGCGGTCCTGCCCGCACTCCAGCGGCTCGGCGTCGAGGTCGTCGACGAACGCCCGTACGAGCTGCGCTGCGCCGACCGTACGCACGCCTGGATCTACGACTTCGGGCTGCGCATGCCGACGGTCGCCGGCAGCGGCGACTACCTCGCCGACGACGCCAGGGAGCGTTTCCAGGAGGCCTTCGCCGCCGTCTGGACCGGCCGGGCGGAGAACGACGGCTTCAACGCCCTCGTGCTCGGCGCGGGGCTGGACTGGCGTCAGGCGATGGTGCTGCGCGCCTACGCGAAGTACCTGCGGCAGGCCGGTTCGACGTTCAGCCAGGACTACATGGAGGACACCCTCCGCAACAACGTCCACACCACCCGGCTGCTGGTCTCCCTGTTCGAGGCCCGGATGTCCCCGAGCCGTCAGAAGGCCGGCACGGAGCTGACCGACGGGCTGCTCGAGGAGCTGGACGGCGCCCTGGACCAGGTCGCCTCCCTCGACGAGGACCGGATCCTGCGGTCCTTCCTCACCGTCATCAAGGCCACGCTGCGGACCAACTTCTTCCAGAGCGCGGACCCGGACGGCACCCCGCACGCCTACGTCTCGATGAAGTTCGACCCGCAGGCCATCCCGGACCTGCCCGCGCCCCGTCCGGCGTACGAGATCTGGGTCTACTCCCCGCGGGTGGAGGGCGTCCACCTGCGCTTCGGCAAGGTCGCCCGCGGTGGTCTGCGCTGGTCGGACCGGCGGGAGGACTTCCGTACGGAGATCCTCGGCCTGGTCAAGGCGCAGATGGTCAAGAACACCGTGATCGTGCCCGTCGGCGCCAAGGGCGGCTTCGTCGCCAAGCAGCTCCCGGACCCGGCCGTCGACCGTGACGCCTGGATGGCCGAGGGCATCGCGTCCTACCGGACGTTCATCTCGGCGCTGCTCGACATCACCGACAACATGGTGACGGGCGAGGTCGTGCCGCCGGCCGACGTCGTCCGCCACGACGAGGACGACACCTACCTCGTCGTCGCGGCGGACAAGGGCACCGCGAGCTTCTCCGACATCGCCAACGAGGTCGCCGAGTCGTACGGGTTCTGGCTCGGCGACGCCTTCGCCTCCGGCGGTTCCGCCGGATACGACCACAAGGGCATGGGCATCACCGCCCGCGGCGCCTGGGAGTCCGTCAAGAGGCACTTCCGGGAGCTGGGGCGTGACACCCAGACCGAGGACTTCACCGTCGTCGGTGTCGGCGACATGTCCGGTGACGTGTTCGGCAACGGCATGCTGCTCTCCGAGCACATCCGGCTGGTCGCGGCCTTCGACCACCGGCACATCTTCATCGACCCGGACCCGGACGCCGCCACGTCGTACGCGGAGCGGCGCCGGCTCTTCGAACTGCCGCGCAGCTCCTGGGCGGACTACGACCCGAAGCTGCTCTCCCCGGGCGGTGGCGTCCACCCCCGCTCCGCCAAGTCGATCCCGGTCAACGCCCACATGCGTGAGGCGCTCGGCATCGACTCCAAGGTCACGAAGATGACCCCCGCCGAGCTGATGCAGAACATCCTCAAGGCGTCGGTCGACCTCCTGTGGAACGGCGGCATCGGCACGTACATCAAGTCGTCCGCCGAGTCGAACGCCGATGTCGGCGACAAGGCCAACGACGCGATCCGGGTCAACGGCGAGGACCTGCGGGCCCGGGTCGTCGGCGAGGGCGGGAACCTCGGGGCCACGCAGCTCGGCCGCATCGAGTTCGCCCGGTCCGGCGGCCGGATCAACACCGACGCCATCGACAACAGCGCCGGCGTGGACACCTCCGACCACGAGGTGAACATCAAGATCCTGCTCAACGGGCTGGTCCGCGACGGTGACATGACCGTCAAACAGCGCAACAAGGTCCTCGCGGAGATGACCGACGAGGTCGGACGACTCGTGCTGCGCAACAACTACGCGCAGAACGTGGCGCTCGCCAACGCCTGCGCCCAGGCGCCGTCGCTCCTCCACGCCCACCAGCGGTTCATGCGCAGGCTCGGCCGCGACGGCCACCTGGACCGGGCCCTGGAGTTCCTGCCCAACGACCGGCAGATCCGGGAGCTGCTCAACCACGGCAAGGGCCTCAGCCAGCCCGAACTGGCCGTACTGATCGCCTACACCAAGATCACGACGGCCGACGAGCTGATCTCCACCAGCCTGCCGGACGACCCGCACCTGCAGAAGCTGGTGCACGCCTACTTCCCGGAGCAGCTGAGCGCGGCGTTCCCCGAAGCGGTCGACGGACACGCGCTGCGCCGCGAGATCATCACGACCGTGCTGGTCAACGACACGGTCAACAGTGGCGGTTCGACGTTCCTGCACCGGCTGCGGGAGGAGACGGGCGCGTCGCTCGAGGAGATCGTGCGGGCGCAGTACGCCGCCCGGGAGATCTTCGGGCTCTCCGCGGTGTGGGACGCGGTGGAGGCGCTCGACAACCAGGTGGCTGCCGACGTGCAGACCCGGATCCGGCTGCACTCGCGCAGGCTGGTGGAGCGCGGCTCGCGGTGGCTGCTGGGCAACAGGCCGCAGCCGGTCGAGATCGCGGAGACCGTCGACTTCTTCCGCGAGGGGGTCGAGAAGGTCTGGGGCGAGCTGCCCCGGCTGCTCAGGGGTGCCGACCTCGAGTGGTACCGGTCGATCCTCGGCGAGCTCACCTCGGTCGGGGTCCCCGAGGAGCTCGCGGTGCGGGTCGCCGGGTTCTCCTCGGCCTTCCCGGCGCTGGACATCGTGGCCATCGCGGACCGTACGGGCAAGGACCCGCTGGCCGTCGCCGAGGTCTACTACGACCTCGGGGACCGGCTGGGGATCGCCCAGCTGATGGACCGGATCATCGAGCTGCCGCGGGCCGACCGCTGGCAGTCCATGGCCCGCGCCTCCATCCGCGAGGACCTGTACGCGGCGCACGCCGCGCTGACCTCGGACGTCCTCGCCGTCGGCAACGGGACGTCGGCGCCCGAGGAGCGGTTCGCCGCCTGGGAGGAGAAGAACGCACCGATCCTGGCGCGGTCGCGGTCCACCCTGGAGGAGATCCAGAGCTCGGACGCCTTCGACCTGGCCAACCTGTCGGTGGCGATGAGGACGATGCGGACGCTGCTGCGTACCCACGCGTGATCCGGGGCGGCCTGCCGGCCGCTCACGGACGAGACCGCCGGACGGGCCGATGGGGCCCGTCCGGCGGTCTCGTCATGTGCCGGGTCGTCGTGCTACGTGCGGGCCTTCGCGGGTGCGGTGAACTCCTCGTACGCCGCCACGACCACGTCGGCCGGGCCGTCCATCCGCAGGGTGCCCGCCTCCAGCCAGAGCGCCCGGTCGCAGGTCTCAGTGATCGACCTGTTGCTGTGGCTGACCAGGAAGACCGTTCCGGCCTCCTTGCGGAGCTCCATGATCCGGTCCTTGCTGCGCCGCTGGAACTTCGCGTCGCCGGTGGACAGGGCCTCGTCGATGAGCAGCACGTCGTGGCTCTTGGCGGCCGCGATGGAGAAGCGGAGCCGGGCTCCCATGCCCGAGGAGTACGTGCGCATCGGGAGCGTGATGAAGTCGCCCTTCTCGTTGATGCCGGAGAAGTCGACGATGTCCTGGTAGCGCTCGCGGATCTGCTCGCGCGTCATGCCCATGGCCAGGCCGCCGAGGACGACGTTGCGTTCCCCGGTCAGGTCGCTCATCAGCGCGGCGTTCACGCCCAGGAGCGAGGGCTGGCCCTGGGTGTGGATCCGGCCCTGCGACGGGGGGAGCAGCCCGGCGACGGCCTTGAGGAGCGTGGACTTCCCGGATCCGTTGGAGCCGATCAGTCCGATGGCCTCGCCCTTGTACGCGGCGAAGCTGACTCCCTTGACGGCGTGCACCTTGCGGGCGCCGCGCGGCTGCCGGCGCGAGACGATCCGGTTCAGGGCGGAGGTCGCGCTGCCCCTGCCGGTGCGGGCGCCGTTGACCGTGTAGGTGATGTGGACGTCGTCGACGACGACGGTGGGTACGCGGGTGTCAGGGGTCTCAGCCACGTCCGTAACGCTCCTCGGCCTTCCAGAAGTACACGAAACCGCCGATCCCGCAGACGAGCGCCCAGCCCGCCGCGACGGCCCATACGTGCGGGGGCATCTGATCGCGGGTGAAGCTGTCGATCAGCGCGTAGCGCATCAGGTCGATGTAGACCGCGGCCGGGTTGCACTCCAGCGCCAGCAGGACCAGGCGCGGAACCCTGTCCCCCGTGAGCAGGTTGTCGAGGCTCCACATCACGCCCGACGCGTACATCCACGTACGCAGGACGAAGGGCATCAGCTGGGCGATGTCGGGGGTCCTGGCGGCCAGCCGCGCCACGACCATGGACACCCCGGTGTTGAACAGGGCCTGCAGGGTGAGGGCGGGGATCGCGAGCAGCCAGGACGGCTGAGGGTACTGGCCGAAGGCGAGCAGGATCAGGAAGAGCGCGCCTAGCGAGAACATCAGCTGCTGGAGCTGCTGCAGGGCCAGGGCGATCGGCAGGGACGCGCGGGGGAAGTGCAGGGCGCGGACGAGTCCGGTGTTGCCGCTGATGGCCCGGGTGCCGGCCGTGATGGAGCTGGCGGTGAAGGTCCAGATGAAGACGCCGGTGACGAGGAAGGGCACGTAGTCGGGGACCCCGTGCTTGGTGTTCATCAGGACGCCGAAGATGAAGTAGTAGACCGTCGCGTTGAGCAGCGGGGTCATGATCTGCCAGATCTGGCCGAGCTTCGCCTGGCTGTACTGGGCGGTCAGCTTGGCGGTGGCGAACGCGGTGATGAAGTGCCGGCGGCCCCACAGCTGCCGTACGTACTGGGTGAGCGAGGGCCGGGCCCCGCTGACGGTCAGGCCGTGCCGGGCGGCGAGTGCGGCCAGCTCGCCGGGTTCGTACACCGGGAGGAGGGCAGGGGAGTCGGGGTCCACCGGGGCCGGCGGTGCTGCTGTCTGGCTCACCGTGATCGCTTTCGACGGGGGGAAGAGCAGGGCGAACGGTGCGGACGAGTACGGGCGGATGGGACGGCACCGTATCGTCGCAACGGCGACAGTAAAACGTCATGCGTCGCAACGCAACCGTTTCGTCGTCACGGTCTATCATTCGGAGATGACCAGCGAACGACGAACCGGGCGCCGAACCCCCGCGGGAGCCGCCGTGCTGCGCGAGGACGTGACCGACGCCATCCGCGCTGCCGTGTTCGAGGAGCTGGCCGCGGTCGGTTTCGCGCGGATGTCGATCGAGGGCATCGCCCGGCGCGCGGGCGTCGGCAAGACGGCGGTCTACCGCCGCTGGAAGTCCAAGCTCCACCTCGTCCTCGACCTGGTCGCGGCCATGGCGTCCCAGGGCATGCCGGCGCCGGCGACCGGTTCGCTGTACGGAGACGTGCGCGCGGTCCTCGAACTGGCCGCGTACGCCCTGCGCCACCCCGTCGCCTCCCAGGTGATCCCCGACCTGCTGGTCGAGGCGGCCCGCAACCCGGAGATCTCCGGCGCCATCAAGGCCGCTCTGCTGGACCCGCAGCAGGGGATGGCCGCCGTGGTCGTACGGGCGGCGGTGGCCCGGGGCGAACTGCCCGAGGGCAGCGATCCGGACCGGGCGCTGGACCTGATCGTCGGGCCGCTCTACTGGCGCCTCGTGGTGGTGCGCGGCGACCTTCCTCAGGGCTACCTGGACGACCTGGCCGCCTCGGCGGTCCGGGCGCTCAAGGGCTGAGAACCGGCCGGGTGCCGGGCGGCCGCCGGCCTCCCGGGCGTCCACGGGCGCTGCCTCAGGGGCGGTCGGCGAGGAGCCGGTCCGCGACGCGCCGCGCCGCACCGCCGTCGTCGAGGTCGCAGAACTCCCTCCGGAAGCCCTCGTGCGCGTCCGGGTGGGCGTCCGCCCACGTCCCGGGTGACCGCAGGGCTCGTACGACCTCGTCCGTGGTGGCGAGCAGCGGCCCCGGGGCCCGGGCCTCGAAGTCGAGGCAGAAGCCGCGCACGGTGTCGCGGTAGTGCTCCAGGTCGTAGGTGTGGAAGAGCATCGGCCGGCCGGTGAGGGCGAAGTCGAAGACCAGGCCGGAATAGTCGGTGACGAGCACGTCGGCGATCAGCAGCAGCTCGGTGGTGTCCGGGTGCGCCGACATGTCGCGCAGGCCCGGTACCGGCGGCACGCTGCCCGTCACCTGCGGGTGCCGGCGGACCAGCACGGTGGTGCGGCCGTCGAGCGAGCGCGCCAGCGCGGCCAGGTCGAGCGCGGGATCCCAGCGGTACAGCGGGGGCGAGCCCGCCGGCACGCTGCCCGGCGCGTGCGCCAGGTGGTCGCGGTACGTCGGGGCGTACAGCACCACCCGGTGCTCGTCCGGGACGCCCAGCCGCTGGCGCACCCGCTCGGCCGCCTTGTCCCGGCCCGGCGCGAGGAGCAGGTCGGCGGCGGGGGAGCCTGCCTCCAGCACCTCGCCGCGGTAGGCCAGGGCACGGCGCAGATGAGGGGTGGCGAAGCCGCTGGGGGAGACCAGGACCGACCACTGCGCCGAGCGGTGCGCCAGCGAGGCGAGGTCCTGGTGGTCGGCGTACAGGGAGTCGGCGAGGTCCAGCCCGAAGCGGCCGAGCGGTGAGCCGTGCCAGGTCTGCACGACGGTCTGGCCGGGGCGCCGTTCGAACCACGTGGGCAGCATGCCGGCGGCGACGATGCGGCGGGCCCGTGCCAGGGCCTCGTACCAAGCGGTGCTGTGCGCCACCACGGGGACGGCGGTCGGGGGCACCTGGGCGGCCGCGCCCGCCGAGCCGTCGGTGACCCAGAGGTGCTCGACGTCGGCGCTCCGGCGCACGAGCTCGGCGTGGACGGCGCGCGAGCCCCCTCCGGCGGTGAGGCCGGGGTGCAGACCCGTGTACAGGACGGCGTCACGGAGCGGGAGCCGGCGCTGCGCCGGGTGGTGCGCCGTACGCAGCAGACCCTGCCGGTACGCGCCCCGCTCGGCCGCGCCGAGCACCGGCTCACCGTGCACGGTCAGCCGGTCGCCGTGCCGCCGGTCGACGCGGAACGCGGCGCCGGCGGGGCGGACCGGCAGCCGCGCGGCGAGGGCGGCCGTCACCCGCACGGGCAGGCCGTCCAGGAGTACCTCCCACTCGCCCGCGCGGGGCGGGGGGACGAGGGTCGCGGAGAACCGGCCCTCCTGCCGCTCCACGGGGAGGCTCACGGTCTCGCCCAAGGCGCTGTGGCGCAGGACCAGGGCGCCGGGCGGGCCGTCGCCGGTGCCCGGGTGGTCTTGTCCGAGCGTTCCCCCGATGCGCGGCCCGCCCTCCGCCCCCGGTTCGGCCCGGTCCGCGCACGGAGGGCCCGCCATCTCCAGCACCAGCCTGCCCGAGGTGTCCGCCAGGGCCGGTGGCGGCAGGTCCGGGGTGGCGGCGAGCGGGACACGGGCACCTCCGGTCAGGAGCCGGACCCGCCACCGCGTCCCGGGCCGGGGGCCGGTTCCCCGGGCTTCTCCGGCCGCCCTGGCCTCCTGGGTCTCCTCGGCTTCTCCGGCCCCCTCGATCTCACGGGCCTCTTGGGTCTCCCGGGCTTCCCTGGCTTCTCCGGTCTCCGTGGCTTCTCCGGTCTTCCGGGTTTCTCCGGCCCCACCAGCCCCACCAGCCCCGCCAGGTGCGGCGCCCAGGTCCGCCGCGAGATCCGCGAGCGGAATCCTTACGGTGAACCGCTCGCCGTCCCCTTGCGGGTCGCTGTCTCCGTGCGGGTCGCCGTCCCCCCGCAGGTCGCCGGCCTCCTGCGGGTCGTCGCCCTGGTGCGGATCTCCGTCCCCCTCCCCAGCGTGCCCCCCGTGCCCCGCGTGCCCCGCAGGATCCCCGCGCCGCACCGGACAGCTGTGCTCCGCCGATCCGGCGCGGGTCAGGACCAGGGCCGTGGGCCGGGCGCCGGCGTACAGCCGGCCGGTCAGTTCCAGGGTGCCGTCCGGCCCCGCGTGGTGGCCGTCGGCCAGGGCCGGAAGTTGTTCCACGGTCAGCTCGAGCCGGCCGTCCCGGTAACCGAGCACCGCCCGCCGTCCGCCGTCCAGGTCGCGCACCAGCGGCTGGGCGGCGGCGGCCTCCACCGCGCGCAGGGCCGCCCGCCGGACGGCACCGCGCCCGGCCACCACCACGCCCACCTGCCAGGTGCCCGGGCCGAGCCGGTCCGGATCCAGGACCATCTCGAAGCCCGCATGGTCGTAACAGTGCAGTTCCTGGCCCGAGTCGGCGGTCGCCGCCGGCATCAGGACCGTGCGTACGGGCACGGGCCGCAGCCGCCTGCCCCCCGCCTCCCGCACCAGCCCCGCCGTGAGCGAGTGCCGGGCCGCCCGTACCGGGAGGTTGCGGATGTACGCGTATCCGCGCAACCTCAGCTTCCCGTCCTCGCCCCAGGACGCCTCCACCAGCCGCGCCACGGCGGGCAGGTCCCCCCGGCCGATCCGTACACCGGTGCTGCCCGGGCCGCCCGGGACGGCGGGGTGCGCCGCCCGCCGCCGGCCGGGGAGCCCCTGGACCGCGAACGTGCCTGTCCCGTTGGCCCGTTCGAAGGCGAGGACGGCCAGCAGCTCCTCCAGCCTGCGTTCGCGTACGAGCTGCCACCTGAGACGCGCCTCGGCCGGCAGCCCGGCCGTGACGGAACTGCCCGCCCGGTCGAGGAAGGCACCCGCGTCCGCCATGAACGCCGCACGGTAGGAGGATCCGCCCATCGGCAGGCCCTCCAGGAAGTACACGAAGTCGTCGCGCAGGCAGGACGTGTCGTACAGCCGTCGCTGCGCGGGGTCGCGGTCCGCCAGGAAGGCGCTGACCTGCTCGCAGGCCGCGATGCGGTCCCGTACACCCCGTACGTCCGTGCGCCGCCGGGTGATCGAGCCCTCCCTGACGCGCCACTGGTAGACGTGGTCGCGGAGCACGTCCACCGCGGTGGCGAGGTAGTGCGCGGGGATCATCACGGGGGTGTCCTCGTAGAGCCGGCCCACCGGGAAGGTGAAGGCGTGCCGGTCCCAGAAGGCGCGCCGGAACACCTTGTTCCAGGCGACCCGGTCGGCCAGTAGCCGTGGGTCGCGGGTGATGTGCGTACGAGGGTGGTCGGCCGTCAGCCAGCGGTACTGCCAGGCCTGTTGCCGGCCCTGTCCGGTGAGCCGCCAGACGTTGCCCGTGACCAGGTCCGAGCCGGTCGACTCCAGGGAGGCGACCATCCGTTCGTAGGCGTCATGGACGACGACGTCGTCGCTGTCCGCGAACGCCAGGTAGGGCACGCCGGGTGTGGTGCGGGCGACCCCCGTGTTGCGCGCGGCACTCAGTCCCGCGTTGGCCTGGCGCACGCAGCGGAAGCGGTCGTCGCGGGCCGCGAACTCCTCCGCGATCCTGCCGCTGCCGTCCGTCGATCCGTCGTCGACGAGGACCACCTCCACGGCGTCCAGGGACTGGCCGGCCAGGGAGGCGAGGCATTCCTCCAGATACTCCTCGACGTTGTGCACGGGGACGACGACGCTGAGGAGTGGCTTCATGGACGGATCAACCCGGGGGAGCCGTCCGGGTCACCGGAGCTGACCCGAACGGATGAATGTGCGACACGGAGGGGTGTGTCGCGCACTACGCTCCGCTGCCATGCTCGTCAGTGTCGTCATGCCCGTCCACCGCGTCCAGGGATACCTGAGGGCGGCCGTCGAATCCCTGCTCGGCCAGTGCGACGGGGGCTGGGAGCTGATCGCCGTCGGCGCCGGCCCGCCCGACGGGGGCCTGGCCATCGCGCGGGAGTTCGCGGACCGTGACCCCCGGGTACGGGTGGTCGGGGAGCCGGCGGGAAGCCCCCGCGGCCCGGCCGCGGCCCGCAACGCCGGAGTGGCCGAGGCGCGTGGCGCGTACCTGCTCTTCCTCGACGGCGACGACCTGCTGCTGCCGGGCGCGGCCCGGGAGATCACCGCGCGGCTGTCCCCGGAGCGGCCCGCCGCGCCCCCCGCCGCGGAGCGCCCGAGCAGTCTCGTGCGTCCGGCCCCCGAGCGGCCCGGCGGCCCCCCGCGGCCGGACCCGGAGCGGCCGGAGACACCCTCCCAGGTGTGCGCGGGGCCGCCCGACGTGCTCCGCCTCGGCCACGACCGCCTCGACTGGTGGGGGCGTACGGAACCCGGGGACGCCCTCCCCGCCGCCCGCAACCAGCTGTTCCGCCGCGCCTTCTGGACCGCGCACGATCTGGCCTTCGCCGAGGAGGACGGCCCGTACGACGACGTCGTGCCCGTCCACCGCGCGGCCTTCCTCGCCTCCGACGCCGGCACCCTCGCCACGCTGGACCGGATCTGCGTACGCCACCGTCTGCGGCGCACCGGCACCTTCGCGACCGAACCCGGGCGCCGGCACTTCGCCGTGATCGGCGCCTACGAGCGGCTGGCCGCCGGGACCGGCGGCGACCCGCGGGTCCTGCCCGCGCGCACCGCCCACCTGCGGGCCGTGCTCGACGACCCGGGCCGGATCGCCCCCGGCGACCGCGCGGCCTTCTTCCGGGCGGCCGGACTCCCGGGCCGGTACGCCGCGTACCGGGCGAAGGAGGCCGCCCGGGCACAACGCACCCGGGCCGGGACCGCGCTGCTCGCGGCCCGCAGGACCCTGCGCGCCCGGGTGATGAGGGCCGCCTACCGAGCCGACCTGCACCGGCCGCTCGACCCGTGCCTCGCGGTCTACGGGGCCTACTGGAACCGCGGCGTCGCCTGCAACCCCGCGGCGGTCTACGACAAGGCCCGTGAACTCGTCCCGCACATCCGGGGGGTGTGGGTCGTCTCCTCCCGCCACCGCGACCGGATGCCGCCCGGCGTGCCGTACGTGATCGAGGGGTCGCGCGCCTACTGGCGGACCATGGCCACCGCCACCTACCTCGTCAACAACTCCAGCTTCCCCGGCGGCTTCACCAAGCGTCCCGGCCAGATCTACCTGCAGACCCACCACGGGACCCCGCTCAAGACCATGGGCCTGGACCAGCACCCGTACCCCGCCCTCACCAACGGGGTGAGCTTCGAACGGATCGTGGCGCACACCGACCAGTGGGACTTCAGCCTCTCCGCCAACCCGCACACCACCGAGGTCTGGGACCGCGTCTACCCCTCCTCGTACGAGCACCTGCCGTTCGGCTACCCGCGCAACGACGTCTTCTTCACCGCGACGCCGGAGCGGACCGAGAAGATCCGGGCCGGACTCGGTATCGCGCCCGGCAGGACCGTCCTGCTGTACGCGCCGACCCACCGCGACTACCGCCGGGGCTTCCTCCCCCGGCTGGACCTGGAACGGCTCAGCCGCGAACTGGGCGAGGAGTACGTGGTGCTGGTGCGGGCCCACTACTTCTACGGGCGCTCGGCAGGCCGGCTCGGGGGGGACGGGGTCATCGACGTCACCGCGTACCCCAGGACCGAGGAACTCTGCCTCGCCGCCGACGCGTTGATCACCGACTACTCGTCCCTGATGTTCGACTACGCCTGCCTGGACCGCCCGATCATCACCTACGCGCCGGACTGGGAGGCCTACCGGGCCGCGCGCGGCACCTACGTCGATCTCCTCTCCGGCCGCCCCGGCGACACCCCGGGGGCCGTCGCCACCACGGAGGACGGGCTGCGGGACGTGCTGCGGACGGGGGCCTGGCGCTCACCCGGGGCGGCCGAGCTGCGCGCCGCGTTCCGCCGGCGCTTCTGCCCGTACGACGACGGGCACGCGGCGGAACGCGTGGTGCGCCGGGTCTTCCCCGTCGGGCCCGGCTGATCGCCCGGCATCACCCGTACGGGGCGTCCCCTGCGCGGCCCGCCGTCGTTGTCCTCAACAGCGCGCGTACACGGCAACGTTGGGAGAACGCCATGCACCGGTCCGCCTACGAGCAGATGGAACTCTGTGTCCGGGAGTATCTGCCCACGTCCGGCAGGCACCGCGTCGTGGACCTCGGCTCACGGATCTCGGGCAAGCAGACCCGCACCCACAGGGGGCTGCTGGCGGACCACGACATCGACTACGTCGGGGTCGACGTGCTCGACGGGCCCAACGTGGACGCGGTGATGACCCGGCCCTACCGCATCCCCGTCAGGTCGGGCACCGCCGACGTGGTCCTGTCCGGTCAGGCGTTCGAGCACATTCCCTTCTTCTGGGTGACGATGCTGGAGATCGCCCGCGTGCTGAGGCCCGGTGGTCACGCCTTCATCACCGCCCCCTCGCGCGGTCACGTCCACGACGCGCAGGACTGCTGGCGCTACTACCCCGACGGCTTCCGCGCGATGGCCGCCCACTCGCGCCTCGAACTCCGCGAGGCCTACACGGACTTCCCGCCGGCCAAGGGCATCTGGCACGACTACCGGTCCATCGACGCGAAGGCCGCCTACTGGGGCGACTCCGTCGGTGTCTTCCGCAAGCCGCTGCGCTACCCCCGGCTGACCATGCTCGCCGTGCGGGAGACGGCGGTCTGGTGGGCCAACCGGGTCGGCGGGGTGGACCGGGTGCCACTGCCCCGCCCGCTGGACGGCCGGGACCGGTGCGGGCGGCCGGAGAGCCCCGCGGCCGCATCAACCACAGGTTGACGAAAGGTGACATGGGCCGCAAAGCGCGCGTACTGTCCGGCGGCATGGCTTGGCGCAACGCCGTCAACGGCGTCCTACAGCAACTCACCGGATACCAGCTCAGGCGCGCGACCGTGCCCGCCCCCCGCACCGCCCCGGCGGCGGGGACCGAGCAGACCACTCCGTCGGTGAAGCAGCCCGCGGCCGCGGAACCGGCCCCGGCGAAGCGGCCCGTCGCGGCGAAGAAGCCGCAGTTCCCCGCGGACTACGACGACGAGGCGAAGGACATCATCCGTGCGGTCAAGCCGTACACGATGACCTCCCCGGAGCGGCTCAACGCCTTCGTCCTCGCGACCCGGCATATCGTCAGGCACGACATCCCCGGTGACATCGTGGAATGCGGTGTGTGGCGCGGGGGTTCCATGCAGGCCTGCGCGAAGACGCTGCTCTCGCTCGGCGAGACCGGGCGCGACCTGTACCTCTTCGACACGTACGAGGGCATGACGCCGCCCACCGCGGAGGACCTGCGGCGCGACGGCCGCCCCGCCCGGGAACTCCTGGACGCGCAGGGCAAGGACCGGCCCATCTGGGCGGTGGCCTCGCTGGAGGACGTCAAGGCCGGCTTCGCGCAGGTGCCCTATCCGAAGGACCGCGTCCACTACGTGCGGGGCAAGGTCGAGGACACCGTCCCGGACCTCGCCCCGGAGCGGATCTCGATCCTCCGGCTGGACACCGACTGGTACGCCTCGACCAAGCACGAACTGCGGCACCTGTACTCCCGCCTGGTGAGCGGCGGGGTCCTCCTCATCGACGACTACGGCTACTGGCAGGGCTCCCGCCAGGCGGTGGACGAGTTCCTGGAGGAGACCGGGGAGCGGCTGCTGCTGCTGCGCATGGACGAGGGCCGCATCGCCGTCAAACCCTGACCGGCCGGTACGCGTCGTGAGTCCCGTGCCTCCCCGGCGCGGGACTCGTTCGTTATGCAGAAGACCAGTTGACCCCCGTCCGCCCGGAAGGATCGTGCGCAGCGCATGGCACCCCGTCTCACCGTCGTCGTCCCGCTCCACAACGTCGAGGAGTACCTCGGAGCCTGCCTCGAGTCGCTGGCCGCGCAGACCATGGCCGACCTGGAGGTCGTCATGGTCGACGACGGCTCGACGGACAACAGTGCCGACGTGGCGATGGAGTTCGCCCGCGGGGACACCCGCTTCCGGCTGATCAGGCAGGAGAACGCCGGACTCGGCGCCGCCCGCAACGCGGGCGCCGGCCAGGCCCATCCCGACGGGCGGTACCTGACGTTCGTCGACAGCGACGACGTCGTACCGGCCGGTGCCTACGCCCGGATGCTGGCCGAACTCGACTCCTCCGGCTCCGACTTCGCGACCGGCAACGTCCTGCGGCTCCGGGCCGGCGGCGTGCTCGAACAGTCCCCGATGTTCCGCAGGCCGATGGAGACCCACCGCCGGGCCACCCACGTCACCCGGGACTGGGTCCTGCTCGGCGACCGCATCGCCTGCAACAAGGTGTTCCGCCGGTCCTTCTGGGACGGGCACGCCTTCGCGTTCCCGACCGGGGTCCTGTACGAGGACATCGCCGTGGTCCTCCCCGCCCACTTCCTCGCCCGGAGCGTCGACGTCGTCGAGGAACCCGTCTACCACTGGCGGGACCGGGACGGCTCGATCACCACCCGGCGCGCGGTGGCCCGCGGAATCCGCGACCGCGTCACGGCGGTCTCCACCGTCAGCCGGTTCCTTGCGGAGCGGGGCATGACCGAGGCCCGGCGGCGCTACGACGAACACGTGCTCTCCGGTGACCTGTGGCTGTTCATGGAGGCCCTCCCGGACGGCGACGCCGACTTCCACGAGGCCTTCCTCACGCACGCCAACGCCTTCGCCGACACCGTCGAACCCGCCGTCCTGGCCGGGCTGCCCCTGCACCTGCGGGTCAAGTGGCAGCTCATCCGGGAACGCCGGACGGCCGAGCTGCTCGCGGTCCTGGCCCACGGGTCCAGGGATCGGGACACCTTCCACGTCCGGGGCCTGCTCCGCCCGAGGGCCCAGTACCCGGGTGTCGAGGGCCCCCTCCCGCGCCGGGTCACCGCCCTGTCCGCGGCGGACCTCCCGGTGCACGCGCACCTCACCGAGGCGGTGTGGCGGGACGGGAAGCTGCACCTGAAGGGGTACGCGTACGTCCGCAACGCCCCGGGCAGGTCGGCCGGGGCCGGCTGGCTCAGGTCGGGCCGGCGGGTGGTCCCGCTGCGGATGCGCAGGACGGTGACCGAGGAGGCCGCCGCCAGGTCGGGCCGCTCCGTGCACCGCTACGAGCGGTCCGGCTTCGAGACCGTGGTGGACCCGCGCAGGCTCGCCGCCAGGGGCTCCCGGACGGTCTGGAAGCTGGAGTCCGTGGTCGTCGCCGGTGGCCGGCCGCGCCGGGGCCCGATGCGGCTGCTCGGCAACCCGGCCGCACCCGCCGTGCGGTACACCGGCGAGCGCACCCGTATCGTCCCCGTGCTCAGCGGCAACAAGCTGGAGCTGCGTGCCGAGCGGATCGACGCGGTGCTCGCCGGGCACGCGCCGGCCGCCGCCGAGGACGGGCGGGGGGACGCCGTCCGGCCCGCGGTACGGATCGCGGTACGGGTCCTGGGCGCGGACGCGCTGACGGGCCTGACGGCCCTGCGCCTCCAGGAGTGGCGCACGAAGGAAACCCGGGAGTTCCCGCTGGCGGCGGGCGAGGGCCCGGACGGCCGTACCCTCCTCGCCGACGTGCCGCTCGACACCTTCCTGGGCGCCGACGGCGACTGGGGCGTCCAGCTGGTGGGCGCGGGCCGCAGGCTGACGGTCGCGGCCCGTCCCGAGACCGACGCCGGGCGATACCCGCTGGCCGGGGGCCGTGAGCTGTACGCGGCGGCCAACCCCTCCGGGGACCTCGTCCTCACCGACCGGGCCACGCAGCCCGTCGTCGCCCGCCTGTCCTGGCCCGACGGCGGCGCCCTCGCCCTGGAGGGGACCTTCCCCGGGGAGTCCGGACGGCCGCTCGAACTCGTCCTGCGCCACGCCGGGCACCAGGAGGAGACCGCCTTCGCCGTGGAGCGGACGGGGCCGGCATTCCGTACGGCGCTGACGCCGTCGGCCGTCGAGGGGACCGGCGGCGCGCTGCCGCTCGCGGAGGGCCGCTGGTACCCCTTCCTGAGGGAGCGGGGTGAGCGGGACCCGGAGCGCTACCTGCCGCTGCGCGTGGTTCCCCAGCTCCACGCCGCGCTGCCGGTGCACCGGGAGTCCGGCGGACGCCGTTTCACCCTGGAGCGCCGTTTCCACGACCGGCTGAGCCTGGAGTCCGGCAGCGCCCTGCCGCCGGGGGACCGGGGCGCGTACGGGCAGGCCCGGCTGCGCCGGGAGTACGCCACCGCGCGCACCCGGGGGCTGCGCGAGGCCGTGCTCTACTCCAGCTTCGACGGGCGCCAGTACTCCGACTCGCCCCGGGCCGTCCACGAGGAGCTGGCCCGCCGCGACACCGGCGTCGAGCACCTCTGGGTGGTGCGCGACCAGCAGGCCGCCGTGCCCGCGGGGGTGCGGGCCGTGGCCCTGCACAGCGCCGAGTGGCACGAGGCGCTGGCCCGCAGCCGCTGGATCGTCACCAACACCCAGCTGCCGGACTGGTTCGAGCGGGTGGACGGCCAGTTCGTCGTCCAGACCTGGCACGGCACCCCGCTCAAGCGCATCGGCCGCGACCTGGAGGGCAGCCCGCACGCCGACTCCGCGTACATGGCGTCCATGCCGGCGCGCGCTGCCCAGTGGAGCGTGCTCGTCTCGCCGAACACCTTCTCCACCCCCGTGCTGCGCCGCGCCTTCGGGTACACGGGCGAGGTCCTGGAGTGCGGCTACCCGCGCAACGACCTGCTGTACGCCCCCGAGCGGGCGAAGACGGCCGTCGCGGTACGGGAGGCGCTGGGCGTGCCCGACGGCAGGCGGGTGGTGCTGTACGCCCCCACCTGGCGGGAGGACCGGCCCAGGCGGAGCGGCCGGTACGGTCTCGATCTCCGGCTCGACCTGGAGCGGGCGGCCGAGGAACTGGGGGACGGCCACGTCCTGTTGGTGCGCCGCCACTACCTGGTCGGCGGGAGCGTCCCCGAGAGCGACTCCGTGCGTGACGTGTCGCGCTACCCGGACGTCGCCGAGCTGATGCTGATCAGCGACGCGCTGGTCACCGACTACTCGTCCCTGATGTTCGACTTCGCCCAGACCGGCCGCCCGATGCTCTTCCACACCTACGACCTGGAGCACTACCGCGACACCCTGCGCGGCTTCTGCTTCGACTTCGGGAACCGTGCGCCGGGCCCCCTCCTCACCACCTCGGCGGAGGTCGTCGAGGCGCTGCGCGACCCGGAGGCGGCGGTCGCGGGCCACCGCGAGGCGTACGCGCGCTTCCGCGAGTCCTTCTGCGACCTCGACGACGGCACGGCGTCGGCGCGGGTCGTGGACCGGATGCTGAAGGGGGCGGGGGCGTGAGCACTCCCGACGTCAGCTGTGTGATCACCGCGGGCGCGGGCGGGGAAGCCGCCCTGCGGGAGTCCGTGGAGTCCGTGCTCGACCAGTCGCTGCGCGCCGTCGAGGCCCTCGTCGTCCTGCCCGCCGACGGTGACGCCGCCCTCCGCGCGGCGTCCGGAGCGCTCGCCGGGCGGTCCGGGGGCAGGGTCCGTGTGCTCACCGCCGACGCGCCGGCGAGCGCCGTCGCCGTCCTGCGCAACACCGGGCTGGCCGCGGCGGCCGGCACGTACGTCCTCGTCCTCGACGACGGCGAACTCCTCCGGCGCCACGCCTGCCGCACCCTGTGGGAGGCCGGGTCCCGCACCGGCGCGGACCTCGTCGCCGGGCGCTGGAGCCGGCTGACCGGCGACGGGCCCAAGGAGCAGGAGCCGCCCTGGCAGCACACCCTGTTCGCCCGCTCCCGGACCGTGGAGCGGTTCACCGAGGCCCCCGAACTCGCCGTGCGAGACGCCCTGGTGACCGGTTTCTGCCTGCGGCGCCGGGCCCTGGAGCAGCACGGTCTGCGCTACGACGAGGAGCTCACCCACAGCGGGATCCTCTTCGGCCCCCTGGCCGCGGCGGTGGTCGGCCGGATCGCGCTCGTACGCCGCCGGATCGTCAGCCGGCGCGCCCTGCCCGACGGCGGCCGGGACCTCGCCGGACTGGTGGAGGCGCACCGCCGGGTCTGCCACGTCCTGGCCGCACAGGGTCCGACCGGGCTGCGCGGGGAACGGGACCGCGCGTTCCTGGGGGACCACCTCGTGCCGCTGGTGCGCACGTTCGTGCTGCGGCCCGCCGCCGAGCGCGACCGGATCACCGCGACGGCCGCCCGGGTGCTGCCCGCATGCGTTCCCGAGGAGGCGCTGCTCACCCTCCCGCCCGTGGAGCGCGCCGGCGTACGGCTGCTGGAGCGCGGCGATCCGGACGGAGTGCTCTCGGCGGCGTACGCGCTGCGCAGGCGGGGCACCGTGGCGGCGCCGCTCACCCTCGGCGGGGACGGGCGGGTGTACTGGGGGAGCGGGGACGACCCGGCGCTGGACGTCACCGCGCTCGGCCACCAGTACCGCACCTTCGGCGAACTGCGCCTGATGAACCGGGTCACCCGCTACGAGGCGGACGGCGGCAGGGTCCTGCTCGCGGGCCGGCTCGTCCTGCCCGGCCACACCGGCCCCGATCCGGACGGTCCCCTCACCGCCCACCTGGAGTTCCGGGTGCGGGACGGCGCGCGCACGTTCCGCTTCCCCGTCGACGAGCTGCGGCGCGACGCCACCGGGATCGCCTGGCGCACCCGGGTCCACCTGACCCGCGGGCTGCGCCCGTCCGGCGCCCGGGACACCGTGTGGGATGCCCGGATGGTGCTGGAGGACGGCCGTACCCGCTCGGTCACCGACCTGTTCGCCGCCCACGACCTGGTCGGCCCGGCGGACCGCTCGCCCGCTCTGCCCCGGCTGGGCCGCACGGCGGGGGACACCTGGCAGCCCTACGTCACGCTGAAGGACCACCTGGCGCTCCGACTCGACGCCCGGGGCCGCCCCGCCCGTACGGCGCGGCGGCTCGTCCACTACGCCACGCACTTCCGCCCCGCCCGCCGGGTGAGGCTCCTGCTGCGGGCCCTGCGCACCCGCCGGGACCGGCTGCACGCCCGCGGCTTCAAGGCCTCCGTCTACGACTCCTGGCTGCTCCGGCTGCCCGTACGCAAGGGGTCCGCGGTGTTCGAGAGCCACATGGGCAGGTGTTACGGCGACAGTCCCCGGGCCGTGTACGAGGAGGTGTGGCGCAGGGGACTGCCGCTGCGCTGCGTCTGGTCGTACGAGAGCTCCCCGGACGGATTCCCGACCGGTGCCCGGCTCGTCCGCCGGTGGTCCTGGCGGTATCTGTGGGCGCTCGCCCGGGCCGAGTTCTGGGTGGACAACCAGGGCTTCCCGCAGCAGCTGCGCAAGCCGTCCGGCACCACCTACCTGCAGACCTGGCACGGGTCGGCGTACAAGCGGATGGGCTTCGACGAGACGCGCGTGCGCCTGCAGAACGCCCCGCAGCGTGAGCGGCTCCAGCGGGCGGTGCACCGCTTCGACCACTTCCTCGTCCGCTCCGAGCACGACGTACGCACCCTGGCCCGCGCCTACCGGCTCCCGGAGGAGACCCTGCTGCGCACGGGGTACCCGCGTAACGACGCCCTGGTCGCGGCCCGCGCCCGGGACGAGGCGGAGGGGCGGCTTCCGCGGCCGCCGCTCGCGGCGGAGCTGGGGCTGCCCGACCACCGCGAGGTCGTGCTGTACGCGCCGACCTTCCGCGCCGTGGGCGGCAGGCGCAGGCGCCGTCCGCTGCTGCTGGACGCCGCACGCTTCGCGGAACGCTTCGGCGACCGGTACACGCTGCTGGTGCGGGCCCACTACCTGGAGGCGGCGAGCCTGCCGGTGTGCCCGCCCGGCACGGTCGTGGACGTCTCCGGCCACCACGACGTCAGCGAACTGCTCGCGCTCGCCGACGTCCTCGTCACCGACTACTCGTCGATCATGTTCGACTACGCGCTCCTGGACCGCCCGGTCGTCCTCTTCGCACCCGACCTCGACGCGTACGCCGCCGAGCGGGGCAGTTACTTCGACCTGCGGGAGAAGGCCCCCGGGCCGGTCGTCGGGACCGAGGACGAACTCTTCGCCGTGCTGGACCGGCTGAAGGCCGCGGACACCGGCTTCCAGGAACGTCGCGCCGCCTTCGCCGAGGAGTTCGGCGGCTACGACCGGGGGGACGCCGCCCGCGCGGTCGTGGACACCGTGTTCGCCCGGCACATCGGCCCGGCCCGCAGCAGGGCCCGTACCGGGGAGGCGGGCCGATGAGCCGCAGCCGTGAGGTCCGTGACGTCTTCGTCGTCTCCAACAGCACGGACGAGCTCGGCGGGGTGACGGCCTGGACGCACCGCACCGCCCGGCTGCTGCGGGAGCGGGGCCACCGGGTGCACGTCGTGGGGATCCACGCCTCCGCACTGAAGATGGCCCTGCCGGAGCCGCACGGCTACCCCGTCACGGCGCTGTACCCGGCCCATCCGCCGACGCCCTGGGCGCCCAAGGGGGTGCGGGACCGGCTCCGTCTCGCGGCCAGGCGGCGTGAGGCGGCCCGGGTGGCGGAGAAGCGGCGGGCCGTCGCACGGCTCTCGGAGATCCTCCGCACCGCACGGCCCGGCGGTGTGGTGATCGTCAGCCAGGTCTGGGCGATGGAGTGGGTCGGTGAGGCGGACACGTCCGGCCTGCGGGTCATCGGGATGAGTCACGAGTCCTACGACTACTCCCGGGCGAGCCACCGCTACCGCTGGATCAAGGACCACTACCGGAACCTCGACCGCTGGCTCGTCCTCACCGAGGAGGACGCCGACCTGTGGGCGGGGGACGGCATGGACAACGTCGGCTTCATGCCCAACGCCCTGGCGGCGCTGCCCGAAGTGCCCTCGCCCCGGCGGGAGAAGGCGGTCGCGAGCATCGGCAGGCTCACCGACCAGAAGGGCGTCGACATGCTTCTGGACACGTGGGCACTGGTCGCGCCCGAGCGCCCCGACTGGCGCCTGGACGTGTACGGGGCCGGCGAGGACGAGGCGGACCTCCGGGCCCTGTGCACGGATCTGGGACTGGACGGGTCGGTCCGCTGGAGGGGCCGCACGGACGATGTGCCCGGAGCGCTCGCGTCCTGTTCCGTCTTCGTCCAGTCCTCGCGCGGCGAGGGCTTCCCGCTCGCGCTGCTGGAGGCCATGGCGAGCGGGGTGCCGTGTGCGGCGTTCGACTGCGCGCCGGGCGTGCGGGAGATCGTGCGCGACGGTGAGGACGGGCTGCTCGCGCCCGCCGGTGACATCGGCGCGCTCGCGGACCGGCTGCTGCGGCTCACGGGCAACCCCCGGATGCGGGACGCGATGGGGGACCGGGCGCGGACCGCCGTCCAGCGGTTCTCCGAGGAGGAGATCATGGACCGCTGGGAGGACCTGTTCGCGTTCCTGGAGCGCTGAGCGGCGAGCGGCGAGCGGCGAGCGGCGAAGGTCGGTGGCGCCGGGCCGAGGGGGGTGCGGGGGCCGTCTCCGCGCCCCCCTCCCCCGTCCCCTGGGGCTCACCCGGTGGTGAACTCCCGTACGGGCACCTGCCGGGGCACTCCCGGGCTCCCGCGGCCCGTGAACGGCGCGGGCAGGGGCGGCTCCGCGGTGTCGCCCAGGAAGACCCGGCGCACCACCCGTTCCGCCGCGTGCCCGTCGTCGTACGGGCAGAAGCGGGCCCGGAACGCGGCCCGGCGCTGCGCGGAGCGGGGGCCGCGCCAGTGGTCGGTGGAGAAGACCTCGTGCAGCTCGTCCTGGTCACGGGCCACGGCACCGGGTGGGAACGCCTCCAGGTCGAAGTACGTGCCCCGGGCCGCCTCGTAGGCCTCCCGGTCCGCCAGGTGCAGGACGACCGGCCGGTCCAGGTTGACGTAGTCGAACATCAGCGACGAGTAGTCCGTGATCAACGCGTCCGAGGCGAGGCAGAGTTCCTCGACGGACGGGTGGGCGGTGACGTCGATGATCCGCGGGTGGGAGGGGCGGGGGGTGCCGGCGCCGGAGGCCGCGTCGAGATAGTGGGAGCGGGCCAGGATCACGTAGCGCGGGCCCAGTACGCGGACGAGCCGCTCCAGGTCCAGGGGGTGGTGGGGGTCGCGCCGGTAGTCGCGGTGGGTCGGCGCGTAGAGCAGGGCGGTGCGGTCGGTGGGGACGCCCAGGCGCTCGCGCAACTGTGCGATCTCGGCCGGGGGCGTGCGGTGGAAGACGTCGTTGCGCGGGTTTCCGTACTCCAGTGTCGTGTAGCCGGAGGGGTAGGCGCGCTCCCACACGAGGGTGGAGTGCTGGTTGGCGGAGAGGGAGAAGTCCCACTTGTCGACGTTGCGCAGCAGCTGCTCGAAGTCCATGGAGCCGGCGGCCGCCGGGCGGTGCGCGAGGTCGGTGCCCATGGTCTTCAGGGGGGTGCCGTGATGGGTCTGGAGGAACACCTGGCCGCGTCTCTTCACCAGCCTGCGGTCGAAGTTGACGTTGTTCACGAGGTACTTGGAGCGGGCCAGGGCCGTCCAGTACGCGTACGTCCCCGGGTGCAGCACGCGTGTGGCGGACGGCACGGTGTGCGCGTCGCCGGGGCGGCAGATCCAGGAGGTGCGCAGGCCGGGGACCAGGGCCCGGGCGGTGGCCTCCAGCGCCGCGGGGCTGCAGGTGTAGCCCCGGTGCCAGTACGCGGCGAACACGGCCTCCGCCGGCCGGACCGGCAGTCGCAGCTGGACGCGGTAGTGCAGCTGGAGGACCGCTCCGCGCACCGCGTGGCGCAGGGCGGCGGAGCGGCGGCGCAGCCGGCCGCGCAGCTGCTGCCCGGCCCACAGGGTGCGGTAGGTGCGGTGCGCGCCCAGCCGGAACAGCGCGTGCCGCAGCCGGCTGCGGAACGGCACGGGGGCGCCGGGGGCGCGGTAGCGGCGGCAGTGGGCGCGGGCGCGGCGGAAGAACTCGGCGTGGGTGCCGCGCGGGAGCCGGCCCCGGGAGGTGAACAGCGTCGAGAAGTGGTCGAGCATCCGCCGGAACATCACCGGCCGCCAGAGCGCGAGTCCGGGGCGGGAGTCGATGAAGGCGAAGACGCGGTCGTACTGGTCGAAGACGTCGAAGTGCCTGCGGGTGGTGGTGGAGAGGATGTTGCCCCGGCGCCGCTGGCGGTATCCGACGCAGACCGCGTCCAGGACGGCGATCGATCCGGCGGCCATCAGCACCGGGTAGGTCCAGGGGGTGTCCTCGTAGTAGCCGGGGGGAAAGGCGAAGCCCTCGGCCTCGATGAACTCGCGGCGGTACGCCTTGTTCCAGACGACCATGAGGACCTTGAGCAGTTCGGGGCGCTGCGCCAGCCGGAAGGAGGGCGGGCCGGTCTCCGCGAGGTGCGCGGCGAAGGCGTTGCGTACGGCCTCGCCCGACCAGTACGTACGGGCGTAGTCGTAGACCAGGACGTCGGGACCGCCGGTGGCGTCCAGGCGGTCGGCGATGCTCTGCAGCGCCTCGGGGGTGAGGGTGTCGTCACCGTCCAGGAAGAGGAGGTAGTCACCGCTCGCCCTGGCGATCCCGGCGTTGCGGGCAGGGCCGAGACCGGCGTTGTGCGGAAGGTGCACGACGGTGACCCGGGGGTCACGGGCGGCGTACTCGTCGGCGATCGGGCCGCAGGCGTCCGGCGAACAGTCGTCGACCACGATGATCTCGTAGTCCTTGTACGACTGGTCCAGCACGGAGTCGAGACACGCGTGCAGGTACGCCTGGACCCGGTACGCGGGCACGATGACACTGAACCGGGGCACAACACATCCAGAGGCGCTCGCGGGCGGGCAGGTGGCCCGCAAACGGCCGATGGAGTGACATGGTTACGCCGGATGTGGCATTCGAGGGAAGTACGAGGTAGGGCGGCCCGGTCACGAGTGACCGGACCGCCCCAGGGTTGACGAACGTCTGTGCTGTCCGCTGTCCGCTGTTGTCGGGGTTCTCCTACTTGACCGCGCCGGCCATCACGCCGGAGACGAACTGCCGCTGGAAGGCGAAGAACACCACCAGCGGGATCACCATCGACACGAAGGCGCCGGGCGCCAGCACGTCGATGTTGTTGCCGAACTGGCGAACCTGCTGCTGCAGGGCCACCGTGATGGGCGGGGACTCCGAATCGGCGAAGATCAGCGCGACCAGCATGTCGTTCCACACCCAGAGGAACTGGAAGATGCCGAGCGAGGCGATCGCGGGTCCGCCGAGCGGCATGACCACCCGGGTGAACACCCGGATCTCGCCCGCTCCGTCCAGCCGTGCGGCCTCCAGGAGTTCGCGCGGGATCTCGGCGAAGAAGTTCCGCAGCAGGAAGATGGCGAACGGCAGGCCGAACGCCGTGTGGAACACGATCACGCCGAAGGTCGTCTCGAAGATCCCGATCGTCCCGAAGAGCTTGGAGACGGGGATCAGGGCGACCTGTACGGGCACGACCAGCAGGCCCACGACCACCAGGAACCACCAGTCGCGGCCGGGGAACTCCATCCAGGCGAAGGCGTATCCGGCGAGCGAGCCGATCACCACCACCAGGAAGGTGGCCGGAACCGTGATCATCACCGTGCTGAGGAGGGAATCGGTGATGACCGAGTTGTCCAGCAGGCGCTGGTAGTTCTCGAAGGTGAGATCGGTGGGGGCCGTGAGGACCTTCCACCAGCCGCTCGCCGCGATGTCGTCGGCCCCGCGCAGCGAGGACAGCAGCAGCCCGATGGTCGGCATCAGCCAGAAGAGGGCCACCAGCACCAGGAAGACCCGCATCACCCCGCCGCCCGCCCGTGCGGCGAGCCGGGAGCCCAGGGGCTGCCGGAGCGGCGGGGCGTCGGCCGTGGTCACCGTCTGTGCCGCTTTCGGGGCGGGTACCGCCTGTGCGGCCTCGTTCGTGGTCACCGCCGCCCCTCCTTCCGTATCCGGCGGATGTTGAACAGCATGACCGGGATCACCAGCAGCAGGAGGAGTACGGCGATGGCGCTGCCGACCCCGAGATCCGCGTCCGTGCCGAACGAGGACCGGTACAGCTGCAGCGCCAGGACGTTCGCGTCGTCCTGCGAGGAGCCCGGCGCGATGATGAAGACCAGGTCGAAGATCTTCAGGACGTTGATCATCAGGGTGACGAGCACCACCGCCAGGACGGGCGCCAGCATCGGCACCGTGATCCGGCGGAACACCTGCCACTCGTTCGCGCCGTCCACCCGGGCGGCCTCGAGGAGTTCGCGGGGCAGGCCCGCGAGGCCCGCGGCGATCAGGACCATCGCGAAGCCCGCCCACATCCAGACGTAGCTGCCGATGATCCCGGGGGTCACCAGGGACGGGCCGAGCCAGTCGACGCCGTTGTACGGCTCCCGGAAGTTGTCGGCGGGCAGGCGCAGGTACGCCCCGTCCGCGGACGCGGGAAGCGTGAAGACACCGTCGGCGCCGGCCGTGGCCGAGGCGACGACCTTGCCGTCCTTGACGGCCTCGACCTTCATGCCCTTGAGGCCGAGCTCCGAGGGGTCGACGGCGTTGGGCTTGCCGCCGCCGCCCTTGGTGAAGTCGAGCCAGGTGGTGCCCGTGATGCCGTCACCCGACGCGGACGCGGCCTTCGCCGGCACCGCGTCGTCCGGCATCTTCGCGGGCGCCACCCCGACCAGCGGCAGCAGCGCCGGCCGGCCCGCCCGGACCGGTTCCTTGGTCATGAACGATCCGCCGCCACCCGCCTCGAGCGGGTGCACGGGCAGCGGGTGCGCCTTCGGGAACGCCGACGACGCGGCGAACGTGTCGTGCACGCCCACCGCCACGGCGTTGGCGACCCCGCGCTCCGGCGCCTGGTCGTACACCAGCCGGAAGATGATGCCCGCGGCCAGCATGGAGATCGCCATCGGCATGAAGACGATCAGCTTGAAGGCCGTTCCCCAGCGGATCCGCTCGGTCAGCACCGCGAAGATCAGTCCCAGCACGGTGGAGACGGTCGGTGCGACCACCACCCATACCGCGTTGTTCTTGACCGCCGTAAGGATGGTGTCGTCGGTGAACAGTGCCTTGTAGTTGTCGAGGCCGGCGAAGCCCGTGCCCGCCTGGTCGAAGAACGACCGGTAGACCGAGTACACGATCGGGTAGACGACGAGGGCGCCGAGCAGTGCGAGGGCGGGCAGCAGGAACGCCGCCGCGATGACCCTCCGGGTGCCGGTCACACTCCGCCGCGAACGTCCGGGTCCGGGCCCGCCGGGAGACTTGTCGGCGGGGGGCACCGCTGCGGTGCCCCCCGCGGTCGCTGTCGTCATCCCGTCAGCTCGTGTAGGCCTTGGCCGCGTCGGACTCCAGCTTCGCCTGGGTCCCCGCGATGTCCTTCGGGTTCTTCAGGAAGTCCTGGAGGGTCTTCCACTCACCCTTGCCGGGCGTACCGCCGAACGACTGCGGGGCCTGGTCGGACATGTCGAACCGGACGTCGTCGCCGGCGTCGATCAGCGCCTCGGCCATCGTGCGCTGCACGTCGTTGGGGTACGCGGCCGTGTCCAGCGCCTTGTTGGGCGAGATGAACCCGCCCGCCTCGGCCCAGATCTTCGCCGCGTCCTGGGAGGCGAGCCAGGTCAGCAGGGCCTGGGCGCCCTTGCTGTCCTTGAGCGCCACCGCCGCGTCGCCGCCCGTCACGACGGGGGAGTCGGCGCCGACGGCCGGGAACGGGAACACCTTGGCGTCCGTACCGACCTTCGCCTCGGTCTGGGCGATGTTGACGGAGACGAAGTCGCCCTCGAACACCATCGCACCCTTGGGCTGGTCGCCTCCGGTGAACGTCTGCGTGACGGAGGCCGGGAACTCGGTCTGCAGAGCCCCGTCCGCGCCGCCCGTGATCAGGTTCGGCTTGCCGAAGAGCTCGGCCAGGGTGGTCAGCGCGTCCTTGACGGACGGGTCCGTCCACTTGATCTCGTGCTTGGCCAACTGGTCGTACTTCTCCGGGCCCGCCTGGGAGAGGTAGATGTTCTCGAACCAGTCGGTGAGCGTCCAGCCGTCCGCGCCGCCCACCGACACGGGAGTGACACCGGAGGCGGACACCGTCTCGGCGGTGGCCAGGAAGTCCTTCCAGGTCTTCGGCTCGCTCGCGCCGGCGTTCTCGAACGCCTTGGCGTTGTACCAGATCAGCGACTTGTTGGCGGCCTTGAAGTAGACGCCGTACTGGGTGCCGTCCACCGCGCCGAGGTCCTGCCAGACCTTCGCGTAGTTCTTGCTCAGCTGGGCCTTCGCCTCGGCGCCGACCGGCTTGGCCCACTTCTTGGCCACCGCCTGCTGGATGGCTCCCACCTGCGGGATCATCGCGACGTCCGGGGGCTGGCCGCCCGCGATCTTCGTACCGAGGAAGTTCACGATCGGGTCCTGCGCCGGGACGAAGGACACCGTGGCGCCCGTCCGCTTCTCGAACTCCTTCAGGACCTTGGTGAAGTTGGCCTGCTCGGGGCCCGTCCAGACCGCCGCGACCGAGATCTTCTCGCCGTCCAGTTTCGGCAGGGTGACGCTCGACGGGCTCTCCTTGCCCGCCCCGGAGCCCTCGCCCGCCTTCTTCTCCTTGCCACCGTCGTCACTGCAGCCGGTGAGTGCCAGTGCCCCGATCGCGGTGAATACCAGTGCGGCCCTACGCATACGAGCGCTTCTGCGCATCCCTTGCCCCGTCTCTCCTGCACGCGCATGCGGGCGGAGCGGCACCACCGGTTGGGACCCGGCGGCGCCGCCCACGCCTCCACATCGTGCGGCTCACGTCGTTCGTGCGCACAGTCCTATGCCCGGTACTCCGGACTCGCAATACCGCTACAGGTTCCTGTCAATTGATCGTGATGGGCTCGTGACGTGACGTCAGGAACGCACGGGCGCGCGGGCGCTGTGTTCAGGACGGGGGAGGCGGCGGGAGCAGCGGTGGAAGCCGCTCGGCGTTCACCGAGCGGGCCGCCCGCTCCAGGGCGCTGGCCAGCAGGGCCAGATCCGTGGGGCCGTTGCCCAGTTCGCGCAGCGGCCGGCGGGTCGGCGGATCGCCCATCCGCTCCCACTCCAGGGGGACGACGGTCGGGCGCAGGGTCGCGGTGCGCGGGATGCGGCCGGTGACCCTGCCCCCCTGGAACGGCGTCACCCGGCCGTCCGGATGCCCGAGCCGGCCGCGGCCCGGCGCCGCCTCGTCGGGGGAGGGCGGTACGACGGGTGGGTCGAGCACGATGCGCAGCCGGGCGCCGCGGGCCAGCTCCGTGTCCTCGGTGCGGTCCGGGCGGCCGGAGGTGGCGACCAGGTGGACGCCGAGGCGCCCGCCGTCCCTGGCCACGGCTTCCAGCACCCGGACGACGGAACCGGCGGACGGGCGGCCGGGGCTGCCGAGCGCCGGGGCCACCAGGGCGTCGAAGTCGTCGACCAGGACGACGAGCCGGGGCAGCGGGGACGGACCCGGGTCCGCCGTGCGGGCTGCGGCGGGCCGCAGCCGCAGGGTGCCGGTGGCCGGGGAGTCGAGGTCGCCGCGTTGCTCGGCGGCGGAGGAGGGGCGCCGGCCCGCGGTGGGGGCCTGCGACCGGGCGTACCGCTCGTGCCATTCGGGGAAGCCCAGCCCGCCGAGCAGCTCCGCCCGGCGTTTCAGCTCGCCACCGAGGGCCTGGGCGAACTCCCGCATCCGCACGGGGTCCGAGGCGATGTGGGTGAAGACGTGCGGCAGCTCCGTGCAGGGGCGCAGCCCCTCGCCGCGCTCCCCGTGCTCGCCGCCCGAGCCGTCGATCAGCAGGATGCCGAGCCGGTCGGGCCGGGCGGCGGAGGCCAGCGAGGCGGCGACCGCGCGCAGCAGCTCCGTACGGCCGCTGCCCGCCGGTCCCTCGATCAGCAGGTGCGGCCCCTCGTCGGCCAGATCGACGGAGAGCGGGCCCCGGGGGCCGGCGCCGAGCACGATCACCGGGCGCCCCGCACTGCCGGCGGTCGTGCCGGGACCGGGCCCGGGCACAGGTTCGCTGTCACGCCGCTGGGCGACGATCCGGGGGCTGCCGCCACTCCCGGCCGCCGTGGTGCTTCCGGCCGCCGCCGCGGGTGGCAGATGGTCCGGCCCGCCGCGCTGCGGGCTCACCCGGGGCCCGGTGCTCAGGGTGCGGCCGGAACCCGCCGTGTCCAGGTCCGCCCCGGCGGGGGCCGCCGGGGGCAGCGTGGCGCCGGGCTGCTGCTCCGCCGTGGAGGCCCAGCGGGCCATCAGGGAGGCCGGGGTGGCCCTGGCCAGGCCCAGTTCGTCCAGGAGACGGGCGGAGGGGGGCAGCGCCGCCGCCAGGGGTCTGCCCGGCAGCACGGCCGTGCCCTCGTCCCGCAGCGGCGCGAGGGCACGCGCGAACCGCTCGGCCCAGGCCGACGACACCGCGTCCACGGTGGCGACGGTGCCGTGGCCCGCCGTCCGGCCGCCCGCCGTGCGCAGCAGGCGCAACGCGGTCGCCACGTCGCCGCTAAGCATGGCGACCGCCCCGCACTCCCGGAAGGGGATCGAGGCCCGGCACGCGGTGTCGTACGTCGCGGTGACCGGCGAGGTGGGTGAGGCGGCCGGGGTCTCGGCGAGGCAGATCAGGTGGATACCGGCCGCGGCTCCGGCGCCCGCGAGCGCTGCCGTGGTCTCGCGCAGCTCGGCCGAGCCCGGGTCGCCGTCCACGATCACCACGGTGTACGGCCCCGGGTGGCGGCCGGCGGCCCCGGCGACGGCCGCCCGGTCGGCGCTCGCCCAGTCCGGGCCCAGCGGCCCCGCCTCGAGGCGGCGTACCAGCTCCGCCGTCCGGGCGGCCGCCTGCTCACGGTCGTACGCCAGCAGCAGCCGGCAGTCCTGGCCGTGCATGGGGCGCAGATGGGGCAGCCAGCCGAGCCAGGACCACTCGCGCAGGCGCTCCTCCGCGCCGCGCGTACGGTCCGTGCTGATCAGCACGATCTCCAGGTCGAACGGGGAGTGCAGGGCGGCGAGCTGGGCCACCGCCGAGCGGGCCAGCCCGGCCAGCCGGGCCCTGGGGCCCGCGAGCCCGAGCGAGCCGGCTTCCCGCAGGGCCACGGTGACGGGTACGGCCGGCAGCCCGGCCCGCTCCGTCGTCCCCAGTCGCACGACCAGCGCCTCCGGGTGCGCCGGGTCGCGCTCCCACAGACGGGGTCCGGGCCCGAGCGCCGTGAGGAGGACGGCCGCGGGGTCGGGCCAGGTCCCGGCGGGGTCCCGCCGCGACGGGACGAGGCCACCGGCTTCCGCCGGCGGGCCGCCCGGGTCGGTGTGCGCCGGTCCGTCCGCGGGTCCGGAGGCGGCCCGGCCGGCGTCGCCCTGTACTGGTTCGCCCTTGCCGCCTGCCAGGCGGCGCGCCCAGGCGCCTATGCCGCGTCGGGGGGCCTCGCCGTCGGCGAGGGCGGTGCCGCGCCCGTGGGTGGTGTGGGCCGCCGGTGCGCCGTGACCACCCGGGCCGGCGGATCCCGGCTGCTCGCCGCGGTCGGCGGGCCCGCCGTCGTACGGATCGTGGGCGCCGTGTCCGGTGGGGGCGGGGCCGCGGGCGGGGCCGTGGCCCGCACCGCCGCCGGATCCCCCCGCTCCGCCGCCGTTCTTCGCGCCGTCCGGCCGGGCCACCCGCAGATGGCCCTCCCCGTCAGGGGTCGTCGTCAGGGCCGGCGCGGGCGCGCCCGGCGTGAGGCGCAGCGCGGACTCGCCGAGGCGCAGCAGCGCGCCCGGGGCCAGCCGCACCGGGGTGTCGCGGACCTCCGTGCCGTCCAGGGAGGTGCCGTTGGTCGAGCCGAGGTCGGCGACCGACACCCCGCCGTCCTCGGAGACCGTCACGGCGCAGTGCAGCCGGGACACGTCGGGATCGTCGAGCGGGACGTCGGCCTCGGCGGAGCGCCCGATGCGGATGCGGCCGCCGTGCAGCAGGTGGACGCCGCCGGCGTCGGGGCCCGCGATCACGTGCAGCTGCGCGGGGACGGCGTCGTCCGCCGCCTCGTTCTCGCCGGGCACCTGGAGGGAGAGGACCGTGCCGTCCACCAGGGGCGGCTCGCCGAGGGCGCAGCGCTGCGGGTCGAGCCGCTCCCGCCCGGCGTACAGCACCACGGCGCCGCCGCCCGGCGGGGTCTCGGGGCCGGACACCGCCGTGGCCAGGCCGGAGGCGACGGCCGCGAGAGCCGTCCCCGCGGGGGCGGTGACGAGCACGTCGCACGCACGGGGCGGGTTCTGGCCGCTGCGCGGCGCGAGGACGGTCAGCCGGATCTGCATCGCCGTCAGCGGTCCCTTCTGCGCGGGGCGCCCGGCAGGGGAGAAGCCCTGTGATTCCCCCCACCCGGCACGGACGCGTCGTCCGGTTCAGGTCGTCACGGAGCGCGAGGCACCCGGCCACACGGTTCCGTGCTGGAGGCATCCTCGCACCTGCCACTGACAACACGCCCGAGGGTGACCGCTTAGTGATCTTGAATGGCCGAGTGTGGGTGCAAAAGTGCCTGCTTGGTCCTGCGGCGGGCGTACTGCACACTCGTTCGGCAACCAACCCCTCGCCGTCCGCGTCTTCCCCGGACACGGCGGCGACGCGACCGGAAGTCCCTCCGAAGTCCCTTCGAAGACGCTCCGTCCGGCGGCCTCGCGGCCGCCGGACAGGTCGTTAGAGTGGGCCGGGACATCCGGGCCGGCCCCGGGGATCCGCCAGCACAACGACCAGCAGGGAGCGCGTGACGTGCGGCCAGTCGGCAGCAAGTACCTGCTCGAGGAGCCGCTCGGACGCGGCGCCACGGGCACCGTCTGGCGAGCCCGCCAGCGGGAGACCGCGGGCGCCGAGGCGGCCGTCGCCGGGCAGCCCGGCGAGACCGTCGCGATCAAGGTGCTCAAGGAGGAGCTCGCCAACGACGCGGACGTCGTGATGCGGTTCCTGCGTGAGCGCTCCGTGCTGCTGCGGCTCACCCACGCCAACATCGTCCGAACCCGGGACCTGGTCGTCGAGGGCGACCTCCTGGCCCTGGTCATGGACCTGGTGGACGGCCCTGACCTGCACCGTTACCTCCGCGAGAACGGCCCGCTCACCCCGGTCGCCGCGAGCCTGCTCACCGCCCAGATCGCGGACGCGCTCGCGGCCAGCCACGCCGACGGTGTCGTCCACCGCGATCTGAAGCCCGCCAACGTGCTGCTCGACGAGCGCGACGGCGAGATGCACCCGATGCTCACCGACTTCGGTATCGCCCGCCTCGCGGACTCCCCGGGGCTGACCCGGACCCACGAGTTCGTCGGCACGCCCGCCTACGTGGCGCCCGAGTCCGCCGAGGGCCGCCCGCAGACCTCCGCCGTGGACATCTACGGCGCCGGCATCCTGCTGTACGAGCTGGTCACCGGCCGCCCGCCGTTCGCCGGGGCCACCGCGCTCGAGGTCCTGCACCAGCACCTCAGCGAGGAGCCCCGCCGCCCCGGCACCGTTCCCGAACCCCTGTGGACGGTCATCGAGCGCTGTCTGCGCAAGGACCCCGACCAGCGGCCCAGCGCCCTGAACCTCGCCCGTGCCCTGCGCACCGTCGGGGCGGGCATCGGGGTGCACGCGAACTCGGCGCAGATCGCCGCGGCCGAGGGCGTGGGCGCCCTGCTCGCCCCCGACCCGGCCCCCGCAGCCGTCCCGGAGACCCCGGGCGCGGCCGACGCGACGCAGGTGCTGCCGGGCAACGCGGGGTCCTACGACCCGGCCGCCCCCACCAGCGTCATGCGGCAGACCTCGGGCGGGAACGGCGGACACGCCGACCCCACGGCGGTCCTGCCCCCCGTTCCCCCGGGTCCCGACGGGCCCCCGCGCCCCGACGAGCCGCACCCCTGGCAGTCCCAGCTCCGGGCGGCCCGCGACCGCAACGAGCAGACGCAGGTCCAGTACCTCGACCCCAGCCAGGACCCGCTGCGCCGCCGCCCGCAGCGGCAGCAGCCCCCGCAGGCCCCGCGTCAGAGCCCACAGGCCCCGCAGCAGCAGCCCCGGCAGCCCCAGCGGCCGCAGCAGCCGCAGTACGCGCAGCAGCAGGCCCAGCCCCAGCGCTACCAGCCGCCGCAGCAGCCCCAGCGGCAGCAGTACGCGCCGCCGCAGCAGCCGGCGCCCCAGCCGCCGGCCCCGCGACAGCCGAGGCAGCGCAGCGCCAACCCGATGCGTATCCCTGGCCTCGGATGCCTCAAGGGGTGCCTGTTCACGATCGTGCTGCTGATCGTCGCCGGCTGGCTCGTCTGGGAGCTGACACCGCTCCAGGACTGGGTCGACCAGGGCAAGGGCTACTGGGAGGCCATCGGGGACGGCATCTCCACCGTCACCGGCTGGTTCAAGGATCTCGGGGGCAGCACCCCGAGCTGAGTTCCCGGCCGACCGGGCGGCAACGGCCCCCACTCTGTGGCTTTGTCGACTTCTGCGGGCCCAATTAGCCCGCGGAAGTGAAGGTCGGCGCCGTCCGCGGCACGCAACACCCCGATCGCCGCGTAACTTTGTCGACCGGGGGGTCAACGCCAGCCGCTGAGGGAGCAGTCTTGGCACGGAATATCGGCAGCCGGTACACCGCCCACCAGATCCTGGGGCGCGGCAGCGCCGGCACGGTGTGGCTCGGCGAAGGGCCCGAGGGCCCGGTGGCCATCAAGCTGCTCCGCGAGGACCTCGCGTCCGACCAGGAGCTCGTGGGCCGTTTCGTACAGGAGCGCACCGCGCTGCTCGGTCTCGACCATCCGCACGTCGTCGCCGTCCGCGACCTCGTGGTGGACGGCAACGACCTGGCACTCGTCATGGACCTCGTACGGGGCACCGACCTGCGGACCCGCCTCGACCGGGAGCGCCGGCTCGCGCCCGAGGCGGCCGCCGCGATCGTCGCGGACGTCGCCGACGGCCTCGCCGCCGCCCACCGGGCCGGAGTCGTGCACCGCGACGTCAAGCCGGAGAACATCCTGCTCGACATGGAGGGCCCCCTCGGCCCCGGCGGCTCGCACCCGGCCCTGCTCACCGACTTCGGCGTCGCCAAGCTCATCGACACCCCGCGCCGCACCAAGGCGACCAAGATCATCGGTACGCCGGACTACCTGGCCCCCGAGATCGTCGAGGGCCTACCGCCGCGCGCCGCCGTCGACATCTACGCCCTCGCGACGGTGTTCTACGAACTCCTCGCCGGCTTCACGCCCTTCGGCGGCGGACACCCCGGGGCGGTGCTGCGCCGCCACGTCACCGAGACGGTCGTTCCGCTCCCGGGCATCCCCGAGGAGCTGTGGCAGCTGCTGGTCCAGTGCCTGGCCAAGGCCCCGGCGTCCCGGCTGCGCGCCTCTGAACTGGCGGCCCGGCTGCGCGAGCTGCTCCCGCTCCTGGCCGGGATACCCCCGCTCGACGTCGACGAGCCGGAGACCGGGTCCGAACCGCAGGCGTACGACGAACAGAGTTACGTCCCCGACCCGGAGCAGCCCCGCCGCCGCGGAGCCGTCCCCCTGGTCCCCGGCTCCGCCCCGGACTCCAACCGGGACACCCACACGAGCATGCGCGTCCCCGCCCCCGACGAACTGGCGGGCGGCCCCCTCGGCACGGCGAGGGCCCCGCGCGCCCCGGGCCGCCCCCGGCCCGGCTCGGCCCGGAACAAGTCCGCCGCCGTCCGCAAGCGCCGCATCACCCTCGGTGCGGCCGCGGTGGCCCTGTGTGCGGCGATCGGTGTCGGCGGCTGGTTCGCCACGAGCGGGGACGACGGGGGACCGGCGCCCGAGGACTCGGGGAATTCGGCTCCGTCGGCCCCCTGAGGGCGGCCCGGCGGGGGCCGGGCCACCGGGGGAGGGACAGGTTCACTCGTCCAGCCGTTACGCTGGACCCGTGGCAGTCGTCGATATTTCCGAAGAGCTGAAGTCCCTCTCCTCGACCATGGGGTCGATCGAGGCCGTCCTGGACCTGGATTCCCTGAGGGCCGAGATCGCCGCGCTCGAGGAGCAGGCGGCGGCGCCGTCCCTCTGGGACGACCCGGAGGCGGCCCAGAAGATCACCAGCAAGCTTTCGCACCTCCAGGCCGAGGTCCGCAAGACCGAGGCTCTGCGCGGGCGCATCGACGACCTCGTCATCATGTTCGAGCTCGCCGAGGACGAGGGCGACGCCGAGGCGCTGGGCGAGGCGGAGGCCGAGCTCGAGTCGGTCAGGAAGGCGCTGGACGAGATGGAGGTCCGCACCCTCCTCTCGGGCGAGTACGACTCGCGTGAGGCGCTGGTCACGATCCGCGCCGAGGCCGGCGGCGTCGACGCCGCGGACTTCGCCGAGAAGCTGCAGCGCATGTACGTCCGCTGGGCCGAGAGGCACGGCTACAAGACCGAGGTCTACGAGACGGCGTACGCCGAGGAGGCCGGCATCAAGTCGACCACCTTCGCCGTCGAGGTCCCGTACGCCTACGGCACCCTCTCCGTGGAGCAGGGCACCCACCGGCTCGTCCGGATCTCCCCCTTCGACAACCAGGGCCGCCGCCAGACGTCCTTCGCGGGTGTCGAGGTCCTCCCGGTGGTCGAGCAGACCGACCACATCGAGATCGACGAGTCCGAGCTGCGCGTCGACGTGTACCGCTCCTCGGGTCCCGGCGGCCAGGGTGTCAACACCACGGACTCCGCGGTGCGTCTGACCCACCTGCCCACGGGCATCGTCGTCTCCTGCCAGAACGAGCGCTCGCAGATCCAGAACAAGGCGTCCGCGATGAACGTCCTCCAGGCGAAGCTGCTCGAGCGCCGCCGCCAGGAGGAGCAGGCGAAGATGAACGCCCTCAAGGGCGACGGCGGCAACTCCTGGGGCAACCAGATGCGGTCGTACGTCCTGCACCCGTACCAGATGGTCAAGGACCTGCGTACGGAGTTCGAGATGGGCAATCCGGAAGCGGTCTTCAACGGCGAGATCGACGGCTTCATCGAGGCGGGCATCCGCTGGCGCAAGCAGAGCGAGAAGTAACCGTACGCGTACGGCGGCCGGGCCCGGGCAGGGGAATCCTGTCCGGGCCCGGCGCGTTCTCCCGTCCGTTCCCGGGGAGTTGGGGCGGTCAGTGTGGCGAATGAGTCACAGTCGTGCGTCCGATTGCCCGTCAAGAACCCCCATAGCGCCGCTTATGCCTCGGAACGGCCTTGACGTAGTCCTTGACTCTGGACAGGGTGCTAGGGCAGCACGCGTATGTCTGGGACAGGTGTGACGGGGGCGGGGCGGGATGACCACGGTACGACGTGGCCCCGCGGAGACCGCGACCTCGCAAGGCCGTGGACCGCATATGGCTGCTCCATCGACGAGATCGGCTACTGGGGGTAGCAACAGATGACCAAGAAGACGCGAGTTCGCATTGCGCGGATAGCCGCTGGTGCGGTTGTCGCCGCGGGCGCCTCGCTCACTGTCACCGGTGCGGCGCAGGCTGCCGGTTACCTCACCGAAGAGAGTGTTACGAGCACCACCACCACGACCGACGGTGAGCCCGAGGTTATCGGTGGCCTGCTCGGCGGAGTGGACGCCGGCGCCGAGGGTGGTGCGGGCGACCAGGGTGGTGCGGGCGACCAGGGTGGTGCCGGTGACCAGGGTGGTGCGGGCGACCAGGGTGGTGCCGGTGACCAGGGTGGTGCGGGCGACCAGGGTGGTGCCGGTGACCAGGGCGGGGTGACCGGCGGTGACACCGGGTCCACCACCGGCTCGTCCACCACCGGCTCGGCCACCACCGGCTCGGCCACCACCGGCTCGGCCACCACCGGCGAGACCGGCACCTGCACCGTCGACCTGGACGGCGCCGCGTGCGCCGACAACACCGACACCGACAGTGTCGGCAACCAGCCGGCCGAGCAGAGCAAGGGCAAGGACGAGCTCGCCGAGACCGGTGCGGCCGAGACCACGTTCCTGCTGGTCGGCGCCGCGACGATGATCGCGGGCGGTATCGGCTTCCGCATCCTGCCGCGTCTGGCGGGCGGCGGTCGTACGGTCGCCTAGACCCGTACGCGCACGATGAAGGGCCAGGGAGGGCGCTCAGCCTCTCCCTGGCCCTTTCCGTACACCCGCGGCGCCCGGACCGCTCCTGCGGCCGTACACGCCCGCACGGGGCCTCCTGCTCAGACCTGGTGCGCCAGCAGGGCCAGCGCGGCCACCAGGATCACCATCAGCGCGATCAGCATGGCCGGATTCAGCCCGGAGAACGGACCCTGCTCCTGCATCCGCTCCCGGCTCGCCCGGCAGACGCGGCAGCGTCCCTCACTCACGGGCGCCGCGCAGTTCGCGCACACCAGTCGGTCGTAGGTCATGCGCTTCCTCCTCACTGCGCGGCGGAGCCGCGTTCACGTTCTCTCCGCACAACGCTCAGGGAAACGCGACCGTTCCCCCTTCCACTGTGCCAGCTCGCGCGGATTTCGGCGCGGCCCGCAGGCCAGGGTCCGGCACGCCCCGTTTCGTTCCCTGCCGCGTTCCGCCACAAAACCCTCATTGAGGGACGCCGACTGCACGCCTCAGCCCGGTTCGCGTATGGTCACGCACACCTACTCCCGGCCGACCGTGGTGCATCCGTGATCCGATTCGACAACGTCTCCAAGACCTACCCGAAGCAGAGCCGTCCAGCTCTCCGGGACGTCTCACTCGACATCGAGAAGGGCGAGTTCGTCTTCCTGGTGGGCTCCTCCGGCTCCGGCAAGTCCACCTTCATGAGGCTCATCCTCCGCGAGGAGCGCGCCAGCCAGGGCATGGTCCACGTGCTGGGCAAGGACCTCGCGCGCCTGTCCAACTGGAAGGTGCCGCAGATGCGCCGCCAGCTGGGCACGGTCTTCCAGGACTTCCGCCTCCTGCCCAACAAGACCGTCGCCGAGAACGTGGCCTTCGCGCAGGAGGTCATCGGCAAGCCCCGCGGCGAGATCCGCAAGGCCGTGCCGCAGGTCCTCGACCTCGTCGGCCTCGGGGGCAAGGAGGACCGCATGCCCGGCGAGCTCTCCGGTGGTGAGCAGCAACGCGTCGCCATCGCGCGGGCGTTCGTCAACCGCCCGATGCTGCTGATCGCCGACGAGCCGACGGGCAACCTCGACCCGCAGACCTCCGTGGGCATCATGAAGCTGCTGGACCGGATCAACCGGACCGGCACCACCGTGATCATGGCGACCCACGATCAGAACATCGTCGACCAGATGCGCAAGCGCGTCATCGAGCTCGAGCAGGGCCGTCTCGTCCGCGACCAGGCGCGCGGCGTCTACGGCTACCAGCACTGAGGGCTGTCCCGTACGTCCCGCCCGGGCGCGTTCCGGAACACGCCCGGCAAGGGCCTCGCCCCGTCACGCACCTGCACGAGCATCGAGTACTGAAAGGACGCCATGCGCGCCCAGTTCGTCCTGTCGGAGATCGGCGTCGGTCTCCGCCGCAACCTCACGATGACCTTCGCGGTCGTGGTCTCCGTCGCCCTCTCGCTCGCCCTGTTCGGCGGCGCCCTGCTGCTGCGCGAGCAGGTCGGCTCGATGAAGACCTACTGGTACGACAAGGTCAACGTCTCGATCTTCCTCTGCAACAAGAACGACGCCAAGGACGTGCCCAAGTGCGCCAAGGGCGCCGTCACCGCGGACCAGAAGAAGGAGATCAAGGCCGACCTCGAGAAGATGGACGCGGTCCAGAAGCCGGTCCTCTTCGAGACGGTCGACGAGGCGTACAAGCACTATCAGGAGGAGTTCGGCGACTCGCCGATGGCCGGCAGCATCACGCCGGACCAGATGCAGGAGTCGTTCCGGGTCAAGCTCAAGGACCCGCAGAAGTACAAGGTCGTCGCGACGGCCTTCGCGGGCCGTGACGGGGTGCAGTCCGTCCAGGACCAGCGGAGCATCCTGGACAACCTCTTCGAGCTGATGAACGGCATGAACGTCGCCGCGATCTTCCTGATGGGGCTGATGCTGATCATCGCGCTGATGCTCATCGTGAACACCGTGCGCGTCTCGGCGTTCAGCCGTAGACGCGAGACCGGCATCATGCGGCTGGTGGGGGCGTCCGGCTTCTACATCCAGATGCCGTTCATCATGGAGGCGGCCTTCGCCGGGCTCATCGGCGGACTGCTCGCCTGCGTGATCCTGCTCGCCGGCCGGTACTTCCTCATCGACGGCGGTCTCGCGCTCCAGGAGAAGCTCAACCTGATCGACTTCATCGGCTGGGACGCCGTGCTCACCAAGCTCCCACTGGTGCTCGCGATCGGGCTGCTGATGCCCGCTGTTGCCGCTCTCTTCGCCTTGCGCAAGTACCTCAAGGTGTGACGATCGCCCCGTGCGGCGTGCGGCCGACGAACCGTGCGCAGCAGGGGCGTTGTCCTAGACTCGGCGCCATGCCGGGCCTCACGAATCCCTTGGTGCCCCGCGGCGTCCGCCGCGGGGCGGCGCTGACACTGGTCTTCGCGAGCGTGCTCGCCGCCGGCGCGGCGACCGGGTCCCTGCCCCACGAGGACGACACGGGCACGGAGATAAAGGCCCGTTCCGTCTCCTCCACCGTGGATTCCGTGGATTCCGCGGGGTCCGGGGGTCCCGTGGACCGCCGGGAGATCGCGGCCGCGGCCGCGGCCGCGGCCGCCGCGGCCGACGGGAAGTCCGGCGCGGACGCCGCGGAGGAGGTCGTCAGCCGCAGCGGGGACCGCTGGGGCGCGGTCTACGACGAGCGGGAGTACGAGGAGTTCGAGCGGGCCCTCGACGGCTCGTACACCGGGGTCGGGGTCTCCGCGCGCCGCACCGCGGACGGAGCGGTGACCGTCAGCGGCGTCCAGTCCGGTGGTCCCGCGGACCGGGCGGGGATACGCCCGGGGGACCAGCTGCGCACGGTCGACGGCAGGCCGGTGGGCGGGCGCCCCGTCTCCGAGGTGGTCGCCCTGCTGCGCGGCGACCGGACGGAAGCCGCCGAGGGCACGTCCGTCGTCCTGGGGCTGAGGCGCGGTGGGCACTCCTGGACCGATTCCCTGCGGCGGGCCAGGCTGACCACCGAGCCGGTGAGCGTCCGGCGGCTGGGCGGTGGCCCGTCCTCCGCCGTACTGGTCAAGGTCGCCGCCTTCACCAAGGGCGCGGGCACCGCGGTACGCGACGCCGTGGAGGCGGCCCCCGAGCAGGCGGGCATCCTCCTGGACCTCCGGGCCAACTCCGGCGGCCTGGTCACCGAGGCCGTCACCGCCTCCTCGGCCTTCCTGGACGGCGGCCTGGTCGCCACGTACGACGTGCACGGCGAGGAGCAGGCCCTGTACGCCGAGGCCGGAGGGGACACCGAGCGGCCCGTGGTCGTCCTGGTGGACGGTGGCACGATGAGCGCCGCCGAGCTGCTCACCGGCGCCCTGCAGGACCGGGGGAGGGCCGTGACCGTCGGCTCGCGCACCTTCGGCAAGGGGGCCGTGCAGATGCCCAGCGAGCTACCGGACGGCTCGGTGGCCGAGCTGACCGTCGGGCAGTACCGCACCCCGGCGGGCCGGAGCGTCGAGGGGCACGGCATCACACCGGACGTCGGGGCGGGCCGGGAGGCCCAGAAGCGGGCCGAGACGGTATTGAGTGGCCTCGGGGGTGGGTCGTAGTGCGAAAATGACCGCACTATGGCCAAGGAAAAAGACACCGGGCGCAAGATGATCGCGCAGAACAAGAAGGCGCGGCACGACTACCACATCCTCGACACCTACGAGTGCGGCCTCGTGCTCATGGGCACGGAGGTCAAGTCGCTGCGGATGGGCAGGGCCTCGCTGGTCGACGGCTTCGTCCAGATCGACGACGGTGAGGCGTGGCTGCACAACATCCACGTCCCCGAGTACGTGCAGGGGACCTGGACCAACCATGCGGCCAAGCGCAAGCGCAAGCTGCTGCTGCACCGGGCCGAGATCGACAAGCTGGCCTCCAAGTCGCAGGAGAGCGGCCACACGATCGTGCCGCTGGCCCTGTACTTCAGGGAGGGCCGGGTCAAGGTCGAGATCGCGCTCGCCAAGGGCAAGAAGGAGTACGACAAGCGGCAGACGCTGCGCGAGAAGCAGGACACGCGGGAGACGAACCGCGCGATCTCGGCCGCCCGCCGGCGCCAGCGCAGCGCGTGATCGGGGTCCGCTCGGCGCGTGGCCGGGGCCCTGGTCGCGGGACCGCCGGAATACAGTGGCATCCGTGCGCGTTGGTCACGTACGATGGGCCGTGCGCCTCGCAGAAGGTGCACGTTTGAAAAATCAACATGGGGATGATCGGTTTCGACAGCGGATGTCGAAGCAGGGGAAGCGAGTCGAGGAAGCGGCAATGATCTCGTAAACCATATGTCGCAACCAATAATCGCCAATTCCAAGCGCGATTCCTCCGCCTTCGCCCTCGCTGCCTAATTAGCAGCTAAGCGAAGACTCTGCGGAGTGTCAGCCCGGGGGTGATCCCGACCCGGATCCTGGCATCATTCAGGGATCTAAACTTCTGAGCCCGGTCACGGGGCCCAGAAGGAAATCAAACAGTGACTGGGCCTGTCGGAGGCTTGTTCGCGTGACCTCCGGGGCCGAGAAAAGCGCAGCGGACTGCACTCGGAGAAGCCCTGGTTCTGCACCGTTGGACGCGGGTTCGATTCCCGCCATCTCCACCACCCCATGTAAGCCTCCGCCCCGCGAGTTCACTCGCGGGGCGAAGGCTTTTTCACGTCCCGGCGCTCTTCAGGGGGCGGCCACCGGCGCGGGTGCCTCCGCGTATCCGTGGGGGGCCGCCGCCGGGTCGAACGCGGCCAGGAAGGTGCGAGGGGGCTCATACACCGTCCTTCTCGCCCGGTGCGGGCCGGCGCCGTGCCGCGAACGGCACCGCCGCGATGACCAGGGCCAGGGCCGCCGCGCACAGCGGTGCCGCGTAACCCGTGACCGTACCCGCGTGTTCCACCAGCCAGCCCCCCGTCGCCGAGCCTGCCGCTATGCCGCCCAGGAGCGCGGTGACGGCGAGTGTCATGCCCTCGTTGAGCTGTGCCTGCGGGGTGAGCCGCTGGACCAGCGTCATGCCGGTGACCATGGTGGGCGCCGTGGCCGCGCCCGCCAGCAGGAGGCAGCCCGCCAGTACCGGCAGGGAGCCGGTGGTGGAGGTGGCGACCAGGGGCAGGGACATCAGCGCGGTCATGCCCACGAGGCAGAGCACCAGCCTGCGTTCGACGCTCGCGGCGGGGCGCAGCGACCCGTAGAGCAGTCCGGCCACGCAGGAGCCGCCCGCCTGGAGGGCGAGGATCGCGCCCCCGGCGTGGGCGATCGAGACCACCTCCATGGCGCCGAAGACGGCGCCCGTGGCGAGGAAGACGGTCAGCAGGGCGGGCATGCCGCGCGCCCGCAGCGGGGAGCCGGCGCGGGTGTCGCGGGGGGCCACCGGGGGTTCGGTCGCCCGCTGGGCGGCGAAGACCAGGACGCCCGTCATCAGGAGGAACGCACCGGTGAGGGTGCCGGCTTCGGGGAAGAGCGCCCCGCACAGAGAGGCGGCCAGCACGGGACCGAGCATGAAGCACAGCTCGTCGACGGCCTGTTCGAAGGAGTTCGCGGTGTGCAGGGTGGCCGGATCGCCCTGGTGCAGGTGTGCCCAGCGGGCCCGTGACATCCCGCCGGTGTTGGGCGTGGTGGCCGTGGCCGCGTAGGAGGCGAAGAGGGTCCAGACCGGGGCGTCGTAGTACACGCAGAGCACGAGGGCGAGCGAGCCGAGCGCGGCGACGGCTGTGGCGGGCACGGCGATCCGGGCCTGGCCGTACCGGTCGACGAGCCGGGCCGTCCAGGGGGCGACCACGGCGGTCGCGGCCAGCCCGGTCGCGGTGACCGCTCCCGCCAGGGCGTACGACCCGTGTGCCCCGGCGATCATGATGACGGCGCTGACGCTGAACATCCCCATGGGGAGCCGGGCGAGGAGGTTGCCCGCGGTGAAGGCGCGCGCGCCGGGTGTGGCGAGCAGCCGGCGGTACGGGTTGCCGGGTGCGGGTGCGGGTGCGGGAAGGGGTGCGGGTGCGGGCGTGGACGAGGGAGGTGCGGGCTCGTGCGGCGGAGGCGGGGTGGCGAGAGTTTCGTCGGGCACGCGTCAACTCTCACGGCGCCGGGTCCGGACCGTCCAACACCTGCTCCGCACCGATTCACGCATTCCTGTTGTAAATTTCCGGGATGGCACCCTCCGACATCGACCCCCGGCTCCTGCGCGCCTTCCTCGCCGTGGCCGAGGAACTGCACTTCACCCGCGCCGCCGCCCGGCTCTACCTCGCGCAGCAGGCGCTGAGCCGGGACATTCGCCGGCTGGAGCGCGAGCTGGGCAGGGAACTGTTCGTACGTACCACCCGCCAGGTGTCCCTCACGCCGGACGGGGAGAGGCTCCTCCCGTACGCGCGGCGGGTGCTCGACGCGCAGGGCCACCTCGCCGCCGCCTTCGCCGACCCGGCCGCCCGCCCGTTGCTCGTCGACCTCAACACCGACGGGATGACGGCGGCCAGGGTGCTGGCCAGGGCGCGTGAACTCGCGCCCGAGTGCGAGCTCATGGCCCGCTTCGAGAGCGGCCTGACCTACGCGGCCGGCGAGGTGCTCGCCGGCCGCCTCGACGTCTCCTTCGGGAGGGCCGCCGGGCTCGAACCGGGCGTGCTCGCCCGGCTCCGCGTACAGCCGGTGCGGTACGAGCCGATGGCGATCATGCTGCCGCGCGATCACCCCCTCGCCGCCCGCCCGGTCGTCGCCCTGGACGAACTGTCCGGCGAGACCGTCTACGCGGGGGCGGGTAACACGCGCACCCTGGAGTGGACGGACCTGGCCTCCCGGCTGTTCGCAGAGTGGGACATCGTGCTCGCTCCCCCTGCTCCGCTCGCCGTGGGAGTGGCCGAATTCCAGAGGGTGATGGCGAAGTCGGGGAATCCGGTACTGGCCGTCGTGGACTTCCCGCCGCTGCCCGGCACAGTGGTCCGTCCCCTGGTGCGCCCGGTGCCCCTGTCGCCCCTGATGATGGTGTGGCGCGCCGGACCGGACCATCCCGGGCTGGGTGCCCTGCGGGCCGCCGCGGCCGAACTGGCTGCCGCGGAGGGATGGATGGTGAGGCCACCTGAATCCTGGCTGCCCGAAACCGACGCATCACTCATGCGTCACCGTTTCTTCACAACCGCTGAGACGCGGTCCTGAATGTGGCGGTCGTGCGCTACATTCGGAGCCCCGGTGCACGGTGGTACGTGGCGCGAGGGCAGGGTGGGGGCCCGTCCGACGGCAAGAAACCAGTCATTTCCGCGCGCCTGTTTCACTGAGTGGGGGAAGAGCGAACACCCGTGGAAAATTGGCGCGAAAGTACCCGTACCGGGCATACCCACGAGCCGCACGAGGTCACGATCCAACTGGGCGGACTCGGCCGGCACCTCTCCGAACTGCCCGCTGAACCACGCGTCCCCGACCTTGCCGACGGGCCCGTCTTCGTCGACGAGAGCGGACGCCGCAGCAAGACGTACCGGCGGCTGGGCTGGCTGCTCGCCGGGATCTGCGCCGCCTACGCCGTGACCCTGGTGGTCGCCGTGCTCGGCGGGAACTCCTCGGCCCCGTTGCTTCCGCTCTCCGGGCAGGAGGAGCAGAAGGTGGGCGACGTCGGGGTACGGCCCGTCCCCACCGGGAGCGCGGCGGAGGCGGTCCCGGGCGCCGGCCCCGACGCCTCCCCCTCAGCCCCCACGGATCTCCCGTCCGCCGCTTCCTCCGCCTTCCTCCCGGCCGGCCGCGGCGCGCCCGCCTCGGCCCCCAGGACCAGTGCTCCGCCCAGGACGCAGGACGCCCCCGCGGCGCCCGTCCCCGAGACCCCGGCCCCCGCCCCGTCCTCCGGCAGTCCCACGCCGTCGGCCGGCCCCGCGAGCCCTGTCGAGGAGAGCCGGCCGGCGCTCCCGGACCCCGCTGCCCCACCGGTGCAACCAGGAGAAGGCGCCCAGTAGATGACACCCCCCGCCCCGCGGGTCGGGCAACACCGGAAGAAGCGGGCACCTCGGCGCAGACTCCCCATGCGCTACCTGCTCCCGTCGCTCCTCCTTGTCGCCCTGCTCGCCATGCTGATGCTGCGCGGGTACGTGCACAGCGAGATCCTCGCCGACCACCGTGTGCAGCCTCCCGCTCCGACCACCCAGGTGCCCTCCGAGGTGCTCGACGGCGGGCCGGTCATCGACGCCCGTACACCGGGCAAGGCCGCTGAGACGCTCCGGATACCCGACCACAGGATCGTCCTGACCTTCGACGACGGTCCGGACCCGGTCTGGACCCCCCGCGTCCTGGACGAGCTCAAGGAACACCACGCGCACGGCGTGTTCTTCGTGACCGGCACCATGGCCTCCCGCTACCCGGGCCTCGTGCGGCGCATGGTCGACGAGGGCCACGAGGTCGGGCTGCACACCTTCAACCACCCCGACCTCTCCTTCCAGTCGGCCCGCCGCATCGACTGGGAGCTCTCCCAGAACCAGTTGGCGCTGGCCGGGGCGGCGGGCATCCGGACCTCCCTGTTCCGGCCGCCCTACTCCTCGTTCTCCGACGCCATGGACAACAAGTCCTGGCCGGTCACGCAGTACATCGGCAGCCGCGGTTACCTCACCGTCGTGAACGACACCGACAGCGAGGACTGGAAGCGCCCAGGTGTCCGGGCGATCATCGAACAGGCCACGCCCGAGCACGGCGAGGGCGCCGTCATCCTGATGCACGACTCCGGCGGCGACCGCTCGCAGACCGTGGCCGCCCTGGGGACGTTCCTGCCGCAGATGCAGGAGCGCGGCTACGAGTTCACCAACCTCACCGCGGCTCTCGGCGCCTCCAGCGCCCACACCCCGGTCAGCGGCTTCGCGCTCTGGAAGGGCAAGGCGTTCGTCTACGGTGTCGGCATCTCCGAGCACGTCACCGGCGTGCTCGTGGTCGGGCTCGCGGTCATCGGGGTCCTCGTCATGGTCCGCTTCGGCCTGATGCTGCTGCTGTCCTTCCTGCACGCCAGGAAGGTGCGCCGCAGGAACTTCCGCTGGGGCGAACCGTTCACCCGACCGGTGTCCGTCCTGGTGCCCGCGTACAACGAGCGCGAGTGCATCGCGTCCACCGTGCGCTCGCTCGTGGCCAGCGACTACCCGATCGAGGTCATCGTCATCGACGACGGCTCGACGGACGGCACGGCCGACATCGTCGAGTCGATGTGGATACCGAACGTCCGCGTCGTCCGGCAGGCCAACGCGGGCAAGCCCGCAGCCCTCAACAACGGTATAGCGCACGCCCGTCACGACATCGTCGTGATGATGGACGGCGACACGGTCTTCGAGCCCTCCACCGTGCGCGAGCTCGTCCAGCCGTTCGCCGACCCCCGGGTCGGGGCGGTCGCCGGCAACGCGAAGGTGGGCAACCGCGACTCGCTGATCGGTGCCTGGCAGCACATCGAGTACGTGATGGGCTTCAACCTCGACCGCCGGATGTACGACCTGCTGGGCTGCATGCCCACCATCCCCGGTGCGGTCGGTGCCTTCCGCCGGGACGCCCTGGACCGGATCGGCGGCATGAGCGAGGACACCCTCGCCGAGGACACCGACGTCACCATGGCCCTGCACCGCGACGGCTGGCAGGTCGTCTACGCCGAGAACGCCCGCGCCTGGACCGAGGCGCCGGAGTCCGTGCAGCAGCTGTGGTCCCAGCGCTACCGGTGGTCGTACGGCACGATGCAGGCCATCTGGAAGCACCGCGGGGCGGTCTTCGAGCGGGGGCCCTCGGGCCGTTTCGGGCGCGTCGGCCTGCCGTTCGTCTCCCTGTTCATGGTGGTGGCGCCACTGCTGGCCCCCCTCATCGACGTCTTCCTGCTGTACGGGCTGGTCTTCGGCCCGACGGGGAAGACGGTCGCCGCCTGGTTCGGCGTCCTGCTGGTGCAGGCCGTCTGCGCCGCCTACGCGTTCCGGCTCGACAAGGAACGCATGACCCACCTGATATCCCTGCCGCTCCAGCAGGTCCTCTACCGGCAGCTCATGTACGTCGTACTGCTCCAGTCCTGGATCACCGCCCTCACCGGCGGCCGTCTGCGCTGGCAGAAGCTACGCCGTACGGGAGTGGTCGAGGCACCCGGCGGTACACAGAACCGCAAGATCGCGGAGAGGCACCGGAGGCCGGTCGCATGACCCACCCGAACGAACCCTGGCAGGACGGCCACGGTGGCGCCCGGCCGGGGGAGGCCGGCACCCGGGCACCGGACGACGGCAGCCCGTCGGCGCCACCCGGCGATCACCCGGCGGCCCGCGTCCCGTACCCGCCGAGCGGCGGGCACCCGGACCATGACGGGTCCCACCCGGCGAGCGGCGGTGCCTCCCGGACGAGTGGCGGCCCGTACCCGCGGCCGGGCAGCGCGTACCCGCCCAGCGGCACCCGCTACCCGCAGTCCGGCGCCCCGTACCCGCAGACCAGCACCCCGTACGGCGGCGCCCGCCCGGCGCAGGGCGCCGTGCAGCCGGGAACCGGCCCCGTCCCGGCGCTGCCCGGCGCCTTCCCGGGGCGGACCCGTACCGCCCTGCAGCCCCCCGCCCCGGCCGCGTACCCGGCCGAGGGCGCCCCGGCCTCACCGGCGCCCGCCGGCCCCCTCGCGGCGCCCGCCCCCGCGAAACCGGGACGCGACCGCTACCTGGACCTGCTCCGGGCCGTCGCTCTCGTCCGCGTCGTCTGCTTCCACCTGTTCGGCTGGGCCTGGCTGACGGTGCTCTTTCCGTCCATGGGCGTGATGTTCGCGCTGGCCGGCTCCCTGATGGCCCGCTCGCTGGCCCGTCCCGCGGCGAGCGTCATCCGCGGCCGGCTGCGCAGGCTGCTTCCCCCGCTGTGGGCGTTCTCCCTCCTCGCCGTACCGGTGATGTTCGCGCTCAGCTGGAAGCCCGTCCGCGACGAGGGCCTGTGGTGGTTCGTCAAGATCGGCTACTACCTCCTCCCGGTCGGCACCCCTCCCTACCCCGAGGAGAGCGGCTCGGCGGGCGGCTGGCTCGAGGTGTCCTGGGCGGACCAGGCGGCGGGACCGCTCTGGTACATCCGTGCCTACCTCTGGTTCGTGCTCGCCTCGCCCCTCCTGCTCAAGGCCTTCCGCAGACTGCCGTGGGTCACCCTGCTGGCCCCGGTCGTCCTTACGGCGGTCATCGGCACCGAGCTCGTCACGGTCCCCGGCGAGGGCGGCGAGGTGCTGATCGACTTCGCCGTCTTCGGGTCCTGCTGGATCCTCGGCTTCGCCCACAACGACGGGCTGCTCAAGGAGATCCCCCGCTACCTGGCGGTGTCCTGCGCCGCGATCGTCATGGGCTTCGGCCTCTGGTGGGCGTCCGGCCACCTCACCGAGGAGGGCTGGAACCTCGACGAGATCCCGCTCGCCCAGGCCACCTGGTCCCTCGGTTTCTGCGCGATCCTGCTCCTGTACGCCCCCTCCTGGAAGCAGCTCCCCGGGAAGCTCGCCGGCTGGGACAGCCTGGTCACCCTCGCCAACAACCGGGCCGTGACGATCTACCTCTGGCACAACATCCTGCTGATGGCGGCCGCGCAGATCCTCGACCAGTCCTGGAACATCCCGTGGTTCGGCGACACGTTCGGCCCGTACATCGAGAGGGCGTACGACGGCCTCGTCCTCGTCCTGATCTGGCCGCTGCTCGGTGTCGCGGTCCTGGCCTTCGGCTGGGTCGAGGACGTGGGCGCCAAGCGCCGGCCGCGCCTGTGGCCCAACGGGGCGGTCAAGGTCCCCGACAGGCGCTGAGCCCTCCGGGAGGGGTGCGGCGGGCAGGGCTCACCGCGCCCCCGCCGGCCGAGTGAGAGCAAGGTTGCGCACCGGTCACCTCGCGGCACCGCGCCGAAACGCGGACTCCCTAGCGTCGGGATCACAACACCCCGACCCCTGTGGAGGCGCGTGATGGCCGGTCGTTGGATCGAGCAGTGGGAGCCGGAGGACGAGACCTTCTGGCGTGAGACGGGCGAGCGGGTCGCCCGGCGGAACCTGTGGTTCTCGGTGCTCTCGGAGCACATCGGCTTCTCCGTGTGGTCCCTGTGGTCCGTCATGGTCCTGTTCATGGGACCGGAGTACGGCATCGACCCGGCCGGGAAGTTCTTCCTGATCTCCACGGCCACGCTGGTAGGGGCCGTCGTCCGGGTGCCCTACACCTTCGCCGTAGCCCTGTTCGGCGGGCGCAACTGGACGATCTTCAGCGCGCTGTCGCTGCTGGTGCCGACCGTCGCCGCCTTCGTGGTCATGGAGCCCGGGACCTCGTACACGACCTTCCTCGTCGTCGCCGGGCTCACCGGCATCGGCGGCGGCAACTTCGCCTCCTCGATGACGAACATCAACGCCTTCTTCCCGCTCCGCGAGAAGGGCTGGGCGCTCGGCCTCAACGCGGGCGGCGGCAACATCGGCGTACCGGTCGTGCAGCTCGTCGGCCTGCTGGTGATCGGCACGGCGGGCGCGGCGCATCCGCGGATCGTGCTCGGCGTGTACGTGCCCCTCATCGTCGTCGCCGCGGTCTGCGCCGCCTTCCGCATGGACAACCTCAGGCCCGTGCGGAACGACACGGGGGCCGCTCTCCAGGCCGTACGCGATCCGCACACCTGGATCATGTCGGTGCTCTACACCGGCACCTTCGGCTCGTTCATCGGATACAGCTTCGCCTTCGGCCTGGTCCTGCAGACCCAGTTCGGCCGGACCCCGCTGCAGGCCGCCTCGCTGACCTTCGTCGGCCCGCTGCTCGGCTCCCTGATCCGCCCCCTGGGCGGCCGGCTGGCCGACCGGTACGGCGGCGCCCGCATCACCCTGTGGACCTTCGCGGCGATGGCGGCGGCGACCGGTGTCGTCGTCCACGCCTCCGGCACCGAGTCGCTGGCCCTCTTCCTCGTCGGCTTCATCGCGCTGTTCGTGCTCACGGGACTGGGCAACGGCTCGACGTTCAAGATGATCCCGGGCATCTTCCACGCCCAGGGGGTCGCCAAGGGACTGCGGGGCGAGGAGGCGGCTGCCTACGGCCGGCGCCTCTCCGGTGCGGCCATGGGGCTCATCGGCGCCGTCGGGGCGCTGGGCGGCCTCGCGATCAACCTCGCGTTCCGGCAGTCCTTCGCGACCTCGGGCGCCGGCACGGCCGCCTTCTGGGCCTTCCTCGCCCTCTACGCCGTCTGCTTCGCCCTCACCTGGGCGGTATACCTTCGGCGCACCGCGGAGGTGCCCGCGAAGCCCCAGCTCAGCTACGCCGAGGTGTGAGGATGGCCAGAGGGCGTCAGGTGACGTAACGGGCGGGAAACGCAAGCGAACCGAGCCTGTCACGCAGGGTTGGCAGGCTCGGTCCTCCGCACCATCGAGCACAGCGGGACGAGAGCCGGGTATCACGCCATGCACGACGACGACGCACAGCACGGGCCCCTCGCGGGCTTCACGGTCGGGGTGACCGCCGCCCGTCGCGCCGAGGAGCTCGGGACGCTCCTCACGCGCAGGGGCGCCGCCGTCCTGCACGCGCCCGCGCTGCGGATCGTGCCCCTCGCGGACGACAGCGAACTCCTGGCCGCCACCCAGGAACTGATCGGCGACGCACCCGATGTCGTCGTCGCCACCACCGCCATCGGCTTCCGGGGCTGGGTGGAGGCCGCGGACGGCTGGGGCGTCGGCGAGGCGCTCCTGGACCTGCTGCGCGGCGTCGAACTGCTCGCCCGGGGCCCCAAGGTCAAGGGCGCCATCCGGGCCGCCGGCCTCACCGAGGCGTGGTCGCCCGCCTCCGAATCGATGGCCGAAGTGCTGGACCGGCTGCTGGACGAGGGAGTCTCGGGCCGCCGGGTCGCCCTCCAGCTGCACGGCGAGCCCCTGCCCGGCTTCGTGGAGGCGCTCCGTGCGGCGGGCGCCGAGGTCGTCGGCGTACCCGTCTACCGGTGGATGGCCCCGGAGGACATCGCCCCCCTCGACCGCATGCTGGACGTCACCGTCGCCCGCGGCCTCGACGCCCTCACCTTCACCAGCGCCCCCGCCGCCGCGTCCTACCTGAACCGGGCCGAGGCCCGGGGCATGCTCTCCGACGTGCTGTCCGCCCTGGGCCATGACGTCCTCGCGGCATGTGTGGGTCCGGTCACCGCCCTGCCGCTGCAGGCGCGGGGCATCGACACCGTCCAGCCGGAACGCTTCCGCCTCGGCCCGCTCGTCCAGCTGCTCTGCGCCCGGCTGCCCGCCCGGGCCCGCACGCTGCCGGTCGCCGGACACCGGGTCGAGATCAGGGGCCACGCCGTCCTCGTCGACGGTGCGCTGCGCCCGGTACCGCCCGCCGGCATGGCCCTGCTGCACACGCTCGCCCGCCGGCCGGGCTGGGTCGTCTCCCGCGCCGACCTGCTGCGGGCGCTGCCGGGCAGCGGGACGGACGAGCACGCGGTGGAGACGGCGATGGCCCGGCTGCGCTCGTCGCTCGGGGCGCCGCGGCTGATCCAGACCGTCGTCAAGCGCGGCTACCGGCTGGCGCTGGACCCCTCGGCCGACACCAAGTACGCGGGCGCCTGAGGCGCGTACGCCGGCTCCTGGGCCCGTACGCCGCTCGCCGTCCGGGCCGGTTACCGTGCGGGGATGACCGACGACATCCACCTCCTGGCCGCCGGCGTCCGGCTGAGGCCCGCGGTGCTCGGCGACGCCGCGTCCTTTGCCGAGGCGCTGACCCGCAGCCGTGCCTACATGCGCCGTTGGGAGCCCGTGCGGCCCGAGGCCTTCTACACTCCCGAGGGCCAGGCGCAGCGCCTGTCCGGACTGCTCGCGGACCGGGACGCGGGGCGCGCGATGCCCTGGGTACTGGCCGACGAGGAGGACCGGGTCGTGGGCGCGATGACGCTCGCGTCCATCGAGCGCGGGCCGTTCCGCAACGCCCGGCTCGGCTACTGGGTCGATGTCGGCCTGGCGGGGCGGGGCCTGGCGACGGCAGCCGTCGGCCGGGTCTGCGAGGTGGCGCGCGAGACCCTCGGGCTGCACCGGATCGAGGCGGGCACGGTGGTCGACAACGCCGCCTCGCAGCGGGTGCTGGCCAAGTCGGGCTTCGAGCTCATCGGGACGGCGCCGCGCTACCTGCACATCAACGGCGCGTGGGCGGACCACCGCTTGTTCCAGAGGATCCTGCACGACGGCCCGCCGCAGCGCTGAACGGCGGCGGCCGTCGTGCGGGGACCGCGCCGCTGCCAAGGGCTGTCCCGCGATTCCCGGTGGGCACGCGACGACAGCTACGGCGCCTTGCCGTGCTGTCGGGGGCGGCGGGGCCCGCGGGGACGTCCACGGCACCGAGGCGAGGACCTCTTCCGCCGGGCGGCGGGGGAGAGGGACGCGCGGGTTGCCGACCGAATCCGGCAGAGCGGGACGGAGCACCCGAAAATGAACCGGGTCGCGGGTGCGCGGGGGAGCCCCCTGTCGCGTAGGGTTGACGGCTGCCCGATGCACGTCAGAAGGGGGCCTCGGTGGCCGCGCAGGATGCCGCTGTCGATTCGTTGCGGGACCGGGAGACCGGTGTCGAGCAAGAACATCTGGACCGGGTCTACCACCGCCTCGAGGAGAAGATCCACGAGGCGGAATTCCTCATGCACGACGCCGGCAAACGGGGCCAGGTAGGCACACCCGGCGCGCTCGCCGAGCGGGACGCCCAGGTCTTCCGTGCCGGCGTCCACCTCAACCGGCTGAACAGCGAGTTCGAGGACTTCCTCTTCGGGAGGATCGACCTGCTGGCGGGCAAGGACGGCGTACGCGGCCCGGACGGCGCGTTCACCTCCGTCGAACCCGCCGACGACGCCGTCCGGGAGGACGGCACCGCCGACATCGCCGAGACGCTCCACATCGGCCGCATAGGAGTCCTCGACGCCGACTACGCGCCGCTGGTGATCGACTGGCGGGCCCCGGCCGCGGCGCCGTTCTACCGGTCGACGCCCAAGGACCCGGGCAGGGTCGTGCGCAGGCGGGTCATCCGCTCCAAGGGCCGCAAGGTCCTCGGGGTGGAGGACGACCTGATGCGTCCGGAGCTCACCGCGTTCCTGGGCGGCGAGACCCTGCCCGTCATCGGCGACGGCGCCCTGATGGCCGCCCTGGGCCAGGCCCGCAGCCACACCATGCGCGACATCGTCTCCTCCATCCAGGCGGAACAGGACATGGTGATCCGCGCCCCCGCGGCCTCCGTCACGGAGGTGTCCGGCGGACCGGGCACCGGTAAGACGGCGGTCGCCCTGCACCGGGCCGCGTACCTGCTCTACCAGGACCGGCGCCGGTACGCGGGCGGCATCCTCGTCGTCTCCCCGACCCCGCTCCTGGTCGCCTACACCGAAGGCGTGCTGCCCTCGCTCGGCGAGGAGGGCCAGGTCGCGATCCGTGCGGTCGGCTCCCTCTCCGACGAGGCGGCGGGCGTCGAGGGGGCCACCACGTACGACGAGCCCGCCGTCGCCCGGATCAAGGGCTCGTCCCGGATGCTGCACGTCCTGCGCAAGGCCGCCCGGGGGGCGCTGGAGCAGCCTGTTCCCCGCCCCGCCGCCCAGGGTGGGCAGCTGGCGTTCGGCGAGGCGGAGGCTCCCGCCGGACAGGGCACCCCCACCCGGCTGAGGGTGGTGGCCTTCGGTGCCCGGCTCGAACTGGACGCGGACGAGCTCCGGCGCATCCGGCACAACGTCCTCGGGGGCACCGCGCCCGTCAACCTGCTGCGCCCCCGCGCCCGCAAGCTGCTGCTGGACGCCCTGTGGGGCAAGTCGTCGGGGCGGGGCCGGTACACCGACCCCCAACTCGTCGCGGAGCTGCGCTCCTCGTTCGACGAGGACGTCTCCACCGAGCCCGTGTTCCTGGAGTTCCTGAACGCCTGGTGGCCGGAGCTCACCCCGCGCCGGGTGCTGGCCGCGATGGCCGACGAGCGGCGGCTGGGCCGGTGGGCGCGCCGGATCCTCAACCAGGGCGAGGTACGCCGCCTCGCCCGCTCGCTGAAGCGGCTGGGCGAGGACGGCACGGGTGCCCTCTCCGTGCACGACGTGGCGCTCCTGGACGAACTGCAGACGCTGCTGGGCACCCCGCACCGGCCGAAGAGGAAGCGCGAACTCGACCCGCTGGACCAGCTCACCGGCCTGGACGAGCTGATGCCCCGGCGTGAGGAGACGCAGCGGGAGCGCGCGGAGCGGCTGGCGGCGGAGCGCACGGAGTACGCGCACGTCATCGTCGACGAGGCCCAGGACCTGACCCCGATGCAGTGGCGCATGGTCGGCCGCCGGGGCCGGCACGCCACCTGGACGATCGTCGGCGACGCGGCCCAGTCCTCCTGGTCGGACCCGGACGAGGCGTCCGCCGCCCGTGACGAGGCGCTCGGCAGCCGGCCCCGGCGCCACTTCACCCTCACGGTCAACTACCGCAACCCGGCGGAGATCGCCGAGCTCGCCGCGAAGGTGCTGGCCCTGGCCATGCCGGGGATGGAGTCCCCGGCGGCGGTCCGCTCCACGGGGGTGGAGCCGCGCTTCGAGACGGTGCGGGGCGGGGATCTCGCGGGGACCGTACGCGAGGAGGCGCGCAGGCTCCTCGCGGAGGTGGACGGCACCGTCGGCGTGGTCGTCGCGATGGACCGCCGCGCCGAGGCCCGCGGCTGGCTGGAGGAACTCGGTGAGCGGGTGGTGGCGCTGGGCAGCCTGGAGGCGAAGGGCCTGGAGTACGACGCCACCGTGGTCGTCTCGCCCGCGGAGATCGCGGACGAGTCCCCGGCGGGGCTGCGGGTGCTGTACGTGGCGCTCACCCGGGCGACGCAGCAGCTGACCGTGGTCTCCGGCGAGCGCGACCTGCCGGACGGGAACGGTGTCCCCGACCTGCTGAGGGACTGAGGGAGGGGCAGGGGAGGAACCGCGGGACGGGCGGTGGCGAGGACCCGTACGAGGGAGCGGCCGGAGGCTCGTCACCGGCTCGACGCGTCGCGGGGGAATCACTTTTCCGGGGTCTTTGTTAGCCTGGTGGAGGCACCGGCTCGATCCAAGCCCCCGGGCCCAACCTTCGTCGCTACGAGCGACCACTTGCCGCGAGGCGAGCATGGCGGGCCGGTGCCACCTGAGTGAAGAAGACAGACCCGCGTCACCTGAGGGTGGCGCGGGTCTGTTGCGTGTACGGCGCCTCCCCAGGGTTCCCTGGGGAGGCCACTTCTCGTATGGTGGAAGAAACTTTCCGAAAAGCGGCAGTCATTACCGGCTACCGGCCGGTAGGTGCGACGATTCGGAACGCGCGTACGGGTAAGCCCCACTGCGCGCAGGCAATGAAGCTCAGGAAAGCGAAGGACTGGCCATGGCAACGGCGCCCAGCGTCTCGTACTCGATGACGGTCAGGCTGGAGGTGCCCGCGAGTGGCACAGCGGTCTCCCAGCTCACCACGGCCGTGGAGTCCTCCGGCGGCTCGGTCACCGGCCTCGACGTGACCGCTTCCGGCCACGAGAAGCTGCGGATCGACGTCACCATCGCGGCTTCGTCCACCTCGCACGCGGACGAGATCGTCGAGGGACTGCGCGGCATCGAGGGCGTCGTCCTCGGCAAGGTCTCCGACCGTACGTTCCTGATGCACCTCGGCGGCAAGATCGAGATGGCGTCCAAGCACCCCATCCGCAACCGCGACGACCTCTCGATGATCTACACCCCGGGTGTGGCCCGGGTCTGCATGGCGATCGCCGAGAACCCGGAGGACGCCCGCCGGCTGACCATCAAGCGCAACTCCGTGGCCGTGGTCACGGACGGGTCCGCGGTGCTCGGCCTCGGCAACATCGGCCCCAAGGCCGCCCTCCCCGTCATGGAGGGCAAGGCCGCCCTGTTCAAGCGCTTCGCGGGCATCGACGCCTGGCCGCTCTGCCTGGACACGCAGGACACCGACGCCATCGTCGAGATCGTCAAGGCGATCGCCCCCGGGTTCGCCGGCATCAACCTCGAGGACATCTCCGCCCCCCGCTGCTTCGAGATCGAGGCGCGGCTGCGCGAGGCCCTGGACATCCCCGTCTTCCACGACGACCAGCACGGTACGGCGATCGTGGTCCTGGCCGCGCTGACCAACGCGCTGCGCGTGGTCGGCAAGTCCGTCGGCGACGTCCGGGTCGTCATGTCCGGTGCCGGCGCGGCCGGTACGGCCATCCTGAAACTCCTCATCGCGGCGGGCGTCAAGCACGCGGTCGTCGCCGACATCCACGGTGTGGTGCACGCGGGCCGTGAGGACCTCGTCTCCGCCGACCCCGACTCGCCGCTGCGCTGGATCGCCGACAACACGAACCCGGAGGGTGTCACCGGCACCCTCAAGGAGGCCGTCGTCGGTGCCGACGTCTTCATCGGCGTCTCCGCCCCCAACGTCCTGAACGGTGACGACGTCGCGGCGATGGCCGAGGGTGCGATCGTGTTCGCTCTCGCGAATCCGGACCCCGAGGTCGACCCGGCAATCGCCAGGGAGACGGCGGCAGTTGTGGCCACGGGCCGCTCCGACTTCCCGAACCAGATCAACAACGTGCTGGTCTTCCCGGGCGTCTTCCGCGGCCTGCTGGACGCTCAGTCCCGCACCGTCAACACGGAGATGATGCTCGCCGCCGCGCGTGCCCTCGCCGGTGTCGTCGCCGAGGACGAGGTCAACGCGAACTACATCATCCCCTCGGTCTTCAACGACAAGGTCGCGGGAGCGGTCGCCGGAGCGGTCCGCGAGGCCGCCAAGGCGGCCGGAGTGGCCGAGGCGGCCCCCGACCCGGCCTGACGTCCGTTCCGCGGCCTGACGTCCCTCCGGGCTGGCCGACACCCGTCCCCGTCCCCGGGTGGGCGCGGACGGGCCGCTGCGGCCCCGCCCCGCCGTGGGTGGGTAATCCGGTGCGCGGCATCCCGCGACGTGCCGCGTGCGGCGCCGTGGCCGGTTCGCAGGGACCGGGGGGCGCCCCGGCGCGCCCCGTGTGCGGAGGCCGGTCACGGTCCTGGCGGGCGGTGTCCTGCCTCACGTCCGGGGCCCGTACGGCGCGTCGTGGGTCGCGGCGTCCCAAACGCCCCTTTAGGGTGGGCGGGCAGCGAGCCCCACAGGCCCGGCATCCGCTGCGGACCGCTCCAAGGAGTCGACGGAACGTCACCACGGGCACTCGGTGGCGCTTTTCGTGTGGCGTCCGGGGGTTCCGGATTGGCGTTAGCGCCGCAGGTGGGGGCAGGATGCGTATTCGGGCGCGAGGGTCTGACATCAGACCCGGGTCCGGGGACTGTCAGAGGGCCCTGGCAGCATCGGCTTCGATCTCACGCCTCACAGGCAAGAAGAACACGGGAGTAACAACATGAACCGCAGTGAGCTGGTGGCCGCCCTGGCCGACCGTGCCGAGGTGACCCGCAAGGACGCCGACGCCGTTCTGGCCGCCCTCGCCGAGACCGTCGGCGAGATCGTCGCCAAGGGCGACGAGAAGGTCACCATCCCCGGCTTCCTGACCTTCGAGCGCACCCACCGTGCCGCTCGCACCGCTCGTAACCCGCAGACCGGCGACCCGATCAACATCCCGGCCGGCTACAGCGTGAAGGTCTCCGCGGGCTCGAAGCTCAAGGAAGCCGCCAAGGGCAAGTAAGGCCCCCAGGCATCAGTAAGGGCGGCCGTCCTCACCGGACGGCCGCCCTTCGGCATACCCGGGGGCCGGCTGCAAGGGGCAAGTGGCGGCCGGGGACCGCGTGACGGGGAGCCGGTGGCCGCCGGGGGGGCCGGGAAGCGGCCCTGGCCGCCGTGCGGGCGGCGCTGCGGGCCCGGAGGCGCCCCGGGGTCCCGGAACCTGCGCGCGGCCGTTCCCGGAGCCCGCAGGGCCGTCCCCGCGCGCCACAGCCCGCTGCCCCGGTCCCATGGACGGGGCCGGGGCAGCGGGCTGCGGTGCGGGGGCGCGCAATGCTGTGTGCGGCAGCACTGTGCGTACGCCGGAGCGTGTCCGGCGCGGGGTCAGACGAGCGATCCGCCGGGGAGCTCGACCTTGGCGCCGAGCCTCTCGAGCTTGTCCATGAAGTTCTCGTAGCCCCGGTTGATCAGGTCGATGCCGTGCACCCGAGATGTGCCCTGGGCCGCCAGCGCGGCGATCAGGTACGAGAAACCGCCCCGGAGGTCCGGGATGACCAGGTCGGCGCCCTGGAGCCGCGTGGGCCCGGACACGACCGCGGAGTGCAGGAAGTTCCGTTGGCCGAAGCGGCAGTCGGAGCCCCCGAGGCACTCGCGGTAGAGCTGGATGTGCGCGCCCATCTGGTTGAGCGCCGAAGTGAAGCCGAGCCGGGACTCGTACACCGTCTCGTGGACGATGGAGAGGCCCGCGGCCTGCGTCAGGGCCACCACCAGCGGCTGCTGCCAGTCGGTCTGGAATCCGGGGTGGACGTCCGTCTCCAGGGCGATGGCGTTCAGCGCGCCCCCCGGGTGCCAGAAGCGGATGCCCTCGTCGTCGATCTCGAAGGCGCCACCGACCCGCCGATAGGTGTTGAGGAAGGTCATCATCGAGCGCTGCTGGGCACCGCGCACGTAGATGTTGCCCTCGGTGGCCAGCGCGGCGGACGCCCAGGAGGCGGCCTCCAGCCGGTCCGGGATCGCCCGGTGCGTGTACCCGTCGAGCTGGTCGACGCCGGTGATCCGGATGGTCCGGTCGGTGTCCATCGAGATGATCGCGCCCATCTTCTGCAGTACGCAGATGAGGTCCTCGATCTCCGGCTCGACGGCCGCGTTGGACAGCTCGGTGACGCCCTCGGCGAGGACGGCGGTCAGCAGCACCTGCTCGGTGGAGCCGACCGACGGGTACGGCAGCCTGATCTTCGTACCGCGCAGGCGCTGCGGGGCCTCCAGGTACTGGCCGTCGGCCCGCTTCTCGATGACCGCGCCGAACTGGCGCAGCACCTCGAAGTGGAAGTCGATCGGCCGGCCGCCGATGTCGCAGCCGCCCAGCCCGGGGATGAAGGCGTGGCCCAGGCGGTGCAGCAGAGGACCGCAGAAGAGGATCGGGATGCGCGAGGAGCCCGCGTGCGCGTCGATGTCGGCGACGTTCGCGCTCTCGACGTGCGACGGGTCGAGGATGAGTTCGCCCGGCTCGTCACCCGGGCGTACGGTCACGCCGTGCAGCTGCAGCAGCCCCCGGACCACCCGCACATCGCGGATGTCGGGCACGTTGCGGAGCCGGCTGGGCCCGCTGCCGAGCAGCGCGGCGACCATCGCCTTCGGCACCAGGTTCTTGGCGCCTCGGACGCGGATCTCGCCCTCCAGCGGGGTGCCGCCGTGGACAAGCAGGACATCGTCTGTGCCGGTCATGTATCTCGCGTTCCGAAGTGGTCGGGCAGGGGGCCTCCGAAGAGGGTAATGGGCCCCCACCCCCCTTCCGTAAGTCACAGGGGGGTGTGCGAACGTCATGGATCCGCCACAACACGCTCTGCTCCGGCCCTCTTGCGGAGGGTCACCGTCCGGGTGGCCGGTGCCGGGGCACCCCTCCCCGGGTCCCCCGTGCGCCCGTGCGGCGGCTCGGGCGTCCTGAGCTGCGCGCGGGCGCGAGCCGTGACCGGGTGGGCCGTCCGGTTCCCGCGGAGGGCGGACATGCGGGATCATCTCTGCCATGACCGAGGTGTCCTCGCTCACAGGGCGGCTGCTCGTGGCCACACCCGCCCTGGCGGATCCGAACTTCGACCGTGCCGTGGTGCTGCTCCTCGACCATGACGAGGAGGGCTCGCTCGGCGTCGTCCTGAACCGCCCGACCCCGGTGGGCGTCGGTGACATCCTCGCGTCCTGGGCCGGCCTGACCGGCGAGCCCGACGTGGTCTTCCAGGGCGGTCCCGTCTCGCTCGACTCGGCCCTGGGCGTCGCGGTCATCCCCGGGGGCGAGGGTCCTCCGGGCTGGCGCCGGGTGCACGGGGCGATCGGCCTGGTGGACCTGGAGGCACCTCCGGAACTGCTGGCCGCGGCGCTCGGCTCCCTGCGGATCTTCGCCGGGTACGCGGGCTGGGGGCCGGGGCAGCTGGAGACGGAGCTCAGGGACGGCGCCTGGTACGTCGTCGAGTCGGAGCCCGGCGACGTGTCGTCGCCACGCCCGGAGAACCTCTGGCGCGCCGTTCTGCGGCGCCAGCGCAGCGAACTGGCGATGGTCGCGACGTATCCGGACGACCCTTCGCTGAACTGATGCCCGGAGCTTTCAGTACGCTTGGCAGTTATGAGCACTCTTGAGCCCGAGCGCGGGGCAGGGACGGGCACCCTCGTAGAGCCGACGCCACAGGTGTCGAACGGCGACGGCGACCACGAGCGCTACGCCCATTACGTCCAGAAGGACAAGATCATGGCGAGTGCCCTCGAGGGCACTCCCGTGGTGGCACTGTGCGGAAAGGTCTGGGTCCCGGGGCGCGACCCCAAGAAGTACCCGGTCTGTCCCATGTGCAAGGAGATCTACGAGTCCATGGGCGCCGGAGGCGACAAGGACAAGGGCAAGGGCGGCAAGGACAGCGGCAAGAAGTAGCCCCACCTGGTGACACCGTCCGGCCCGTGACCCCCGGGGCGCGCAGCGATGCGCGCCCCGGGGGTCTTCGCATGTCCGCGCGCATCCCGACCCGGGTGTGGGGCGCGCGGACGGGTGGTCCGCGGACGCGCGGGGCGCGGGCCCGTCCGGGCGGCCGGGCGTTGCACGGGCTGCTCCGGGTGGTCACAGAGTGGTTGAGACCACTTGTCGGGGTGCGGGCGCGCGCTTACTCTCCTGCCAGTTGTGCAGAACGAAACGTGCGTTGCACAGCATGCAACGACTGACCGGTAGGGGTTCCGCATGAAGCTTTCTGCCCGAATGGCCGTCCCGGCCGCGGCTCTTGTGCTGGCCGGCCTCACCGCCACCGCCTGCGCGCCGCAGACCTCCGACACCGCCTCCGGGGCGGACGAGAAGAGCGGGACACTCCGCGTCTGGCTCTTCCAGGAGGTAGGCAACAAGCCCAAGGAGAAGGTCGTCGACGCCGCGGTCGCCGCCTTCGAGAAGTCCCACAAGGGCGCGGAGGTCGAGGTCGAGTACATACCGGTCGACACCCGCGCCCAGCGCATCAAGGCCGCCTTCAACGACCCGAAGAGCGCCCCCGACCTCGTCGAGTACGGCAACACCGACACGGCCGGGTACGTGAAGGACGGCGGACTCGCCGACGTCAGCAAGGAGTTCGCCGCCTGGGACGAGGCCGAGGACATCGACCCGGCCGCCAAGCAGTCCGTGACGGTCGGCGGCAAGGTGTACGGGGCACCCCTCTTCGTCGGGGTACGGGCGCTCTACTACCGCACCGACGTCTTCGAGGACCTCGGCATCCAGCCGCCCACGTCCCAGACGGAGCTGATCTCCACCGCCAAGAAGATCCACAAGGAGAAGCCCGGGCTGTACGGCCTCGCGGTCGGCGGCGCCTACACCTACGGCGCGATGCCCTTCATCTGGGCGCACGGCGGCGAACTGGCCGACGAGACCGGGGTGACCTACGAGTCGGCCATCAACAGCGAGAAGGCCCGCACGGGCATCGAGGCCTACACCTCCCTCTTCGGCGACGACAACTGCCCCGCCGCCAAGTGCGCGGCCATGGGCGGCAACGCGACCGTCACCGCCTTCGCGTCCGGCAAGGCTGCCATGGCGATCGGCGGCGACTTCAGCCACGCGGCCGTCGAGGCGGGCGCAGTGAAGGGCAAGTACGCGGTCGTGCCGCTGCCCGGCGTCGAAAAGGGCTCCATCGCCCCGGCGTTCGCGGGCGGCAACAACATCGGCGTGCTCAGGAGCAGTGCACACCGCACCCTCGCGGTCGACCTCATGAAGGCGCTGACCGGTAAGAAGACGCAGGCCGAGATGTTCGACGCCATGGGCTTCCTGCCCACCTACACGGACGTACGGGCCGCGGTCGCCGAGAAGGAGCCCTTCGTCGGGCCGTTCGTCGACACGCTCGGCGCGGGCGCCAAGTTCGTCCCGGCGTCCCCGGCCTGGGGTCAGATCGACGCCTCACTGGTCCTGCCCACGATGTTCCAGGAGATCGTCAGCGGCCGTAAGGACGTGGCAGCCGCCTCGGACGACGCGGCGAAGAAGATGGACGCGGCGTTCGCCGACGCGGGCTGACGATGACCGCGAACACGACAGTGCACAAGGCCCCGGTGCCCGGGGCGGGCGGCGGCACGCCGGCCCGCCCGCCCCGGCGCCGGCCGGCCTCACCCGTACGGCGCTCCGGCTGGACACCCTGGCTGTACCTGCTGCCCGCCCTCGTGCTGCTCGGCGGGCTCCTGGTCTACCCGATCTACCAGCTGGGCCTGATCTCCTTCCTGGAGTACACCCAGGCCCAGGTCAGCGGCGGCGAACCCACGACCTTCCAGGGTTTCGGCAACTACGCGACGCTCTTCCGCGACAGCCAGTTCTGGCAGGTGCTCCTCGCGACCGTGCTGTTCGCCGCGGCCTGCGTGCTCGCCACCCTGTCCGTCGGCTGCGCCCTGGCCGTCCTGCTCACCCGGATCCGGGCCCTGCCCCGGCTCGCCCTCATGATGGCCGCGCTCGGGGCGTGGGCGACCCCGGCGATCACCGGATCGACCGTCTGGGTCTTCCTCTTCGACCCGGACTTCGGACCGGTCAACAAGGTGCTGGGCCTGAGGGACTTCTCCTGGACGTACGGGCGCTACAGCGCCTTCGCCCTGGTCCTCCTCGAAGTGCTGTGGTGCTCGTTCCCGTTCGTGATGGTGACCGTGTACGCGGGCATCCGCGCGATCCCCGCCGAGGTGCTGGAGGCGGCCTCGCTGGACGGCGCCTCGCAGTGGCGGATCTGGCGGTCGGTCATGGCACCGATGCTGCGGCCGATCCTGATCGTCGTCACCATCCAGTCGGTCATCTGGGACTTCAAGGTCTTCACCCAGATCTACGTCATGACCAACGGCGGCGGGATCGCCGGCCAGAACCTGGTGCTCAACGTGTACGCGTACCAGAAGGCGTTCGCGTCCTCGCAGTACAGCCTCGGATCGGCGATCGGCGTCGTGATGCTGGTGATCCTGCTGGCCGTGACGCTGGTCTATCTGCGCCTGGTGCGGCGCCAGGGGGAGGAACTGTGAGCTTGCCGACGACCCGCCCGCGCATCCGACGGCCCGGACGGCTGGCCGCGGAGGCCGCGGCCTTCCTCATCGCCGCCGCGGTCGCCTTCCCGCTGTACTGGATGGTGCTCTCCGCCCTCAAACCGGCGGGCGAGATCCAGTCCACGCACGCCCGGCCCTGGACACTGTCCCCGTCCCTCGACTCCTTCCGCCGGGTCTTCGAACAGCAGGATTTCGGCCGCTACTTCCTCAACAGCCTGCTCGTCGCCGGCACGGTCGTCCTCGCCTCCGCGCTGATCGCCTTCCTCGCGGCCACGGCCGTCACCCGATTCCGTTTCAGATTCCGCACCACGCTGCTGATCATGTTTCTCGTGGCACAGATGGTGCCGGTCGAGGCGCTCACCATCCCGTTGTTCTTCCTCATGCGGGATTTCGGGCAGCTGAACACCCTGGGCTCGCTGATCCTGCCCCACCTCGCCTTCTCGCTGCCGTTCGCGATCTGGATGCTGCGCGGATTCGTCAAGGCCGTCCCGGAGGCCCTGGAGGAGGCCGCCTACATCGACGGGGCGAGCCGGACCCGCTTCCTGTGGCAGATCCTCTTCCCGCTCGTCTTCCCCGGCCTCGTGGCGACCAGCGTGTTCTCCTTCATCTCGACCTGGAACGACTTCCTCTTCGCCAAGTCGTTCCTCATCAGCGACACGTCCCAGTCGACTCTTCCCATGGCCCTCCTGGTGTTCTTCAAACCCGACGAGAACGACTGGGGCGGGATCATGGCCGCCTCGACGGTGATGACCGTTCCCGTGCTCGTCTTCTTCGTACTCGTACAGCGCCGTCTGGTCTCGGGACTCGGCGGAGCGGTGAAGGACTGACCATGCACCAGCTGATTCCGGCGCCCGTACGCGCCGAGACCACGGACCGGAGCGCGTTCCTCCTGGACGGGGCCACCACCCTCACGGCACGGGCCGGCACCGAGTCCACCGGGCGCTGGCTGCGCACCACTCTCGGAGCCGCCTTCGGTATCCCGCTCGCCCCGGGGGGCGACGGCACCGGCACCACCGTCGACCTGCGCATCGACCCCGCGAGGGAGCCCGAAGGCTACCGTCTGACCGTCACGCCCGAGGGCGGCGTCGAGATCTCCGGAGGCAGCGCCGCCGGCGTCTTCTGGGGTGCGCAGACACTCCGCCAGCTCCTCGGCCCGGAGGCGTTCCGCCGCGCGCCCGTGGGCCCCGCGGGCCCGCGCCCCGTCCCCCTCCTGGACATCGAGGACGGCCCGCGCTTCGGCTGGCGCGGTCTGATGCTCGACGTGGCGCGCCACTTCATGCCCAAGGACGACGTCCTGCGCTACCTCGACCTGATGGCGGCCCACAAACTCAACGTCTTCCACTTCCACCTCACCGACGACCAGGGCTGGCGCGTCGAGATCAAACGCCACCCCCGGCTCACGGAGACCGGCGCCTGGCGTCCACGCACCCGATACGGCCACCGCGCCTCCGACCTCTGGGACGAGACCCCGCACGGCGGTTACTACACCCAGGACGACATCCGCGAAATCGTCGCGTACGCCGCCGAGCGGCATATCCGGGTCGTCCCGGAAATCGACATCCCGGGCCACTCGCAGGCAGCGATCAGCGCATATCCGGAACTCGGCAACACCGACGTCATCGATACCTCCGCGCTTTCGGTCTGGGACACCTGGGGCGTCAATCCGAACGTACTCTCCCCCACTGACAGCACCCTCCGCTTCTTCGAAGGGGTCTTCGAAGAGATTCTCGGTCTCTTCCCCGCCGCCACCTCGCCGTTCATCCATATCGGTGGCGACGAATGCCTCAAGGACCAGTGGAGGCAGTCACCGGCGGCGCAGGCCCGGATGGCCGGACTCGGCCTCACCGGCGAGGACGAACTGCAGTCCTGGTTCATCCGGCACTTCGACGGCTGGCTCACCGCCCGGGGCCGCAGGCTCATCGGCTGGGACGAGATCCTCGAGGGCGGCCTCGCCGAGGGGGCCGCGGTGTCCTCGTGGCGCGGATACGCGGGCGGCATCGCCGCCGCCGAGGCCGGACACGACGTCGTCATGTGCCCCGAACAGCAGGTCTACCTGGACCACCGTCAGGACGGCGGCCCCGACGAACCGATGCCCATCGGGTACGTACGCACCCTGGAGGACGTCTACCGCTTCGAACCCGTCCCCCCGGGGCTCTCCGAAGAGGCGGCCGCCCACATCCTCGGCACCCAGGCCAACGTCTGGACCGAGGTCATGCAGAACAGGGCCCGCGTGGACTACCAGGTCTTCCCGCGGCTCGCTGCCTTCGCCGAGGTCGCCTGGTCCCCCCTTCCGGCCCCCGAAGAGAGGGACTTCGCCGGATTCGAGCGCCGCATGACCGCGCACTACGCCCGGCTCGACGCCCTGGGTGTCGGCTACCGGCCGCCGGGCGGCCCCCTGCCGTGGCAACGGCGGCCGGGCGTCCTGGGTCGCCCGATCGAGGGACCGCCCCCGAACGTCTGAGGTGCGCCCCCGTCCCGTCCCCGCACACGGGACCCGTCGCCCGGGCGCGTCCGGTCCGCGTGTCCACCCCTCGGCGCGGGTGGACACGCGAAACGAACAAGTCGAGCGAACGCGCCGGACGATCGCCATGCGCACACCGGGCGAAGGTGCGCTAAAGGTGATGCACCCCCCGGTCAGGGACGGATGCGCCCTTCGTGGACCCTCGCGTCGGTCCGCCCGGAAGATGTGCCAGAGTTGCCACGTCCCGGCCGTGAGCACGTACCGTACGGCGGACAGGCGGGACTGCCGGGACACCGGGAAGGGGCAGCTGGGTTGACCACGCACGCACCGCAGGCGATGCAGTCGGTGACGCTCCCGGCCTCGCTCGACGAGGCCGTGGCAGCTCTCGGCGCCATGCCTGCCGCCGTTCCTGTGGCCGGGGGCACGGACCTCATGGCCGCCGTCAACAAGGGCCTCCTGCGGCCCTCCGGGCTGGTCGGCCTGAGCCGGATCAGCGAACTGCGCGGCTGGCACTACCAGGACGGCCACGCCCTCCTCGGCGCCGGCCTCACCCACGCGCGCATGGGACGGCCCGACTTCGCCGCCCTCATCCCCGCGCTGGCCGCCTCCGCACGCGCCGCCGGCCCGCCCCAGATCCGTAACGCCGGAACCCTCGGCGGCAACATCGCCACCGCGGCGCCGACCGGCGACGCCCTGCCGGTGCTGGCGGCCCTGGAAGCCGAACTGGTCATCGCCGGCCCCGGGGGCGCCCGGCGTGAGATCCCCGTCTCGCACCTGCTGGCCGGCCGCGAGATGCTCGAACCCGCCGAGCTGATCGGCTTCGTCCGCGTACCACTGCTGCACGCGCCCCAGGTCTTCGTCAAGGCCACCGGCCGCACCGGCCCCGGGCGTGCCACCGCCTCCGTCGCGATCGTCCTGGACCCGGCCCGCCGCGGCGTGCGCTGCGCCGTCGGGGCGATCGCCCCCATGCCACTGCGGCCCCTGGAGGCCGAACGCTGGATCGCCTCCCTGATCGACTGGGACGGCGAACGCGGCCTGGCCCCCGACGCGCTGGCCGCCTTCGGCGAGTACGTCGCCGCGGCCTGCATCCCGGACCAGGCGCCACCTGACGACGGGGGAGAGGCGCCACCGCTGTCTCCCGCCGTACTGCACCTGCGGCGCACGGTCGCCGCGCTCGCCCGACGCGCACTGGGGAGGGCACTGTCGTGAGCAATGAGGAGAACCCCGGGCAGCAGCACGGGCAGCCCGATCCGTACGGCGGCTGGCAGCCGACCCCGCAGGGCGGCGAGTACGACGCCGAGGCCACCGCCTTCGTCCACCTGCCTCCGGAGGACCTGGCGAACCTCGGCGGTGACCCGCTGGCCGCCCCCGGCCACGGCTATGTCCCGCCGATGATCCTGCCCCTGACCCCGGCGGCAGGGCTGGACCCGGCGGCGACCGGCAGCTGGGTCATGCAGACGCAGAGCCAGCAGGAGCGGGCCGGCCACGCCGCAGGCGCGGAGGGCGCACCGGAGGCGGTGCACTGGCCCGACCCGAACAGCGCGCACGAGACGTACCAGCAGTACCACCCGGACACCTCGCAGTACGGGCAGACGTCGTCCACGACCGCCCAGTGGCACTTCCCCGAGGCGGAGGCCCCCGCCCCGGCCCCCGAGCCCGTACCGGAACCCCTCGGGCACACCGGGCAGTGGACGATCCCGGTCGCGAACGGTGACATCCCCGAGGAGTCCGGCGAGTACGCGGCCTCGGCGATGGCGTCGCAGTGGTACGCGGACACGCCCCCGGCCACGCTGCCGGGCGGCGCGCCGGCGCCGTGGGCCACCCCTGAGCCGGTGGTCACCCAGGAGCCGACCGCCGCCCAGGAGCCGACCGCCACGCCGGCCACTCCGTCGGCGGCATCCGTCCCCGAACCCGCACGCCCGCCGGAGCCTGAGGACCAGCAGGCCACCGGGGCCCCGGTGGGCGGCGTTCCTCCGACAGGGGTTCCCGCAGGCGTTCCTGTGCCCGGAGAAGAGCCCCCCGGCACTCCCGTGCACGCTCCGGACGTCCCGGGGAGCCCGGAGGACACCGACGCCCTGGGCGCCCAGGACACCGGTACGCAAGCCGACGCAGAGCACGCGCAGTACGCCGAACAAGCGGAGTACGGCGAGCAGGGCGAGCAGGGCGAGCATGCGGGGTACGGCGAGCAGCGCGAGTCCGGCGGCTCCGGGGAAGCCCCGGAGCCCGCAGAGGCCCACGAGCAGGACGGCGCGCCCCCTGGGGCCACGGGGCCCCAGGAAGGCGCCGGACTTTCCGCAGGTGGTGCACTTCCGGGCACCGACCTGCCCGCGGGCGCCGAACCTCCCGCAGGCGCCGACGGGGTCGCCGCCCTCCCCGGGGAGACGGGCTCCGACACGGACCACGCCACCGCTGCCACCGACCCCGCCGCCGACCCCGTCATCGACGCAACGGACGCAACGGACGCAACGGACGCGACGCTCGGTCAGGCGCCCGTCCCGGAGCCGGACCCCTCGCCCGCCCCAGCCCCCGTTCCCATGGACGGTCCGAGCGAGCACCCGGCGGCTTCGTACGTCCTGCACGTGAACGGCGTGGACCGCCCCGTCAGCGATGCCTGGATCGGTGAGTCGCTGCTCTACGTCCTCCGCGAGCGCCTCGGCCTCGCCGGGGCCAAGGACGGCTGCTCGCAGGGCGAGTGCGGGGCGTGCAACGTCCAGGTCGACGGCCGCCTCGTCGCCTCCTGCCTCGTTCCCGCGGCCACCACGGCGGGCAGCGAGGTCCGCACGGTGGAAGGCCTGGCGGTGGACGGGGAACCGTCGGACGTCCAGCGGGCCCTCGCCGGGTGCGGTGCAGTGCAGTGCGGCTTCTGCATCCCCGGGATGGCCATGACCGTCCACGACCTGCTGGAGGGCAACCACGCCCCCACCGAACTGGAGACGCGCCAGGCCCTGTGCGGCAACCTCTGCCGCTGCTCCGGCTACCGGGGCGTACTCGACGCCGTACGCGAGGTCGTCGCGGGCCGGGAGGCGACCGCGGAGGCGGCCGCCACGGCCGACGACGAGCCGCGCATCCCCCACCAGTCCGCCCCCGGAACGGGCGGCGTCCACACCCACGCGCACGAGGGAGACGCCCGGTGAACACCGCGTCTCCCGCCTCACCGGTCACACCCACCACCATCACCCGCCGCTGCCGCAGCGGGGCGAACGACAAGGAGGCGGCGTGACCAGCGACGCAGCCACCGCGACCAGCACCACCCGTACGTCACCGCGGCCCGAGGGCCCGAATCCGGGCCCTGACGCCGAGCCGCCGTCGCACGGCCTGGGCGCCTCCCTCCCGCAGACCGACGCCCGCGCCAAGACCGAGGGCACGTTCCCGTACGCGGCCGACCTCTGGGCCGAGGGGCTGCTGTGGGCGGCGGTGCTCCGCTCCCCGCACGCGCACGCGCGCATCCTCTCGATCGACCCGTCGGCCGCCGCAGCGATGCCCGGCGTACGCGCGGTCGTCACGCACCAGGACATCCCCGGCGACAGCATGTACGGCAGGAGCGTGGTCGACCGCCCCGTCTTCGCCTCCGACCTCGTCCGCCACCACGGCGAGGCGATCGCCGCCGTCGCCGCCGACCACCCCGACACCGCGCGGCTGGCCGCCGCGGCGATCGCGGTGGAGTACGAGGTGCTCGAACCGGTCACCGACCCGGAGAAGGCCTTCGCCGCCGAGCCGCTGCACCCCGACGGCAACCTCATCCGCCACATCCCGCTGCGCTACGGCGACCCCGAGGCCGTGGGCGAGGTCATCGTCGAGGGCCTGTACCGCATCGGCCGTCAGGACCCCGCCCCCATCGGCGCCGAGGCCGGCCTCGCCGTGCCCCGCCCCGACGGCGGCGTCGAGTTGTACACCGCCTCCACCGACCCGCACACCGACCGGGACCTCGCCGCCGCCTGCTTCGGGCTGGACGCCGAGCGCGTCAAGGTCGTCGTGACCGGCGTCCCCGGAGCCACCGGCGACCGGGAGGACCCCGGCTTCCAGATCCCGCTCGGCCTGCTCGCCCTGCGCACCGGCTGCCCGGTGAAACTGGCCGCCACGCGCGAGGAGTCCTTCCTCGGCCACGCACACCGCCACCCGACCCTGCTGCGCTACCGCCACCACGCGGACACCGAGGGCCGGCTGGTCAAGGTCGAGGCGCAGATCCTCCTGGACGCCGGCGCGTACGCCGACGCGTCCTCGGAGTCCCTCGCCGCCGCCGTGGCCTTCGCGTGCGGTCCCTACGTGGTTCCGCACGCCTTCATCGAGGGCTGGGCGGTCCGTACGAACAACCCGCCCTCCGGTCACGTGCGCGGAGAGGGCGCGATGCAGGTCTGCGCCGCCTACGAAGGCCAGATGGACAAGCTGGCGGCGAAGCTGGGCATCGATCCGGCCGAACTCCGCCTCCGTAACGCCCTGTCCACCGGCGACATCCTCCCCACCAGCCAGACGGTGACCTGCCCGGCCCCGGTGGCGGAACTCCTCGAGGCCGTACGCGACTTCCCGCTGCCCGCCCTCCCGAAGGACGCCCCTGAGGACGACTGGCTGCTCCCGGGCGGTCCGGAGGGCGCGGGTGAACCCGGAGCGGTACGCCGAGGCGTCGGCTACGCGCTCGGGATGGTCCACATGCTCGGCGCCGAGGGCGCGGACGAGGTCTCCACGGCCACGGTCCGGGTCCACGACGGCGTCGCCACGGTCATCTGCGCGGCCGTCGAGACCGGCCAGGGGTTCACCACGCTCGCCCGCCAGATCGTCCAGGAGACCCTGGGCATCGAGGAGGTCCACGTCGCGGCGGTGGACACCGATCAGCCTCCCGCGGGTCCGGCGACGCACGGCCGTCACACCTGGGTCTCGGGCGGCGCCGTCGAACGCGCCGCCAAGATGGTCCGCACCCAGCTTCTCCAGCCGCTGGCCCACAAGTTCGGCATGTCCACCGAACTCCTGCAGATCGCCGACGGCAAGATCACGTCGTACGACGGGGTGCTCTCCACGACGGTCATGGAGGCCATGGACGGCAAGGAGCTCTGGGCCACCGCCCAGTGCCGCCCCCACCCGACCGAACCCCTGGACGAGTCCGGTCAGGGAGACGCCTTCGTGGGACTGGCCTTCTGCGCGATCCGCGCGGTGGTCGACGTGGACATCGAACTCGGCTCGGTCCGGGTGGTCGACATGGCGGTCGCCCAGGACGTCGGCCGGGTCCTCAACCCGTCCCAGCTGGCGACCCGCATCGAAGCGGGCGTCACCCAGGGCATCGGCGCCGCCCTCACGGAGAACCTCCGCACGGCCCGCGGCCTGATCCGCCACCCCGACCTCACGGGGTACGCACTCCCGACGGCCCTGGACGCTCCGGACATCCGCATCGTCAAACTGGTCGAGGAACGCGACGTGGTCGCCCCCTTCGGCGCCAAGGCCGCCTCGGCGGTACCCGTGGTCACGTCCCCGGCAGCGGTGGCCGCAGCGGTCCGCGCGGCGACGGGCCGCCCGGTCAACCGCCTCCCGATCCGCCCACAGGCGGCGGTGGCAACTCCCAGGCCCTGACGTGTGATCCGCGTTGCACGCGCAAGCCGGGGATGCGGTGTGTCACCGGTGCTGACTACAGTGATGCCAGACGTTGTAGCCAGCCGGATACGGGGAGGGTGCTGTGCTGCCGAGTGAGGTCGGACTTGGGGTGGCCGCGTCGTTCGCGACCATGGGCGCCACGACTGCGGAACTTGCAACGGAGCTATCGTCGTTCACCGCGTTCCGTAACCACATCGACGAGATCCTGCGCGACCTGAAGACGTCGCCGGCCGGCCCGGCCAAGCTGGGCGAAGACCCGCTGTCGCGAACTCAGTTCGGCGGCGGTGAGATGCAGTGGGCGGAAGCAGCCAATCTCTTTCTCTCGTACCAGAAAGTGGTCACCGAGCTGGAGACGCTTTCCAAGTTGCTGTCGGAGTCCATCGAGGGAATGAGCATTGCGGTGCTCGCTTCCCACAAGGGGTACGAGAACCTGGACCTCGATATCCGGCAGCGCATGCTCGCCATCGCGGACAACGCGCAGGAGCACTACGGCGGTGAGTACGACCCGTCGCAGGGCGCGAAGGAGAGTGCTGACGCGCCTGGGGCGGACAAGCCGGCGAAGCCGGCGCCGGGGGCGAGTACCGGTTCGGCCTGAGGCGACGACGATCATCGGTATGACGCGGGGATAGACGGGGGCAGGAATGGATGTCAGGGAATCCGGACAGGGCACACCGTTCGAAAGCATGAGTCACGAGGCCATGCTGGCGTGGCTGGACAAGGCCAACAGCGGTGCGGTCAAGGGTGCGTCGGATCGACTGTCGAGTGCTGCCGCGGAGATCAGGAAGGTCGCCACGGAGCTGAGGGACCGTCCGCAGCGGGTTGAGTGGAAGGGCGAGGGGGCGAACGCGTTCCAGACCTGGAGTGCTGACCTGGCCAATGCGACGCTTCGTCTGGGTGACTTCAGTTCGGGTGTGTCCGAGTGGCTCGCGGAGGCGTCGAACGCGATCGCTACGGCCCAGGCATCGATCCCTCGCACACACGGGGATGCTCAGGCGAATCTCGAAGCGGCGCGCGTTGCGAGGAACGACCCGGACGCGTCGGTGGTCGCGAGGAAGTCGGCGGAGACGCTGATCGCGACTCAGGAGGCCAACCGCCATGAGGCGGCGGCCCAGATGCGAAGGTTGGCTCAGACGTACTCGTTCTCAGCCCAGAAGATGGACGGCCTGGAGAGGCCGGTGTTTCCCCCTCCGCCGGGGGCGATCGTGCCGGAGCGCAAAGATGTCGTCGGCAATGAAGAGGGTTGGGCACGCTCAGGAGGTGGCTCGGGTTCGGGAACCGGATATGGCACGGACAGCGTCGCTTACTCCTCGACCTCGCAGCGGACAGTCAGCCCCGAAAGTGGGCTGACAGGCTCCCCGGAGAGTCTGCCAGTGCATACATTTGTCCGACCGGATCGGGCCGTCGATATGGAGATCGACGGGGTGGCGACTCTGCCGACGCAGTCTGTGCCTGTCCCGCCTACGGCGCCCCCAGCCGTTGGAAAGACGGATGCCGTTCTCCCCTCTGGGACGACGCCTTTGACGCCAGGGCTCATAGGGGGCTCAACGACGTTTCCGGGACCGACAGGCGTGGGGCGACCCGCAGGATCTGGCGTCCGGCCGCCTTTGATGTCTGGCCAGAGTGGACTTGGGACAGGCCCAGGCACCCGAGCGCCACGTGATGGTGGTATCACCGGCGGCCGCCCAGTGGCGCAATCGATGGCGCGCCCAGCGGTAGGTTTTCCCCGAGGAACAGTTGTCGGTGCCGAAGGTACGCATGCCGGCCGTGCACCTATGGGTCATAGCACGGGTATGGGAGGTGCCGGCGGTAGCCAGGGTGGTATTACTGGTGGCCGACGCCTGGCGGGCGAGACTGGGGGCCTGGTGGGGGGCCGTCCACAGCAATCGGGACGGGCGAACGGTCGGCCGTTCACACCCGGGGGCACAGGCTTGGTACGCAAGTCCGCGCAGGCGGACGGTATGCGTGGAACGGGCCCGGTAGGGCGTGCCGGAACACCTGGGAAACTGGGCGAAGCGGGTCGTGACGAGCGCGACCGGCCGGACTACCTCGTCGAGGACGAAGAGACATGGCAGCAGGGCGGCCGACGTGTCGTCCCTCCGGTCATCGACTGATCAGCTCCGGCAAAGGAACCAGGATGCCTGCCAGCAGTACCCGAGTCACCTGTCGTCGAGTCATTTATCCTGCGCTGCTGGTGGGAGTGGTGCTGGCTGGGTCTCTTCCTGCCACTGCCCATGCGGACTCCGTTCGCTCGAATCAGTGGCACCTCACGGTCATGAAGGCCGAGGAAATGTGGGAGACGAGCACGGGTAAAGGTGTGACAGTCGCTGTCATTGATTCGGGCGTCGATACATCGAACGCTGACCTGCAGGGGCAAATCCTTGAGGGTAAGGACTTCGCCACAAACGAATCCGGCGACGAGCACACAGATATTGGTGGGCACGGCACAGGCATGGCCGCGTTGATTGCGGGAACGGGCGACAGTGGGGGTGGCGACGGCGCATTTGGGCTCGCCCCTGGCGTCAAGATCTTGCCGATCAGAGTTCCGGACAAGGCGGCCAACCTCGAAGCCGACATCCAGCAATTCAACACCAAGGTGCCAGCCGCGATTCGTTACGCTGCTGACAACGGTGCGAAAGTGATCAACATTTCGCTGGTCACAAGTCAGGGATCTCAACAGCTTACCGATGCTGTCGCATACGCCCTCGACAAGGGGTCGCTCATTTTCGCAGGTGTAGGAAATGACGCTGAGAGGGCGAACGGCGTAAAATATCCGGCTGCGACTCCCGGGGCAGTGGGCGTTGGTGCTGTGAGTAAGGATCTCAGGAAGACGGGCGAGTCCCAATGGGGTCCGCAGGTTGATCTTTCCGCACCGGGCGAAGAAATGATTTACGCCTGCACCGAAAAGTCCGGCCTTTGTAAGGGGCACGGCACGAGTGCTGCCACTGCCTTGGTCTCTGCTTCCGCGGCTCTGATCTGGTCCAAGTACCCCGAGTGGACCAACAACCAGGTCCTGCGGGTGCTGCTCAATACTGCTGGTGGCGCTGTCAACGGGGAGGAGCGTACGGACTACATCGGTTACGGAATTGTCCGCCCTCGCATCGCTTTGAAGTCTCCGGGTGACCCTGGCCCGGCTGACGTGTATCCGCTCCCGGACCTTGCCGCTGCCGTGTCTCCGGCGCCGTCTGCCGAGTCGTCCAGGGCGGTTGATGGAGCGGAGGCGTCGGGCGAGAGTGAGGAGCCGAACGCCGGGCCTGTGGCCGCTGATGACGAGAGCGGTAACGCTGGTCTTTGGATCGGGCTGGGTGTCGGTGCGGCTGTGCTCGCTGGAGGGGTGGCGGCCGTGGCGATGCTTCGCTCCCGTCGCCGGAAAGCGGCTGCGCCGGCAGCTGCCCCCTATCAGCCCTCTTACGTGGGCGGGCAGTCACAGCCCACCTATCCTCCGTACGCTCCGCCGCCGACGAGCCCGTCGACTGGTTCCGGATCCACCCGGCCCTACGGCGGCCCGCCCAACCAGGCCGGTGGCTCCGCCGGGTGAGCTCCCCTGTCCTGGTGCGCGGGAGGGCACTGCCTGTGATCCGTGGCAGTGGTCGCAAGGAAGTCGTCGGAGACGCTGATGGTGACCTAGGAGGCCAACCGCCATGAGGTGGCGGCCCAGGTGCGAAGGCTGGCTCAGAGGTATTCGTTCTCAGCTCAGAAGATGGACGACCTGGAGAGGCCGATGTTTCCGCCTCCGTCGGGGCGACCGTGGCGGACCGTAAGTGTCGTGGGGGCGAGGAGACGAGGCAGCAGGGCGACCGTTGAGGCGCCGGTGATCGACTGAGTAGCCGGAAAACGGACAAAGGGAATCGGATGCGTACCAGCAGTGCAATGGTCGTCCGTCGTGGAACCGCCATTTTCGCAACGGTCACATTGTTGTTGGTAGGAGCCGGCCCCGCTTATGCGGATCCTGTTCGCTCCAAGCAGTGGCACTTGGACATGATGTGGGCAGAGCAGATGTGGGGGATCAGTACGGGTGAGGACATCACCGTTGCTGTCATCGATTCGGGAGTGGACGCATCCGTCCCCGACCTGCAGGGACGTGTTCTCCAGGGAAAGGATCTAGCGGCAGACTCGCCGGGGGATGAAACCACGGACTACGACAATCACGGGACCGGGATGGCAGCTCTAATTGCCGGGACCGGCAGTGTGAGTGGCGGTGGTGGTTCCTTCGGTCTGGCCCCCGGATCAAAAATTCTCCCCATTCGTGTGCGAGATGACGCAGGCAAGGTGAACGGGGCCACTGGTGGTGAAAACTTCAACGACGACGTTTCGGTAGCGATCCGTTATGCCGTGGATGAGGGAGCCAAGGTAATTAACATCTCCATGGGTAACCAGACAGGTTCGCGGCGTCTCAGTGACGCTGTGAGTTACGCGCTGGACAGTGGTTCCCTCGTTTTCGCAGCCATGGGAAACACCGGTGATCAAGGAAATGTCCTGGAATATCCGGCGGGTACTCCTGGCGTCGTCGGCGTGGGGGCGGTCGGAAGAAATCTGCAGAGGGCGAAGTCTTCTCAGTACGGACAACAGGTCGATCTTGCCGCACCGGGCGTAGACATGGTGTACGCCTGCAGCGGGGGGACTCAGTTGTGCAAGGGAAGCGGCACCAGCGCAGCGACCGCCATCGCCTCGGCGTCCGCCGCCCTCATCTGGTCGAAGCACCCCGACTGGACCAACAACCAGGTATTGCGCGTCATGCTCAACACTGCTGGCGGCCCGATCAGCGGTGACGAGCGCACGGACTATATCGGTTACGGCATCGTCCGTCCCCGCATCGCTCTGAAGACCCCGGGTGACCCTGGCCCCCCTGACGTGTACCCCCTCCCCGACCTCACCGCAGCCGCGTCTCCGACGCCGTCTGCCGAGCCGTCGAAGGCCGCCCGCGGAGCGGAGGCGTCGGGCGAGAGCGAGCGGCCGAGCGCCGCGTCCTCTGCGGCGGCTGACGACGAGAGTGGCGGCGCCGGTCTCTGGATCGGGCTGGGCATCGGTGCGGCCGTGCTCGCCGGTGCCGTGGTGGCGGTCGCGGTGGTTCGTTCCCGTCGCCGGAACGCGGTGGACCCGGCAGCTTTCCCGTATCAGCCTCCCTACGCGACCCAGCAGTCACAGCCGCAGTATCCGCCGTACGCTCCACCGGCGACGGGCCCCTCCGCCGGCCCCGGAGCCAACCCGCCCTACGGCGGCCCGCCGAATCAGGGCGGCTCCGGCGGGTGACCGGCGAGCCCGGGTCTCCTGGTGCGCGCGGGCACTGCCTGTCGCCCTCGGGGCCCGAGCCCGGCTCACTGTTCTGACCGAGTGCTCAGTTGCGCCCTGCCGCCCGTCATCCGGTATTCCGCGCCTCGTGTCGTCCGCGTCAGGTGAGCCGAGCGTTCTCCTCGGTGAGAGCAGGATGGTGGCGGGGGCAGGACGGCGCGTGCGGCACCCCGCTCCGAGCCTCAGACGCGGGCACGGGCCCGGGCGCGGGCGCGGGCGTGTGGCGTCTACCGGGAGGAATCCTCAGGGAGGACGCGGAGCGTGGGCTCCGTGGTGTGATGCTGGCGTCATGAATAGTCACCGCGAGGTCGCCATCGCCCGCTGGCCAGGCCAGACCCCTCCGATCGAGAACGGGTTGGCCGCGTTGCTGGCGGCCTACCATCTGCAGACAGAGGCCGAGAAGGGCGTACCGGTTGCCGGTGTCGACGGTTTGCCGGGCCGCTACCGGGCGGAGATCGCCGACCCGCGGACCGCATTCGCCGGTGCGTCGTGCTGGTAGCTCTCGTGGGCGACGCTGCCGTCGGCTGTCTGGTGGTGACCGCCCCGATCGAGGGGCAGTCGGAGATCAAGAGGCTCTGGACGGACCCCGAGTCCCGGGGGCGCGGCATCGCCTCCGAACTGCTCGGCGCCGCGCTTGCTCATGCTGTGAAGAATGGTGTGGACACCGTCCGGCTCTCGGTGTGGGAGTGGCGGACCGGAGTCATCGCCCTGTACGAACGGCTCGGATTCACCGTCACCGAGTCATGGGACGACAGGGGCCAACTGGTGTGCATGCAACGCGCCGCATGAGCAGTCACGGGCAGGTGCTGATGGCCGCGCCAACGCCGGTCTGCGCCCCTGAACCGACACGTCCGGCCGGCTGCGGGCGGAGCCATGGGCGGACCACCGCGGCGGTGAAGGTTTCCCGGAGGGCGGAGGCACCTCCCGGTCTCCTCGGCAGAGCGGATCACTATCGACTGCCCGCCGGGGAGGGAGATCCCCTTCCTTCCGAATGGACTGACAAGTGCGCCCTCCCTGGGGCTCCTCGGAGGAAACTGAGCGGCTAGCGTAGGCGTCACTGAAAGCGGAGTCGATGGCTTCGGTGGGTATCCGGGAATGAGTACGGGGGAATTCGTGACGTTCGACGCGGAATGGGCGGCTCTTCGGGCGGAGTCCACGCAGCGGGTGGACATGAGGCTCAACAGCATCCCGGCGGAGGGTGGTGGCAGTAGTGGGCCGGTCAACGCCGATCTGGCTGTCAATCAGGACAACCTGGGTGCCATCGGGCATGACGCCTACGCGCTGCGCACCCGCCTGTCGAAGGACGGGGACCATGCCCGGCCCGCAACGTTCGACGCGGCCATCGCGTTGACGAACGGCAATTTCTCGAGCGGTTCGGCCCTGCTCAAGGTGCACGATCGCTGGAACACGCACATGAAGACGTTGCTCGACGCCTGTGCGCAGATCTCGAACCACCTGGATTACAGCAAGGCGGCGCATGCGAAGGATGACGTGCAGATCGGTGGCGATCTGCTGTCCGTCTCCAAGCTCAACGAGTATCTGAAGTAGTTTCCGGGGGAGTGCTGGAATGCTGACGTACGAGGACATAGTCGACGCCCCGGTGGCGAAGCTGAAGACGGCGGCCGACGACTGGGCAACCATGGTCAAGAACCTGGACCAGCTCGCCGACGACGCCAATGACGGTATGAAGGTCAAGGCGGACAAGGCGGAGTGGGAGGGCGCCAACGCGGGCGTCACCCGAGGGTTCATCGGCAAGACGGCCAAGGAGTTCAAGGACGCCGCCGCCGAGGCCAAGGGTGTCCAGCAGATCCTGGAGGAAGCCCACACGGCCATCAAGAAGGCCAAGGACGACCTGATCGACATCCGGGACCACGAAGGTCCGGCGGCCGGTATCCATGTGGACGCCAAAGGCAAGGTCACCGCGCTGCACCCGGTGGAGGACATTCCCGCGGCCCAGCGCCGCCATGACCCCGACTATCCGGAGATCGCGCGCCAGCAGCGGGAGAACATCGCGGCCTGGCAGAAGAAGATCGATCAGATCGTCGAGACCTGCGGTGACACGGACGTCTCCTTCAAGAACTCCCTCGAGGCCAACGTCACCGAGGGCAACGACTTCAGTGCGCCGAAGTACACGAAGATGGACCAGGAGGAGGCCGCCCGGGCCGCTGCCCTGGCCGCCAAGGGCCGCGACATCTCGCACACCGAACTCCAGGCGCTCAACGAGCTGTTGAAGGACAACGGCAAGTCGCCGGAGTTCGCGAAGAACTTCTACGAGAAGCTCGGCCCGGAGAAGTCCCTGGCCTTCTTCGGCCAGCTCTCCACCGACACGTACGTCTACCCCAAGGTCGACAAAGAGCGACTCAAGGATGTTCAGGCGCTGCAGAAAAACCTAGGACTGAACCTCGCCACCGCGTCGCACGACAAGGCGTTCGCCGCCGAGTGGGGCCCTGAGCTGCGCAAGCTCGGCACGGAACGGATTTCGCTGGCCAAGTACGACACCGGCGGGCCTTATGGCTATCAGCTGCTCGGCGGGATCATGCGGTACGGGAACTACGACGCGAAGTTCCTGAACCCCATCGCCGAGCATGTGGCGCAGCTGCACCAGAAGGACCCGTACATGTTCGCCGGCAACAGGGTGGCGAACAGCTCGTTCAAGAACCCGTTCAACCCCTCGGGCGTCAACGGCTCCGGCTACGACCCCACCGTCTCCATGCTGGAAGCCCTCGGCAACAGCCCGGACGCGGCCAAGCGCTTCTTCGCCGACCCGCCGACCGCGTACAACGAGGACGGCACGGTCGACAAGAGTGGCGTGGCCGACCTTGGGAAGGGCGAGGGCGGGCTTGCGGTCAAAAACTATCTTGACTTTTTCGGAAACGAGAAGTGGGAGTCTTTCAGGGACATCGATCAATCCGACGAGGCCCAGCGGGAATCGTCGCTCGGCTACATGCCAGATGCCCTGGGCCACGCACTTGAGGCGGCGACGCTTGGCTATCCGGCCGGTCACCCAGATGCAAGCGTGGTGCGGGGCGCCGAGAACGCTGAGGTAATGAAACAGGTCATGGAGAAGTACGGCGCGGACGCCGGGCTCCTCAAGAAGCAAGAGGCGATGGCGGACAGCCTCGGCACGATGGGGGCCGGTTATATCGGCGACATCAACTGGTCACTGGACAAGAACAGTGCGGACAGCGTCTTCGCGCCGGGAAGGGACCCGGACGGCCACCTCGACTTCTCCGATGCTCAAGGCAGTCACGGTCGCGACATCGCAAGGAAGTTCCTCAGCGTTTTGGGACAGCACCCGGATGCGTACGCCACGCTGTCCACCGCTGAGCAGGTGTATACGGCAAGTGCGCTCGAGGCCCAGGTGGGCCCGGACGGGGACCCCGATCCCGGGGGCGCCAGGTCGGTGGTGTTCCGTGGTGCCGAGGTGCATGGAATGCTCGACCAGTCCAGGGCCGACCAAGTCGAGGCCGATCACATGAAGACCCACGAGGACTACGAAAAGGCCGTGGCAAAGCGGGCGGGGTGGGTGGAGTTCGGGGCCACGGTCGGTGTCGCGGCTGGTGTGGCGTTCCTGCCCGCGACCGCTGCAGTGGGCACGGCAGCGGTGCTAGTTACCTTGGCGACCGACACAGCCACCGGGGCGGCGGAGCAGGTCATCAGCCAGGTCGTCGGCGATTTCTCGGATAAGTCGGTGGAAAAGAGCAAGGAAAAGGCCGAGGATCTCACTGTAACGGAATGGAACGATATATATCGGTCCGGTGAGGCCATGGCTGAAGCTCCGATGGATGGCTTCCTCGAAAGACATGCATCCGGAGAGGAAAACAAAGAATTTCGTCAAGAAATGACCGAGTCCCTGGCGCTCGGTTACCTGCAAGGCAATGGTCGTGAGAACCAACAGGGCGGTGCCCCTGAAACCGGTTGATGCAGATGGGGAAGGGGTGCGGGATGACTGCCGTGGGGTGTGTGCGGATGAGGCGATTGCTTGCGTGTGCCGGTTTGGTGATGCTCTTGAGTGCTGGAGGTGTGGCGTGCGCTTCGGAGGATAAAGCGGAGGAGGCGCATGAGGCGTACGTTGGGGCGGAAGAGGTGTGTGACGGCTTGTTTGCCGGACCACTGGCGAAGATGGTCGAAGAAGTGACGGGCCACAAGCTGTTTGCCTGGAGCAGTCGGAAGGGCATGGAGGAAGTGGTGAATGCGCTCAAGGAGGGGTATGCGTCAGGGCGTAGCTGGGCCGACGGGGCTGACCTTTGTCGATTGGTTCCGCAGGGGGCAAGGCCGACGGATCCGGCGGGCGGAGTGAAGTTCTCGATGTATGCCCCCCATGACGTGGGTGATTTCAACCTACCGGCAGGATCAGAGCTTTACACCATGGGTAAGCAGTCCGAAGTCGGGCGAAGTGGGGCCTCCCTGTATTTCGAGTGCGTAACTCCGCAGTTGAAGGGTTCCCGAGAGCGCCCGTTGCGGATTCTGGGCTCTTTCGGGAGAGGGAAGAGCAGCGCACCGGCCACACGTGCATACCGCGACACCAACCTGAGGATATTGCACGCCGTTTCGCTCGAGCTGGTGAAGGAGCTCGACTGCGAGAAAAATGGCGGCCTGCCCGAGACGCCCGTCCTCGCGCCGAAGTAGCCACACCGTCGACTTGCACGCAACGGCCGCCCCTGCATGCCGGGGGCGGCCGTTGCCGCTCAGTTCTCTCGCTGAGGCCGCCTGGGTGACCGGGGATTGGTCCAGGCCGTGACCGGAACCGGTGTAACGCGAGTTGCAGTCGAGCCCCTGAACCACTCGGGCACACGGCCAGGTGTGTCGTTCCTTCTGCCAGTCACCGTACGGGCCCGGTGCCGTGCCGCTCAAGGTCGGCGACCGGCCTGCAACACGACTGCCATACGGCGTTCACCACCAGCCACTTCGCCATGGCGCTCTCCGGTCAGTGGGCCGACCGACGTGGGCCGCTCGCTCCGCTCGCCACCGGGATCGGGGCGTTCGGGGCCGGGCTGCTGGTCTCCGGTACGGCGGGCGGCATGGTGATGTTCATCCTCGGCCGGGCCGTCCAGGGCATCGGCGGCGGCCTCGTGATCGTGGCGCTGTACGTCGTCATCAGCCGGGCCTACCCGGAGCGCATCAGGCCCTCGATCATGGCCGCGTTCTCGGCGGCCTGGATCGTCCCGTCCATCGTCGGACGGCTCGCCGCCCGGAACGGTGACCGAGCACCTCGGGTGAGGCTCAGGGGTCGGTCGCACAGCTCGTGAACGCGGGCCTGTCGTGTCGCTGTGACGGGCGCTCCCCGGCTCTTCGGGCTCGCCCGGAACTGCGGCAACCAACGCCATTCGACGCCGGACGGGCGGCAGTGCGGTGATTGGTCGTTTTCGCGCGCGTTGGTGTCCGACTCCGGTGGGTCGAGAGCCGAGCTCGTGAAGATGTTCCCCCTCCTTCCGAATGGCCCGATAAGTGCTCCCCACCTGCGGCTCCCCGGAGGAAACCGAACAGCTAGCGTGGGTGTCATTGAGAGCGGAGTCGATGGCTCGGCGGTATCCGGGAATGAGTACGGGGGAATTCGTGACGTTCGACGCGGAATGGGCGGCTCTTCGGGCGGAGTCCACGCAGCGGGTCGACATGCGGCTCAACAGCATCCCGGCTGAGGGTGGCGGCAGCGCGGGGCCGGCCAACGCCGATCTGGCTGTCAATCAGGACAACCTGGGTGCCATCGGGCATGACGCCTACGCGCTGCGCACCCGCCTGTCGAAGGACGGGGACCATGCCCGGCCCTCCACCTTCGACGCGGCCATCGCTCTCACGAACGGCAACTTCTCCAGCGGGTCCGCACTGCTCAAGGTGCACGACCGCTGGAACACGCACATGAAGACGTTGCTCGACGCCTGTGCGCAGATCTCGAACCACCTGGATTACAGCAAGGCGGCGCACGCGAAGGACGACGTGCAGATCGGTGGCGATCTGCTGTCCGTCTCCAAGCTCAACGAGTACCTGAAGTAGTTTCCGGGGGAGCGCAGTAATGCTGACGTACGAGGACATAGTCGACGCCCCGGTGGCGAAGCTGAAGACGGCGGCCGACGACTGGGCAACCATGGTCAAGAACCTGGACCAGCTCGCCGACGACGCCAATGACGGTATGAAGGTCAAGGCGGACAAGGCGGAGTGGGAGGGCGCCAACGCGGGCGTCACCCGAGGGTTCATCGGGAAGACGGCCAAGGAGTTCAAGGACGCCGCCGCCGAGGCCAAGGGTGTCCAGCAGATCCTGGAGGAAGCCCACACGGCCATCAAGAAGGCCAAGGACGACCTGATCGACATCCGGGACCACGAAGGTCCGGCGGCCGGTATCCATGTGGACGCCAAAGGCAAGGTCACCGCGCTGCACCCGGTGGAGGACATTCCCGCGGCCCAGCGCCGCCACGACCCCGACTATCCGGAGATCGCGCGCCAGCAGCGGGAGAACATCGCGGCCTGGCAGAAGAAGATCGACCAGATCGTCGAGACCTGCGGTGACACGGACGTCTCCTTCAAGAACTCCCTCGAGGCCAACGTCACCGAGGGCAACGACTTCAGTGCGCCGAAGTACACGAAGATGGACCAGGAGGAGGCCGCCCGGGCCGCTGCCCTGGCCGCCAAGGGCCGCGACATCACGCACACGGAACTCCAAGCGCTCAACGAGCTGTTGAAGGACAACGGCAAGTCGCCGGAGTTCGCGAAGAACTTCTACGAGAAGCTCGGCCCGGAGAAGTCGCTGGCGTTCTTCGGCCAGCTCTCCACGGACACGTACGACTACGGCAAGCTCGACAAGGAGCGTCTGAAGGACGTCCAGGACCTCCAGAAGAACCTGGGTCTCAACCTGGCCACCGCGTCACACGACAAGGCGTTCGCCGCTGAGTGGGGCCCTGAGCTGCGCAAGCTCGGCACCGAACGGATCCCGCTGGCCAAGTACGACACCGGCGGGCCCTACGGCTACCAGCTGCTCGGCGGAATCATGCGGTACGGGAACTACGACGCGAAGTTCCTGAACCCCATCGCCGAGCACGTGGCGCAGCTGCACCAGAAGGACCCGTACATGTTCGCCGACAACAAGATGGTGAACAGCTCGTTCAAGAACCCGTTCAACCCCTCGGGCGTCAACGGCTCCGGCTACGACCCGACCGTCTCCATGCTGGAAGCCCTCGGCAACAGCCCGGACGCCGCGAAGCACTTCTTCGCCGACCCGCCGACCGCCTACAACGAGGACGGCACGGTCAACACGGGTGCGAAGGCAGACCTCGGCAAGAGCAAGGACGGCGAGAAGGTCGGGAACTACCTCGACTTCTTCGGGGACGAGAAGTGGGAGAACTGGGGCGATGTCGACTCGCTCGACGAGAAGGAACTCAAGGCGTCGCTCGACTACATGCCGGACGCCCTCGGGCACGCCCTGGAGGCGGCGACCCTCGGTTATCCGGTCGGCCATCCCGACGCGGGTGTGGTGCGGGACGCCGACAACGCCGCCGTGATGCAGCAGGTCATGGAGAAGTACGGGGCGGACGCGGGGCTCCTCAAGAAGCAGGAGGCCATGGCGGACAGCCTCGGCACCATGGGCGCCGGCTACATCGACGACATCAACTGGGCTCTGGACAAGAACGAGCCGAACAGCCCGTTCGCGCCGGGGAAGAATCCGGAAGGTCACCTGGACTTCGCCGACACCGAGGACAAGAACGGCAGGAGCGTTGCCCGGGGCTTCCTCAGCACCCTCGGTCAGCACCCGGATGCGTACGCGACGGTCTCGACGGCGGAACAGGTCTACACCCGAAGCGTGCTCGAAGGCCAGGTGGGACCCGACGGGAAGATCGACACCGGAGCGGCCAGGAACACCGTCCACGTCGGCGCCGAGGTCCAGGGCATGCTCGACCAGTCCCGGGCCGACCAGGTGGAGGCGACGAACCTCAAGACCCACGAGGACTACGAGAAGGCGGTGGCCAAGCGGTCGGGCTGGATCGAGTTCGGGGCCGCGGCAGGGGTGGCGGCAGGCGTCGCCTTCCTGCCCGCGACGGCGGCCGTGGGCACGGCGGCGGTACTCATCCCGCTGGCGACGGACACCGCCAGCGGCGCTCTGGAACAGGTCATCGGACAAGTGGTCGGTGACATCTCCGACAACTCGGTGGACGAGCACAAGGAGAAGGTGGAAGAACTCACCCGGGAGGAGAAGACCAAGGTCTACTCCGCGGGTGAAAGCATGGCCGAATCGCCCATGGAGGAGTTCATGCGGCAGAACGGCGTGACGTCGGACAGCGACTTCGGGCAGGACCTGAAGGAATCCATGAGGGTCGGATACTCGACCGGCAACCAGCGTGAGAACCAGCAGGGCAACGATCCGGAAACCGGCTGAGGCCGTGGACGGCCGATGACACAGAAGGATGCTGATGGTGATCAGTCGTAGAGGCATGCGGGGCGGACTCCTCGGTGCTGCCGTGGCCGGTTCGCTGGTCTTCGGGGCCGCCGGCTGCTCGGACGACGAGAAGGACTACGCGGCGGAGGCCCGGAAGCAGTCCGTTCCCGCCACGGAACTATGCGGCGGACACGCGGTGTCCGCCGCTGCGGGCCAGGGGCTGGAAACGATCACCGGCTCGCCGAGGTTCGAGGCATCGGGTGAGGAGTACACGGTCGCCCGAGCCGCTCAGGAGCTGAGTGACACGTTCACGTCCTCCGCCACCGGGCACGGGGACGTCTGTCGGATCTACCCCCCGGTTGGGACAGCGGGCGGCGAGCTCCGGATTACCTGGCACCTGTCCCCCGAGACCCCGGGTGACGCCCCAGCTGCCAAGTACACCGTGCTGAAGATGGGCGAGAGGGCGGGCGCCGCGCCGGATGGCGCGTTCGTCGACTTCGCATGTCGGGGTGGGGATCTGTCCGGTTCCTCGCCGGCTCACATCAACATCGCCGTCGAGCCCGGCGGGATGCCCGAGGAACCCGAAGACGACATCGAGGAGCTGAAGAACGCCTACGCCACGGTCGCCCACTCCTTCTCCCTGGCCATGGCGAAGGAACTCGGCTGTGAGGGCGACGGAGGGCTCCAGGCTCGGCCGTCCCTGGATCCCGCCGGGACCCGGTGACGAACACCTGAAACGCACACTCGGGCCGCCGAGAGCCGCGTCATTTCGTGCACGCGGGGCTGCAACTCCACCGCTCAACTACGACGCTTTACACGGCCGAACGCGTGCTCGCACGGCAACGGCCGCCCCCGCACCATGGGGGCGGCCGTTGCCGCTCAGGTCTTCCACCGGGGCCGTCTGAGGGCTGTCCCGGGACCGATGGAGGCCGTGACCGGATTCGAACCGGTGTAACTCGAGTTGCAGTCGAGCCCCTGAACCACTCGGGCACACGGCCAGGTGTGTCGTTCCCTCTGTCAGTGACCGTACGGGCCCGGCGCCGCGCCGCTCAAGGGCGGCGGGGGTCCCGCAATACGACTGCCATACGGCGTTCACGCGCGGGGCCGGGGCCGGGTTCGCGGACCTACGACCAAGGCCCCACCCGGTCTCCCTCCACCGACAGGGCCCACCTGCCGTTTCGGCCCTTACTCTGGGGTCCATGAGTGTCCTGGAACCGCGTGACGCCGAGGTCACGGCCCCTCTCGAAGACAGCGCAGCCGATATCCCGCCCGCCGAGGGTGTGCTGGGACGTACGTACCGGGCGCTCAGCATCGGCATCGTCTCCGTCGTGCTGCTGATCGCCTTCGAGGCGACCGCCGTCGGTACGGCGATGCCCGTGGCGGCCCGTGAACTGCACGGCATCCCGCTTTACGCGTTCGCCTTCTCCGCGTACTTCACCACCAGCCTCTTCGCCATGGTGCTGTCCGGGCAGTGGGCCGACCGGCGCGGGCCGCTCGCTCCGCTCGCCACCGGGATCGGGGCGTTCGGGGCCGGGCTGCTGGTCTCCGGTACGGCGGGCAGCATGGTGATGTTCATCCTCGGCCGGGCCGTCCAGGGCATCGGCGGCGGCCTCGTGATCGTGGCGCTGTACGTCGTCATCAGCCGGGCCTACCCGGAGCGCATCAGGCCCTCGATCATGGCCGCGTTCTCGGCGGCCTGGATCGTCCCGTCCATCGTCGGACCGCTCGCCGCCGGGACGGTGACCGAGCACCTCGGGTGGCGCTGGGTCTTCGTCGGCATCCCGGCGCTCATCCTCCTGCCGCTCGGCCTCGCCCTGCCCGCGATCCGGCGGATGGCGGCCGGGCCGGCCGACGCGGTGGCGGGGGAGAAGCCGTACGACCGGCGGCGCATCAGGCTGGCCCTGGGCATCTCGCTGGGCGCGGGACTGCTGCAGTACGCCGGGCAGGAGCTGCGCTGGCTCTCGCTGCTGCCCGCCCTGGCCGGTACGGCCCTTCTCGTACCGGCCGTGCTCGGCCTGATGCCCCCGGGGACGGTACGGGCCGCGCGGGGGCTGCCCGCGGTCATCCTGCTGCGCGGGATCTCGGCCGGTTCGTTCATCGCGGCCGAGTCGTTCGTTCCGCTGATGCTGGTGACCCAGCGGGGGCTGTCGCCCACGATGGCGGGGTTCTCGCTCGCCGCGGGTGGTGTGACGTGGGCGCTCGGTTCGTACGTGCTCGCCCGGCCGCGCCTGGAGCCGCACCGCGAGTCCCTCATGGTGGCGGGCATGGTGCTGGTGGCCGTGTCGATCGCAGCCGCCCCCGCCGTGCTGATCGAGGCGGTACCCGTGTGGACACTGGCCGTCGTGTGGGGCGTCGGCTGCTTCGGCATGGGCATGGTGCTCGCTTCGACGAGCGTGCTGCTGCTGAAACTGTCCGCGCCTGAGGAAGCGGGCGGCAACTCCGCGGCCCTCCAGATCTCGGACGGTCTGGCCAACGTCCTGCTGCTCACCGGTGGCGGCGCGGCGTTCGCCGCGCTCGGCGGGGGCGAGGTGGGCGCGGCCGTGCACGGGGCGGTGGGCAGTGGAACAGCCGGCGCGCATCCGGGGGCGTTCGCGGCGGTGTTCCTGCCGATGGCGGCGGTGGCCCTGGTGGGCGTGTGGGTGGCGACAAGAGTGCGGACCGCGTAGCGGGATCTTCGGCGAGCGGGCCTGCTCCGGATCTGGGCACGGCGGCGTCCCGCCCGCAGTCCCCGGCGGCGTCCCGCCCGCAGTCCCCGGCGGCAGCTCTCCCGCAGTCTCCGGCGATCAACCATCCGCTCCTCGACGGCGGACCGGAGGACTGCCCGGCCGTCGCGCGTGAGCTTCCCGGCGATGAGCGGGGCGGACCCGCGCCCGGCCACCGGCCCGGCGAAAGGCCTGGTCATCGCGGTGGAGGCCGGAGAGACGGACGAGGTGGAAGCCGCTGTGCAGGGGCTTCGCGCACCGGTGGCCGACCCGGTGTGACGGCTGTCGCAATCGGGTGGGCCGGGCAGTGGTGCGAGACGTCTCCGCCCCACCCGCCGGTAGGGTGGCCCGGTTGTCGTATCGCGTACGGGCCGGTTCCGGCCGGTACGGACAGCCGACCACGTACCCGAGTGCCCCGAACCGGAGACCGTGACTACTACCGCCTCCCACCACCTCTCACCCGCCTTTCCCGGCCGCGCCCCCTGGGGTACGGCCGGGAAGCTGCGCGCCTGGCAGCAGGGTGCCATGGAGAAGTACGTCCAGGAGCAGCCGCGTGACTTCCTCGCCGTCGCGACGCCCGGCGCGGGGAAGACCACCTTCGCGCTGACCCTCGCCTCATGGCTGCTGCACCACCACGTGGTGCAGCAGATCACCGTCGTGGCGCCCACCGAGCACCTGAAGAAGCAGTGGGCGGAAGCGGCGGCCCGCATAGGCATCAAGCTGGACCCGGACTACAGCGCCGGGCCCGTGAGCAAGGAGTACCACGGAGTCGCGATCACCTACGCGGGTGTCGGTGTCCGCCCGATGCTGCACCGCAACCGGTGCGAGCAGCGCAAGACGCTCGTGATCCTCGACGAGATCCACCACGCCGGGGACTCGAAGTCCTGGGGAGAGGCGTGCCAGGAGGCGTTCGACCCGGCGACCCGGCGGCTCGCCCTCACCGGCACGCCGTTCCGGTCGGACACCAACCCGATCCCCTTCGTGGCGTACGAGGAGGGCAACGACGGCATCCGGCGCTCCTCGGCCGACTACACGTACGGCTACGGCAGCGCCCTCGCCGACGGCGTCGTCCGCCCCGTGATCTTCCTCAGTTACAGCGGCAACATGCGCTGGCGTACCAAGGCCGGGGACGAGATCGCCGCACGGCTCGGTGAGCCGATGACCAAGGACGCCATCGGGCAGGCCTGGCGCACCGCGCTCTCGCCCACCGGCGACTGGATCCCCAACGTCCTGACAGCAGCCGACAAGCGGCTGACCGAGGTGCGCAAGGGCATCCCGGACGCGGGCGGTCTGGTCATCGCCACGGACCAGGAGTCGGCCCGTGAGTACGCCAAACTCCTCAAGAAGATCACCGGCGACCGGCCCGCCGTCGTTCTCTCCGACGAGAAGGCCGCGTCGAAGAAGATCGACCAGTTCAGCCAGGACGGTTCACGCTGGATGGTCGCGGTCAGGATGGTGTCCGAGGGCGTCGACGTACCGCGTCTCGCGGTCGGCGTGTACGCCACCACCATCTCCACGCCGCTCTTCTTCGCGCAGGCGGTCGGCCGTTTCGTCCGGTCGCGGCGGCGCGGCGAGACCGCCTCGGTCTTCCTGCCGACCATCCCGATGCTGCTGGACTTCGCGAACGAGATGGAGGTCGAGCGCGACCACGTGCTCGACAAGCCCAAGAAGGGGAGCGACGAGGAGAACCCCTTCGCGGAGGAGGACCAGCTCCTCGCGGACGCGGAGAAGCTGGAGGACGAGGAGACCGAGGAACAGCTGCCCTTCGAGGCGCTGGAGTCCGACGCGGTCTTCGACCGGGTGCTGTACGACGGTGCCGAGTTCGGTATGCAGGCGCACCCGGGCAGCGAGGAGGAGCAGGACTACCTGGGGATCCCGGGGCTGCTCGAACCCGACCAGGTACAGCTGCTGCTCCAGAAGCGCCAGACCCGGCAGATCGCGCACAGCCGCCAGAAGCCGGCTTCGGAGGCCGACCTCCTGGAGAAGCCGGCCGAGGGCAGACCCGTGGTCACCCACAAGCAGCTGCTGGGGCTGCGCAAGCAGCTCAACACGATGGTGTCGGCGTACACCCATCAGAGCGGTAAGCCGCACGGGGTGATCCACACCGAGTTGCGGCGGGTGTGCGGCGGGCCGCCGAGCGCGGAGGCGACGGCCGGCCAGATCCAGGACCGGATCAAGAAGGTGCAGGAGTGGGCCACCCGGATGCGGTGAGCGGGTCCCGCTGAGGCGGAACGCGGGCCCGGTACGGCGAAGTAGGCGCCGTACCGGGCCCGTTCGGCCCTTCCGGCCGGGTCCGTCCAGTGCTCCCCGAGCGGGGGCGCGTAGGCGCTCGCGGGGGCGTGCGGTGCCTGCTGGGGCAGAAGTTTCTGCAACAATTATTCACACTCGGTTAACAATCGTTCACGTCGATGAACGGAGCGTCGCGACTGCGTCACCCGACATGAACGCGCGTAGATGTTCGCGTTCCGGACGGTTTCGCGTTGACCGGCGGTTATGCCGACCCGTTACACGGGCGGACCGGATTCTGGACGAGGTCTTCCGCTGAGCGGACCCGCTCGCTAATGTCCCGGAAACATGAACGCGCCGTGGCGATGTTGCCGCGGAGCACAGCCGGTGCCATGGCCAGTCGGCGGCCTCTCGGTGCGTCGTCGACGGGACCGGCGTCGGCACTGCCGGAGAGAGAACCGCCCCGCTCACCAACGAGGGAGAGGGCGTCGTGACCGCGGAGACTTCGCAGACGCTCGACCGGGGACTGCGTGTCCTCAAACTGCTCGCCGATACCGATCACGGCCTGACCGTCACCGAGTTGTCGAACAAACTCGGCGTCAACCGCACCGTGGTCTACCGACTGCTCGCCACCCTGGAACAGCACGCCCTCGTCCGGCGCGACCTGGGCGGCCGGGCCAGGGTCGGCCTGGGGGTGCTGCGCCTCGGCCGTCAGGTGCACCCGCTCGTCAGGGAGGCGGCACTGCCCGCGCTGCGTTCCCTGGCCGAGGACATAGGGGCCACCGCCCACCTCACGCTGGTCGACGGGGCCGACGCGCTCGCGGTCGCCGTCGTCGAACCGACCTGGACCGACTACCACGTGGCCTACCGGGCCGGCTTCCGGCACGCGCTCGACAGGGGTGCCGCGGGCCGGGCCATCCTCACCGCACGGCAGAAGACGGTCACCGACCACCCGGGCTACACCCTCACCCACGGCGAGCTCGAAGCCGGCGCCTGCGGGGCGGCTGCGCCCTTGGTCGGGGTGTCCGGCGTGGAGGGCAGCGTGGGTGTGGTGATGCTCGCGGACGCCGTGCCGGAGCGGGTGGGGCCCCGGGTGCTGGACGCGGCCCGCGAGGTCGCGGACGCGCTGCGGTAGCCCCCGCCCCACCACGGCGTGGCGGGGAAGCGGGCGGGCGGGGGACGCCCTCACGCAGGCCCCGGCCCCCGAGGCCCCGGGCTCCCGGTCCGCCGGTCCCGGGCCCCAGGCCCCCGCACCGGTGGGACGGGGACCGGTCGGTGGCGGATAGATTGGGCGGGTGGTCACTCGTCTCTCGCGCCCCCGCGTCCTCGCCCTCTGCGCGCTGCCCGTCCTCGCGCTGTTCGGTACGGCCGCCTTCGCTCCGCTGCCCTTCACGCTGGCGCAGCCCGGGACGACCGCGAACGTCCTGGGGGACGACAAGGGCAGGCAGGTCATCACGATCGACGGCACGCCGACCCGTGCCACCGACGGCAAGCTGCTGATGACGACCATCCTCGCGACCGGCCCGAACGCCGATGTCGGGATCGGGGACGTGGTCGACGGCTGGTTCAGGACGGACCGCGCGGTCCTGCCGCGTGACTCGGTGTACCCGACGGGCGGCTCCGAGAAGGAGATCGAGAAGCACAACCTCCAGGACATGAAGGAGTCGCAGAACGTCGCCGTCGACGCGGCCCTGAACTATCTCGGCAAAGCCCCCGGTTCGGTGGACATCACGCTGCACCTCGCCGACGTCGGCGGCCCCAGCGCCGGACTCTTCTTCTCGCTGGGCATCATCGACAAGCTGGCCGGTGACGGTTCCGGCGGTGATCTGACCGGGGGCCGCACGGTCGCCGGTACGGGGACGATCGCGGCCGACGGCACCGTCGGGGCCGTCGGCGGGGTCTCCCTGAAGACGCAGGCGGCCCGGCGTGACGGGGCGACCGTGTTCCTGGTGCCCAGGGCCGAGTGCAAGGAGGCCCGGGCGGAGAAGCCGGCGGGCCTGCGGCTGATCCCCGTCACGACACTGAAGAGCGCCGTGTCCTCGCTGCGCGCTCTGGAGCAGGGTGGGAAGACCCCGAGCTGCTGAGCGGGTCCTCCGGTCCGTGCCGCTCCGGCTGGTCCTTCTCGATGGTGCGCCAGGCCGGGAACACCAGGGGGCTCAGCGTCGCCAGGAAGTACACCCCGCCCATCACCAGCAGCGCGCCCCTCGCCCCGACGCCCTCCACCAGCAGGCCCGCCGCGAGCCCGCCCACGGGCATGGCGAGCTCGCAGCCCGCGGTGAGCGCCCCGGAGACACGGCTGCGCAGTGCTTCGGGGACGCGTTCGTACGTCACCGTCGTCAGGATCGGGTTGAGCATGCCGCCCGCCACACCGCTGAGCGCCATCGTGACGGCGAGCGGCAGGGTCGTGCCCGTCACCGCCGCGACCAGGAATCTGGGCGCGCCGCACAGCACGACGCACACGGTGAACACCGCGCGCCGGGAGAAGCGGTGCCCCACGGCCCCGTACAGCAGCGCGCCGGTCAGCCCGCCCGCCCCGAACACGGCGGTGAGCAGCCCCAGATCGGTGGCCCCGCCGAGCTCTCCCTCGGCGTGCACGGGCAGCAGGACGGCGTTCCAGCCCTGGTCGGTGCCGTTCATGAGCATGACCATGAGGACCACGCAGAGCAGCAGCCGGTGGCCCAGCACGTAGGCGTATCCCTCGCGGAGTTCGGTGCGGTAGGTGCCCGGCGACACGGGAGTCGCGGCCCTGGCGGGCTCGGCGGCGCGTACCCCCCGGACGCCCGCTGCGACGAGCAGCGCGGACACGGCGAACGTGGCCGCGTCCAGCAGCAGGACGGTCTCGGCGCCGAGAGTGGCGATGAGCACGCCGGCCAGGGCCGCGCCGACCATGCGGGCGCCCCGCGAGACGGCGTCGAAGAGGCTGGCGGCACGGGCGAGGGTGGTGCCGGCATGCGCGGCCAGGTCGGGTACGAGGACGTAGCGGGCCGTGCTGCCGGGAGTGTGGACCAGCCCGTTCAGGGCCATCAGGGCGCACAGCATCCAGAAGTCGAGCACACCCGCGTGGTGCAGGAGCGGGACGGCGGCGACGGCCGCGCCGCACACCGTGTCGGAGGCGACGGCCACCCGGCGCCGGCCGATCCGGTCGATGACCGGACCGCCGGTCAGTGCGGCGACGACGACGGGCAGCGTCGCGCAGAAGGCGACGACACCGGCCCGCCCCGCGCTGCCCGTCGTCTCCAGGACGAACCACGGCACACCGATGAGGGTGAGCGAAGTACCCGCCGTGGATATGGAGTTGGCGGCCAGGACGGCGACGAGCGGAACGCGGCTCCTCGCCGCTGTCCCCCCGTCCATCGTCAGGCCGTCCGCGCGGAGCCGACGGGAGCCGGGCGGGACTGGACCAGACGCAGTCCGAGGTCGACCATCAGCCAGCCGGCCCGTTGGCGCAGTGCGGGACGCCGCGGCCGCAACCGGGCGGCCTCCCCCATGAGTTCGGCGGCGCGGTGGGTGTGCAGCGTGTAGTGGATGTCGCCGTGCATGGCGGTGGTCCCCTCAGTCGGTCGGGCGCGGGAACATGTGCAGGTGGGTACGGACGACGCCGGACCCCTCGGCGTCCTCGGGCACACGGCCCCGGTAGCTGTTCACCAACTCGTGCACCCGGTCCGCGAGCTCCAGGGCGAGTTCCGGGGTGAGGCGCAGCTTGAAGTCGCTGATGTCCATCGCGCGCTGCCATTCCTCGGGCCACTCGTGCATGGTGCCGAGCCAGGTGTTCAGTTCCTGGGCGTGGGTGGTCGCGACCTCGTGGAGCACCACCCCTATGGCGCCCCGCACCTCCGGGTCCGCGTGATGGGTGAAGGCGACCGCGGGCCCGAAGACAGTCCCGGTGTGAGCGGCCTTCCACCACCGCTCGCGCCCTTTGCCGCGCTCCGGATCGTCCTCGACGAAGCCGTACGCCGCGAGCTGGCGCAGGTGGTAGCTGGTGGCCCCGCTGGACTCGCCCAGACGGTCGGCGAGCCCGGAGGCGGTGGCGGGGCCGAACTCCCGGAGGGCGTTCAGCAGCCGCATACGCAGGGGGTGCGCGAGGCCGCGCAAGGTGCGGGCGTCGACCTGGTGCATCGCGGGGTCGTCGGCGTACGGGGAAGGGCGGCGCTCGGGCTCGTTCGGCGGCATGGAGCAACCGTAAAGTTGCAAAGACTACTTTGCAACGCTTTTTTGCAGCGAACCCTTTGCATGTCTGCCGGACGCCTGTGCGGGGTCGGTCCCGCCCGCTCGGTCTGCCCTGCCCCGACCTCGGTCAGCCGGCGTCCTCCGCCGCTTGTTCCACGAGCGGGATGACGCGCAGCGGTACGGGGTTCTCCATCACGATCGCCGTGGAGGCCCGCATGATCCCCTCGAAGCCGACGACGCGGTCGATCACCCGCTGAAGATCCGCGTTGGAGCGTGCCACCAGCCGGCAGAGCATGTCACCGTGCCCGGTCGTGGTGTGCAGTTCCAGGACCTCGGGCACCCCGCGCAGATGGGCCCGCACGTCCGCCCCCTGCCCCTGCTTGATCTCCAGGGTGGCGAAAGCGGTGACGGGGTAGCCGAGGGCCGCCGGGTCGACGTCCGGGCCGAAGCCGCGGATGACGCCGTTCGACTGCAGGCGGTCCAGTCGCGCCTGCACGGTCCCGCGTGCCACGCCGAGCCGCCGGGACGCCTCCAGGACACCGATACGGGGCTCGCGGGCCAGCAGCACGATGAGCCGGCCGTCCAGATGATCGATCGCCATGACACGTCTCCCGGTGGTCATCCTGTACAGATAGCCCGCCCATCATGGCTATCCGCTGGGCACTCTGACCACCGATCGCGCGAACTGTTGCGCACCTTGCGAAGCGACGAGACTCTTCCCGTATGACTGAGACTCTGCACAGTGCCCCCGACACCGCCCGGCAGGCCGATCCCTTCCCGGTCAAGGGTATGGACGCGGTGGTCTTCGCCGTGGGCAACGCCAAGCAGGCGGCGCACTACTACTCGACCGCCTTCGGCATGAAGCTCGTCGCCTACTCCGGACCGGAGAACGGCAGCCGCGAGACCGCGAGTTACGTCCTGACGAACGGTTCGGCCCGCTTCGTCCTGACCTCCGTCATCAAGCCGTCCACCGAGTGGGGCACGTTCCTCTCCGATCACGTGCACGCCCACGGCGACGGCGTGGTCGACCTCGCCATCGAGGTCCCGGACGCCCGCGCGGCGTACGCGTACGCGGTCGAGCACGGCGCGAAGGGCATCACCGAGCCGTACGAGGTCGGGGACGAGCACGGCACGGTCGTCCTGGCCGCCATCGCCACGTACGGGAAGACCCGCCACACGCTGGTCGAGCGCGGCGGCTACGACGGCCCGTACCTGCCCGGCTACCAGGCCGCCGACCCCCTCGTGGAACCGGCCGCCAAGCGCACCTTCCAGGCCGTCGACCACTGCGTCGGCAACGTCGAGCTCGGCCGGATGAACGAGTGGGTGGCCTTCTACAACAAGGTCATGGGCTTCACCAACATGAAGGAGTTCGTGGGCGACGACATCGCCACCGAGTACTCCGCCCTCATGTCGAAGGTCGTCGCCGACGGCACCCTGAAGGTGAAATTCCCGATCAACGAGCCGGCGATCGCGAAGAAGAAGTCGCAGATCGACGAGTACCTCGAGTTCTACGGCGGCGCGGGCGTCCAGCACATCGCGCTCGCCACCAACGACATCGTCGCCTCCGTGAAGGCGATGCGGGCGGCCGGCGTGCAGTTCCTCGACACCCCGGACTCGTACTACGACACGCTCGGCGAGTGGGCGGGCGAGACCCGCGTGCCCGTGGAGACCCTGCGCGAGCTGAAGATCCTCGTCGACCGTGACGAGGACGGCTACCTGCTGCAGATCTTCACCAAGCCGGTCCAGGACCGGCCGACGGTCTTCTTTGAGATGATCGAGCGGCACGGCTCGATGGGCTTCGGGAAGGGCAACTTCAAGGCCCTGTTCGAGGCGATCGAGCGCGAGCAGGAGAAGCGCGGCAACCTGTAGGACCCCGCGGCGCACGGAACGGGCCCTGCGGGTGCTTGGGTTCTGACGGTCCTCGCCACACCCATGATCTGTGGGAGTTGCGAGGACCGTGGGCGTTGAGCGGGTTGATCTTGCGGGGTCGAGGGAGCGTTTCCTTGCGCGGCCGCTACGAGGCCGCCGGGGTGGCCGACCGCTTCGGCTCGGGGGCCGCACCCGAGTCGGCCCCCCGCTCCGGGGCCGGCTCCGCCTTCGGCGCCGCGGAAGGCGAGAAGGAAGCCGACGGAGCCGGTTCCGGTTCCGGCTCGCTCAGTTCCGCCGGACCGCCCGACGCCGGTTCGCCCAGCTCCTCCAGGGCCTCCTGGGCCAGGGGGGCGGCCAGCGGCGAGAACTCCGGGTTGGTCCGGAGCGCCTCCTCCAGATGCCCGCGGGCCGGCCCGTCCTGTCCGAGGCTGCTCTCGATCACTCCCAGGTGGTACGCGTACGAGGCGTTCCGTTCCCCCGTCTCCACCGCCCGCTCCGCGTACCGCACGGCCTCCTCGGACCGGCCCGCCCTGTGCAGCGCCCAGCCCAGCGCGTCCGACACCGCCGAACTGCGGCGCAGCGACGCCCACTCCGTGCGCATCAGCTCCACCGCCGCTTCCGGGTCGCCGTGGTCGGCCTCGTAACGGGCCTCCAGCACGGACTCGTTCACCCCGGCCGCCCTCGCCCGGTCCAGGAGCCTGCGCAGCTCGGCGTACTGGGTGCGGGCGTCGCCGTCCAGGTCCATGGACTCGTACAGCTCACCCAGTTCGAGGACGTACTCCGGCAGGGGCAGCTTCACGGTGACCGTCCGGTAGTCGGCCAGCGCCTCGTCCGTGCGGTCCAGGGCGGCCAGGGCCCGGGCCCTCCCCGCCCGGGAGGCCAGGTGGCCGCGGTCGGTGCGCAGGGCGGCCTCGTACTGGGCGAGGGCCTCCGCGGGTTCGCCGCGCTCCCAGGCCAGGCCGCCCAGCCGGTGCAGCGCCGCCGCCTTCTCGGCGGGACCCGTGGCGCGGTCCGCCGCCTCCTGGGCGGTGGCCAGGGCGTCCTCACGCCAGCCCTGGTTGCGGTACATGTCGGACGTCCTGGCCAGCGAGGGGGCACCCTTGCGCAGCGCCCCGAACCTCTCGGTGGCCTTCCCCGCCGCCTCGTACTCGCCCAGGCCGTTGTACGCGTCGATCAGGACCGGGTAGGCCGTCCAGTCCTTCGGCTGCCGCGCGCGTACCGTCTCGCCCCACTTCTTCGCCGCGAGGTGGTCGTGCCGGGCGTTGGCCAGCGCGCCCAGCCCCACCCACGCCTGCGTGTTCCCCCGCTCACCGGGCTGCGCGGCCAGCGAGCGCTGCAGGGCCCGCTCCGCCCGCGTGTAGTACGCGGGGTCCGCGGAGCGCCGGCCCCACTCCACGTACGCCGTACCGAGCGCAGCCCAGGACGGGGCGTCGGACGGATGGGTCTCGACCCACTTCTGCCGGTCGCCGATCAGCGCGGTGAGGTCGGACAGGGACGCCGGGGAGCCGGCCGCCGCCGCGGCCTCGGCCCGCGCCACCGGCCCCGGCGCGGGTGGCACGGTCTTCTTCGCCACCTCGTCCGGTACGGCGACGACCGCGCCGGCCACGAGGACGGCGCCCGCGACGGCACCGAACGCGGCCCTGCGCAGCGTGGTGCGCAGGGCCGGGGGAGGGGGTGGGACGGACGTCGCGCCCTCCGGCGGCAGGGTGGAGGAGAGCGGCTCCGGATTCTGCTGCGGCTTGGCATCCATGGCCATCACTCTGCGTCAGTATGAAGAGCACATCGCGCTCTGCGTCCATCGGCGTAGACGGGTTCACACCATTGGCCCCGGGTGTCAGGCTTGGATCATGGACTCACTCCTCGAACAACTGCGGGCAGGTCTCCCGGCCGAGGCGCTGCTCACCGACCCGGACATCACCGCCTCGTACGCCCACGACATGGCGAGCTTCTGCGATGCCGGTGCCCCCGCCGTCGTGGTCCTCCCGCGCACGGTCGAGGAGGTCCAGCACGTCATGCGGACCGCCACCGCACTGCGGGTGCCCGTGGTGCCCCAGGGGGCCCGGACGGGTCTGTCCGGCGGCGCGAACGCCTCCGACGGCTGCATCGTGCTCTCCCTGGTGAAGATGGACCGGATCCTGGAGATCAGCCCGGTCGACCGGATCGCGGTCGTCGAACCGGGCGTCGTCAACGCCACGCTCTCGCGCGCCGTCGGCGAGCACGGGCTGTACTACCCGCCGGACCCGTCCAGCTGGGAGATGTGCACCATCGGCGGCAACATCGGGACCGCGGCGGGCGGCCTGTGCTGCGTGAAGTACGGCGTCACCGCCGAGTACGTCCTCGGCCTGGACGTCGTCCTGGCCGACGGCCGGCTGCTCCGTACCGGCCGGCGCACCGCCAAGGGCGTCGCCGGATACGACCTCACCCGGCTCTTCGTGGGGTCGGAGGGCAGTCTCGGCATCGTCGTCAAGGCCGTCCTCGCACTGCGGCCGCAGCCTCCGCGACAGCTCGTGCTCGCCGCCGAGTTCCCCTCCGCGTCGGCGGCCTGCGACGCCGTGTGCGCGATCATGGAGCAGGGACACACCCCGTCACTCCTCGAACTGATGGACCGTACGACCGTGCGCGCCGTCAACGCGATGGCCGCCATGGGACTGCCCGAGTCCACCGAGGCACTGCTGCTCTGCGCCTTCGACACCCCCGACCCGGCGGCCGACCTCGCCGCCGTCGGGGAACTGTGCGTCGCCACGGGCGCCACCGAGGTGGTGCCCGCCGACGACGCGGCCGAGTCCGAACTCCTGCTCCAGGCCCGCCGGCTGTCGCTGCCGGCCCTGGAGACGGTCAACTCCGCCACGATGATCGACGACGTGTGCGTACCGCGGTCGAAGCTCGGCGCGATGCTGGAGGGCACCGCCGCCATCGCCGAGAAGTTCGACCTGACGATCGGGGTCTGCGCCCACGCGGGCGACGGGAACACCCACCCCGTCGTCTGCTTCGACCACACCGACGCGGACGAGTCCCGCCGGGCCCGGGCGTCCTTCGACGCGATCATGGCACTCGGTCTCGAGCTCGGCGGCACCATCACCGGTGAACACGGGGTCGGCGTGCTGAAGAAGGAGTGGCTCGACCGCGAACTGGGTGAGGTGGGAGTGGAGTTGCAGCGCGGCATCAAGGCGGCCTTCGACCCGCTCGGCCTTCTCAACCCCGGCAAGCTGTTCTGACCGGCAGGCGGTTCCGGCCCGCCAGGACCGCTCCCCCCGCCCGGTTCCGGGGTCCGGCCCCGGCTGCCCCGGGCGCCGTCCGCACCGGTCACGGCTCACCGTCCTGGGATTCCTCGGCGGCCCACGGATCGGTCAGCCAGGCGTCGTCGGCCGGCAGGGGGGTGAGCAACTCGGCGAGGGCCGCGTCCAGGCCCAGCAGGGCGTTCTCGGAGCCCGGCGGCACGATCACCAGGGTGCGCTCCACCCAGGCGGAGACGGCGGCCGACGGCATCTCCAGCAGGGCGTTGCCGTCCGGTGAGGCCAGCGCGACGCAGATGACGCCACGGCCGTCGTCCCGGGTCGGCCAGATGCGTACGTCCCCCTGCCCGCACGGCCTGAACACGCCCTCCACGAGCAGCTCCCGGGCGAACGTCCAGTGCACCGGCGACTCCGAGCCGACGTGGAAGGCGATGTGCACGGCGTACGGGTCGTCGGTGAGGTAGGAGAGCCGGGCGGGCACGGGAACGGACCGCTCCGGCGACAGGACCAGCATCATCTCCAGCTCACGTTCCACGACGTCTCGCATGGCAAGCACCTTCCGTTGGTCGTAGAGGCCGGTCCCCTGACCGGTCCGCACAAGGAGAGAGAGCCTTCCCGTCCGCCCATGACGCGACTTCCCGGAAAATCCTCCGGCGACCCTGAAAGTGGTCCAAACGTCAGGACGGGCCCGGGGGTGCGCGGCGGTCTGATAGATGTGGACCCTTGTATTGAGGCCTCGAAGAGATACGGGACCACGGTGATGAGCGCCCCAACCCCGGCACCCGGTGACGAAAGCCCCCGCGAGGGCTACTACCCCGACCCGTCCATTCCCGGATACGTCCGGTACTGGAACGGCGCGTCGTGGGTCCCCGGTACGAGCCGGCCCGCGCCCCGGAGCGACGGGACGGCGGCCACCCAGCAGCAGGGCGGTACGGCAGCCGCACAGACGGCGGACGCCGCCCCTCAGCAGGCGGACCGCCGGCCGGACCGACATCCGGCCCGCCGGCCGGCGCAGCGGACCGCTCCGGTGGACGAGACCGGACCGATGTTCCTCGACGAGGTCGAGGAGGCGGGCGACTTCGGTGGTGGCGGCGGAGGGACGGGCGCGGGCGGCAGCCGCCCCGAACCGGCGTCCGCCTGGCAGGCCGACACCGCCCGGCAGGCGGGGTTCGGCGGAGAGCACGACCACCGCGTCTCCTGGGGAGGCCCCGCCCCCCGCACGGCCGGCGACCCGCCGTCCGCGACGGCCCGGCCGGACGCGGCTCCCTCGGGCACCGGGCCCGCCCCCGCAGGCGACGCCGCGGCCGGCCGGCCTCCGGCCGACCCCCGCGTGCCCGGCTCCGGTCCGGCGCGGGGCGCCCTGCCCGGGACGAGGGACGGTGCCGGTGACGTGCCCGACGGGACCCCCGCCGTCCGGGCGGACCGGCCGGGAGATGCGTGCGAGGGGGGCCGCCCGCCGTCCGACGGCACGCTCACCATCCGCGCGCTCGACCCGGGCGGCGCCCGCACCCCGCGTCCCCGCGCGTCCGGGCCCGTGCCCGCCGACGGCACGATGGCGATGCGCGCGGTGCCGCCCGCCGTCACCCCGCAGGCACTCACCCCTGCCCCCGCACCGCCTCAGGCGCCCGCCCCTTCCCCCGAACCGCCACGGGCCCGGACCCCGGAGGCCGCTCCGCACACGCCCCTGACCCCCGGCCCCGGCGGCGGGTCCGCCTCCTGGGCGCAGCAGGTCCAGCAGCTCGCCCAGCCCGGACAGACGGCCCGGCCGCAGCAGCAGCCGGTCCCCCCGCAGCAGTCGGTACCCCCGCAGCAGCACGGTGCCGGGCCCGGGCAGCAGCCCGTGGTGCCCTGGAAGCCCCCGGTCGACGACCCCTTCCAGCAGATGGCCCGCTCCCAGGCGTCCGCCAGGCCCGCCGGTCTCGGCAAGCGGCTGGCAGCCCGACTCCTCGACACGGTCGTGCTCGGCGCACTGGCCGGCGCCGTCGGCTTCCCGCTGGTCACCCAGGCCATGGACCACATCGACGGGAAGATCGAGGCGGCGAAGCAGTCCGGCGAAACCGTCACCGTGTGGCTGCTGGACTCCACCACGGCCGGACTGCTCGGTGCGGTGATCGGCGCGTTCCTCGTGCTGGGCTTCGTGCTGGAGGCCCTGCCCACCGCCAAGTGGGGCCGCACGCTCGGCAAGAAGCTGTGCGGCCTCGAGGTGCGCGACATCGAATCCCACCAGGCGCCCACGCTCGGGGCCGCGCTGCGCCGCTGGCTGGTGTACGGGGTGCTGGGCCTGCTGGCCGTCGGCGTGGTGAACGTGCTGTGGTGTCTGGTCGACCGGCCGTGGCGCCAGTGCTGGCACGACAAGGCGGCCCGGACCTTCGTGGCGGGCTGAGGCGCCGGGGCCGAGGTACCGGGCAACGGGCAGGGGTGCGCCGGGGACCCGCGCCCGTCGCGTACGGCCTGACGCCCGACCACCTGACACAGGGACAGGTAGGAGCCGGCCCGTCGGCCCCGGCCCGGCCACCCCGTACGCCCGTGTGCTGACGCCCCGTCCCCCGAAAGCACCTCAGCCGTTGCGGGCCCGCACGGGCCGCGGTGCACTGCCCCCATGAGCAACGAGCCACCGCCGCCGCCACCCGGTCAGCCGCCCGGGGACGATCCCTATTCCAAGCGGCCGCCGCAGGGCCCGCCGCCACCGCCGGGCGGCCCGCCCCCACCGCCGTACGACCCCGGTCCGTACGGCGGAGGCGGTCCGTACGGCGGTGCCGATCCGCTGGCCGGAATGCCGCCGCTCGCCGAGCCGGGCAAGCGGATCCTGGCGCGGCTGATCGACTTCCTCATCATCTCGATCCCGCTGTACCTGATCTCGCTGCCCTGGGGTGGCGCGCTCGATTACAACGGGGACAACGGGAACGGCAACTTCGGCAACGCCGTCGGCAGCGCCTACAGCGGGCACCAGCTGGTCTGGTCGCTGATCGGCCTGGTGGTCTACGTCGCCTACGACACGTACTTCACGCACAAGGACGGCCGGACGCCGGGCAAGCGGCTGCTGAAGATGCGTGTGGCGATGCTCAACGACGGCTCGGTGCCCGACACGAGCTCCGCGCTGATGCGGGCCGTCGTGCTGTGGCTCCCGGCGCTGCTGTGCTGCCCTTGCCTGTGGTGGCTGATCAACATCATCTTGATGTTCACCGACAAGCCCTACCGGCAGGGCCTGCAGGACAAGGCGGGCAAGACGGTGGTGGTCGCCGTGAGGTGAGGCGGCGAAACGCTGCCGGACGCGCTGTCAGCGGTGCAGCGAGTGCTCCCCGACACGCTCGTCCCGGCGTACGGAAGCCGTCCCGGCGTCGTCGGGCACGGGCCGGGTGCGGGCAGGTGACGGCGCCGTCGTCCGCCGGGCCGGTCCGAGCCGTCCGGGCAGCGGGACGGTCACGGCCACCAGCAGACCGATGACCAGTGCGGCGACACAGATGACGGCCACGCCGACGCCGGATTCCGTGCGGGACAGCAGCAGCATGGCGAGGGCCGAGGCGACGACGGTGACCGAACCGTAGGAGAACTGTGCGGCAGTCGGACGAGGCATGGCGTTATCCGTCCTCAGGGTGTCGGATAGGGGTCTCTCAACACGTTCGCACTGTCAATCGACTCTACGACGGTGGATGCCCTGAGAGACGGGGTAGTAAGCGTGACCTAACCCGTGGTGCCGGTGCACAGGGGGCGCACTGAGTCACACGGCCGCCGGCCGGGTTGCGGGACGCGCCGGTCGGTCCGTCGGACTTCCCGGTGAACGTCCGGATACCGGAACAAGGCTTTCGCATAGTGCACTTGGCCTGTGCAAGTCAAGATCTGTCTTTTTTCTCGTAACTCCGATCAAATGTCGTCACTTGTGACGCGTCAACGCGCGCGGCCCTGCTTCATCCTTCCTGGCCGCGGACGCGAACGCCGGGGAGGACTGCATCAAGTGACCACTACAAGACGGGCGCTGCGCGCCACCGCAGTAGCCGTGGCCCTGGCCGCCACCGCTGCGACGGCATCGGCCTTCGCCACCGCGCAGGCGGACGACAGGACGTCGGGATCGGACGCGTCCCTCGTGGACCGCCGCGATCCCGCGCCGGCCAAGGCGCACGAGCACGACCTGGACGGCCCCTTCAGCAAGGAGCAGGACGCCCAGCGTCAGGCCGCGCTGGAGCAGGTGCTGTCCGGCGACAAGAAGGTGACCACCCGGGGTGGTTCCAAGGTCGTCAAGCTCGGCACGAGCAAGTACGTCGAGCTCGGCCGCGAGAAGACCGACAAGATCTTCACCATCCTCGTGGAGTTCGGCGACAAGGTCGACGACACCACGATGTTCGACCCCGACGGCGACGGCCCCAAGCCGCCCGTCAAGAAGTACGGCGGTACGCCCGGCCCCCTGCACAACCGGATAGCCGAGCCCGACCCCGAGAAGGACAACAGCACCGCCTGGCAGGCGGACTACAGCCAGGCGCACTTCCAGGAGCTGTACTTCGGGCAGGGTGAGGGCAAGGACTCGCTCAAGACGTACTACGAGAAGACGTCCTCCGGGCGCTACTCGGTCGACGGCGAGGTCTCCGACTGGGTGAAGGTGCCCTACAACGAGGCGCGTTACGGCTCCAACTACTGCGGCTCGACCAACTGCGCCAACGTCTGGGACACCGTCCGCGACGGCGTCAACGCCTGGGTCGCCGACCAGAAGGCCAAGGGCCGCACGCTCGACCAGATCAAGGCGGACCTCGCCCAGTACGACCAGTGGGACCGTTACGACTTCGACGGCGACGGCAACTTCAACGAGCCCGACGGCTACATCGACCACTTCCAGCTGGTCCACGCCGGCGAGGACGAGTCCGCGGGCGGCGGCGCCGAGGGCACCAACGCCATCTGGGCGCACCGCTGGTACGCCTACGGCACCAACGCCGGTGCGACGGGCCCCGCCGGCAACAAGGCCGGTGGCGCCGAGATCGGCGACACGGGCATCTGGGTCGGCGACTACACCGCGCAGCCCGAGAACGGCGGCCTGGGCGTCTTCGCCCACGAGTACGCCCACGACCTCGGCCTGCCGGACCTGTACGACACCTCCGGCGGCGGCGAGAACTCCGTCGGCTTCTGGTCCCTGATGTCGGCGGGCTCCTGGCTCGGCACCGGCCAGGGAGAGATCGGCAACCTGCCGGGCGACATGACCGCCTGGGACAAGCTCCAGCTCGGCTGGCTCGACTACGGCACGGCCAAGGCCGCCACGAAGTCGACGCACAAGCTCGGCGTGTCGGAGTACAACACCAAGGACAAGCAGGCGCTCCTTGTCGAGCTGCCGAAGAAGCCCGTGACCACCAGCGTCGTGAAGCCCGCCGAGGGCTCCAAGCAGTGGTGGAGCGACATGGGTGACGACCTGTCGAACACCCTGACCCGCTCGGTCGACCTGACCGGCAGGACGTCCGCCTCGCTGGACCTGTCCGGCTGGTACGACATCGAGGCCGACTACGACTACCTCTACACCGAGGTCTCGGACAACGGCGGCGCCTCCTGGACCGCGCTCGACGGCACCGCCGACGGCAAGGCCATCCCGCGCGACGCCAGCGACAAGCCGGCCCTGACCGACGTCTCGGGCGCGTACAAGAAGCTCTCGTACCCGCTGGACGCCTACGCCGGCAAGAAGATCGACCTCCGCTTCCGCTACCAGACGGACGGTGGCGCGGGCGGCAAGGGCTTCACGGCCGACGCCATCACCGTCACCGCCGACGGCGCCGCGCTCTTCGCGGACAACGCCGAGGGCGACGACAACGGCTGGACCGCCAAGGGCTTCTCCCGCATCGGAGAGTCGTTCACCAACGACTACCCGCAGTACTACATCGCGGAGAACCGCCAGTACGTCTCGTACGACAAGACCCTCGAGGTCGGCCCGTACAACTTCGGCTTCTCCACCACCCGCCCCGACTGGGTCGAGCACTACGCCTACCAGAACGGCCTCATGGTGTGGCTCTGGGACACCTCCCAGAAGGACAACAACACCTCGGTCCACCCCGGCCACGGCCTGATCCTCCCGGTGGACTCCCACGCCAAGCCGCTCAAGTGGACCAACGGCTCGCTCCTGCGCAACAAGATCCAGCCGTTCGACGCGCCGTTCAGCTGGTACCCGAACAAGGGATTCACGCTGCACAACGCGGACGTGGCGCTGAAGATCAAGCCGTCGCTGGGCGTCCCGGTCTTCGACGACCGCAAGGGCACGTACTGGTACGAGGAGAACCCGACCGGAAGTGTCCAGGTCACTGACACCAACACCCGGATCTCGATCGTCGACGAGCCGCTCAGCGGCTCCACGATGACCGTGAAGGTCGGCCGCTCGGGCAAGTAGTCCTAAAACAAGCAGGTCAGAACATGATCGGCCGTCGCCCTCTAGCGGGCGGCGGCCGATCGTGTTTAGGTGCGTCCTACCGAATTCTTATTGACACGATGTCTCACGGGGGGAGTGCCACGCATGGCAGGCGGAGGTTTCTGCAGACTGCCCAACGGAACGGTGGTGGTGGCAGTCGCACTGAACCGGCCGGCCGGAGGCACGGGGCCCGCAGGCCCCGTACGGGTGCTGGTCCACGCCGCCAACCGGGCGCGCGCCCTGACCCGGCTGCGCAACCTCGGACTGCGCGCCGTCTACCTCAGGGGCAACGCCCAGCCGCCCACCCCCGACGAGATCACCGCGGTCCTGCACCACCCGGACGGGCTGCTGTGGCGCACGGCGCCCCCGACCGGCCAGGAGCTTTGGCACCAGGAGCTCTGGCACCCGATACGTGCACTGCTGGGCCCCGCCGGGTACGCAGGCCCCGCCCGTCCGGCCGCCTGAACCCGCCGGAAGGACGGTTCAGACGACGGGCTTGCCGGACAGCTCCACGCCCGCCGTACGCATCTCCTCCAGGGCCCGGTCCGTCGTCCCCTCGGCCACCCCGGCGGTCAGGTCCAGCAGCACATGCGTCGTGAAACCCTCGCGTGCCGCGTCCAGGGCCGTGGCACGCACGCAGTGGTCCGTGGCGATGCCGACGATGTCCACCTCGGTGACGGACCTGTCGCGGAGCCACTGGGCGAGCCCCGTCCCGTTCTCGTCCACGCCCTCGAAGCCGCTGTACGCGGCGGCGTACGCCCCCTTGTCGAAGACGGTGTCGATCGCCCCGGAGGCGACGGCCGGGGCGAAGTTCGGGTGGAAGCCCACGCCCTCGGTACCGGCGACGCAGTGCGCCGGCCAGGAACGCTCGAAGTCGGGCGTCGCCGAGAAGTGGTCACCCGGGTCGATGTGGTGGTCGCGGGTGGCCACCACGTGGCGGTATCCGGGCTGGGCCTGGCCGATGAGGTCGGTGATGGCGGCGGCGACGTCGGCACCGCCCGCCACCGCGAGGCTGCCGCCCTCGCAGAAGTCGTTCTGAACGTCGACGACGATCAATGCGCGATGCATGGCGGGTGTCCTTCGGTGGGGGTTCGACTCGGGCGTTCGACGGGGGGCCGGGCGGCGGTCGCACGGACGGCGGGGATACCACCGAGCCTAGAGACTCGGCGGAGCCGGCGGGAGGGGGCGCACCGCCCGGGTCCGCCCGCCCGCCCCTCCCGGCCCTCTCACACGTACTCGGTGGGGATCACCGGCTCGCCCCGCGACAGCTGCGTCGCCGACAGCGGCAACCCCGCGCGCGCCGCGACGTGCCGCTCCCGCGCCGCCTCCAGCGGCTCCCGGGCGACCACCTCGCCTCCCTTGACCAGCTCCACCTGGAGCTCCCGGAGTGCCGGATCCGCCACGAACTCCCCGGTGCCGACCACCTCGGCCTCGGCCACCCCGTCCCCGTCCAGCCGGCGCGCCGCCCACTTGCGGCCGCCCCGCGACGACTTGGCGCCCAGCGACTTCTTCACCACCGGGACCAGAGGGTCGGCGGGATCGGCCGACGTCGCGCGCGCGACCAGTTTGTAGACCATCGAGCACGTCGGGTGCCCGCTCCCGGTGACCAGCTGCGTACCCACCCCGTAGGAGTCGACCGGCGCGGCGGCCAGCGAGGCGATCGCGTACTCGTCCAGGTCCGACGTCACGACGATCTTCGTCTCCGTGGCACCCAGCTCGTCCAGCTGCTGCCGCACCCGGTGGGCGACCAGCAGCAGATCGCCCGAGTCGATCCGTACGGCCCCGAGCTCCGGCCCGGCCACCTCCACCGCCGTACGGACGGCCTCGGCCACGTCGTACGTGTCCACCAGCAGCGACGTGCCCCGCCCCTGCGACTCCACCTGCGCCCGGAACGCGTCCCGCTCGCTGTCGTGCAGCAGCGTGAAGGCGTGCGCGCTCGTCCCGACGGTCGGGATGTTGTACCGGAAGCCCGCCGCCAGGTCCGACGTGGTGTGGAAACCGCCGACGTACGCGGCCCGGGCCGAGGCCACCGCCGACAGCTCGTGGGTGCGCCGCGCACCCATCTCGATCAGCCGGCGGCCCTGCGCCGCCGAGGACATCCGGGACGCCGCGGCGGCGATCGCCGAGTCGTGGTTGAGGATCGACAGGATCACGGTCTCCAGCAGCACGCACTCGGCGAAGGAGCCCTCGACCCGCAGGAGCGGCGAGCCGGGGAAGTACACCTCTCCCTCCGGGTATCCCCAGATGTCCCCGCCGAAGCGGTAGCCGGCCAGCCAGTCGGCGGTGGCGTCGTCCACGACACGCCGGTCACGCAGGAAGGCGAGCATCTCGTCGTCGAAGTGGAAGTTCTCCACCGCGTCCAGCACCCGCCCGGTCCCCGCGACGACGCCGTAGCGCCGTCCCTCCGGCAGCCGCCGGGTGAAGACCTCGAAGACGGAGCGCCGGTCCGCCGTGCCGGCCTTCAGTGCCGCCTGCACCATCGTGAGCTCGTACTGGTCGGTGAAGAGCGCGGTCGACGGCACACCGACCCGTCGCCCAAGGTCCGCTGAGTTCATGACGGCGATGCTACTCCCTATTCGTCAAACTGACGAGATGGGGTCTCCGTTTGTGCGCCGGCCCCCTCCTGGTGGCAGCATGGGGCATGTGAGCGTTGCTGCCCCCGTAGAGATCGAACGTCCCGAGTCGGCCGAGGAGACCTTCGCCGTCCCCGAGCCCGATGTCCCCTGGGTGACGCTGGTGCACAACGATCCGGTCAACCTGATGAGCTATGTGACGTATGTCTTCCAGGCCTACTTCGGCTACTCCAAGGACAAGGCGCACAAACTGATGCTCGACGTCCATCAGAAGGGCCGCGCCGTCGTGTCCAGCGGGAGCCGGGAGGAGATGGAGCGCGACGTCCAGGCCATGCACGGCTACGGCCTCTGGGCCACGCTGACCCAGGACCGCAACTGACCCACCGCTGCCCCTCCGTCCGACCCACCATCGGAGAATTCATGGCCGGCCACTTCGAGGCCACCCCCGGCGGCGGCGCGGCCGTCGCGCTCGACGAGGTCGAGATCGCCATCCTGCGCTCCCTCGCCGTCCAACTGCTCGAGCTCATCGGCCCCGGCGACCAGCCCGCCGACGGCGAGGACCCCCTCGCCGCCCTCTTCGCCGAGGGGCCGAGCGAACCGCCCACCGACCCCGCCCTGGCCAGACTCTTCCCCGAGGCCTACGGGGACGAGGACAAGGAGCTGCGGGAGGCGTCGGCGGAGTTCCGCCGCTTCACGGAGAACGACCTGCGCACCCGCAAGCGCGAGGACGCCCTCGTCGTCGTGCGGACCCTGGACGCGCTCGGGCCCGTCGGGGACGGCGGTGCGGTCCTCACCCTCACCGCCGACCAGTGCCGCAACTGGCTGGGATCCCTCAACGACCTCCGCCTCACCATCGGCACCCGCCTGGAGGTGTCCGACGAGGACGACGGCCAGGACGGCTCGCTCTACCGCCTCCCCGACAGCGACCCCCGCAAACCGATGGTGATGGCCTACCTATGGCTCGGCGCCCTCCAGGAAACACTCGTGGAAACACTGATGCCGTAGGACCCCGCGCGGATCGGACGATCGCCGTTCGCTCAACGGCGGCTCAAATCCGAATAACGATCCCGTCACCTGAACAGCCTTTTTTGCAGCGCCTGGAAACCCTTGTCCGCTTTTTCCTGTGACGTGCGCCACATAATGTCCGGTGGATCATCCGGGTACACGTGATAAATCTTCACGACCGCCCGGGGACGCCACCCCTGTCCCCGGGGGCGCCAGGGGCCGGCCGAACGCCGGCGGCACTCCATCCATATCCGGGGGGATCAGGACCTGATCCGACGCCTACGACGGCGCGGATCAGCGTGGAGAAAGGCGCACCACCATGACATCGGCGCAGGTCGACAACGGACAGGCGGGCGGCCCCGAGGCCGCGGAAGCCACAACGGGCGAGGGCTACCAGCGTGGCCTGGGAGCCCGGCAGATCCAGATGATCGCCATCGGCGGCGCTATCGGCACCGGACTCTTCCTCGGTGCGGGCAAAGCCATCGACCGGGCCGGACCCAGCCTCATCCTGGCGTACGCCATCGCCGGCCTGGTCATCTTCTTCATCATGCGCGCCCTGGGCGAACTCCTCATGTACCGCCCCGTGTCCGGCTCCTTCTCGGAGTACGCACGCGAATTCCTGGGCCCCTTCTTCGGATTCGTGACCGGCTGGACCTACTGGCTCTTCTGGGTCGTCACCGGGATCACCGAAGTCACCGCCGCAGCCACGTATATGACGTACTGGTGGGATATCCCGCAATGGCTGTCCGCGCTGGTCTTCACCTTCATCCTGTACGGAGCCAACCTGATCTCGGTCAAGGTCTTCGGTGAACTCGAGTTCTGGTTCTCGATGGTCAAGGTCACCGCGATCCTCGGCATGATCCTCATCTGTGCCGGCGTCCTCACCGTCGGCTTCTCCGACGCCGGGGACACCGCGACCGTCGCCAATCTCTGGAATGACGGGGGCTTCTTCCCCGAAGGCATCAGCGGCACCCTGATGACCCTCCAGATCGTGATGTTCGCCTTCCTCGCCGTCGAACTCGTCGGCGTCACCGCCGGCGAGTCCAAGGACCCCGAGACCGTCCTGCCCAAGGCCATCAACACCGTGCCGTGGCGCATCGCCGTCTTCTACGTCGGCGCGCTCATCATGATCCTCTCCGTGGTCCCCTGGAGCACGTTCAAGCCCGGAGTCTCGCCGTTCGTCGCCGCGTTCGAGCAGATGGGCCTCGGCATCGGCGCGGCGATCGTCAACTTCGTCGTCCTCACGGCCGCGCTCTCCTCCTGCAACTCCGGCATGTACTCCACCGGCCGCATGCTGCGCGACCTCGCACTCAACGGCCAGGGGCCGAAGGCGTTCACCCGGCTCACGAAGAACGGCCTGCCGCTCACCGGAACCACCTTCTCCGCCGCCCTGATGCTCGTCGGGGTGTGGATCAACTACCAGTGGCCCGGCGACGCCTTCAATTACGTCGTCTCCTTCGCCACCATCTCCGGCATGTGGGCCTGGATCATGATCCTGGTCTGCCAGATCCGCTACCGCGCCAAGTCCGACCGCGGCGAACTGCCCCGGTCCCCGTTCAGGGCGCCCGGTGCCCCCTTCAGCAGCTGGTTCGCCCTCGCGTTCATCGGCCTCGTCATCGTCATGATGGCCGTCGACAAGGACGCCCGGATCTCGCTGTACTGCGCACCCCTGTGGGGGCTCATCCTCGGGGTCTCGTTCCTGGTCCTCAAGGCCCGCAACCCCCAGAACGCCTCCTTCGCCAAGCGCTGACCCGCGTACGGCACCCCCGGGCACGGCCGCCCCGACGGCCGGGTCCGGCATCCGGCCCTCCCGTACCGCCCGCCGGTACGGGAGGGCCGCTCCGCTCCCGGCGGTCGCGCACGGGAGCGCCTCTCCGCCCGCGGCGGGCCCGTCCTATCCTGGCGCCATGCTGACCCTCACCCAGGCGCTCCACGACCAGATCGTCGCGCACGCCCGCGCCGACCACCCCGACGAGGCGTGCGGAGTGGTCGCGGGCCCGGCCGGAACGGGCCGCGCCGAACGCTTCATCCCGATGCTCAACGCCGCGCGCTCACCCACGTTCTACGAGTTCGACTCCACGGACCTGCTGAAGCTCTACCGCGAGATGGACGACCGCGACGAGGAGCCGGTGATCATCTACCACTCCCACACGGCGACCGAGGCCTACCCCTCCCGCACCGACGTCTCGTACGCCAACGAGCCCGGCGCCCACTACGTGCTCGTCTCCACCGCGGACACCGACGAGGCGGGCCCCTTCCAGTTCCGCTCGTTCCGCATCGTGGACGGCGAGATCACGGAGGAGGATGTACAGGTCGTCGACGCCTACCCCTCGGCCGCCTGACCGCACGGAAAGCGGGGGCGGGCCCCTCCACCCCCGCCCGTCCGTCCATCTGGCGAACGCTCACCGTCCACGATGCGGGATCACACTCCGGGTTCCGGGTGGGGAATCGATACGATGAGCGCATGGTTCCCCATGACGTGAGCGACAAGACGCCGGGCATGCTGCTCGTCGCGCGGCTGCACGTCGACCTGTGCAGGCTCTCCAGCGCGATGTGTCCCGCCGCGGCATGCCCGTGAACCGCACGGCCTGACCCCGGGCCCGAGCGCCCTCACACACGCACCACCCCCTGCGCGGGGGCCACCAACGTGTGCCCCACGCCACCTCCACGCTTTCGACAGGAGCCCACGCCATGGCCATCGAGGTCCGCATCCCGACCATCCTCCGCACCTACACCGACGGCGCCAAGGCCGTCGAAGGCAACGGGGACACCCTCGCCGACCTCCTCATCGACCTGGAGAGCCGCCACAGCGGCATCCGTGAGCGCATCGTCGACGGCGACACGCTCCGCCGCTTCGTGAACGTCTACCTCAACGACGAGGACGTCCGCTTCCTCGACGGCATCTCCACCAAGCTGGCCGACGGCGACAACGTCACCATCCTCCCGGCCGTCGCCGGCGGCATGCGCTGATGAGGTACGACTCCCCGCTGGACGCCGTGGGCAACACGCCCCTGGTCCGCCTGCCGCGACTGTCCCCCTCCGAGGACGTCCGCATCTGGGCCAAGCTCGAGGACCGCAACCCCACCGGCTCGATCAAGGACCGCCCCGCGCTCCACATGGTCGAGCAGGCGGAGAAGGACGGCCGCCTCACCCCCGGCTGCACCATCCTCGAGCCGACCAGCGGCAACACCGGCATCTCCCTCGCCATGGCGGCCAAGCTCAAGGGCTACCGCATCGTGTGCGTGATGCCGGAGAACACCTCGCAGGAGCGGCGCGACCTGCTGGCCATGTGGGGCGCCGAGATCATCTCCTCACCGGCCGCGGGCGGCTCCAACACCGCCGTACGCGTGGCCAAGGAACTCGCGGCCGAGCACCCCGACTGGGTGATGCTGTACCAGTACGGCAACCCGGACAACGCCGGCGCGCACTACGCCACCACCGGTCCGGAGATCCTCGCCGACCTCCCCTCCCTCACCCACTTCGTGGCCGGCCTCGGCACCACCGGCACCCTCATGGGCGTCGGCCGCTACCTGCGGGAGCACAAGCCGGACGTCAGGATCGTCGCCGCCGAACCCCGCTACGACGACCTCGTCTACGGCCTGCGCAACCTCGACGAGGGCTTCGTCCCCGAGCTCTACGACGCCTCGGTCCTCACCACCCGCTTCTCCGTCGGCTCAGCCGACGCCGTCACCCGCACCCGCGAACTCCTCCAGCAGGAGGGCATCTTCGCGGGCGTCTCCACCGGCGCCGCACTCCACGCCGCGATCGGCGTCGGCCGGAAGGCCGTCACGGCGGGCGAGCAGGCCGACATCGTCTTCGTCGTCGCCGACGGCGGCTGGAAGTACCTGTCGACGGGCGTCTACACCGCCCCCACCACAGAGGCCGCCATCGAGACGCTGCACGGCCAGCTCTGGGCGTGACCCACCGGGCACCACAGGCACCACGGACACACCACAGGCACCACGGGCACCACGGCTCACGGCGCGGGGCGGACCTGACCACCAGGCCCACCCCGCACCGCCGTCTTCCGGCACGGGCACGCACCACGGAACGCGTGAATCCCACCGCGCGGTACCGAACGCGCGGATCCCACCGCGCGGGCCCCCGGCCCGCGAGTCAGCGGCCCGGAGCTCCCAGTCCGGAGCCCGGGGTCAGCCCAGCCCGGATTCCGCAGTACCTGATGCGCGCCGGCTGCCGGCCTGCGAGTGAGCAGCCCGCAGCCCGCAGCCCGTAGCCCTCAGCCCGGAGTCAGCCCGGCGGAGCCCGCGGTACCGAACGGGTCGGCCGCGGTCCACGAGTCAGCGGTCCGGAGCGCGGAGGCCGGGGCCCGGAGCTAGCCCAGCCCCCGCACCCGCTCCCACACCGACGCGTCCACCTCGCCCGCCTTCCGGCGGAACCCCGACACCGCCACATCCCGCAGCTCGTCCGTCTCCAGGAAACTCCGCCGCCCCCGCGCGTCCCCCACCGCCCCCGGCGGCAGCGCGATCACACCCGGCCGCTCCTCATGACGCCTGCTGGTGATCTTGGCGACGACCACCGTGCCGCCCCGCACCGACAGCACGAGACACGGCCGGTCCTTGGACCCGGGTCCGTCCTCGAACGGCACGTCCGCCCACCAGATCTCCCCCGGACGCGGAGCACCGTGCGGCCGCCCCCGTACCCGCTCCGGCGCCCGCCCCGGCGGCCGCGTCCGCCCGCCCGGCCTTCGCGGACCGCGCCCTCCCCGCCCCCGCGCGTCGGAGACCGTCGCTGCGAGAGCCAGCAGGACGACGACGGCCAGTGCCATCCACCACCACGTGTTCATCACCTGACCGTACCCGTGCCCCCACGCCCCGGGGCTTGCGGCGAACCGGTGACAGCACAGGTGAGTTCCCCCACAACGACAGGCCGTGGAGGAGCGACCACCGGTTTCGCGCCTTACGCTCGACGCACCGCACGAACCCTCCCCGTTCCCACTCCCGGAGGTTCACGCTCCATGAAGCTCACCGTCGTCGGCTGCTCCGGCTCGTTCCCGTCCGCGGGTTCGGCGTGCTCGAGCTACCTCGTAGAGGCCGACGGCTTCCGGCTGCTCCTCGACATGGGCAACGGAGCCCTCGGCGAGCTGCAGCGCCATGTCGGTCTCTACGACCTCGACGCCATCTTCCTCAGCCACCTCCACGCCGACCACTGCATCGACATGTGCGCGTACTTCGTCGTGCGCTACTACCGCTTCGACGGCGGACGCCCCGCCGCCGTCCCCGTGTACGGACCCGAGGGCACCGAGCAGCGGCTGACCACCGCCCACGGCGACACCCCGTCCGACCACGCGATGGGCGAGGTCTTCGACTTCCACACACTCAAGCCGGGCTCGTTCGAGATCGGCCCCTTCTCGGTCCGCACCGAGAAGCTCCGCCACCCCGTCGACACCTTCGGCATCCGCGTCGAACACAAGGGCCGCTCCCTCGTCTACTCCGGAGACACGGGCACCTGCGAAGCCCTGGCCGAACTCGCCGAGGACGCCGATCTGTTCCTCTGCGAAGCCTCCTTCGTCCACGGCAAGGAGGACATCCCGGACCTCCACCTCAACGGCCGCGAAGCGGGCGAGTACGCCGCACGCGCCGGCGTCGGACGCCTGGTCCTCACGCACATCCCGCCGTGGACGGACGCCGAACGCAACCTCGCCGACGCCCGCGAGGTCTACGCCGGCCCGGTCGAGCTCGCCGCACCCGGCGCGGTGTACGAGATCTGAGGGCTGTCCCGCACGCGCGCCGCGTGTCGGGAGTGCAGCGCGCCGACGGGATCGGACACCGGACGCCGCCGGATCTCCGGCCCTACGACGCCACGTGCGAGACACGGGCCCGGACGCCGGGCGCGAAGAAGGTCCCCACCATCCCTGCACGGGAGGTGGGGACCTTCGTCATGCGCCGCCCAGGGCTTACGCCTTGGTGAGGTCCTCGACCTCCTCCTCGGGCTCACGGCCCGGGGTGGTGAGGTCGAACTTCGTGATGGCGAAGCGGAAGACCACGTAGTAGATCACCGCGAACACCAGACCGATCGGAATGATCATCCAGGGCTTGGTCGCCAGGTTCCAGTTCAGGAAGTAGTCGATCGCACCGGCGGAGAAGCTGAACCCGTGGTGCACGCCCAGGCCCCACGTGACGGCCATCGACACGGCGGTCAGCACCGCGTGGATCACGTACAGCAGCGGCGCGATGAACATGAACGCGAACTCGATCGGCTCCGTGATGCCGGTGACGAACGAGGTCAGCGCGAGGGACATCATCATGCCGCCGACGGCCTTACGGCGCTCGGGACGGGCACAGTGCGTGATCGCCAAGGCGGCGGCGGGCAGGGCGAACATCATGATGGGGAAGAAACCGGACATGAACTGACCGGCCGTGGGGTCACCGTGGAAGAAGCGCGGCAGGTCGCCGTGCCACACGCCACCGGCCGAGTCCTTGAAGGACCCGATCTCCTGCCAGGCCACCGTGTTCACGAACTGGTGCATGCCGACCGGCAGCAGAGCACGGTTGACGACACCGAAGACACCGGCGCCGACGGCGCCCAGACCAGTCATCCACTCACCGAAGTTGGTGATGAGGTCACCGATCGGCTCCCAGACCAGACCGAAGAGCACACCCATGACCGTGCCGACGAAGGCCATGAGGATCGGGACGAGGCGGCGGCCGTTGAAGAAGCCGAGCCAGTCCACCAGCTTGGTGCGGTGGTAGCGCTGCCAGACGACGGCCGCCAGCAGGCCCATGATGATGCCGCCGAACACCTTGGGGTCGTTGTACGTCGCCGCGACGTCGACGCCCTCGTTGGCCGTGGTGTTGACGACAGCCTCGGAGGTGGGGAAGGCGGTGAGCACGTTCTTGTAGACCAGGAAGCCGACCAGGGCTGCGAGCGCCGTGGAACCGTCGGCCTTCTTGGCGAAGCCGATGGCTATACCGACGCAGAACAGCAGCGGCAGGTTGGCGAAGACGGCGTCACCGGCGGTCGAGAAGACCGCGGCGACCTTGTCCCAGCCGAGACCGTCCTTGCCGAACACGTCGGGCTGGCCGAGGCGGAGCAGAATGCCCGCCGCAGGCAGCACGGCGATCGGCAGCTGCAGGCTGCGCCCCACCTTCTGCAGGCCCTGGAACACGCCGGAGCCCCGCTTCTTCGCGGGAGCCGCCGCCGCAGCGGTGTCCGTACTCATCAACTTCCTCCAGTAAGGCAAGGCGCCGCCAGGCACAGGATTTCCGGGGGGCGGCGACTCGAGGAACGCGGCGGCAACGACGGCCGCGCGGTCTGGACCACTCAGTGGTGTAGACCAGTTTTAGCACGGTGAAGGTGGGATAAGGAACCTCCGAATCCGTCCCTTTCTGCCCCGTAGTTCCACCACCACACTGGGTCACACGCCGAAGACCCCCGGACCGGCGGGTCCGAGGGCCTTGCAGAACGGCGAGGGGCCTCTACTTCGTGAGGTCCTCCTCCGTCCTTCTCTCCTCCTCCACGGGCTCCCGCCCGGGGGTCTGGAGATGGAACGTGGTGATCGCGAACCGGAAGATCACGTAATAGATCACCGCGAAACACAGCCCGATCGGGATGATCAGCCACGGCTTCGTGTCCAGGTGCCAGTTGACGACGTAGTCGATCAGTCCCGCGGAGAAGCTGAACCCCGCGTGCACCCCGAAGGCCCAGGTGACCCCCATCGACACGCCGGTGAGGACCGCGTGCACGCCGTACAGCAGGGGTGCGACGAACAGGAACGAGAACTCCAGCGGCTCCGTCACCCCCGTCACGAACGACGTCAGGGCCACGGACAGCATCAGCCCCGACACCTCCTTGCGGCGCTCCGGCCGCGCGGTGTGGGCGATCGCCAGAGCCGCCGCCGGCAGGCCGAACATCATGATCGGGAAGAAGCCGGAGGTGAACTGCCCCGCCGTCGGGTCTTCCGCGAAGAAGCGGGAGATGTCGCCCTGTACGGTCTTGCCGTCGCTCCCCGTGAACTCGCCCGCCTGGAACCAGAAGAAGGTGTTCAGGAACTGGTGCATGCCGATCGGGATCAGTAGCCGGTTCGCGAACCCGAAGATCGCGGCACCCCAGGCGCCGAGGTTGATCAGGTGCTTGGCGAACCAGGTCAGCGCGTCGCCCACCGGCTGCCACAGCAGCCCGAACAGCACGCCCAGGATCACGCAGAGGAACGCCATCAGGATCGGCACGAGCCGGCGCCCGTTGAAGAAGCCGAGCCAGTCGACCAGCTTCGTGCGGTGGTAGCGCTGCCAGACCACGGCCGTGAGCAGCCCGATGACGATGCCGCCCAGGACACCCGGATTCTGCGGGACGCCCGCCGGGGTGGCCGCCGTCTCCGAACCGGCCACCGGGAACGCGGCCAGCACACCCCGGTAGACGAGGAAGCCGACGACCGCCGCCAGCGCCGTCGAACCGTCGGCCTTCTTGGCGAATCCGATCGCCACACCGATGCAGAAGAGCAGGGGCAGGCCCATCCGGCCGTCGAGGATCGCCGTTCCGCCGTTCAGCAGGACCTTGGCGAACCTGTCCCAGAAGGCGCCGTGCAGGGAGGAGTCGAACAGGTTGCCCAGGCTCACCAGCAGGCCCGCCGCGGGCAGCACCGCCACCGGCAACTGCAGACTGCGGCCCACCTTCTGCAAGCCCTGTACCGGCCCGTTCCACCACGGGCGCCGCGGTGCGGCAGCCGCGCTCGCGCTCATCGGCATCCTCCCGGACCACGCAGGTTTGGCAGGCGTCGCAAACTGGTGTAGACCAGTTGCCGTACGGTGCGGAGCCCGCCCACAGGCAGGGCGCCGGTCATCGTCATCCTCGGGGACAGCGTGGTTACCCGCCCGTGAAGGTGGGCCAACCGTGCGTTACCGTGACGAAACGAACCCACGGTGGGGCGCCCACGCCCGCACAGACCAGGAGAAGGACATGGCCAGCAAGGCTGAGAAGATCGTCGCCGGGCTCGGCGGTATCGACAACATCGACGAGATCGAAGGCTGCATCACCCGCCTCCGCACCGAGGTCCACGACCCCAGCAAGGTCGACGAAGCCGCGCTCAAGGCCGCCGGCGCCCACGGCGTCGTCAAGATGGGCACCGCGATCCAGGTCGTCATCGGAACCGACGCCGACCCCATCGCCGCCGACATCGAAGACATGATGTGACCTCCTGAGCCCCGGCCCACCCCCGCTCACCCACCGCGGCCCCGCCCGTCCCGCACCGCAGGCCCCGCTCCCGCCGCCTCCACGGCCCGGGAACGGGGCCCGCGGCGTCACAGGCCCCACCCTCCCCGCACAAGCACCCGAACGGAGTCATCCCCCCAGCCGATAGGCTCGACGCCATGTCTCGTATCGACGGCCGCACCCCCGCCCAGCTCCGCCCCGTCACCATCGAACGCGGATGGAGCAAGCACGCCGAAGGCTCCGTCCTCGTCTCCTTCGGCGACACCAAGGTCTTCTGCACCGCCTCCGTCACCGAAGGCGTCCCCCGCTGGCGCAAGGGCAGCGGCGAAGGCTGGGTCACCGCCGAATACTCCATGCTCCCCCGCGCCACCAACACCCGCGGCGACCGCGAAGCCGTACGCGGCAAGATCGGCGGGCGCACCCACGAGATCAGCCGTCTCATCGGACGCTCCCTGCGCGCGGTCATCGACTACAAGGCGCTCGGCGAGAACACCATCGTCCTGGACTGCGACGTCCTCCAGGCCGACGGCGGGACCCGCACCGCAGCGATCACCGGCGCCTACGTCGCCCTCGCCGACGCCATCACCTGGGCCCAGGGGAAGAAGATCGTCAAGCACGGCCGCAAGCCCCTCACCGACACCGTCGCCGCGATCAGCGTCGGCATCGTCGACGGCACCCCCCTCCTCGACCTCTGCTACGAGGAGGACGTCCGCGCCGAGACCGACATGAACGTCGTCTGCACCGGCGACGGCCGCTTCGTCGAAGTCCAGGGCACCGCCGAGGCCCAGCCCTTCGACCGCACCGAACTGAGCGCCCTCCTCGACCTCGCCACCGCCGGCTGCGCCGACCTGGCAGCCCTCCAGCACGAGGCGCTCGCCCGCACGCTCGGCGAGTAAAGAAGCAACCAAGAAGGCAGCGCACAGCGTCGTAACGGATACGGGCGCACGGGTCGAACCGTGCGCCCGTCCACGTATCCGCCCCCGGGAGGGACCGCACCATGGCCTCGCGCCGCCACAGTCGCCATCACCGCACCGCACTCGCCGTCACGGCCACCCTGCTGACCCTCACCGCGGCGGCCGGCTGCGGGGCCGTCGACACGGCCCTCGACTGCGTCCGCACCGCCGACGCCATAGCCACCAGCGTCGACAACCTCCAGCAGGCGATATCCAGCGCCTCCGACGACCCCACGCAGGCGTCCGAAGCCCTGGACCGGATCGACAAGGAACTCAAGGACCTCGGCGACACCACGGACAACGCCGACCTCGGCAAGGCCGTCGACGACCTCCAGGCAGGCGTCACCAACGTCCGCGCCTCCCTCGAGAAGGGCGACGCCGCCCCCGACATCACCCCCGTCACCGATGCCGCCGGCGAGATAGGCAAGGTCTGCACGCCGTGACCCCGGTGATAATCGAGGCATGACCCGCCTCATCCTCGCCACCCGCAACGCCGGGAAAGTCACCGAACTCCACGCGATCCTCGCCGACGCGGGCCTCACCCACGAACTCGTCGGCGCGGACGCGTACCCCGAGATCCCCGACGTCAAGGAAACCGGCGTCACCTTCGCCGAGAACGCCCTCCTCAAGGCCCACGCCCTCGCCCGCGCCACCGGCCACCCGGCCATCGCCGACGACTCCGGCCTCTGCGTCGACGTACTCGGCGGCGCCCCGGGCATCTTCTCGGCCCGCTGGGCGGGCACCCACGGCGACGACCGGGCCAACCTGAACCTGCTCCTGGCCCAGCTCTCCGACATCGCCGAGCCCCACCGCGGGGCCTACTTCGCATGCGCCGCCGCCCTCGCCCTCCCCGACGGCACGGAACGCGTGGTGGAAGGCCGTCTCACCGGCATCCTGCGCCACGTCCCCGCCGGCACGAACGGCTTCGGCTACGACCCGATCCTCCAGCCGGACGACGAGACCCGGACCTGCGCGGAGCTGACCCCGGCGGAGAAGAACGCCATCAGCCACCGGGGGAAGGCGTTCCGGGCGCTGGTACCGGTGGTGCGGGAGCTGGTGGGCTGAGGTCCGCTGACATGCCGAAGGCTCAGCACGCACGGGGCGGGCTGAGCCTTGTCGGGACGTACGCGAGGAGGGACTCGAACCCTCACGCCACTAGGGCACTGGTACCTAAAACCAGCCTGTCTTGCCAATTCCAGCACTCGCGCGTGTACCGGCAGTCTACAAGGAGTCAGGTGGCAGGCGGAAAGAGGCTAATCTGCGTTCGCCTTGGTCCGGCGCCGGTTACGGCACCACGTGGCCGTCAGTGCATGGCAATTCGGACATAGGTAGCGCAGGTTCTCTGCCCGGTTGTCGAGCCAGTCACCGCTGATGTGGTCGATCTGGAGTGTGATCGGCTGTCCCAGCCATTCGCCGGTGTTCCCGCACGATGTGCACCGATACTCCACGCCGATCTCCTGGAGCGCACGGTGAAGGCGCGTCCGGTTCACGCGCGCCGATCCCTGCGGCATGATCACCAGCGCGCTTGGTGCGATTCGTCGCTGTTCGGGGGGTGCCTGCAGCGCTCCCCAGGTGCGGCGTTTGAAGTGAGCTGTGTCCAACTGCATCTGAAGGACTTTGCGTCGGACCCTGCGGTGGTTGGGATCCGTCACTTCAAGACCGAGTGCGCGCATGACATCGGCAAAGCTGATGGCTTCCCGCACCGCAGTGCGCAGCGCTTCTTCCGGGATGGAGAGGCGTGCGTTGCGGAAGTGAGATGTATCGACGCCTCTGCTGCGGAGCATTGCAGCCACAGCGGCACGCGACCGGCCATCATCAGGAACTCCCAGAGCACGCGCTACCCCGCGGACGGAGTCGCTGGAGTCGGCGGCAGCCTGTAACTCCTCGGTGCTGAACAGGAGGCCCAACTGCGGGCGGTTCATTCCAGGGAAGTGGCTGACGTCGATCCCTGCGGCCGCGATGCGGCGAGCGATGTGCGACAGCGTGCCAGTCGCCGGCGTCGCACCGAGCTTGAGAACGACCTCGCGCAGTGATGACGACGATCTCGCAGCAGCGGCGATGGCTGCGTCGGGATATTTACGCCAGGGGCTCCGCTGCTTGAAATGGCTTGTGTCGAGACCAAGCTCCGCCACCTTGTCCTTGAGGACGCGGTGTCTCCCGCCACTCTCCTTCAAGCCCAAACGCCGCATGAGGTCCGTCCAGTTGCTTGCTGCTGCCACAGCCGGTGCGAGCCTCGCTGGGTCGTACACCTCGGACATCCTGCCTCCGCATTCCGGCCGCGCGTTCGCGGCCTCGTACGGAGCAACGAACCGTTTATCGGATGGTCACGTCCAGAATGCGATGAGATGCGGAAGGGCCCGTACCGCTTTGTGGTGGTACGGGCCCTTCCGCAGGGGCATGCGTGGGTCAGAACTTCGAGTCCGGGCTCTGGGCGTGGACCAGGTCGGCGGCCTCTTCTTCCGTCTCCACCGAGGGCGGGGAACCGGCCAGGGGCTTGTTGGCGGTCTCCTTCATGCAGGCCACCGCGATCACGCCGACCAGGGCCGCCGCCATGGCGTAGTACGCCGGCATGAGGTTCGAGCCGGACCAGCTGATCAGGGCGGTGATCACCAGCGGGGTGGTGCCGCCGAAGATCGAGGCCGAGAGGTTGTAGCCGACCGACAGGGAGCCGTAGCGGACGTTGGTCGGGAAGAGGGCCGGGAGCGCGGCGGACATCGTGCCCAGCATGCAGACCAGGGAGAAGCCCAGCAGGAGCATGCCGATGGCGACCGCCGGGATGCTGCCCTGGCGGATCAGCAGGAACGACGGCAGGGACAGGAACAGGAAGCCGAGCATGCCGGTCATCAGCAGGGGCTTGCGGCCGAAGCGGTCGGAGAGCTTGCCGAACCGGCTGATGACCACCATCAGGAGGACCATGACGGCGAGCAGGATGAGCAGGCCGTGGGTCTCGCTGTAGCCGAGCTCGTCGGAGAGGTACGTCGGCATGTAGGACAGCAGCATGTAGTCGGCGATGTTGTACGCGCCGACGAGGGCGATGCAGAGGATCAGGGTCGGCCAGTACTGCCGGAAGATCTTGGCGAGGTCGCCCTTGGCGGTGGACTCGACGTGGTCGGCGGCCTCGGTGGCGTGCGCCGTGCCGCCCTCCAGCTTCTGGAAGGCGGGGGTCTCGTCCAGGCGCAGTCGCAGGTAGAGGCCGACCAGGCCGAGGGGGCCCGCGACGAGGAAGGGGATGCGCCAGCCCCAGGATTCCATCTGGCCGGTGTCCAGCAGGGCGTAGAGGAGGGTGACGAGGCCCGCGGCGCCGACGTAACCGGCGAGGGTGCCGAATTCGAGGAAGCTGCCGAAGAATCCGCGGCGTTTGTCGGGGGCGTACTCGGCGATGAAGGTGGAGGCGCCACCGTATTCACCGCCGGTGGAGAAGCCCTGGAGCATGCGGAAGAAGATGAGCAGGACTGCGGCCCAGACGCCGATGGTGTCGTGGGAGGGGATCAGGCCGATCGCGAAGGTGCCGATCGCCATGAGGATCATGGTGAGGGCGAGGACCTTCTTGCGGCCGATCTTGTCGCCCATGGGTCCGAAGAACATTCCCCCGAGTGGGCGTACGAGGAAGGCGACGGCGAAGGTGGCGAACGAGGAGAGGAGTTGGGTGGTGTCGTTGTCCGAGGGGAAGAAGACCTGTCCGATGGTGACGGCCAGGTAGGAGTAGATGCCGAAGTCGAACCACTCCATGGCGTTACCGAGTGACGCCGCCTTCACCGCGCGCTTGACCGCCTTGTCGTCGGTGATCGTGATGTCGGTCCGACGGAGCCGGGGGTTCTGCCGCTTCCTGATGGCGCGGAAGAGCGCGGGATGGCGTTTGACCGCGTCAGGGTCGGCCGCCTGGTGGGGGTCGGAGGCCGCCATGGCCGGTTCCTCTCCTCGAAGGGTGTTCCAGGAAAGGCTTCTGCGCAGTCATGGCGTTCGCAAACCGGATTCATGGCCGTGTGCGATCCCGGTCACACCGCTCGCGGCTTCCGGCCATGGGGCGCGCGCCGGCTCTCAGATGCCGAGATCCTTGATGATCTTGGCTACGTGGCCGGTCGCCTTGACGTTGTAAAGAGCTCGCTCCACCTTGCCCTCTTCGTCGACCACGATCGTGGAGCGGATGACGCCTGTCACCACTTTGCCGTAGAGCTTCTTCTCCCCGTAGGCGCCGTAGGCCTCCAGGGTCTCCTTGGAGGGGTCGCCGACCAGGGTGACCTGGAGGTTCTCCTTCTCCCGGAACTTCGCGAGCTTCTCCGGCTTGTCGGGGGACACGCCGATGACGTCGTAGCCGGCGCCGGCGAGGAGTTCGAGGTTGTCGGTGAAGTCGCAGGCCTGCTTGGTGCAACCGGGGGTAAGCGCAGCGGGGTAGAAGTAGACGATGACCTTGCGTCCCTTGTGGTCGGCGAGCGATACGTCGTTGCCGTCGGCGTCCGGAAGGGTGAAGGCGGGGGCGGTGTCGCCGGGCTGGAGTCGCTCGCTCATGTCTCTCCTCGAGTGGCACACGGACTGTGTGGGACCGAGCGTAATAGGGGGTGCCGTCGGGTGTTGGGGCGGCTCAGCTGACAGACTGTCGATGACGGTTTACCGGACGACGACCACGGAGGCGGCGCAGTGTCGGATACGAGGACCCCTGCGCAGATCGAGGCGGACATCATCAGCAGGCGTGAGCAGCTTGCGGTGGTGCTGGACGAGATCGGGGTGCGGATGCACCCGAAGACGATGATCGGTGACGCGAAGGCCAGGGTGGCGTCGACGGTCGACCGGACGGCCGGGCGTGCGTTCGTGGCGGTGAACCGGTCGGTGTCGGACGTGAAGGCGCAGTTCGTGTCGGAGGACGGTTCGCCGCGTATGGAGCGGGTGGTTCCGGCGGCGCTGGTGGTCGTGGGAGCCGTGGCGCTGCTGACGGTGTCGGTGCGGCGCGGGAAGCGCTGAGGCCTCGTTCCCGGCGGACCGGGGGCGTGGGGACGGGTGTGGGGCAGGTAGATTTCCGGGCGTGAGCGACAACGGCGTGAGCGAGAACCCCGACGACAAGCTGCCTATCCGCATGCTGCACGACCGGGTGCTGGTGCGGTCCGATTCGCCCGAGGGTGAGCGGCGTTCGGGTGGCGGCATCCTGATTCCTGCGACGGCTGCGGTGGGCCGGCGGCTGGCGTGGGCCGCGGTGGTCGCGGTGGGTCAGAACGTGCGGACGGTGGAGCCGGGTGACCGGGTGCTGTACGACCCCGAGGATCGCGCGGAGGTCGAGGTGCGGGGTGTGGCGTACGTGCTGATGCGGGAGCGGGATCTGCACGCGGTGGCGGCGGACCGGTTCGAGGGGTCCGTGGATTCGACGGGGCTGTACCTGTAGGTCCGGCGGGTTCGTGTCCTGCCCTCGCCTCGCCCTCGGGGTGGGCGGGTCGGTGTCTGTGGGCCTGGTGACTCCCGTCACCAGGCCTTTCGCTGTTTTTTGCTACGGTGGGACCCCCGACGAGACGCGCCGTACCGGGTTCCGCAAAGACGACGCACCGTGTTGTTCGCGTGTTCCGTCGTGGAGGTGCCGTCGTGGCGTGGGTTCTGTTGCTGGTCGCGGGTCTGCTGGAAGTGGCCTGGTCGATCGGGATGAAGTACACCGAGGGGTTCACCCGGTTGTGGCCGAGTGTGTTCACGGGGCTCGGGATCGTGGCCAGCATGATGTTGCTGTCGCAGGCGGCGAAGACGCTGCCGATCGGTACGGCGTACGGGGTGTGGGTCGGGATCGGTGCGGCGGGGGCGGCGGTGCTGGGCATGGTGGTGCTGAACGAGCCGGTGACCGCGGCCCGGATCTTCTTCGTGTGCCTGCTGCTGGTGGCGGTGGTGGGGTTGAAGGCGACGTCCGGTCACTGACGCCGCGTCCCGTCCCGTCTCCCGGGGCTCGTCCCGTCGCTCCAACCCGCTCAGCGGTGGGGAGCGACGGGTTTTTCGGCCGTTGCGGCTTCCCGGCTTCCCTGGATTCCCCGGCCTCTGGGTGGGGAGGCCGGGGAGGCGTCGGGGGTCGCCGAGGCGGTTCTCCGGTCCTTGGGTCGGCGGGAGGCGGGTGCCCCGCCGGCCGGGTCGTCGGGGGAGGTGTCGTCCGGGTCGTCGGCCCGGGGGGCTTCGGTGGTGCGGTCGCCGGGCTGTCTGCTGCTGGGGGAGTCGGTGTCGCCGCCTTCTGCTTCTTCGGTGTCCCCGGGCTCCCGGGGTGACTCCGACGCGTCCGGGTCGGGTTCTTCGGGGCCTTCGTCGGCCTCCAGGTCGAAGTCCTTCACCTCGCTGCCTTCGAGTGCTGCCCGGGTGTAGGCGCCCCAGGTCTGCGCGGGGGCGCCGCCGCCGTTCATGCGGGCGAGGCCGAGGGCTCCGTACAGCGGTTTCTGGACGCCGGTTTCGGGGTCCTGGCCCATGACGGCGATGACGGTGGCGAGGTCGGGGGTGTAGCCGGCGAACCAGGCGGCCCGGTCCTCCTCGGCGGTTCCCGTCTTGCCGGCGGCGGGCCGGCCCGCCGCCTGGGCGGCGGTGCCGGTGCCGCCTTCGACGACGCTCCGCAGGACGGAGGTGGTGGTGTCGGCGGCTTCGCGGCTGACGGCCTGGCGGGTGGTGCGGGCGGGGAGCCGGAGGTCGGTGCCGTCCTTGCTGACCTTGGCGACGAGGGTGTGGTTCCGCTGTCTGCCGTGGTCGGCGAGGGTGGCGTAGGCGGAGGCCATGTCGAGGACGCTGGCGGTGGCGGGGCCGAGGGCGATCGAGGGGGTGGCGGTGAGGTCGGGGGTGTTCTCGGGGATGCCGAGGGCGACGGCGGTGGCCTTGACCTCGGCGGGGCCGATGTCCTGGGCCATCTGGGCGTAGACGGCGTTGACGGATTTGTCGGTGGCTTCGCGGACGGTGAGGGAGCCGTAGTCGACGTCGTCCTCGTTGGCGGGGGAGTAGCCGGTGGAGCCGGTGGCGCTCTGGACGGTGCGTTCGTTGGTGCCGTCGTAGTGGGTGTTGGGGGTGATGGCGCGGCCGGCCTGGGTGCGGGAGCCGTTGGCGAGTGCGGCGGCGAGGACGAAGGGTTTGAAGGTGGAACCGACCTGGTAGTCGCGGCGGGTGGCGTTGTTGACGTACTGCCGGGTGTAGTCGACACCTCCGTAGAGGGCGACGACGTGGCCGGTGGCGGGGTCGACGGAGGCGCCGCCGGCGCGGACGTTGCGGTCGGCGTCGCGGTCCTCGCTGGTCTTGGAGAGGACGTTGTCCTCGACGGCCTCGACGAGGGCGTCCTGTTTGTCCTTCTGGAGCGTGGTGGTGATGCGGTAACCGCCGGTGGCGAGGGTGTCGGCGTCGAGGATCTTGTGGGCGGCGAGGTAGTCGCCGACGGCGTGGACGATGTAGCCGCGCTGGCCGGAGAGGGCGGTGGCGGGCTTGGCTTCGTCGGGGACGGGGAAGTCCATGGCGGCGCGGGTGGTGCGGGTGAGCCAGTTCTCCTTGACCATGCCGTCCAGTACGTAGTTCCAGCGGGCGAGGACGGCCTTGCGGTTCTCGGGGTGGGAGACGACGTCGTAGTTGCTGGGGGAGTTGAGGAGGGAGGCGAGGTAGGCGCCCTCGCCGGCGTGGAGGTCCTCGACGTCCTTGCCGTAGTAGGCGTGGGCGGCGGCTTGGATGCCGTAGGCGTTGCGGCCGAAGTAGCTGGTGTTGAGGTAGCCCTCGAGGATGTCGTCCTTGCTCTGTTCGCGGTCGAGCTTGATGGAGATGAAGAATTCCTTGGCCTTGCGGACGACGGTCTGTTCCTGGCCGAGGTAGTAGTTCTTGACGTACTGCTGGGTGATGGTCGAGCCGCCCTGACGGCCCTTGCCGGTGAGGGTGTTCCAGCCGGCGCGGAGGGTGGCGGTGACGTCGATGGCGTCCTCGGAGTAGAAGTCGCGGTCCTCGGCGGCGAGTACGGCGTGCTGGATGGTGCGGGGGATGCGGCTGAGGGGTACCTTCTCGCGGTTGATCTCGCCGTCGCGGGCGATGACCGTGCCGTCCGCGTAGGTGTAGACGTTGGCCTGGGCGGTCGCGGCGGCGTTGGCGGCGGGGATGTCGATGAGCTGGTATCCGGCGATGAATCCGCCGACGAGGAGCAGGGCCAGGAGGGTGACGCCGCCGAGGACCATCCGCCAGGTGGGTACCGCCCGGCGCCAGCCGGTGCGCTTGGGGCGTTTTGTGCGCTTCTTCTTCTTGGGTGCGCCGTCCGTGCCCGGGGTGTCCGGGGCGGGTTGTGCGGTCGGGGCGTCCCGGGGGGTCCAGCCCCCGGGATCCTGCTGACCAGGGTCTGAGCTGTTCTGCGGTGGCTCGTTGCTCATGACGGTGGAGGCTCCTCGACGCCGGTGATTTTCCCATACTGCACTTTTCGGGCGGCTGACCCCCGGACCCGATGCGGAAATCGGGTCGCGGCGGCCCTCGGGTCTCGGCTAGGTTCGTGCGCTTTGGTCCTGTGTGGCTGGGGGAGGGAGGGGCCGGTGCGGCTCTACGCGGTGGTGGCGGCCGGTGGGTTCCGGCGGCATGCCACGTACCGGATGGCGACGGCGGCGGGGGTGTTCACCAACACCGTCTTCGGATTCGTCATGGCGTACACCTATTCGGCCCTGTGGGCGGAGCGTCCGCGGCTGGGCGGTTACGACGCGTCGCAGGCGCTGACGTACGTGTGGCTCGGGCAGGCGCTGCTGATGACGTGCGCCATGATGGGCGGCGGTTTCGAGGACGAGCTCATGGAGCGGATCCGTACGGGCGACATCGCGGTCGATCTGTACCGGCCGGCCGACCTGCAGCTGTGGTGGCTGGCGGGGGATCTGGGCCGGGCGGCGTTCCATCTGCTGGGGCGCGGCGTCGCGCCGATGGCGCTGGGGGCGCTGGCCTTCGATCTGGTGCTGCCCGGGTCGATCGGTAGGTGGCTGGCGTTCCTGGTGTCGGTGGCCCTGGGGGTGGTGGTCAGTTTCGCGGTGCGTTTCCTTGTGGCGTTGTCCGCGTTCTGGCTGCTGGACGGGGCGGGGGCGATGCAGATCGCGTGGCTGGCCGGGCTGTTCTTCTCGGGGATGCTGCTGCCGCTGCATCTGTTCCCGGGTGTGTTGGGGGAGGTGGCACGGGCGCTGCCGTGGTCGTCGCTCCTGCAGGTGCCGGCCGATGTGTTCCTCGGCCGGCGCACGGGGTGGGATCTGGTGGGGGCGTACGCCTTCCAGGCCGGCTGGGCGGTCGTGCTGCTGCTGGCGGGGCGCCTGTTGCAGTCGGTGGCGACCAGGAGGGTGGTGGTCCAGGGTGGCTGAGACCGGGGCGGTGCCGGTGGGTGCCGCGGAGGCGGAGCGGCGGCCGGAGAGGACCGGGTACGCGGGCCGGTCGCGGCCGGTGGAGGGGATCCGGGCGTACGGGCTGATCGTGGGGATGTGGCTGCGGTCGACGCTGGCCTACCGTGCGTCGTTCGTGATGACGACGGTCGGCAACTTCGTGGCCACGGCGTCCGATTTCGTGACGATCATGCTGATGTTCACGCACGTCGACGCGTTGGGCGGCTACACGCTGCCGGAGATCGCGTTGCTGTACGGGGCGTCGGCGACCGCGTTCGGGCTGTCGGACCTGGTGCTGGGGTCCATGGACCGGCTCGGTCGGCGGGTGCGGGACGGGACGCTGGACACGTTGCTGGTGCGGCCTGTTCCGGTGCTGGCGCAGGTGGCGGCGGACCGGTTCGCGCTGCGCAGGCTGGGGCGGATCACGCAGGGGCTGCTGGTGCTGGGGTATGCGCTGGTGACGCTCGACGTGGAGTGGACGCCGCTGAAGGTGGTGATGCTGCCGCTGATGGTGCTGAGCGGGGCGGCGATCTTCGGGGCGGTGTTCGTGGTGGGTGCGGCGTTCCAGTTCTTCGCGCAGGACGCCTCGGAGGTGCAGAACGCGTTCACGTACGGGGGGACGACGCTGTTGCAGTACCCGCCGTCGATCTTCGCGCAGGATCTGGTGCGCGGCGTGACGTTCGTGGTGCCGCTGGCCTTCGTGAGCTGGCTGCCGGCGCTGTATGTGCTGGGCCGGGACTACCCGTTGGGGCTGCCGGGGTGGGTGGCGTTCCTGCCGCCGCTGGTGGCCGGGGTGTGCTGGGTGCTCGCGGGGCTGGCGTGGCGGGCGGGACTGCGGGCGTACCGCAGTACGGGAAGCTGAGGGGCGGACATGGGCGACACGGATTTCATCGAGCTCGACGGGGTCGAGAAGGTCTTCGACGTGCGGCGCAGGGTGGGACTCCTGCGGCGGGAGCGGCACGAGGTGCGTGCGGTGGACGGCATCAGTTTTCGGGTGCCGCGCGGGGAGATGGTGGGGTACATCGGCCCGAACGGGGCCGGTAAGTCGACGACGATCAAGATGCTGACGGGCATTCTCACGCCGAGTGGTGGCCGGCTGCGGGTGGCGGGGATCGATCCCTCCCGGGAGCGTACGAGGCTGGCGCACCGGATCGGGGTGGTGTTCGGGCAGCGGACCACGCTGTGGTGGGACCTGCCGTTGCGTGACTCGTACCGGCTGGTGCACCGGATGTACCGGATCCCGGACCGGCGCTTCCGGGAGAACATGGACCGGTGCATCGAACTCCTGGACCTGGGCGCGCTGTTGGACGTACCGGTGCGGCAGTTGTCGCTGGGGCAGCGGATGCGGGGTGACATCGCCGCGGCACTGCTGCACGATCCGGAGGTGCTGTATCTGGACGAGCCGACGATCGGGCTCGACGTGGTGTCGAAGGCCAGGGTGCGGGAGTTCCTGCGGGACCTGAACGCCGAGCGGTCCACGACGGTGCTGCTGACCACGCACGATCTGACCGATATCGAGCAGCTGTGCCGGCGGGTGATGGTGATCGACCACGGCCGTCTGGTGTACGACGGCGGGCTCGCCGGGCTGCACGAGGTGGGGGAGAGCGAGCGGACGCTGGTGGTGGACCTGGAGCGGGAGCTGCCGCCGATCGACGTGGGGGCGGAGTCATCGGCGCGGGTGGTGAAGGTGGAGGGGCCGCGGCAGTGGCTGGCGTTCCCGGCGTCGGCTTCGGCGGCGGGTCTGGTGGCGCGGATCGCGGCGGATTATCCGCTGGTGGACCTGTCGGTGCGGGAGCCGGACATCGAGGCCGTGATCGCGAAGATGTACGCGGCGTCCTCCTGAGGGTTCCTCCCGAGCTTTCCGGCGGGCCCGCGAGGACGGCGGGCGGCGCCTGGCCGCGGTGCGGGAACGTGCGCGTACATCGGGGATGCGCAGGTCCCTCCGTCCGGGGGCGCGCCGCAGCTGACGCCGCTGATCCACGGGGGACGGCCGGACGGCCCCGGGGTTTTCGTCCGGAAGAACCTGAGCTTCCTCGGTCCTGCTCTATAGGGTTCGCGGTATGACAAGTGAACGTCCGGAGATGCGGGCCTCCGACGCGGAACGTGAGCGGGTCGCCGAGACGCTGCGGGATGCGGTGGCCGAGGGCCGGCTGGAGATGGACGAGTTCGAACAGCGGCTCGACGCGGCGTACAGGGCGCGTACGCACGGGGAGTTGGAGCCGCTCGTCAGCGATCTGCCGGTGCCTGGATCGGCGGTGGCGCCGGTGGCGGGTCTGCCGCCGGCGACGGCCCGCGGGGGGTCCGTGGACTGGTCGCGGCGGATCGGTGGGCCCGCGACCTCGACCTGGGGGTTCGCCTTCTGGGGCGGGTTCGCGCGCAAGGGCCGCTGGACGGTGGGGCGGGCGTTCACCGCGTTCGCGATGTGGGGCGGCGGTGAGATCGATCTGCGCGAGGCGGACTTCGAGGACCGCGAGGTCGTGATCCGCTGCTTGACGATCATGGGCGGCATCCAGGTGAAGGTCCCGCCCAACGTGCACCTGCACGTCAACGGCATCGGGATCATGGGCGGCTTCGACGAGCGGACGAAGGACGCGGGCGAGCCGGATCCGGACGCCCCGCGGGTGCGGGTGACCGGGTTCGCCCTGATGGGCGGGGTGGGCGTGGACCGCAAGTGGAGCAAGGCGCAGCGGCAGCGGCTGAAGGAGGCCGAGCGCGGGGAGCGGCTGCGGCTGGAGAAGCCGGATGCGGGGGAGGGGCCGGAGGGGGCCAGGTAGCCCGAGGCGCCCGGGGGCGGTGCCTGCTGCCGGAACCCGTCCGTCCGGGCCGCCCCCGCTGTCAGAACGCGTCGGCCCTGGCGGTCTCGGACACCGTGTGGAGGTCGATGGAGCGGCCGAGGGCCCGGTAGCCGGTGTCGTTGAAGTGGAGCCGGTCGCCGGAGTCGTAGGCGGGCAGGATGTGGTCGGGGGCGTAGGGGTCGCGGACGGTCCGGTCGAAGTCGATGTAGTCGTCGTAGACGCGGCCCGCGCGGATCTGCTGGTTGACGGCGAGGCGTACGGCGTTGCGTTCGGGTGTCCAGGTGCGGAACCCCTGGAAGGGGGTCAGCGTCGTCCCGACGGCGCGCAGCCCACGGGCGTGGGCGCGTTCGGTGAGGGCACGGAGACCGGCGACGATGCGCCGGGGGTCGCTTTCCTGGGGGGCGAGCTGTACGTCGTTGATGCCGAGCGCGATGATCAACGTCCTGGCTCCGGCGACGGAGAGCGCGTCGCGTTCGAAGCGGTGGGTGCCTCGGGGGCCGCCCCGGCCGCTCGGGCTCTCGCGCAGCAGGCGGTTGCCGGATATGCCCTGGTTGGCGATGCCGTAGCGGTGGTCGAGGCGGTCGGACAGGACGTCCGGCCAGCGGCTGTCGGTGTCGGTGCTGGAGCCGCTGCCCGCGGTGAGGGAGTCGCCGATGACGACGATGGCGCCGGGCGAGGCGTCGTTGCGGACGTCGACGGCCGTCAGGTAGCGCCAGGTGGTCGTGGTCCGGGTGGCGAGGGCGTCGGTGAGGTAGGACGTTTGGTGGCTGCCGGAGTGCTGGGTGACGGGGCCGCCCGGCCGCGCGGTGCGCAGGCTCACTTCGAGGTCGGCGTCGGGGGCGACGGTCACGAGCACGGGGTCGCTGACGACCTGTCGGCCCGCGGGGACGGTGACGGTGGGCCGGCCCTGGAAGGTGGCCGGCCGACTGCTGACGGCGGCCCGGTCGATCACGAGCGGGGTGGTGCCGAACAGGTTGGACAGGGTGATGCGGGCCGCGTCTCCGCCGACGCTGGTGTGGACGATGTTGCGGATGGTGCGGCCGGGGTAGCCGTGTGAGGTGTTCGGTTCGCCGCTGACGGGGGCTCCGGTCCAGGTGGCGACCCAGGCGCCGGTGGAGTGGGCGGGGGCGGCGGGGTTGTGGGCTGCCGCGTTCGCCTCCGTGCCGGTGAGCGGGGCCTGCCGGTTCCCGGTGATCAGTGCCGTACCGAACGCCATGGCGGCGGCCAGTGCGGCGGTGCCGGTCATGAGGGCGATGAGCAGGGCGTACCCCTGGCGCCTGGGCATGTGCGGTGATTCTCCTTGCGGTGTTCGTTCGTGTCTCATGATGCGGCAGGCCCTGGGGAACTCGACGTGCGGCCCGGGAGTAGGTGAGGTAGGGACAATGCGTACGGCACCGGGTGACGTGTACGCGGACGGGTGGAGTGGATGGAACAGGACGCGGGGAAGAGTGCGGAGCCGGCCGGGGCCGCTGCGCGGGGTGCGGGGGCGTCGCTCGGCGGGTTCGCGTACACCGCCGCCGACGAGGAGAAGCGGCGTGGCGTGCGCCGTATGAAGACCACCGCCACGGGTCTCCTCCTGCTGGTCGCGCTCGTGTACGTGCTCGCCACCTGGGCGAGGAATGCGGGTGTGGGCGGCTGGCCGGGCTACGTCGCCGCGGCCGCCGAGGCGGGAATGGTGGGTGCGCTGGCCGACTGGTTCGCGGTCACGGCGCTCTTCCGCCGCCCGCTCGGTCTGCCCATCCCCCACACCGCCATCATTCCCACCAAGAAGGATCAGCTCGGGGCATCTCTCGGTTCCTTCGTCGGCGAGAATTTTCTCTCCGGGGACGTGGTGCGTGGGCGGATTCACGCGCTGGGGGTGGGGGCGAGGCTCGGGGCGTGGCTGTCCGAGCCCGCACACGCGGACCGGGTCACCGCCGAGCTGGCCACCGCGCTGCGCGGGGCGCTGACCGTGCTGCGGGACGCGGACGTGCAGGCGGTGGTGGGCGAGGCGATCACGCGGCGGGCGGACGCGGTGGAGGTCGGCCCGGGCCTGGGGAAGATGCTGGAGAAGATCGTCGCGGACGGTGGCCACCGCAGGGTCGTCGACCTGGTCTGCGTACGCGCCCACGACTGGCTGATCGAGCACGAGAGCTCCGTCATGGACGCGGTGCAGGGCGGGGCACCGGGCTGGACCCCGCGCTTCGTCGACAAGCGGGTGGGGGAGCGGGTCTACAAGGAACTGCTGCGTTTCGTCACGGAGATGCGAGACATGCCGGGCCATCCGGCGCGCGGCTCGATCGACACGTTCCTGAGGGACTTCGCGACGGATCTCCGGACGGACGCGGACACCCGGGCCCGGGTGGAGCGGCTGAAGTCGGAGATCCTCGGGCGCGGTGAGGTGCAGGAGCTCATCGCCTCGGCCTGGTCCTCCGTCCGGTCGATGATCATCGCGGCGGCCGAGGACGAGGGGAGCGAGCTGAGGCTGCGGGCCAGGGCCTCGCTGCTGTCGCTGGGCGCCAGGCTGTCGACGGACGAGCGGCTGCAGGCCAAGGTGGAGGGGTGGCTGGAGGACGCCGCGGTGTACGTCGTCACGACGTACCGCGCGGAGATCACCTCGCTCATCAGCGATACGGTCGCCGGCTGGGACGCGGATCAGACGTCGAGGAAGATCGAAGCCCACATCGGCCGTGACCTGCAGTTCATCCGGATCAACGGCACGGTGGTGGGTGCGCTGGCGGGTCTGGTGATCTATTCGGTGTCGCGGGCGCTGGGGGCGTAGGGCGTGGGAGCGTGCCGAGGGCGCATCCGTCCTGTCGTACGGGTGCGCCCCCGGGTTACGCGGGGAGTTGCTGTTCAGTACGCACCCGCAGGCGCCCGTGTTCAACCCCTGGTAGGGAACTTTTCCGGCGTCGGGCTCCGCGAGGCCTCAGGCGTTGCGCCGGGTGACCGCCCAGGAGGCCGTGGCCATGCCGCCCGCCACGGTGAAGACCGCGGGCCAGGCGCCGACCTTCCTGGCGAGCGGGTGCGACCCGGCGAACGCGGCCACGTAGGCGGCGCTCAGTCCGGCGGCCGCGCGGCCTCCCGCCTGCCGGTTCCACTCGTAGGCCGCCACCGAGCCCGCCGCGGCCAGGGCGACCCCGCCCAGCGGGCGCTTCTTCGTCCACCGGGCGATCGCGTACCCGCCGACGAGTCCGCCCGCCGCCACCACCGCTGCCGGGACCTTCGCCATAGCCGCCACCTTCGCTCGTTCCGTACCCGGTCTCGTACCTGGTCGGGAGTCCGAGGCTAACGCGCGGATGACTGCCGGGACGCGCCCCGGGGGTGTCACACGCGCCGTACGTCGATCCCCAGGGCGGTGAACTCCTCGACCACGGCGTCGGGGGCGCCCTGGTCCGTGACCAGGATCGACACGGCACCCGTCTCGCACACCTGGGCGAAGGCCCGGCGTCCCAGCTTCGAGGAGTCGGCCACCACGATCACCGTGGTCGCGCATTCGGCGAGCGCCCGGTTCGCGCCGGCCTCCGACTCGTCGTGGGTGGCCGCCCCGAAGCGGGGATGCACGGCGTCCACGCCGAGGATCGTGTAGTCCAGGGCCAGGGTCCGCAGGACGGAGTCCACGAGCGGGCCGACGAGTTCGTAGGAGTTGGGGCGGGCCACCCCGCCGGTGACGACGATCTTCACCTGGGGGCGGACCGCGAGTTCGTTGGCGATGTTGATCGCGTTCGTCACGACGGTCAGCGCGGTGCCGCCGCCCGCCGGTTCGGGCCGCACGGCCAGTTCCCTCGCCACCTCGGAGGCCGTCGTGCCCCCGTTGATGCCGACGGTCGATCCCGACGGGATCAGTTCGGCCGCCGCCTTCGCGATCCGCTGCTTCTCGTCGGCCTTGCGGGCCGCCTTGTAGCGCAGCGGCAGGTCGTAGGCGACGGTGCTCACCACCGCACCGCCGCGGGTGCGGGTCAGCAGGTTCTGGCGGGCGAGTTCGTCCAGGTCGCGGCGGACCGTGGCGGCGGAGCAGCCCAGCCGTTCGGCGGCGTCGAGTACGTCGAGGTGGCCCTGGTCGCTGAGGATCTCCAGCAGCCGGGTCCATCGCGTGTGTGCCGCCACCTGGTCCTCCTTGCTCGCCCGCCGACCCTATCGCGCCCGGTCGTGCCCGGTACGGGCCAGCACGTGCAGCAGCCGCGTCACCTCCGCGGCGACGGCGTCGCGGGCCGGTCCCAGGTACCTGCGGGGGTCGGCCGTCCCGGTGTGGGCGTCGAGGTAGCTGCGGACGGTCCGGGTGAACAGCTTGTTGAGGTGGGTGGAGATGTTCACCTTCGTCATCCCCGCGTCGACGGCGCCGGCCAGGCCGGTGTCGTCGACGCCCGACGAACCGTGCAGGACGAGCGGCACCTCCACCGCGTCGCGCAGCCGGGAGATGAGGGCGAGGTCGAGGACCGCGTCGCGGGTCAGCATGGCGTGCGAGCTGCCCACGGCCACGGCGAGGGCGTCGACGGCCGTTGCGCCGACGAACGCGCGCGCCTCGTCCGGATCGGTCCGCACGCCGGGGGCGTGCGCCCCGTCCTTGCCGCCGACCTCGCCGAGCTCCGCCTCCACCCGGACGCCATGGGCGTGGCAGTGCTCCGTGATCGCACGGGTCGCGGCGACGTTGTCGTCGTACGGGAGCGTGGACGCGTCGAACATGACGGAGGTGAAGCCGAGCCGTACCGCCTCGTGGACCAGGGCGGCCGATTCGGCGTGGTCGAGGTGCACGGCCACCGGAACGCCGGCCGCCCGGGCGACGGCGAGAGAGGCGAGCCCGATCGGTTCGAGGGAGCCGTGGTAGCGGGCGGTGTTCTCGCTGATCTGGAGGATCACCGGCAGCCCGGCCGCCTCCGCCCCGCTGACGATGGCGTGGGCGTGTTCGATCTGTACGACGTTGAAGGCCCCGATGCCCCTCGCCTCCGTCCGGGCCTCGTGCGTGATGTCACCGGTGGATATGAGCGGCATGGGCTTCCTTCGCGGATACGGGCTGCGTGAATCCAGGCGGATGATGCTCGAAGTTGCTCATTTATAGCGTGTTCGGAGCAGCATGAAAAACAGCAGCCGTCTCGGCCGAGGGCCGGAGGCGGCTGCTGACGCGCCGGAAGGGAGGTGCGGACCTACTCGCAGGCGACTCCGTCGCCGTCCCGGTCGAGGTGGGATCCGTAGCCGGGGTCCCCGCGGTGGATGGGCGCCGCTCCCGCGGCGCGTACGGCCGTGCAGTTGGCGTAGTAGGCGCTGTTCCCGCCGCCGGTGGACCCGCCGCCGGACGAGCCGCCGCTGGACGAGCCGCCGGACCCCGACGATCCGTACGGCTCGCAGCCGACGCCGTCGTTGTCACGGTCCAGGTGCGCCGCGTAGCCCGGGTCCCCGCGCCGGACGGGGGCCGCTCCGGCGGCCCGGGCGGCGTCGCAGTTGGCGTAGTACACGGAGGGCTCGACGGGTGCCTCGGCCTTGGGCTTCGCGGTCCGCGCGACGGTGGGCGTCGGCTTGGGCTTGGGCTTCGGCGTGGGCGTGGGCGTGGGCGTGGGCGTCGGCCGGGTAACGGTGATCCGTACGGTGGCGTGCCCGTCGGTCACACTCTTGCCCTTCCCCTTCTCCTTCAGCGCGACGTCGTACGTGAACGTGTCCTCGCCGGCATAACCGTTGGCAGGCGTGTAGACGAGCGAGGACCCCTCGACCGTCACCGTTCCGTGCGGAGTCGGGCTCGCCACGGTGAGGGTGAACTCGACCGGCTCGTACGTGTCCAGCAGGGGAGCGTCGGTGCCGCCCTCCATCGTCACGGCGTCGTTGGTGAGTGCGTCGACGGTGATCTTCCGGCCTGCCTCGGTGCTTTCCTCGTCGTCGGCGAGCGCGAGAGCGAGTGCGCGTGGGGCGGAGGGTGAGGCGGGCCGCGGCGACGCCTTCGTGTCCTGGCCGGACTCGCCGCCGCAGCCCGCCAGCGCCACGGCCAGGACGACAGCTCCTGCCGACATCCGGAACGGTCCGCTCATCACTCGCGTATTCATGTGCCCCCCAAGGTGTGTGCGCACTGGTGTGCGGCTGAGGGGCGATGCTCGCAGCGGGGGGCGGGGTCCGCGACGCCGTTCGGTGAAAGGAAGCGGAATTGTGATGAACTTATGGAGTATTGATGTAAGCGACGTGCGGGGGCATGGCCGGGAGGCCTTACGCTGTCGGGCCGGTCGCCGTCATGATCTGGATGCCGATGACGTCGAGCAGCCGGAGCCGGCCGGCGCTCTCGCTGTCCGGAGCCGCTGTGTAGGCGACGACGCGCAGGTCGCTTCCGGCGGCGACGAGTACGTCGCGGTCGAGGGCGAGTGTGCCGACCTCGGGGTGGTGGACGGTCTTGGTGCCCGACACGTGGGCACCTACGATGCCCGAGTCCCACAGGGCGGCGAACGCGGGTCGGGTCTCCCGCAACTCCCGCACCAGCGTGCGCAGGTGCAGGTCGGACGGGTAGCGGGCGGTGGCCGTCCTGAGGTCTCCGACCATGGCCGCCTCGAAGTGGGCCCGCTGCCGGGGCGTCTGGCTGACCCGGCCGGGCAGGCCGGCGAAGTGCCGCCAGATGATGTTGCGTTCACGTCCCCGCAGGGCGGACGGGTCCCCGAACAGGGCGGCCCAGGGACGGTTCCACTCGATCAGGTTCCAGGCGGCGTCGTGGACGCACAGCGGGGCGCCGCCCAACTGGTCGAGGAGTCTGCGCAGGCCTGACGGGACGTGAACGGGAAGCCGGCCGGGGCCGGGTGCCGGCTGCCCGGCGAGGAGGTACAGATGCTCGCGTTCGGCGTCCGACAGGCGCGGCGCGCGGGCGAGCGAGGACAGGACCTGCGGGGACGGGGAGGTGGCCCGGCCCTGCTCGAGCCGGGTGATGTAGTCGATCGTCCGGCTGGCCTCCATCGGCGCGGACGGCCCGACCAGCGGCTTCTTCGACGAGGCCGGCCCGGCCGCCTGGTGACCTGCCTGCCCGGATGCCCCACCGCCGTGCGGGCACGGGGCCGAGGGCGGGCGTTATCCGGTGGCCCGGCCACCGGCCGCGCCGTACGGTGCCGTTCATGACGACGCGGCTCCGCCTGGAGAAGGTCACACCCGACAACGTCCTCGACGCCTGCCGCCTGACGGTACTGCCGGAGCAGGAGCGGTTCGTTGCCCCGGTCGCCCGGTCACTGGCGGAGGCGTACGTCCAGCCCGGGACGGCCTGGCCGCGGCTGATCGTCGACGGTGACCGGTTGGTGGGCTTCGTGATGGCGTTCTTCGACGTACGCTTCGACCCCTCCGACCTCGCGGACCGGCCCCGGTCGGGGCTCTGGCGCCTGGCCGTCGCCGCCGGTGAACAGGGCCGGGGCTACGGGCGCTTCGCGGTCGACGCGGTCTGCGAGGAGATCCTCCGACGCGGGCAGCGGTGCGTCACGGTGACCTGGGGGCAGGGCGAGCACGGCCCCGAGGAGTTCTACCTGCGGCTCGGCTTCCGCAGGACGGGCGAGACGAGCGGGGACCAGGTCGTCGGCGAGCTGGAGCTGCCACGCGCCTGACCGGCCGCACCGGGCCGTCCCGGACCGACGCCGGCCGCCGTCGTCCGCCGGTGATCCACATGCGGGTCCGGCGGTCCGGAGTGAGGATCGGGGATACGGGCGGTGGCCCGGGCGCGCCCTGACCCTCTCGGGTCGGTTCTCCCTTCCGGGTGCCCCGGTCCGCCTCCCGGCCCAGCCACTGCCACCAGGGGGGTCTGGAGGTACGGATGCCGCGGCCCCTGTGGACCGGAGCGATCAGCTTCGGGCTGGTCACCATCCCGATCAAGGTGGTGTCCGCGACGGAGGACCACTCGATCTCGTTCCACCAGTACCACGCGCGGGACATGGGCCGGATCCGTACCCGCAAGGTGTGCGAACTGGACGGCGAGGTCCTCTCGCAGGACGAGATCGGCAAGGGGTACGAGGTCGCCAGGGACCGGACCGTCCCCGTCACGGACGAGGAGCTCGACCGGATGCCGCTGCCGACGGCGAAGGCGATCGAGATCGTCGCGTTCGTCGACGCCGACACCGTGGACCCGGTGCGGATCAGCGACAGTTACTACCTGGCCGTGGACGGGCAGGTGGCGGCGAAGCCGTACACCCTCCTGCGCAGGGCGCTGGAGCGCAGCGACAAGGTGGCCGTGGCCAAGTTCGCCTGGCACAACCGGGAACGGCTCGGGCTGCTGAGGGTCCGTGACAACGCCATCGTGCTGCACTCCATGCGGTGGCCGGACGAGATCCGCAGCCCGGAGTCCCTGGCGCCCCGGGACGTCGAGCTGGAGGAGGACGAGGTCGACCGGGCGGTCCAGCTCACCGACACGATGGCCCTGGACGACATCTCGGGCTTCCGGGACCGTTACCGGGAGGCCCTGGAGGAGCTGATCGCCGCCAAGTCGGAGGGCAAGGAGCTGCCGGAACCGGGCGGGGGCGAGGAGCAGGAACCGGGCAAGGTCATGGACCTGATGGCAGCCCTGAACGCGTCGGTGAAGGCTGCCCGGGAGACGCGCGGGGAGGAGGCGGAGGGCGAGCACGCGACCGTGCACGAGATGAAGTCCCGCGAGCCCCGCCCCCGCAAGAAGGCCGCCCCGGCGGCGAAGAAGACGGCGGCGGCGCGGGGCAAGGCGGCGCAGGGCAAGGCCGCCGCGCAGGGGCAAGCGGCACGGGGCGGGACGGCGGGCGGGACGGCGAAGTCCTCCGGCCGCAAGGGGCAGCCCGCCAAGAAGACGGCGGCGAGGAAGCGGACCGCGTCCTGAGCACTCCCCGCACCGGGTGCGCACGGCGCAGGGTCGGCACGCGGGACCGGGTACGGCTCCCGAAACCAGGGCGCTGGAACCACCCCCTGGAACCGCCCCCTGGAACCCGGGCCCTCCTCACGCGTCGCCGATGTCGTCCGGCGCCAGGTCGGGCCGCAGCCGGTGCCAGGACGGCTGGCGGAGTTTCCCCGCCTTGGTCCGGGTCGAGTACCGCACCTCGCCCACCAGCCGCGGCAGCACCCACCGTGCGCCCGCCACCCGGGGCACCTCGTCGAAGGGGCACGTGTCGACGGCGGCGACCCGGAGCAGTTCGGCGAGCGTGGTGCGCTCCGCGTCGCTCCACCCCGTGCCCACACTGCCCGCGTACCGCAGACCGCCCTCGTGCCGCTCGCCGACCAGCAGGGCCCCGGGCAGGCCGCCCAGCCGCCCGCGGCCGGGCACCCAGCCGCCGACGATCACGTCGGCGGTACGCACATGGCGGATCTTGATCCACGTACGGGAGCGGACCCCCGGCTCGTACACGGAGTTCAGCCGTTTCGCGATCAGGCCCTCCAGCCCGGCTTCCCGTGTCATGTCCAGCGCCTGTGCCCCGTGGCCGACGGTCACCGCGGGCGTCGACCAGCGCGGCCCGGTCAGCCCCAGCGCCTCCAGGGCCGCCCGCCGCGCGGTGTAGGGGAGCGGGACCAGGCTCGCGCCCCGCAGGTGGAGGGCGTCGAAGAGCACCAGGTGGGCGGGGATCCGCTCCGCCATACGGGCGGCCTTCGCGGGCGACCCCGACAGCCCCATCCGGGACTGGAGCCGCTCGAAGTGGCTCCGCCCCTGGCTGTCCAGGGCGACGATCTCACCGTCCAGCACCCCCGGTACGCCGCCGAGCGCGGGCCCCAGGGCCATCAGGTCGGGGTAGGCCGCCGTGATGTCCGTCCCGGACCTCGCCCGCAGCTCCACGGAGCCGTCGCCCGGCAGATAGACCATGGCACGCTGGCCGTCCTGTTTGACCTCGTACGCCCACTGGTCGTCGGTGGCCGGTGGGGGCAGGGTGCCGGGCGTCGCGAGCATGGGGGCGAAACGGGGCAGAGAGGTCATGGCAGCACCTTCTCAGCCGATGCGGCGCCGGGCCCGCGGCCAGGGCCGGGGGCGCTGCGGCCCGTGGCCCGGGAGTGAGAGTTCTTCCGGAGGCCGTGTCGATCCGGCCCTGTGCCGTACGTCGTCATGGTGTACGAGGGAAACGACGGAGTACGACAGGAGCTGGACCATGAAGTACATGCTGCTCATCCACAGCGGTTCCATCGACGGGAACGGCGGCGCCGCGGACTGCACGGTCGAGGACTGGATGACCTACGACAAGGAGGTCAAGGACGCCGGGATCCACGTCTCCGGTGAGTCGCTCGCCGATCTGGTCACCGCCACGACGGTGCGCGTCGGCACGACGGGGGAGCGGACCGTCACGGACGGGCCGTTCGCCGAGACCCGCGAGGTCCTGGGCGGCTTCCTCGTCATCGACGTACCTCACCTCGACGACGCCCTGGACTGGGCCGCCCGGTGCCCGGGCGCACGGGGCGGCGGCGCGGTCGTGGTGCGGCCGGTCGCGGACTTCGGGGTCTGACGGCGGTGGACGGGGCAGCGGCCGGAGGCGGGGCCGGGCCCAGGGAGCCGGGCGGGCCGCCCACTGCGGCGTCGGTGTCCAGCGCGGCATCCGTGGCGGCCGTCTTCCGGGAGGAGCGCGGCCGGCTCCTGGCCTCCCTCGTCCACCGCTTCGGCGACCTGGACCTGGCGGAGGAGGTCACCTCCGAGGCGATCGAGGCCGCCCTGCTGCACTGGCCGGCCGACGGGGTGCCGGCCAGGCCGGGTGCCTGGCTGCTGACGACGGCCCGCCGCAAGGCCGTCGACCGGCTGCGCCGCGACCAGGCGTACGCGGCCCGGCTGGCCGTCCTCCAGGTGGAGGCGGAGCGGGCCGGGCACGCACCGCCCGCCGACGTGGAGGGTGACCTCCCCGACGACCGGCTGCAGCTCTTCTTCACCTGCGCCCACCCGGCGCTCGGTGCGGAGGACCGCAGCGCCCTGACCCTGCGCTGCCTGGCGGGTCTGTCCACCCCCGAGGTGGCGCGGGCGTTCCTCGTGCCGCCCGCGACGATGGCGCAGCGGATCGTGCGGGCCAAGAGGAAGATCCGCGAGGCCCGCATCCCGTTCCGTGTCCCCGGGCGGGACGAGCTGCCGGAGCGCCTGCCGGGTGTCCTCCAGGTCCTCTACTCGATCTTTACCGAGGGCTATGCGGCCAGCTCCGGACCGCACCTGCAGCGGGTCGGCCTGGCCGAGGAGGCCATCAGGCTGGCGCGGATCCTGCGCGGGCTGCTGCCGGGCGAGCGGGAGACGGCCGGGCTGCTGGCGCTGATGCTGCTGGTCCACGCCCGACGCGGGGCCAGGACCGGACCCGACGGCGGGATCGTGCTGTTGGACCACCAGGACAGGGCCCGCTGGGACCGGGCGATGATCGAGGAGGGTGCCCGCCTGGTGGTCACCGCACTGGACGGGGGCCCGCCCGGTCCGTACGGGGTGCAGGCCGCCATCGCCGCCCTGCACGACGAGGCCGCCACGGTGGAGGCCACCGACTGGCCGCAGATCGTGGCGCTCTACGACGTCCTGGGGGCCCTGACGCCCTCGCCGGTCGTCGCCCTGAACAGGGCGGTGGCCGTGGCCATGCGCGACGGCCCGGAGGCGGGCCTCGCCCTCCTGGACCAGCTGGCCGGTGAGCCCAGGCTGCGCGCCTACTACCCGTACGCGACCGCCCGTGCCGACCTGCTGGGCCGCCTGGGCCGCCGGGCCGAGGCCCGGGCCGCCTGGCTGGAGGCGCTCACGTCGGCCGGTACGGAGCCCGAACGTGAGCTCGTCCGGCGGAGGCTGCGGGGCTTCGGCACCCCCGGTTCGGCTGGCTGAACCGAGGGCGCCGGCATCGCTCCCGGGCGAAGGGTGCCGGAGGCGCGTCACCGGCGGGCGAAGCCCGTCGGAGGGGTTCGGGAGACCGCAGGACCGTGACGGCCCGGCGAGCGGGGCGGTTCCCGTGCTCCGCCGGGAAGCGGAGGGTCGGCGACGGAGGGGGGCCGGGCCGGTCCGGGCGCCTTCCGGATGGAGATCTCCGGGAGCCCGCTTACCATGATGAATCCGAGCAAAGCGGGCAAAGTGCCCGGCGGGGGTGCCTGACGGACGCACCCGCCCCTTCGGCGGAGGTACGGCATGAAGATCGCGGTGATCGGTGGAACAGGACTCATCGGTTCGCAGGTCGTCGACGTCCTGCACGCGGCCGGGCACGAAGCGGTGCCGCACTCCCTGTCCACGGGGGTGGACCTCCTCACCGGACAGGGGCTCGCACCGGCGCTGCAAGGGGCGGCAACCGTCGTCAACCTGACCAACTCGCCGACCTTCGACGAGGCTTCGCACGACTTTTTCCGCCGGACGATGGACAACCTCCTGGACGCCGCCGAACAGGCGCGCGTCGACCATGCGGTGATCCTGTCCATCGTCGGCGCCGACCGGGTCCCCGCACTCGCCTACTACCGGGCGAAGGTGCTGCAGGAGGACCTCCTGAAGGCCGGGCCGATCCCGTACTCGATCGTCCGGGCCACCCAGTTCTTCGAGTTCGTGGACGCCGTCCTGTCCTGGACCGCCGACGAGGACACGGTCCGGCTGCCCTCCACGCCGCTGCAGCCCATGGCGTCCGCCGACGTCGCCCGGGCCGTCGCGGAGGTCGCCGTCGGCGCCCCGCTCCAGGGCACGCGCGAGGTCGCGGGCCCCGACGTCTTCCCGCTGGACGAACTGGGAAGGATCACGCTGAAGGCCCGGGGGGACGAACGCACCGTCACCACGAACGAGGAGGCGGGCATGTTCGCGGCCGTCGAGGGCGACGCGATCATCGCGGGCGCAGACGCGTTCGTCGCCCCCACCCGCTACCGCGACTGGCTCGCGGCCTGACCCACCCGCCGTGCCGACCGGTCCGCGCGCCGGCACCGCCGCTCTGTGCGACGGCGGTGCCGACGGGGGCCTGGTGCGCGGGCTCGGCACGCGGGGCCCGGCACGCGGGGTCAGGGACGCGGGGCCAGGGACGCGGCCCGGCACGAGCCGGTCCGGACGCCCTTGCCGGATGCTCCGCCGGACGCGGCTGTGGGCCCAGCCGCCCGGCGTCCCCCGCTGGACAGTTCCGCCGGACGGCCCCGCGGGACGGCTTCGTCGGATGCCCCGCTGAACGGTCCCCGCCGGAAACCTGCGCAGGTCGGCCTGTGGGACGGTTCCCTCGGACGCCCCGCCCGACGGCACCGCCCGACGTCCCCGCCGGGCGGCCTTCGTCAGGCGGTCGCGCAGGTGGCGCCGCCGAGGGTGAACGCGGTCGGCGCCGTGTTCCTGGCCCCCTTCACGGCGGTGAAGCCGATCGTCACCGCGCTGTGGGCGGAGATGGTGGACGTGTACGAGGCCGGGGCGACACTCACCGAGCTGCCGCTCTGGGTGGCGACCCCGCCCCACATGGTGCTGATCGTCTGGCCGTCGGAGAAGGCGAAGCCGAGCTGCCAGCCGCTGATGGCCGACGCACCCGTGTTGCTCAGGGTGATCTCGCCCTGGAACCCGCCCGGCCACTCGCCGACGACGCGGTAGCGCACGGAGCAGGCCGCGCCGGGTGTGCCGCCGCCCTGTTCGGTGGTGGCACTCACCGTCGCCGAGCGGGGCGAGCGGTTGCCGGCCGCGTCGCGGGCGTAGACGGCGAAGGTGTACGCCGTACCGGCGGTGAGGCCGCTCACGGTGGCGGACGTGGTGGTGGACGCGGCGACCGTGGTCTCGGAGCCGTCCACGCGGACGACGTCGTATCCCGTGACGCCGACGTCGTCGGTGGCCGCCGCCCAGGTGAGGGTGGCCGAGGAACTCGTCACGGCGGTGACGGCGGGGGCGCCGGGTGCGGTCGGGGCCTGGGTGTCACCCGTGCCGCCGCCGTAGACGGTGGCCTCCTCGGAGGTCTGGGCGATGCCGTTGGCGCCGTGGAAGATCCGCTCTCCCCAGGCACTGAGCCGGGTGGGGTCGAAGTCGACGACCAGGTCGAGGATCGGGTCGGTGTTGCCGCTCCAGGACCAGGCGAGGTAGCCGAGGCGGAGTTTCTCGGCGGTGGCCATCATGGTGTCCTCGTCCGGGTCGCCGTACTGGTCGGCGGGGCCCCCGAACTCGCCGATCAGCAGCGGCAGTCCGGCGTCGACGAAGGCGTTGAGGTAGTCGGTGACCTTCTCGGCGGAGTTGTAGACGCTGTACATGTGGATCGAGAAGATGAGGTTGCCGGTGCTGTCGGCGTCGTACACCGCTTGGGCGTTGGCGCGCATGACACCCTGCCAGTCCTGGCCCCAGTTGGGCGCGTCCACCATGATCGTGTGGAGGAAGCCGGCGGCGCGCAGCTTCTTCACCGCGGCGGTCGTGGGGGCGGTCCAGTCGGCCGGGTCGGTGTTCCCCCACGGCTCGTTGCCGATGTTGACGACGACGTAGTCCTCCTGGCCGGACAGGACGTCCTTGAGGCTGATCCAGTAGTCCGCCGCGTGGTCGAGCGTGCCGGCCGCTGCGTCCTCGCCGTAGCCGGTGGTGTCGTGCACCTCCAGGACGCAGATCAGCCGGTTGGCCTTGCACTGCGCGATGACGGCGGCGACATCGGCCGGGCTGTTCCTGCTCCAGCGGTGGCCGTCGGACAGGACGACGCGGACGGTGTTGGCGCCGGTCGCCTTGATGTCGGCGAGCGACTGCGTCTCGCCCGGATACCAGGTGTGGGCGTGGTTGACGCCGCGCATGACGAAGTCGTTGCCGTTGCCCTCGACCAGGCGGCCGTCGCTGATGTGGAGGCCGGTGGCGAGGGCGTCCGCCCGCTCGGCCCGGTCAGCGGCCTGCGCGGTGGCCGGACCGAGCGCAGCGGCGACCACCAGCCCGAGGAGGGCGGCGAGCCCTCGCAGGAGGAGGATGACGGGGCTTGTGCGTGCCGTACTTCTTGCTGTTCTCACTGCGGACTCCAAGGGGTGGACGCGAGGGAGCGAGCATCGGCAGTACAGGGAGTGCTCCGATATGGGAGCGCTCCCATGAACCCATTTGGGCAGGGCCACGTCAAGATGTCGGCGCGGAGGATGCGTGTGCGCGGGAGCTGTCGGCGCCCCCGACAGTGCCGGGCACGGGATGTCGGGTCCGGCGGGGTGGTGCCTGCCTAGCGTGATGGGTGAAAGGGAAGGAGGTCCGGGTGCTGGAGCGGTTGAACCAGGCCATGGAGTACGTCGAGGCGCACCTCCGCGAACCGATCGAGGCGGCCGAACTCGCTCGCGTAGCGCTGACGTCGGAGTACCACCTGCGCCGGCTTTTCTCGGCGCTGGCAGGCATTCCGTTGTCGGAGTACATCCGCCGGAGGCGGCTGACCGTGGCGGGCGCCGAGGTGCTCGCCGGTGAGCGGACCCTGCTGGACGTCGCGGTGCGCTACGGCTACGGCTCCGGGGAGGCGTTCGCGCGGGCGTTCCGTGCCATGCACGGCGTCGGCCCGGGGGAGGCCCGCCGGACCGCAGCGGTCCTGCACGCCCAGCCCCGGATGTCCTTCCGCCTTGTCGTCGAAGGGAGTAGCAGCATGCGATACAGGATCGTCGCCAAGGAGGAGTTCCGGGTGGTGGGCAGGAAGGCCAGGGTCCCGCTCGTCCACGAGGGTGCCAACCCGGCGATCGCGGAATTCATCCGAGGGATCGGCCGGGAGGCGCTCGGGCGCATCGCAGCCCTGTCCGACCAGGAGCCGACGGGGATCGTCGGGGTGAGCGACCAGCTCGATCCGAGTAGGGCGGAGGGCACCGAACTCGACTACTACCACGGTGCGGTGACGACCTCCGAGGCGCCCGAGGACATGGACGTACTCATCGTCCCGGCGGGCACCTGGGCCGTATTCGGGAGTGCCGGCGAGTTCCCCCGGGAGCTCCAGAACCTCTGGCGCGACGTGTACACGCAGTGGTTCCCCTCGAACCCGTACCGAAGCAGACCGGGCCCGGAAATCCTGAGCGTGCGCCTCTCGGACACGGCCGATCGGGCCGACGCCCAGCTGTGGATCCCCGTGGAGGACCTTCCCAGCTCGGTGTGAGGTACGGGACCGAATCGTGGGCGCCATGTCCGCTTCCGGCGTCCCCTGCCTCCCCATGACCTGATTGTTCGGCCTGGGGCGGCGGGGGTGCTGAGTACGGGGGCGCCGTGTTGCCGCCGGAGCTGAGTGCGGGGGCTCAGGACCGGGTCCACGTCCCGGCAGACGATGGGGAATGCGCAGCCGCCGCGCCGCCCCGATCCGTCGCCGAACCGCAGGAGCACCCGTGCTCAGCCGCATAGCCGCCGCCGTCGTACCGTCGCTCGGCCGTCTGACGACGTCCGCCGAACCGGTCGGCCTTCGGACCCCCGGCATCCTCGTCGCCAACCACACCTCCCTCGCGGACCCCGGCGTGGTGCTGGCCGCCCTGCACCGGATGGGCATCGAGCCCGTCGTGCTTGCCACCGCGGGCCTGTGGCGCGTCCCCCTCCTGGGGCACCTGCTGGAGCGCGGGGGCCACATCCCCGTCCACCGGGGCACGGCCCGCGCGGCCGACGCCCTGACCGGGGCGTTGGCCGCGCTGGACGCGGGCCGGCACGTGCTCATCTACGGCGAGGGGCGCATCCCGGACCGCAGGGACGCCGCCGAAGCCGCCCCCGAGGCGTTCCGGAGCGGCCCGGCACGTCTCGCCGCAGCCTCGGGAGCCCCGGTGATCCCGGTCGGCCAGGCCGGAGCCCGCCGGGTCTCCTCCGGCAGCGGCGGCAAGCAGTTCGCCGGACTCCTCACCGCCCCCGCCCGCCGCCCCCGGCTGCACGTGCACGTCGGCGCACCGGTGCTGCTGCCACCCGACGTCGTACCCGCGAGTGCGGTCGCTCACCGGGCCGTCACCGCCGCCTGGCGCATCGCGGCGCGCCAACTCGGGGAGCCCGCAGCGCTGATGGCGTGACACTCGACGACGACCTTCAGGCCGGGAAGCGGAAACCAGCTCGCTGCGGGAGCCGCCGACGACGCGGACCGCGCCTGTGCACGGGTGGCATCATCACGAGAGGCGTACACCCGGGCACGGCTGGATGCGTCATGAGATCTGGGGGCGGGATGAGGCTGACGAGGCACATGGATCCGGGTCGCCGCCGGCGCGTGAACGCAGTGTGGCTGCTGGTCGGTGCCCTGCTGCTGGGCGGCGGCATGACGCTCGGTTCTTTCGCCGGCAACACCGAGCGGGTGACCCGCCTGTGGGTGGCCGCGGAGGTCGCCGAGGACGGTACCGCCCGGATCTCCGAGGTGATCGACTACGACTTCGGGCGGCGTCCGGGGAGTGACAGGCACGGCATCTACCGGGACGTACCCGGGCTCGCGCCAACCGCTGAGGTGGAGGCGACGGTCGACGGCCGGCCCGTCCCCGCCGAGACGGGTTACCTCTCGAGCGACGAGACCCGCATCAGGATCGGTGATCCCGGCCGGACGGTCAGCGGCGTGCACCGTTACCGCATCGAGTACCGCCTCGACGGCGTGGCCCCCGGCCACCGTCTTGCCTGGAACGCGGTGGGCACGGGCTGGACCGTTCCGCTGGACGACATCCACATCCAGGTCGTCGCGCCGTTCGGCCTGACCGGCGCCCGGTGCGTGCGCGGGGTCGGCGGATCGCGCACGTCCTGCGCCGTGACCGCCGCCGAACCGGGCCGTCTGACCGCCGAGTTGGCGTCGCTGCCGGCCGAACAGGGCGCCACCGTGTACGCCGCCGGCGACCTGGCCGTGTCCCGGCCCGAACTGCCGGTACCTCCCCACGCGGCCCTCCGCGCCGCGGACCGGCCCCACCCGCTGCTGCCAGGCCTCTTCGGTACGGTCGCCGCTCTGCTCGCTGTCGCGCTGACGGCGCTGCTGCTCCGGTGGGCCGGGCGCAGTCCGCTGTACGACGAGGACGGGTTCGACGGAGCCGGGCTGGGCACGACGAGCGGCGGGCGCGTCCGCCGGGTGGACCTGAGCCGTCGCGCGGCCTCCCGGCCTCCGGCTCCCGCACCGCCCGAGGACCTCGACCCCGCACGGGCCGGAATTCTCCTGGCCGGGCGTGTCCTGCCCGCACACAAAGTGGCCCTTCTGATGGACGCGCACACGCGCGGCTGGCTCACCGTCTCTCAGCAGGAGGTCCCGACACTTTCCCGGAACGAGTCCCAGGAGCAGGCGTCCCGCACAGCCGACGCACTGACCCGGAGAACACTGAACACGATCTTCGGGTCGCGCGTCTCCGTCACTCTGGGCCGCTACGACTACGACTTCGCCCGGGCCTGGCGGGCCCTCGACACCGACCTGCGGGAGTGGCTGGAGTCGGCCGGCGGCCTGAGCGACCCGACCGGACGGCGCCGCAGCCGCGTGGTGCGCCGGGCAGGTGTCGCGGCGAGCGTGATCGGTCTCGGGACGGCGCTCACGGGCGCCGTGCTGAGCGGGCACCACGGACAGCCGTGGATGTTCTGGGCGGTGACCGGCGCTGTCATTGCCGGCGCGGGCCTTGCCCTGTCGGTCCGCGCATGGGAGTTGTCGGCGCTCACCCCGCACGGCGCACGCCTGTGGCTGCGCGTGGCAGCCTTCCGGCGGTACCTGGCTCGCCCCGACATGTCCCTCGTCGCCGCCCTGACGGAGGAGGAGGTACGGCTGTACTCCTGTTGGGCCGTGGGCCTGGGGGAGACGGACAGCTGGTCGGCCGCGGCCGAAGCGTCCTCACGGCGCCCCGGACACCACGACGCGTACCGGCACTGGCACCGGCACACCTCCGGGCTCGCCGCCTCCCTCGTCGCTGCTGCGGCCTCGTCCAGCACAGCGCCGTCGTCCTCTTCCGGCGCCTCGGACTCGTCCGGCAGCGGATCGGTCGGTGGCGGAAGCGGCGGGGGCGGTGGGGGGTCGTGGTAGGCGTCAGGACGTCGCCGCGCCGGGGCGGCAGACAGTCCCGACGCTCGGCTCCCGAGTCCTGAGTTCCGGGCGGTGGGGGAGGACCGCCGCCCCGGGGCCGGGAGCGCGGACGGGCGTGCCGCGCAGGCGCCGTCTCAGCCGGCGGAGGGGACGCGCAGGGCGATGACCGCCATGTCGTCGTGGCCGTCGCTGGGATGCTGATCGGCCAGCGTGTTCACGAACTCGTCCAACGGCAGGCCCACATGGGCCCCGGCCAGTTCGGCGAGTACGGCGAGTTGGTCGTCGAGGGAGCGGCGCGGGTGCTCGACGAGTCCGTCCGTGAAGAGGAGCACGGTCGCCTCGGGCGGCAGCGGGTAGGTGTGGTCGGGGCGCTCGACGTCGGGGTCGACGCCGAGCGGAAGGCCGGGCTCCCCCTCCATGTACCGCGTACGGCCCTCCGGCGTGACGATCAGGGGAGGCGGATGACCGGCGCTGCTCCAGTGCAGTTGCCACCCGGCGACCGTCCGCTCGATGCGGGCCAGGCAGACGGTGGTGACCGGCAGATCGGTGATCTCGTGCACGGTGCGGTCGAGTTGGGTCAGCACCCGGCTCGGTGGAGTCTTCCGGTCGTACAACAGCGCCCGGAGCATGTTGCGGGCCTGGGCCATCGCGGCGGCGGCGTGCAGGTCATGGCCCACCACGTCCCCGATCACGGCCGCGCAGGAGCGGTCGGGCAGAACGACGGCGTCGTACCAGTCCCCGCCCAGGGCGGCCGGCTCGGCGGCGGGACGGTAGGCGGTGGCCCCCGTGAACGGGGTCAGATCCGGCACGGTCGGGAGCAGCAGCCGCTGGAACTGTTCGGCACTGTCGCGCACCCGGCCGAACAGGCGGGCGTTCTCGATCGCCAGGCCCGCCGCGCCCGCGAGCGCCCGGAGGATGTCCTCGTCGTCCCGGTCGAACGGCCGGCCGTCGTGCCGCTCCGACAGATACAGGTCCCCGTAGATCTCGCCGCGGACGCTGACCGCCACGCCCAGGAGCGTGCGCATCGCCGGATGGCCCGGGGGGTAGCCGACGGACGCCGGGTGGGCCGGGATGTCGTCGACCCGCAGGGGCGCCGGGTGATGGATCAGCAACCCCAGAACGCCGCGCCCGTGCGGAAACTCGATGCCGGCGAGCGCCTCGCGCTCCTCCTGCGCCAGTCCCGCGGTGATGAACTGCTCCAGATGATCGCCCGAGGCGTGCAGCACTCCGAGTGCGCCGTACCGTGCGCCGATCAGTTCCATGGCGGTGGTGACGATGCGGCGCAGCACCGTGGGCAGGTCCAGCTCGCTGCTGATGGTCAGGACCGCGTCGAGGAGTCCCTCGAGCCGGCCCTTCGTCCTGGCCAGGGACTCCAGGTGGTCGGCGACGTCCTTCAGCTGCTCGTCCGGGCGCTGCCCCGCGGCCGGACGAGGCGTCGGCCGCGTGGCCGGTCCAGGGGCCGGTCCCGTCCTCGGCTCCGCCTCCCCGGTCGGTTCGTTCGGTCCGGTAGGCTCGCTGTCCGTCATTTCCGACATCACCTCAATCATCATCCGTCAGGGGGGAACGGTACGGAAGGCGTAGCCCGAGCCAGGGCGGAACACGCGCGGCCGGACGTTCCGGCGTGAGGGGACCGGCGGGCGGCGTCGAGGGCGGGCGGGCGCCGTGGTCAGCAGGCAGCGCCGAGAGCGGGCGCCGGCGAGAGTGGGCGTACGATCGTACGCATGCGGGTGTACGATCGTACGCATGCCGACGGATCACTTCGCTGACGACCCGCGCACCAACCTGGAACGCATGCTGGCAGGCGATCTCTACATCGCCGACGACCCGGAGATCGCCCGGCGCCAGCGGAACGCCATGCGGCTGGCCGCCCGCTACCAGGCCGCCTACCTCGAGGACGCCGACGCGGCCAGGCCGATCCTCGCGGAAATGCTCGACTCCGTCGGTGCGGGCGTCGACGTGCGCCCGCCGCTGTACGTGGACTACGGGAGCAACATCGCCATCGGAGCCCGTACGTTTGTCAACTACAACCTGACCGCGCTCGACGTCGCGCGGATCACCGTCGGCGAGGACTGCCAGATCGGCCCCAACGTCCAACTCCTCACCCCCACGCACCCCGTAGAGCCGGAGCCGCGCCGGGACAAGCTGGAGGCGGCGTTGCCGATCACGATCGGGAACAACGTCTGGCTCGGTGGCGGAGTGATCGTCTGCCCCGGGGTGACGATCGGCGACAACTCCGTCATCGGCGCCGGCGCGGTCGTCACCAGGGACATCCCCGCGAACGTCGTCGCCGTCGGCAACCCCGCCCGGCCCGTCCGCGACCTCTGATCCGCGCGCGATGGCCACCGGACGTCCCGACCCCGAGCGGCGCGCACGCATCCTCGCCGCCACCCTCGACCACATCGCCGACGTGGGAGTCGCCGGGGTCTCCCACCGCAAGATCGCCGCTCGGGCCGGTGTGCCCCTCGGCTCGATGACCTACCACTTCGCCGGCATCGACGACCTGCTGTACGAGGCCTTCACGGGCTTCGCCGCCCACTTCGCGGACCTCTTCGAGCAGCACCTCGCCGTCGCCACCACCCCGGCCCAGGCGTGCGAAGCGGTTACCGACCTCATCCACACGCTCTCCGAGGGCCCCCAGCGTGATCTGGTCATCACCCAGGAGCTCTACACCCTCGCCGCGCGCCGCCCCGAGTACCGGGAGCTCACCCAGACCTGGATGCACCGCAGCCGTCATGTGCTCCGGCAGCACTTCGACGCCGACACGGCACGCCAGCTGGACGCCCTGATCGAGGGTCTGGCCCTGCACCGCTCCCTGGACACCGCGCCCCAGGGCCGCGACCTGACCCTGCTGGCCGTCACCCGTATCACCGGCACCGCCCGGCCGGCCCCTTGACCGCCCGTGGGGCGCGGACCTGACCCCGCGGCCCACGGGCACACCTCTTACCTCTCATCTCTCGACGAGGACCGAGGACCGGGGGTGAGGACCGGGGAGTGAGGAATTAGGGGTACGGCTCCCGGACTCACGAGGTGGTGGGCGCCTTGTGCACACCACCGGCCGGTTCGATGCTCCAGGAAGCGTCCGACCGGACGTACAGGAAACCCGGCCGTCTCGACGTGGTGGCCGATGCCGTGAACGGTCCCTCGCCGTCGATCAGGAGGTCCCCGGGTGTGAAGTCCGGACGGAGTTCGCGCAGCGAGAAGGCGGCTCCCTCGTTCTGGGTGACGCGCAGGGGCATCCGGCCACCGGGGTGCCGAAGAAACGTAGGTTCCGGTGGATCTCACGTCTTCCGTCAGATCCGGAACGCGGTTCAACGGATGCAGCCAGATCCGCCATCCGTGCTTGGTTGCCATCCGGAGGATCACCCGGTCCCGCCCGTCGGGCGGCACGGGAACGATCGCCCGCGTCAGCACGGAGCCGTGCGTGAGGATCTTCCGGGGAACTCCCCGCTCGCCCGGCGGGTCGCTCAGTTCGACCCAGGAGTCCTCGGCCCGGTCGAGGTGGACCACCAGCAGCGCGGGCTCGCGGCGGGCCGGGCGGACGAGCTGGACCCCCGTGGACCCATGGCCCTTCCGGCGCTGCTGGACGCCCGTTTCCGGAGGCCAGGTCCCATACAGAGCGGACGGACCTGGCGAGGGGGCGGGCTGTTCAGCCGCAACGGGCACGCGAGGGGACGGTGTCCGCGTCCTGGCTTCCCGGGCGGGCGTGGCGGTCGGCCGCCGCTCCGGCGAGGTCTGCGGGTGCGGACCGGGCTGCCGCTCCCACAGCCCGGTGGCGATCGGTCGTACGCCCTCGGAGAGGCGTACGGCATCGGCCGCACATACGGCGATCGTCCGGACGGCTCCCTCGGGCGGCGCCCAGTCGGCCTCCGCGGTGGAGGGCCCGTGCCGGGGATCGAAGAAGCACAGGGGGCGGCGTTCCGGGCGAGGACGCCCTTCCGTCGCGGCGTCCACGCAGGCCAGCGCGTGGCGTCCCTCGTCAAGGGACCGCAGCACATCGGCCGCGTCCCGGATGTCGCGGTCACCGACGAAGTTCTGCTTGGCCTGCTCGTACGCGTCCAGCGCTCGCTGGTAGTCGGCGAGAAGCCCCGCGTCGCCCGAATGGTGCCCCGGCACGAAGGAATGCCGTGCAAGCGACTCTCCGAAGGCGGTGATCTCCGCATCGATCCGAGCGAGCTCGTCGTCGCGTCCACGTCCCCGGAAGAGACCGGTCAACGCACCTACTATTCCGTCGGCCACGCGGTGATCGTAGTCGCGCCGGTCGGCCGGGGGGCGAACTTCCGACGGCGGAGCCCCTCCTCGGCCCCGAGCGATCGACGTCGAAACGCCGGCCGGTCGACACAGGCAGATCATTCTGTGTGACACGGCCGGACGCGGTGTCGATCACGTTGCAGCCGCCCGCCCCCGGGCGGCGTGCAGAGGCAGCTGCTCACAGGAGCGCGGGACGGCGGCGGGGCCGCTCCGCTCGACGGCTCCTCCGTGAGCGGGAGTTCAGGGTCCCGTGGACAGTGCGCACTCCGCCCAGACGGTCTTGCCCGGACCGACGCGGTCCTCGACGCCCCAGCGGACGGCGAGCGCGTCGACGAGGACCAGGCCGCGACCGTGGTCCTCGTCGGCGGCCGGCGCGACGAGGACGGGCCGTGCCGGGTGAGTGTCGGACACCTCGATACGGACGACGCCCCGGTCGTCGTCGTACGTGAGGAGCAGGGCGAAGTCCCGGCCGGGGACGCGGCCGTGCAGCACGGCGTTCGCGGCGAGCTCGGCGACGACTACCGTGACCGCGTCATGGTCGTCCGTCCCGCGAGGGTGTCCCCACTCGACGAGCTGAAGCGCGGCGAGCAGTCGCGCGAGACGCGCACCGCGCCGGGTGGCGGAGAAGCGCTGGGCGAACCGGCCTGCGGGAGTGGGGGTGGGGGCGGGGGTTCGGGTGTGAGGGGCTGACATGGGGCCCAGCCTCGCGGGGGCCCGGGCACCGAGACAGGCACGGCGCCGATACAGATCGGCTTGTACTGGTTCACGCACTGGACTGGGTTGATCGCAGTACGTAACCATCGACCGGGTGGGCTCCGAGAGGGCCCGGTACGGGAAGGTGGCTGCGAGTGGTTACGGACAACGGCGATGGCGGGAGCGGGGCCGGGGGCGGGGGGCACTGCGGTGAGCCGGAGCTGTCGGACAGCCTCAAGACGTTCGGAGCGGTACTCAAGGCACTGCGGGACGAAGCTCGCCTGACGCAGGAGCAGTTCGCGCCGCTGGTGCAGTACTCGGCGGCGTACATCGCGAAGATCGAGCAGGGCAAACGGTTCCCGCCGAGGGACCTGCTGGACCGTTCGGAGGAGGTGCTGGGCGCGACGGCGGCCCGGGTGCTGGTGGCGGCGGCGAGGAGCCTGACGCGGAAGGTGGGGCTGGCGTCGTGGTTCCTGCAGTGGGCGGGGATCGAGGAGGACACCACCTCGCTCTATGCCTACGAGTGCCGGGTGATCCCTGGGCTGCTGCAGCCCGAGCCGTACATCCAGGCCCTCTTCGAGCGTCACCTGCCTCCGCTCACCGAGGAGCAGTCCGAACGTCAGGTGGCGGCCAGGCTGGCCCGCCAGCAACTCCTCGTCGACCGACCGAACACCACGTTCAGCTTCATCATCGAACAAGCACTGCTCGAGCGGCGCTTGGGAGGCACCCAGGTGACCAACGCCCTGCTGGACCACCTGCTTCACGTAGGGCGATACCGCAACGTGGAGCTCCAGGTGATGCCTCTAGTGCAGGAGGACCACGCCGGATTCGAAGGCGAGATGTACCTCGCGGAGACCGCCGATCACCGGTGGGCCGGTTACGTCGAAGGGCACGGGACTAGCATGCTCATCAGCGATCCGAAAGCCGCAAGTCACATGCTCCAGCGCTATGGCAAGATGCGCTCGCAGGCTCTGAGCCATCAGGCCACGGCAAACCTGCTGGGACAGATGCGAGGAGGGCAATGAGCACCGTGGAACTCGTCTGGGTCAAGAGCAGCTACAGCGGCGGTGGCGGCGACAACTGCGTCGAGGTCGCCGTACGCCCCGAGGCCGTACTGGTCCGGGACTCGAAGGATGTGCAGGGTCACGCACTGACCGTCTCGCCCTGTGCATGGTCTGCATTCACAGTGCTGGCTGCCGACTCGCGCGTGTGAATGGCCGGTGGCGTAGCGGCTGTCACGCTGCCCCGTGTCATGTCCCGCCCGTCCTCGCCTCCCGTTGAAGGCCATTGCCCCGCTTCGTGGCGAAAAGATGTCGGCAGCACGCGAGAGACTTCCCCGATCGGCGCACAACCCCTCGACGTCCAGCGACTTCCTGAACCCATGACAGAACCCCGCCTGCCTCGTCTACGGTATCGATCAAGACAGTCTTGATTGTGCTGGCCCGGGACCGTTGCGGCCTGGGTGATATCAGCAGGGGTAGGGGCAGGGGCACCAGCGTATGGCGGTTGAACGCACGAACCGGGACATCAGATCACTCATCGGTCAGATAGCCGATGGAGAGATCATGCTCCCGGAGATTCAGCGAGGCTACGTATGGCGGGCGTCGCAAGTGGCGAAACTCGTGGAGTCGATGTACCTCGGGTATCCGGCCGGGACGCTTCTGCTGTGGAAGACAGACGAGGGGGCCGAGACCAGGGCTGCGGCGATCGGAGCGGGGCAGGGCCTCCCGAGTGTGATGCCGCTGTATCTCCTCGACGGCCAGCAGCGACTCACTTCGCTGTACCGAGTGTTCAATGACCACCCAACAGCGCAGATCGTCTTCAACATCGAGACGGAGGCGTTCCAGAACCAGAGCAACGCCACGCTACGGAGCCCGAAGTGGGTCAAGGTCTACGACGTTGTGGGCCCTCATGCTGATTCGTTCGCTTTGCAGATGCAGCTTCGTTCGGCCGGGTTGTCCATTGATGGGGCTCAGATTGGAAGCCGTCTGAAGAGGCTCGAGTCGATCTCGCAGCGAGACTTCCACATGGAGGTTCTTCACGGCTTCAGCTATGAGGAAGTCACCCAGATCTTCGTTCGGGTCAACAGCGGGGGTCGCCCCCTCAAGACAACTGATCTAGCGATGGCCACGCTCTCCGCTCGGTCGCCCGGGTTCCTTGGGGACCTTGAGAAGGAATCGGCGCGGTGGGCTCAGCGCGGTTACCGGGCTGTCGATGCCAATTTCCTCATCAAGGCGATCACGCTTAGTTTGTCGATTTCAGGCAAACGCACTTCGTCGGTCTCCAGACTGACGACGGCCGGCCCGGAGTCCGTTGCTGAAGGCTGGGAACGGGTGCGCCGCGGACTTGAGCGCGTTGTTCCACTGCTCTGCGAGCAGCTACTCGTCCCGACCACTGCGCTCATTCCATCCGTTACGGCCCTGCACCCACTGATCGTGTTCTACGGACGGCTGCCTGCGAATGCTCCCGTAGACCCTGAAGTCGAGAAGGGCCTGCTGTATTGGTTCCTGGCCGCGAGCGGAAGTAACCGCTACGGTGGGGCGACCGACAGCGCGTTGACACAGGACGTGAATGCGCTCGACTCCGAAGAGCCTGTCCGCGCCCTCCTCGCCAACCTGCGCCTGGAGGAGAAGGGCTTCAGTGTGACCGCCCGCGATCTGTCGGGGCGCAACATCCAGAGTCCATACATCATGCTTTCCTACCTGGCGGCCGCACACTCTGGCGCAGAGGACTGGTGGGCCGGCGGCCCGATCTCCATCACCGCTGAAGGTACCGACAAGCTGCAGTACAGTACTCTGCACCCGGCTGCCCAGTTGCGGAACCACCGAAACAAGTATTCGTCTGCGGAGATCAACGAACTGGCGAATATTGTTTTCGTCTCGCAGCAGACGGCGAAGAATATGATTGGCAATCGCTCTCCCGCCGCGTACATCAAGGATGTGCAGCCGTACGACCTGGCGGCTCATGCTGTCCCGACCGACCCCCAGGTCCTCGAAGCCGACGGGTTCCGTGAATTTCTTATTGCCCGCCGAACCCTTCTCGCGGAACGCATTTCCGCCCTCCTTGAGCGTTTCCGCCCTGCTTTCGTCGACGCGAGCGGTGCCAACGGCCTGCGAGCCGGAAGGCCCCACAAGTCCCTCACGCTCACGGGTTATGCCGCTGGTAGCCGCACCCTTCTGCTTGCTGAGGCTCAGAGCGGAGCGCAGCATTGGGGCGGGCGAATCGACACCGCTGAGCTGGACGCCGCCCTTGATGCGGCTGCCAGTGGCCTCGACAGCGACGTCACTGTGGCCGGCGAATCAGCCCCACTGAAGGTTGACGAGGACGGTGTGACTCTTCAGGTCGGCCCCTTCAAGCTCCGTGGCACCGCGAACCAGTGGAGGGCGGCGTTGGAGGACGCATTTTCGGACGCCTTGCCAACTGCCGACTGCCCCGATGCGGAGTCGGCGGCATGGGTCGGTGAGACCGAGGACTTCCTCCTGGCGGACATCGGCGTTCAGCGGTCGTAAACACACTTTGGCCGAGGTGGGAGCGCTGGTGACGATGCCGAGTGTTCCCACCTTCAGCCGTCTTGTGTGCCCGGCAATAGAGGTTCGACCACCCCCGGGCTGAGCAAGGGGGCCAGTCGCGGAATGCCTGGTGTCAGGGCCTCTGGCGGAACGGTGAGCCGGCACGTCTCCCACCGCCCGAACACCCCTATGTCTCGCGGCACTTGGGCGCTGATCCAGTCTGAAGCGACCGAAGCGACCGCGACGGCGTCGAGATCTTGGGTGAGCTGTACCGTCACGAGCTGCCATGTTGGGTCGCGGCACATAGTCTTGTACTCATTCCGGGAGATGAAGAAGACTGTCCGTCCGCGCCGCACCGTGCTTTTCGCCTCGATATGCAGCGGATGCTGCGTGGAGTGTATGGCGATGTCGTACCCGAACCCGTCGGCGTGGGCGGCGACATGCTCGACCCGGGCATCAGTGACCTTGGCGATGAGATTGACAAGGGCCAGCTCTCCAGCGTTGCCGATGCGGGCTCGCGCTTCCATGTCAACCTTGCCCCAGACTGCGCTGACCTGCTCATACGCCTCACTCTCAGGTATGCCCAGCGTTTCCGCAGTCCGCAGAGCGTCCTCGGGCAACTCGTCCGGGCCACGCACGAGGAAATCCGCGTCCGGGAGCCATACCGCGCCGCTGGAAGCGATCGCAGTGCGGAAGACGCGTTCCCTCACTGTGGTGCTGCTCTGCAGGTGCTCGAGCAGGCCGTTCTCGCTGAGCCACGAGTACGCCGTTTCGTACTGGGTGGGAGTGACGTCGCTGAAGTCGGCATGGGTCGTGAACAGCGCTCGGCACCGCGCAGCGCTGGAGGACGGGAGCCGTTCCAGCCACCGCACGGCGGCGCGCAGAATGGGGTCAGGAGGAATGGGCACGGAGGTGGCCCATCAGCGCCTGGAGATCTCCTTGGTCGAGGCCACCGCCGACGGCAGGCTCCTCGTCGAGGTCGGCGAGCTCTTGGACGGCGGAGTCGTCGAGGATGCGTCCCATGAAAAGCAGTTTGTCGCTCAGCCGCTGGTCCACGACTTCGTCGATGCTCCCCTCAGAAGCGAGCACGGTGATACGAGTCTCCGTTTCGGGTGCGAGACCGAGACGGTGGATTCGATCGAGGCTCTGCAAGAAGCGGCCGGCTGCGAAATCCCGGTCGACATAAACTGCGTCATGGCAGTTGTGATGCAGACTGATGCCTTCGCCGAGCGTCGCGGGATTGGAAAGGAGCACCATGCAGTCCGGGTCCCTTCGGAAGCGCTCGATCTCCGCTTCCCTGTCCTCTGTGCCCCCGTGGACCATCGCCGGATGGAATTCTCCGAGGATCCGCTCCAGCGTGTTCAGGCTGCGGATAAAAGTTGACCACACCAGGGTCTTGCGGCCTCTAGTCGCGTTCTCCGCGACGATGGCCAGGACTTCGCGGTACTTCGGTGACATCTCGTAACTAGGAAGGTCCTGCATGAGTTCGAAGAGCGGGCTCCCCGCAGGAACTGTCAGAGGCGGAACCTGGTACATCAGTGGCTCGTACCGTGTTGTGCCGACGGCGAGCAGCGCCGGGCTGGTGGCCGCCATCAGCATATAGACGGTGATCTTGCCGAGAGCTTGAAAGTTGCCCTCGGCCCCAGCCGCGCGGTCGGAGAACCGCCCCACGAGAGCTTCGTACACCTCCTGATGTAGCGGAGGCATTGGCAGCGAGCGGAGGGTCGTCTTTACTGGCGGTAGGCCCAGTTCACCCTTGGTAGTACGAGTGAACAGCGGACGCAGGACTTGGCTCGCTCTTACGAGGTCGCCGCCTGCCACTGCTTGAGTCACCCTCTGTCGACCGTGCCCGGGCCACACGAAGCCGAAGAGGTTCTCGATATCTTTCACGCCGTTCGGTGCCGGAGTGCCGGTCAAGATCAACCGGTGGCGCGCCCTCGGCCCCAGGGCTAGGCAGGCAGCCCCATACGTCCCCTCAGCACCGAGCTTCATCCGGTGCGCCTCATCCAAGAGGATCATTGAAGGGCGCGCGGTGAGCCACTGGCCGAGCTCGTCGACCGACGAGCTGAGGCGTTCATAGTTCACGATGAGCGCTTCTGCGGACGGATCGACGTTTCGTGACAGGACTTCCATGCGTAGTGGTTCAGCGAGGCATTGCGCATTCTCATAGTGCCATGACTCGTAGCACGACTTGGGGCCCACGATCAGCAGTCGCTCGATTCCCTGGGTGTGGCGTAGCGCCTGGAACACGGCGAGCCCGACCCGCGTCTTACCGGCACCCGGGACAGAGAAGTTGGCACCGTGTCGCAAAGAAAGAAGTTTGGCGATGTCCCGGCGCTGAAACGAGGTGAGGTTGGCTGCCCATGCGGGGCCGAGCAGTCCGTCAATCGCATCTTCTCGTACCTCGCCGGGGCTTGCGGATGCCGGGCTCAGGCGGGAGGCCACGGTCTGGGCGTCTACGGCGGAGTCCGCCGCAAGGGCGGCTAGTTGGCCGTCCCATGACACGCTCGACGGGGCAGGCCACGTTGTCAGCGCCACGAGGTTCGTGAGCAGGTCATCGATGTCGACGTCCATGCTCCCAGGGGAGCGCTGCACACCGCTGCGAAAGCGCAGGGCGAGTCGGCGCAGGTCGTCCTCATGCCCGGTGCCAGCCCGCAACCGGGCTTTGGTCACGCCATCCCCGAAACCGATCTCCAGACTCGGTACAGCCGTCATCGGCTTTCCCGGGTGGCATTGAGCAGCCACTCGACGCCGTCCCCCGGCGAACTGAACGTACGGGCCGCCTGTTTGGCCAGGCGTGTGAGGCTCGTACGGAGAGTGAGCAGTGCGTCGTCGAAGGCGTCTTCGTCGAGGGCGCGCTTCGCCTTGGCCTCGGCGAACTCTGCCGCACACTGGTGCACGTAGTCTGCGGCATCCGTCAGGCGCTCCGGCACCGCAATCTTCCGCTTCTGCAGCTGGGCGTTTTGGCCTGCCATCTTTACTGCAATGTCGAACGTAGCGCGAGCTGATTTGATCTTGGAGTCGGCTTGTGTTACCTCGGCGGCCGTGAGTTTGTCGCCGGCGAGGGTAGCCGCCTTGGCTTTCAGTAGAGTGTCCGTGAGGGCACGAGTTGTTTTCACAACTTTTGTAGCGTCCGGGATCGCGACGCCCGGCAGGCCCGGGATCGCTACCGAGGCGGATTCCTGCGCCGCAGGACGCAGAGCGTCTGGCAGCCGCTCGTCGAGGTAACGGGTATGGAAGTCGGCCTCAGCGAGCCGGACTGAGGTCTTCGGGTAATTCAGGACAACCATCGCGAGCCGGGTCTCTCTCAGCTGCTCTGCCGCATCCGGGTCCGTCTTCGAGAGCTTGGTGTAGTCGCGGTGGAGTTCACGGAGCTTCTCCTGATGATCCTCGAAGTCCACCAGCCGCAGGCCGACGCCGCTGGCGGGGTCCTTGCTGCGGTCAATGGCTTCGTTGACCAATTGGTAGACGCAACGGTCCTGGCGGAGCGTGGTCGTCTTGATGTTGAAGTCCCGTGCGACGTCTTCCTCTCGACGCCCGTTCGCTAGTTCCTCCTCGATCGCGATCAGGCGGTTGATGTAGGAGTACTCGCGCCGCTTGTCCCGTCGCAGCTGGAGCGCCAGCTCCACGCTGTTGATGTCGCGACGGGAGGTGTCCGCGGGGAGCACTCCCACGCGAATGTCCTTGATGCCCAGCTTGCGGAGAGCAGCGCAGCGGGTATTCCCGTCTACAAGGATGCCATCGGGGCTGATGATACCGGGTTCCTTCTGCCCGAAATCATCCAGTTCGTCTTGTAGGGCGGTGAAGTCCGGGTCGGTCTGATTCGGATTGGACGGGCTGCGGCTCAGCAGGTGGCCGAGGTAGTCCTGCGCAGCCTCACTCCACGGCTGCTCTTCCAGGACCCGGTTCTGTGCGGGATCCAGCGTGCGCTGCGCGCGTATGCGGTGGGTGTCGGGGTTGAAGTAGAGGAGGTCCACCGGCATGGAGATCACGCTTAGGTGCTTCTGCTCGCCGCGCCAATCCACCGTGATTTTGGCGCCGTTGTCGGCCATGGCCTGTCTCAGTCGCTCCTCAACCATGGTACGGATCCGCTCGCCTTCGGGCGGGACACCAAACTTCACAGCCACAGCCAGAACCTCCTCGGTGACAGGCGCACTTCCTTCTCAGGAATGATGACAGTAGTTGCTGCAACCAGGCTGCTGATCAAGCAGACTTGGGCATCCGCGATCACAGAAGAACGGAGCAGAGGTGACCCTCCCCGCTTGGAACGACCCGGAGCTTAAGGGCGGAACCATGATCAGGGGCGCGCTGTGGCTCGTCCAAGAGGTCGGCGAAGGCAACACCTTCACCAAGGAGCAGCTCCGCAACGCGTTCCCTGGTGTCGCCCAGGCCGACCGACGGTTCCGCGATCTTCGGGCCTACAACTGGGTTATCCACACGAACGCCGAAGACGCGACACTCATGGCTGAGGACCAGCGTTTCGTACGGGCGGGGGTCTCGGTGTGGGACCCGGCCGCCCGCAGGGCGGCCGCACCACAGAAAGCAGTCACCGCCAAGCAGGCACAGGCCGTGCTCGCTCGTGATGACTACATGTGCACGGTCTGCGGCATCGGCGGCGCGGAGCCGTACGTCGATGACTCGAACCAAACCGCAGTGCTGTCGGTCACCCGGCGTCTCACCGTCCTGCCGGATGGGAGGGAGGAAACACTCCTCGTAACTGAGTGTAAGCGGTGCCGTGCGGGTTACGACGGGCAGGCGGCGCGTGCCGACGAGGTCATCACCGATATCAAGAACCTTGACCCGGCGGACCGGCGTCGGCTGGCGCGGTGGGTGGACCGTGGGCGTAGGGGTTCGACACCGCTTGAGCGGGCTTGGAATGCTTATCGGCGCCTCCCCGGAAGTGCTCAGGAGGAAGTCTTGGCGGCGCTGGGTGACTGAGCACGCCGGGGTGCTTCCGGGGAGGCTCCGGGTGCCGACACGGACGCTGCCAGCCGCGCCGCGTAAACTGCCACCCCTGCCGGCTAGTAGTAGCGAAAGGTCATCGCTTCGGCGTTGCCTGTAGCTGTGGTGCTGCCGCGGTGTTTGAGCTGCTGGATGTTTGTCTGTTCACTACGGCGGATGCAGTGGCATCGTCGGTTCACGCTGGAATGTCCGGCGTGCCTGGAAGGAGACCGCTATGTCGGCCATCGAGCCTGCAAAATTGCTTGAGGTCGTCGAGATCTGCGCGGGAGCGGGAGGCCAGACCCTCGGGCTGGAGCGGGCAGGTTTCCGTCACCGTCTTGCCATCGAACTCGACCACCAGGCCGCCGAGACCCTGCGCCGCAACCTTGTGGAGTTCCTCGGATACAGCAGCGACGAGGCGGAGGAATCGGTAAAGGTTGGCGATGTTGCTGACCCGAATCTCTGGAACCCGGGTATCGATGCGGCGAACCTTGATCTCCTCGCTGGCGGAGTTCCCTGTCCCCCTTTCAGTATCGCGGGGAAGCAGCTTGGTACAAGTGATGAGCGGGACCTGTTCGCTTGGGCTATCGAGTTGTGCGGCAAGGTGCAGCCGAAGGCGCTGCTTCTGGAGAACGTGCGCGGGCTGAGTGCCAACCGCTTCGCAGGGTACCGACAGCACGTGCTCGACCGGCTCAAAGAGCACGGGTACATCGCGGAGTGGCAACTCCTCCAGGCAGATGACTTTGGTGTGTCCCAATTGCGCCCGCGCTTCGTACTGGTTGCTCTCCAGAGGGAGTTCGCCCCCTACTTCGAGTGGCCCGAGCGCCGGCCGGGAACTGCAAAGTCGGTAGGTGAACTCCTGGTTGATCTCATGGGGGCGAACGGCTGGCAGGGCGCCCAGGAATGGGCTGATGCTGCCAACGGCATCGCGCCCACCATCGTCGGCGGGTCGAAGAAGCACGGCGGTGCTGACCTGGGCCCCACACGCGCCAAGCGGGCTTGGGCGGAAAAGGGCGTAGACGCGATGGGCGTGGCCAACGATGCGCCTCCTCCTTCCGGGCCACCTGTCATCGAAGGTAAGCCGCGTCCGAAACTGACGACGGCTATGGTCGCCCGCGTTCAGGGGTGGCAGGACCCGGACGGTGTAAATGATAGTGGCGAGAACGACTTCCGCTGGAGGTTCCACGGTCGGAAAACGAGCGTGTACCGCCAGATCGGGAACGCATTCCCACCTCCTGTCGCCAAGGCCCTCGGCGTATCGATCAGAAACGCGCTGAACAAGGTTGGTGAGCCCCGGGAGCTTATCGAGGCTGCTGACGTCGTCACTGACCCGGTGTACAAGCTGCTGCGCAGCAGTACACGGGCGCTTTCGGTCGAGCAGATCATTGCCAAGCTTGAAGCACGCGGGACTTTCATGGACCAACCCGGGGTGGAACGGCACCTCAATCATCTAAAGCACGATTTTGAGATGACTACAGTGACGCGTTCTAGCGGGGTCGTTGCCTACAGCATCGGCGAGTTCAAGGCGTTCGTCGGCCAAGACGACCACCAGCGCCATGACCTTTTCAGCCAGCACCGCTCCAAGATCAGCTGAGCATAGTCGCAGCGCTTGCGCGGGCTTTGTCAGGCAGTGGCAACCAGTAACGGACAGATCACTTTTGGGTCAGTCGGCTTGGGGGGGATCACCGCCAGGCAGGGTTTCCATCCATCTCGGCGTAAAGCGTCGGCCAGTGCCTGGATGCGCAGTGACAGTTCGTCCGGCGTCTCGACTCTGTGGGGGGTGAAGGTCCGGGCGGATTACTCTCTGCGCCCCAGCGGATTCCTTCAGGTGCCACTGTCTTCGCCCATTATGAGCTCGGCGAGGTTCCCCTACGAGGGGAAGCGGATCGCTGCTTCGCGCTAGCGGTAGCAGCATCGAGAGCAGTGGTGATCCGCTCCGCAGCGGTCTCTGGGGCTTCGTGTTCCCATACCCGAACGACCGTCCAGCCGGCGACTCTGAGGGCCTTGTCGGCAGCTCGATCTCGGGACACGTTGCCTTCCAGCTTTGGCCCCCAGTAGCCACCGTTGACACCGGGCTGCCGTCCATGCTCTGGGCAGCAATGCCAGAAACATCCGTCCACGAAAACGGCGACTCGTGCTCGTGTGAAAACGATGTCTGGCCTCGGGCATGCGTTCTCTAGTTGCAGGCGTACATCAACGCGATATCGCTTCCCCGCAGCATGCAGCAAGGACCGGATGGCGCGCTCAGGCTTGGTGTCCCGACGTTTGATTGCAGCCATGTTGCGCGAGCGGCCGGGACTCGTCGGCGTTATCGGTGCGGAGTCACTGGAGGGCTTCATCACTTACACCGTAGCGGCAGCGCGCTCATTCGTCGGCACGGTTCTCACGAGTGCTGGCGAGGGCTGCTGCTTCGGAGCCATAGCTCTACGACGGGCGCAGTCACTCAGTGGGACGAATTGAGAGGGGAACGAGCTGCCCAGTTGGTCGCAATCTGACTCCATCGCTTCCTGATGCAGAGAGTTGAGGGAGGCCGGCATTCTGCAACCTGAGCGGTGAAGATCTGGCACCCCGGTCTGAATGGAGGCCGGTCGTGGAGTCCCGCGCCCCCGCTGGCATAGTGCCCGCATGTTCCGACGCATACGGGCCGCCGGACGTGCGGTCGCTCTGGCGGCCGGTGTCGCCGCCGTTCTTGCCGCGCCATCGGTACCCGCGGTCGCCGATGGCTCCCGCGAGGTTGTCCTGCGGCTCGGAGGCCCGGCGGTCTTCTCGATGTACCACGCCGACGAGGGCGCCGGGGCCGTGAACAGCGACTTCGCCCTGCCCGTCTCCGTGCGGCCCGGTGGCGGAGGCGCACCGGCCCGCAACGTGAAGGTCGTCGTGGATGCGTCCGGGCTGGCCGGGGTCGCCCGGGCGGACAAGGGTGGCTACGGGAACTGCACCGGCCGGGGTCCGGTCTTCACCTGTGACTACGGCGACGTGCAGAACGGCGACGGGGAGGCCGACGCGCCGTTCACCCTCCGCGGTGTGGACGGCGTCGAACCCGGGGACAGCGGGACGGTGACGTACACCGCCACCGCCGACAACGCGGCCCCGGTCACCGGCACCACCCGCATGACCGTGGGCGGTCCCACGCTCCACTCGCCCCGGAAAGAGGAGACCGTGAAAGGCGTGGAACCGGGCCGGACTGCGTCGCTGACCCCCAGGTTCGCCAACCACACCCGCTTCACCGCGGACCGGGGCGTGGCCCTGCACCTCACCGCGCAGGACGGTCTCGTACTGACGTCCCGCCCCGGCAACTGCTCCTTCGACACCACATACACCTCGGCATGGTGCGTGTTCTCCACGAAGGCCGCGCCGGGCACCGCGTACCGCACCGGTTCCCCGTTCGGCTTCACGGCCGGCCTGCCCGAGCAGCTGGCCGGCGGGCTCTTCTACAGCTGGTCCTCCGACCGCCGCAGGCCCGACGGACTCACCGTGCGCGGTACGGGAGTCCCGCTGACTCTGACCAGGACCGCCGACCGGGGGCTCGTCGGTGACAGCACCGACGTCGGCGTCGAGACCACCGTGCAGGCCGACTACGAGCCGGTGACCGCGACCGTCCGGGGCCGGGTCGGCGACACGGTGAAGGTGCGGCTCGGGGTGCGCGACCACGGGCCAGGCCGGCCGGCCTCCGAGTCGCTGGGCGGCTTCGAGGTGGTCCCGCCCGAGGGCACCACCGTCACCTCCGTCCCGTACGCCTTCGAGGAGTCGGGCGGCACCTGGGCGTGCGAGCGGCCGGAGCAGCCCGGCGGGGCGTTCGTCTGCCGCATCGGGCGCGACGGCTTCCTCGAGGTGCTGCACCAAGGGGGCACGACCGTCATCGACTTCCACGTCCGCATCGACCGGCAGGCCCCCGGTGCGCGCGGCACCATCCGCACCTTCAACGCGTACGACCGCACACCCGGCAACGACTCCGCCGTCATCCCACTCGATGCGTCACCGGCCCCGCCCTACCGAAGCCCCGCCCTGTGGGCGGTCGTTGCCGCGGGAGCCGTCTGCGCTGTCGGGGTCGCAGCCGTTCTGCTCCGACGACGGCGGAGGCGCCCGGCCCTGGTGTAGCGCGCCAGCCCGGGGTGTGCCCATACCCGCTCAGGGCGCCCAGCGCTCTCTCCGCGTACCGCATCGGAGGCATTGCTGCCGCCGCCGTCGTCGTGGCCGGTGCCGTCGCCTTGAGGGGTCGCCATGTGGACCTGCACCCGGCCTGCGGCGAGGGCCCCTTCCGGAGCCGGGAAAAGGCCCTGTCGCATGTCCGGGCCGATCGGTCGGCCCCGTCAGTAGGGACGCGGAAGCTGGAAGGCCTGGATGTCCCGGGCGAGTGTCAGGCAGGCCATCACGAAGTCCTGGGCGGCACCGGCCGATACGGATTCCGGATGGTGGACCGCCGTGTCGCGCAACCGGCGAAGGCGGTCGACCACCACTTCGGCATCGTCGGACAGGCCCAGTGCCCTGAGGCCCGTCACCAGCTGCCGGATGTCGTACGGGCCGGCGGCCCTGCGCTGGGCCGGGAGGGAGTGCTGCAGCAGGACATCCGCAGCGATCCGTTCGAGTGCGGACCACGCCGTGATCACGGCTTCGGCGGGGGATTCCCCGGTCATACCCAGAGGTCCCGTGAACAGGTCGTCCGTGAAGTGGCTGCCGATCGGCCGGTGACGCTGTCGTGTCACCTCGTCACCGGGTCTCGGCGTCGTGCTGGCCGCCCCTGGCGGCGGGGGTGGCGGGGCGGCTCGCCACCGCGGTGCCTGCGGCTCCTCTGCCGGGTCGTGGCTCGGGGGCCCGGCCGGGACCCCCTCCCATTCGAGGTCCGCCAGGGGCCACGGCGGGGGTGGCGGGGGGACACCCCTGTCCAGTGCGGTATCCGGCTCGGCATCCGCCACAGGTACCGGCTCGGGTACCGGGTACCCCGACGGGTGGGTCGGAGGTCGATGCCGATCGGTCACCACGCCGGGCGTGAGGGTCACCGACAACTCGGCCGCCTCGTCGCGGAGTTCACGGGCCTCCACCGCGAACTCCAGACTCCCGGCGGGCGTCTCCAGCCGTGTCAGCCGTCCGAACGCGTCCTTGATATGGGCCCGGAGTCCGTAGACCAACGCCACCGTGACCAGCGGCCACACCAGGGCTTCCACGTACTTGAGTACCAGTTCCGCGATTTCCACGGAGCAATCCTGACCTGTGCCGCACGGATATGGTGCCGGGTGGCGGCATTGTGACGTGCGTGGAACACATGGCACGGCCACCGGAGGGGGCGAGACTACCTGCCGCTGTCCTCGGCGAGGGTGTGGGCGACCAGGGCGTTGGCGTGGCCGTGGCCCATGGCGTAGTCCGTCTTCAGCCAGGAGACGAGCTCCATGTGCTTGGTCAGGGGCGAGGTGCGGATGAGCTCCTTCCACTCCGGGACCGGGCGGCCGTACCTCTTCTCGATCGAGGGGAAGTAGCTCGCGGGGCCCTTCACTGCATCGGTCATGTCGTCGTGTCCCATCCGTCGTCGTCTGCTGTGGTCTGTTGTCGTTCGGGGTCGCCGCGTTCGCTCCTGCGGCAGCGTGCGGTGGCCGCCAGGCTCTCCTGGCGTCCTGCCGATGTCCTACCTGCGTCCTCCGCCAAGGAAGACTGCGGGCCGGGCGAAAACCAATCGTTGCCGGGGTGGTGCGTGACAAAGGGGTGACCTGGTGTCAACGCCCGTGAAATACTTGTGCGTTCAGTGAGTCGCTCGCCGGATCGCACCGAGGTCGGGTGGAGGTCACCCAGTGGATCATCCGGCTGGAAGGCCCGGCACCCGCCGGGACCGACCGGTCGTCACAGGGCGGATCACGCGGTCGATCACGCGGCGACGTAGCCGATGGGGGCAAGGCACATGACGCACGGGGCAGTACCTGATGGGGCAGGGGCAGGGGCGGCCGGGTCGGAGCCGGGGGAAGGGACGGTCGAGTTCCGGATCAGCGTGAGCGGTACGCACACCCGCCGCGACGATCTCGAAGCACTCCACGCCTGGCTTCGGACCACGCCCGCGCTCGACGAGGCGCGGAAGCGGCGGGAGCTCACGGTCGGGCGCGGGAACTCGCTCAAGCAGACCGAGGCGATGAGCGGGGAGCTGATCCAGGACATCATCCTGGTCGTCTCCGTCGAGGTAGCCCGGTCCGTCGCCGAGAACGCGTGGCGGTCGGTGGAGACCTGGCTGCGCAACCGGAGCCGGTTCGCCGACCCCGAGGAGGCGCCCCGCGCCACTCTCGACGGGCCGCCCGAGGGGCCGGGTTCCGACCTGAGCCGTGACTCCGGATCCGGCGGGGGCCCGGACGCGGGCCCCGTGGCCGGCGGACGGAACCCGGCGCACGGTGGCGACGAGGCCGGGGAGGTCTAGCCGCCGTGCCGCCGTACAACGCGCGCGGCGAGGAGAACAGGGCGAAGCGGCACCGCGCCGTGCTCATCGGCGTCGAGCATTACACGGGCAGCCGGAACGACCTCCCGGCCGTTGCCGCGAACCTGCGCCTCATGCGGGACGCCCTCACCGCCGAAGGCACGGGGGTGCTCGCCCCCGATGATCTCGTGGTCGTCGCGGGGGACAGGAGCCCGGCGGGGGACGGCACAGGGACGGGGAGCGCCCCGGCCGGAGTGGACCCGCTCCAGGTCCGGGCGGCGTTGAGCGCTGCCCGGGACGAGGTGAACGGGCTTCTGATCGTCTACTTCGCCGGGCACGGCATCGTGCGCCCGGACGGCAGCGACCTCCACCTCATGTTCACCGGCTCCCGTATCTCCGGGGATCGGCACCACCCCTTCGTGGACATGCTGTCCTGGCGCGACGACATCATGCCCGGACTGCGCAACGCCCGCGCGGACTGGGTGGTCGTCATCCTCGACTGCTGCTTCGCGGGCAACGCGCTCCAGGCCTTCGCCCCCGCGGCCGGGCAGAACTTCGCGCTGCTGACGGCCGCGGAGCCGGGTGTGGAGATCCCGCCCGGCCATCCGAAGACCGGTACGGAGTTCACGACGGCCCTGCACCGGATACTGACCGGCGACACGGACGGGCCGACCACCTTCACCGGTCTCGTCACCGGGGTACGGGAGGAGATGGTGCTCCTCAAGGCGGTCGACGGACATCCATGGATACCCGACGAACGCCGGCACGGCGACGACGTGGTGCTCGCCCTCGCGCGGACCAAGGTCACGGGCACAGAATCCGGCACGGGCACAGGGTCCGTCACGGGGTCGGGATCAGGTACGGGCACGGGGTCGGGATCAGGTACGGGCACGGGCACGGGCACAGGTACGGGCACGGGCACAGGGTCCGGCACGGGCACGGGGTCGCCCCCGCCGCGCAGGCGGTGGCCTGCCGTCCCTGAGGCCTTACGCCGTCTACTCTCCCCAGCGCGCCGCCGTCTCACCCGTACGACCGCCCTCGCTCTCGTGGGTTCCGTCGCCCTCGCCGGGGCCGGTGCCTGGTTCCTGCTGGCGCCCGAGCCCGGCAGCACGTGCGCGCCGCCCCTGGAACTGCGCGTGCTGACCGACCCCGACATCCGGGCCACCGTGCAGAAGGCCGCCGACGCCTACCCGAAACAGGGCCTGAAGGGCCGGAGCGACTGCCGGGCGGTCAACCTCACCGTGTACGACGCCAAAGCCACCGACGCCGTCGCGGCCTTCCGCTCCTCCTCGCTCTGGCAGGAACCGCCTGCCGCCTGCCCCGCCTCGGGTGACTGCCCGCAGCCGCAGCGCGACGTCGGCGCCCAACCGGACATCTGGATCCCCGCAGCCAAAAGCACGTGGCGGCGGGCGACGGACACGACGCAGGACGGTGGTGTCCCGCCGTCGGCCGCGGCCGACGGCACCGGCGGGCCGGGCACGGCGGACGCGGGGAGAAGCGCCGTGACGCTCGAGCCGCTGGGCTCCGTCGCCTTCACCCCCATGGTCCTCGCCGTGCCGTACACCATGCCCCTCACGGCGTCCCTGCAGACGGGCGCTCCCCTCGGCACGATCATCGGCGCGCTGAGGGCCGCGCAGAAGGACCCGGTCGGGATCCTGCGGCCCGACCCGGAGGGCACGGACGGCGCCCTCCTCTCCACGACGGCGCTCTACGCGGCCCCGGAGACCGGAGGCCCCTCCTCCCTCGAACAGACCATGGCCCAGGAACTACGGCCCATGCCCCCCACCGCGCGGGACCTGATGTGCGCACTGGCCGACGGCTCGCGCAACCGCCTGGAGAGCAGGTCCGCAGTGCTGGTCCCGGAGCAGACGCTGGCACTGTTCAACCTGCCCCCGGCCCACCCCGCCCGCCCCGACTGCGCGACGGACGTCCTGCACCTGCGCACCGCGCAGTACCCCTCCGACATACCCATGCTCGACCTGCCGTTCCTCCGCGTCACCTGGCTCGGCGCCGACCGGGACGCGGAGGCGCGCGAGGCCGCCGTGACCGACTTCCACGACTGGCTGGTCAAAGACCGGGGCGCGCAGGCGTACTTCACCGAGGACGGCTTCCGCGGGGTCGACGCGCACGGCCGCCCCGCCCCGCCGGCCGACGACTCCCTGCTGCGGACCGGCGTCAACGAGTCGGCGGTACAGGCGGAGATCCCCGCGACCGAGGGCGGCGGCACCGGCACGGTCACCTCCGCGTCGCTGAACACCACCCTGCACCGCTACCGCTCCGCGCTCGGGCCCGGGAAGGTGCTGTACCTGTTGGACAACTCGCCCTCGATGGCCGACAAACGGGTCTGGGACGGTCCCGGGCGCGCCAAGGAACTGGTGACCCGTTCGATGAACTCGCTCAGCATCCTGGACGAGTACGGCGTGTGGTCGATGGCCGTCGCGGAGGGGAAGAAGGCGACGGACACCGTGCCGTTGCACTCCCACGGCCGAGCCGACGCGTCCAAGGCCACCGCCGCCGTGACCATCGCCGACCACCACGCCCGTGTCGCGGAGAGTCTGCACGACGCGTTCGCCGCGCTCCGGGGCGGTGCCACCGACGCCGATCAGCCGCGGCTCCTGGTCCTGGTCTCCGACGGGGAGGACTCCGGGGAGATCGGGAAGAAGGAGCGGGACGCGCTGCTGGCCGAGGCCCGGGACACACCCCTGGTCCGGGTCGTGGCGGTCTCCCTGCGCAACGGCGGCTGTGCACCGGGCCGGTTCGACGAACAACTGGCCGCGGCGGGCGGGGGCCGGTGCCTGGACCCGGCCGACGACATCGCCGGAGCACTGACCGCCGAAGTCGCCAAGGCCGGTACGGGGGACGCGGAATGAGGAACACCGACCGCCCTGCAAGACGCGGAACGAGGCACACCGGCGCCCGCCGCGGGGGCAGGGCCGCCGTGGCCCTCGGCTGCCTGCTGGCGCTCGTCTCGGCCGGCTGTACGGACGGGCCCGACGCGCCCCCGGGAGCCGGCCCGGAGGGAAGGGCCCCCGAAGGGCCCATCGTCGTCGCCAGTGGACTGGACGTCACCGGCTCCGGCGGTGTCCGCCAGCAGCTCATAGAGGAGTGGAACCGGCAGCACGCCGGGAAACCGGCCCAGCAGGCCACCCTCGTCGAACTGCCCGGCGGCGCGGACCAGCAGCGCAGCCAGCTCCTCGGCGCCCTCCAGTCAGGCAGCGCACGCTACGACGTGGTGAACCTCGACATCACCTGGATCCCCGAGTTCGCCGAGGCCGGGCTCGTCAGCCCCGTGCCCGAGCCGGAGACCGGGAGCGAGGCCGACGACGACCTCGACTTCCTGAAGCGCGTCCACGCGACCACGTTGTGGAAAGGCCACTCCTACGCGCGGCCCTTCAACACCGACGTCGGCCTCCTCTACCACCGCCCCGACCTCCTGGCGAACGCCGGAATCCCGTCGAACCGCCGGCCCACCCCGCTCTGGACGTGGAGCGACCTCTACGCCTCCGCCAAGACCCTCGAACAGATCCCCGGCCGCCCGGCCGATCAGTCGGGCTGGTCCACCCAGCTGCAGCGGTACGAAGGGCTGACGGCCAACACCATCGAGGCGTTCGAGACCGTGGGCGTCCAGCTCACCGACGGCCAAGGGCGCTACAAGGGCAGTGCGGCGCAGATCGAGAAAGGGCTCGGTGAACTCCTCGACCGCATCGACCGCGGCCACCTCCGCCCCGCCGCGCTCACCTCGGACGAGACGGCGTCGCTCACCGACTTCGCCGAGGGGCGCGCCGTGTTCCTGCGGCACTGGCCCTACGTGTACGGGGCGCTGCGGAACCTGCTGGAACCGGAGCAGTACGCGGTGAGCCGGCTGCCGGGCAAGGCCGTGCTCGGCGGGCAGAACCTCGCCGTCACCGCGGACTCCCCACGCGCCGACGACGCCCGCGCGCTCATCACGTTCCTGACCTCGCAGGAGAGCGAGAGCTGCCTCTTCGACGCGGGCTTCGCCGCCACCCGGGCCTCCGTGTACGACCACACGGCGAAGCCCTGCTGGCCCCGGGTCGCCGCCGCGCTCCGGCCGGCCGGCGGCGCCCCGAAGGCGGCGCCGACCGCGGGCGAGGACGTCCCGGAGGAACAGGACGCGTCGAAGCGCGAGGAGTACGCGCAGACCTTGAAGAGGGCTCTGGACGAGGCGGTCCAGCGCCCGCGCACCCCCTACTACGGTGCCTTCACCCACGTACTGCAGTCCCGTGTGCACGCCCTGCTCGTCACCGACCCGCCGGACGGCGCCAAGGCCACCGCCGCCGCTCTGGACCGGGACCTGCGGGACGTGTTCGCGGGCAGGTGAACCGGCCGCGCCACGGCCGGCGGCCGTGGCGCCCGCCGGTCGTCAGGCCGCCCCGTGGCACTCCCGGTAGGTGCGGCCCGAGCCGCACCAGCACTCCGCGCTGCGCGCCGGAGGCCACGGGACGGCACGGCCGCGGGCCGCGAGCACGGTGGCGTACTGGGGGAGCAGGTCCGGGTCGGACGGCGAGGCGGCCTCCGACGCGGCGAACGCCTCGTACGAGGGGACCGTGCCCGTGACGATGCCGAGATTCGGGGTGCCCGCGGCATGCAGGTCCCGCAGCGCCGCCTCCAGCCGCGCGAGATGGTCCGCGTGGGAGTGGTACTCCTGGGCCAGTTCCGGGTAGCCGGCGAGGAGTTCGCGTAGCTCGTCCTCGGGCCAGTGCAGCACCGCCACGGGGAAGGGGCGGGACAACGCCGTTCGGTAGGTGCCCAGTTCGGCGCGCAGACGGGTGATCTCGGCCCGCAGCTCGCCCGGGTCGGAGGAGCCCAGGGACCACAGCCGCTTCGGGTCGTGCAGCTCGTCCAGGGGGACGGCGGCCGTGTGCAGGGTGTCGGCGAGCTCGTCCCACGCGTCGTGGGGGACGCCCATCAGCCTGCGCACCCGGTGCCGGCCGGTCAGCAACGACTGGGTGGCGAAGGGGACTTCCTCGCTGGGTGTGATCAGGAGCGCCAGCGCGGTCGAGAAGAGTTCGTGGGCCGGCTCCAGCTCGTCATGGGCCTCGAGGGTCTCCGCGGCGATCTCCCACGGGGTGGCCTCGGCCGGGCGCGCGGTGCGGATGCCGTCGATGATCGCGCGGGCCTCCGCCTCATGGCCGTACTCCCAGAGGTTGGCGGCTTTGAGCGCTTTGACCAGATGCGGGTTCTCGACCCCTGTCCCGGATGATCCGAGCAGTTCGTCGTAGAGGGTGGCGGCGCGGGCGCGGTCGCCCGCGAGCTCCAGATGGGCCGCGGCCTGGAGGAACAGCGGTTCGTGGTCCTCGGGGTACTGCGCCGCGGTGCGCAGCAGGCGCTCGGCTTCGGTGATGTGGTCGGCAGGCGTGTCGGGGCGCATGGACCACACGGTACTGCGACCCGGGGGAGAGGTGAGAGGGTGCGGGCCGCAGTGCCGGAGGAGCCGAGGGCGACGGTCAGCGCTCGCGCAGCAGGAGGACGCCCACCGCCGCCGCGAGGGCCGCGCCGGCCGAGACGAGCACCGCCGCGTCCGCGCCCGACGGGGTGGCCGCCACCGCGATCGTCACGGCGACCCCGGCCGAGGAACCCAGGTAGCGGGCCGTGTTGTTGGCACCGGACCCCATCGCCGCCCGCTCCGGGGGTACGGACTCGACGGCGAGGCGGGGCAGCGCCGCGTTGAGGAGGCCGCTCCCGGCGCCCGCCACGACCAGCGCCGGGATCAGGCGCGCCCACACCGCGGTGCCCGTGCCGCCGCCGGTCAGGATTCCGAGCATCGGCAGGACCGCCACCGCGTGCAGCAGGAAGCCGGCCGCCAGCTGGTGGCGGGCCGCCACCCGGCCCGTCAGCCGACGGGCCTGCAGGGCCACGGTGAACGAGGTCCCGGACCACAGCAGGAACAGCCACGCCGAATCGAGCGCCGAGAGGGACAGCGTGTGCTGGAGCAGGGTCGGCAGGTAGCTGAACAAGCCGATCACCGCGAGCCCCGTGAACAGCCCGCCGGTCAGGGAGGCGAGGAAGGGACGGCTGCGGAACAGGGCCAGGTCGATCAGGGGCGCCGCAGCCCGGCGCTCCACGGCGGCGAACACGGCGGTCAGCGCGAGGGCCGCCAGCAGCAGGAGGCCGACGGGCGCCCGCAGCCAGCCGTCCCGGCCCAGGGTCAGCGCGGTCAGCAGGGCGGTCATCGCCAGGCCCAGTGCGGCGGCCCCCGCCAGATCGGGGCGCCCGGCCCGGGGCGCACGGGACTCCGTGAGCGTACGCAGGGCGAATCCGGCCGTCACGAGGGCGCCGGCCCCCAGGGCGAGGTACGTCAGACGCCAGTCCAGGGAGCCGAGGGAACCGGCGAGCAGCGGGCCGAGCGCGATGCCGGCGCTCACGGACGCGCCCCACACGCCCATCGCCCTGATCCGGGTGTGGCCGACCGGATAGGCGCCCACGAGCAGGCCGAGGCTGGTCGCCAGGACCGCGGCGCTCGCCGCGCCCTGCCCGGCCCGGGCGAGGGTGAAGGCGAAGGTGGAGGTCGCGAGGGTGCCGAGGGCGGTGGTGGCCGCGAGGCCGAAGGTGCCGATGAGGAAGAGCCTGCGCCGGCCGAAGTCGTCGGCGAGGCTGCCCGCGACGAGCAGCAGGACGGCGAGGCCGAGCGGGGCGCCGTTGAGCAGCCACGCCTGCGCGGCGGGCGGGGTGCCGAGGGAGGCGGCGATGCCGGACAGCGTCGACATGGGGGCGGTGTAGTTCATCAGCGCGACGGCGGTGGCGGCGCTGGTGACGGCGAGGGTCGCGCCGGGGCGGTGCGGGCGGCGGACGGCGGGGCCGGCCCCTCCTTCCGGCGCGGGCCGGGTCCGTACGGGCTGCTGGGTCATGACGTCCCTCCGGGGCGCTCGGCCCGGCGGACCCGGGCTCGGTTCGGTGAATGAACCTGGCGAGGGCGGTCACGTTAGCACGAGTGGGTTCGGTCAACGAACCCACTGGGGTAAACTGGTGCCATGGCTCTGGGCAAGGACTACGCGACACAGCAGTGCTCGATCGCCCGCGCACTGGAGGTGATCGGCGAACGCTGGACCCTCCTGGTCGTGCGCGACGCCTTCTACGGGGTGCGCCGCTACAACGACTTCCTCGGCCACCTCGGCATCCCGCGCGCCGTCCTGGCCGCCCGGCTCCAGTCCCTCACCGACGCCGGGGTCCTCGCCCGCCGCCGCTACCAGGAATCGCCTCCGCGCGACGAGTACGTCCTCACCGACAGCGGCAGAGCCCTCTGGCCCACCCTGCGCTCGCTCGGCCTCTGGGGCCGCGAGCACGTCGAGGGCACCGTCCCCATGCGGATCTTCGTCCACGCGGCGTGCGGCACGGAGCTCGGCGTGTACGGCGAGTGCCCGGCCTGCGGCACCGGCGTACCGCTCGAGGACGTGGAGATGCGGCCCGGCCCCGGACTCGACCCGGATCCCGCGGACCCGGTCAGCCGAAAGCTGCTCGCACCCCGCCGGCTCCTCGAACCGCTGGATCCCGATCGTGTATAACGGCTGAAGGACACAGGACACAGGACACAGGACGTACAGGGGGGAGGGGCCGGTGAACGACGACACGAACCGTGTGCGCCGCGCCTGCGCCCGCCTCGTGCGGCCCGCCGCCTTCCTCGTCCTCTTCCTCACCGAGGTGCTGCTCGCCGAGGGCGGCAGCCTCTCCGCCGCCGTGGCGCTCGCCGCCACCGCGGCCGCCGGCTCCGCGCTCCTCGTCTGCTCCGTCATCAGCGCCCGCTGCGCCGCCCCCGTGCCCCGCACGCGGGTCCGCACCGCCATGCGCGACCGGGAGAAACGCACCGCCTTCCTCCCGCAACGGGATCCCGACGCCAGGGGCCGCACCAGGCCCCGAGCCCCCGGGGCCGCCCTCCCGGCGGCCGCGTAGGGGCATCGCTCCCCCGCGCGGTCCGTCCTGCCGAGTTCACCCACTCCACCGGCACGACGAGACCCCCGGAGGGCTCACCCATGTCCGCGTTCATGTCCGCCTTCGCGAGCCTGGTCGGCTCGCTGGCCGATCTGCTCCAGCCGCTCTTCCAGGGCGCGTCCACCGCTGCGGCGATCGTCCTGTTCACCGCCCTCGTACGGCTCGCCGTCCACCCCCTGTCCCGGGCGGCGGCGCGCGGCCAGAAGGCCCGCACCCGGCTCCAGCCGCAGATCGCCGCACTGCGCAAGAAGCACGCCAAGAACCCCGAGCGGATGCAGAAGGCGCTCATGGAACTGCACGCCGAGGAGAAGGTCTCGCCCCTCTCCGGCTGCCTGCCGAGCCTCCTCCAGATGCCTGCGTTCTTCCTGCTCTACCACCTGTTCTCCAGCCGCCGGATCGGCGGGGAGCCCAACTCGCTGCTCGACCACGTGCTCTTCGGCGCCCCGCTCGGCGAACGCTGGCACCAGGCCCTCGCCGACGGAGGGCCGTTCGGCGGGCAGGGGCTGGTCTACCTCGCGCTCTTCGCGATCGTCGCCGCCGTCGCCACCTTCACCTACGGCCGCACCAAGCGCCAGATGGCGGCGAACCCCGTCATCCCGGCCACCGGACCCGACGGACAGCCGGTACCCGGCATGGGGGCCATGACGAAGGTGATGCCCCTGATGTCCTTCCTGACCCTCTTCTCGGTGGCCTTCGTGCCGCTCGCCGCCGCGCTCTACATCGTCACCAGCACCACCTGGACGGCGATCGAGCGTGCCTGCCTCTACCGGACCACCCCGGCCGCGGACACCGCTCCCGCCCCGGCCGTGCGAGGGGCGCGGGGTCCAGTGCGTGAACAGGGTCTTGCGGAGTGATCCGACGTCTTGGAGGATCGGCCAAGCCTTTCGCTGGCCGCAACCCACCGACGGGCTGGACCTCGACCAAGGGGAGATGGACCGTTGAAGCTGCTTCGAGTCGGTACGGCGGGCGCCGAGCGCCCAGCACTGCTGGACCGGAACGGGATCCTGCGTGACCTTTCGGGCCTTGTCGCCGACATCGACGGTGAACTGCTCGCCGACGCCTCGGCACTGGCCCGCGTACGGGAGGCGGCGCAGACACCCGACGTACTGCCGCCGCTCGACCCGGCCGGGCTGCGCATCGGCCCGCCGGTCGGCCGGATCGGCAAGATCGTGTGCATCGGGCTGAACTACCACGACCACGCGACGGAGACCGGCGCGGCGATCCCGGACGAGCCGATCCTGTTCTTCAAGGCGCCGGACACCGTCGTCGGCCCCGAGGACACCGTGCTCGTGCCGCGCGGCAGCCGCAAGACCGACTGGGAGGTCGAGCTCGCCGTCGTCATCGGCCGCACCGCCCGCTATCTGGACTCCGCCGAGGAGGCGCTCGGGCACGTCGCCGGATACGCGACGGCGCACGACGTCTCGGAGCGGGAGTTCCAGCTCGAGCGCGGCGGCACCTGGGACAAGGGCAAGAACTGCGAGACGTTCAACCCCCTCGGGCCCTGGCTGGTCACCGCGGACGAGGTACCCGACCCGCAGGCGCTGCCGCTCAGGCTGTGGGTCAACGGGGAACTCGAGCAGGACGGCACCACGGCCGACCAGATCTTCCCGGTCGGCGAGGTCGTGCGCTACCTCAGCCACTTCATGACGCTCTACCCGGGCGACGTGATCAACACCGGCACGCCCGCGGGTGTGGCCATGGGCCGCCCCGACCCCAAGCCGTACCTGCGCGCCGGGGACGTGGTGGAACTGGAGGTCGAAGGCCTCGGCCGCCAACGCCAGCACCTCAAGGACGCGTAGCACACCCCGCTTCCGTCGGAGGGAGGCGGAGGACGGACATCCGGGCGGTATGCCCGACTTCCGTGTCCTCCGCCTCCCGTCGACCGTCGGTACCGGCCACCGGCCGGCGTCAGCCGGTGCGGCGGGTGGCGAACTGCTCCAGCGCCTCGACGACCAGGGCGTGGTCCTCGGCCTGCGGGAGGCCGGAGACCGTGACCGAGCCGATCACTCCGGCACCCTCCACCGCGATCGGGAACGAGCCGCCGTGCGCGGCGTACGCGTTCGGGTCCAGCCGGGAGGACTCCTCGAACGTCGTGCCCTTCGCCCGGAACCGCGTGCCCACCAGGTAGGAGCTCTCCCCGTACCGCTCCACCACCCGGCGCTTGCGGTCGATCCAGGCGTCGTTGTCCGCGCTGGAACCCGGCAGCGCGGCATGGAAGAGCTGCTGCGCGCCCCGCCGGATGTCGATCGCGACCGGGGCGTGCCGGTCGCGGGCCAGCGCGACCAGCAGGCCGCCCAGCGCGTACGCGTCGTCGTATCCGAAGTGCGGCAGCGTCAGGCGCCGCTCCTGGGCGATCAGCTCGGAGATGGTCGGAGCGCCGGGATTCATGGGTGCTGCTCCTCGTCGTGGTGCGGAAGAAGGGTCACGGACACGCCCTCGCGGGCCGAGCGGCGCGCGGCCTCCAGGACGTCCAGCGTGGCAGCGGCCTGCAGCGCCGTCACGGGATTCGCGCCGGTACCGCGCAGGGCGGCGGCGACGGCGGCGTAGTACGCGGGATAGTCGCCCGGCACCGTACGGACCGGTTCACCGCCGCCCGTCAGCGGGGACTCGCCGGCACCCAGGCGTCCCCACAGCTCCTCCGGCTCCTCGCCCCACGGCCGGCCGGCCACCGGCCGGGCACCCTCGCGCAGCGCGGCCTCCTGCGGGTCCAGGCCGTACTTCACATAGCCCGCCTTGGAGCCGAGCACCCGGAAGCGCGGGCCGAGCTGGGCCGTGGTGGCGGCGGCGTACAAGTGGGAGCGGACACCGTTGGCGTGCGTGATCGCGAGGAACGTGTCGTCGTCGGCCGCCGCACCCGGACGGCGTACGTCGCACTCCGCGTACACCTGCACCGCGGGACCGAACAGCGTCAGCGCCTGGTCCACGATGTGGCTGCCCAGGTCGTACAGCAGGCCGCCGATCTCCAGCGGGTCGCCCGACTCGCGCCAGCCGCCCTTCAGCTGCGGGCGCCACCGTTCGAACCGGGACTCGAAACGCTGTACGTCACCGAGCTCACCGTCCCCGATCAGGCCGGCCAGGGTCAGGAAGTCGTTGTCCCAGCGGCGGTTCTGGAAGACCGACAGCAGGAGCCCCCGCTCATCGGCCAGCGCGGCCAGCTCCCTGGCCTCGGCGGCCGTCCCCGCGAGCGGCTTGTCCACGACCACCGGCAGCCCCGCCTCCAGGACGGCCCGCGCGATCGGGACGTGCGTCCTGTTCGGGGAGGCCACCACGACCAGATCCAGCTCGCCCGCCCGCGCGAGGAGTTCCTCGGACGAGCCCGCGAGCCGGACGCCGGGGAACTCGGCGCGGGCCTGCGCCTGCCGCTCCTCGTCCGACGTGACGACCGTGTCCAGGACGAGACCCTCGGTGGCCGAGACCAGCGGGGCGTGGAAGACGGACCCCGCCAGGCCGTAGCCCACGAGTCCGACGCGGAGAGGAGCGTTGGCAGTCATGCCGACCACTTAAGCAACGCTGTTGCCAAAGTGCAAGCGAAGGGGACAATGGGGTGGTGAACAGCAGCAGCAGCAGGAGCGGCGGAGCGAACCTCCCGGCTCTGCGCCACCACAACGCCTCGCTCGTGCTCGACCTGCTGCGCGTGGCCGGTGAGCAGGGGATCAGCCGGCTGGAGCTCGCGGAGCGTACCGGCCTCACCCCACAGGCCGTCAGTAAGATCACCGCCAGGCTGCGCGCCGAGGGCCTCGCCGCCGAGGCCGGCCGCCGCGTCTCCACGGGCGGCAAGCCCCGCACGGTGCTGCGGCTGGTCCCGGACGCCGGGTACGCGGTCGGGCTCCACCTGGACCGCGACGAGCTGACCGCCGTCCTGGTGGACCTCGCCGGAACCCCGGTCGCGACCCGCACCGCCCCGCTGGACCTCGGCGCCCCGGCCCCCGAAGTCCTCACGACGGCGGCCCGCGCGGTGCAGACGGTACGGGCAGACGTCCCCAGGACCGCGGACCGCCCGGTCCTCGGCGTGGGAGCCGCCCTCCCCGGGCCCCTGGACCACCGCAGCGGCGTCCTCCACCGGGTCACGGGCTTCCCCGGATGGAACGGCTACCCGCTGCGGGACGCCCTCGCCGAGCGGACCGGGATGCCCGTCGTCGTCGACAAGGACACCAACGCCGCCGCCCTCGGTATCGCCCTGCGGGAACGGACCGGCGCCGACTTCGCCTACCTCCACCTGGGCACCGGGCTCGGCGCCGGACTCGTCCTCGGGGGGTCCCTGCACCGCGGAGCCCGTACCGGCGCCGGGGAGTTCGGCCACCAGACCCTTCAGCTGGACGGCCCCCCGTGCGGCTGCGGCGGACGCGGCTGCGTCGAGGCCCTCTGCCTGGCCGCCGCCGCCCGAGGCGACATCGCGGAGGCCGCCAGGGTGCTGGGGGCGGGCGTCGCCAACCTCGTCGGGCTGCTCGACATCGACCGGGTGGTCCTCGGCGGCCGTACCTTCGCCGCCGACGAGGACGCGTACGTGAGCGGGGTGCGCGCGGTGATCGAGGAGCGCGCCCGGCGGGAGGGCGCCGCCGTGCCCGTACCGGTCACCGTCGCGGGCGGCGGCGACCGCCCGGTCGCCGAGGGCGCCGCCCAGCTGGTCCTGGCCCCGCTCTTCGGCCGCGCCGGTGAAGGCGGCGGCCAGGAGGAGAGGGGACGGGTAGGTCGGGGGAGGGGAGGCGAGGAGTACCCGGGGGGTGAGCGGGACGGAGCGGGGGCCGGCTGAGTGGGACCCGGGCTCCGGGCGGGGCCGATCGAGCGGTTTCCCGCGCCCGAACGGGCGGATTTCCCCGCCGGGCGGTGGCTGCCCCGGCAGCCCCGTGGCAGCGTCGCCGCCACAGCCGGTGGCCCTCCGCCCCGACCGTTCGCGAGCAGCGAAGGGTGTCCCCTATGCCCCCCAAGCCCCCCGCACGACTGCGCGACGGCCGTGCCCTCACCCGTCTCGGACTCGCCGCGGGACTCGCCGTCCCGGCCGGCCTCCTGGGAAGCCCCGACGCCATCGCCATCCCGGTCACGGCGCCGGTCGCCCCCTACGGGGCCGTCGCCGGCCTGGAGCCCGTCTGCGGCGACCCGGACGGCGCGGACTTCCCCATCGACACCCGGATCCACGGCGGCCCCGACACGTACGCGTCCGGCGGTGGTTACGGCACCTGGTACCTCGACCTGATCAACACCACCTCCAAGCCCTGCCACTCGATCCACCCGGTCCTGGTCCTCACCGACGAGGACCGCACGCTCACTCCCGAGCAGATCCAGCTGGAGTTCACCGAGCGGGCGCACCCCGACGAGGAACACCGGGTCACCTGGGAGTCCACCGACCGCGACGAGCAGATCGGTGTCTTCGGCAGCGGCGAACACGGCGACGACTTCCCCGGCTTCACCGTCCCCGCGAAGCGGACCGTCACCGTCGAGATCCGGATGGCGTTCACCTCCGACACCCGGCCCGGCAGGGTCACGGCGAACGCGGCCATCGTCCAGCGGCGCCCCGCGCAGGACGCCGGGAAACAGGACGCCGGAAAACAGGACGGCGGACAGGGCGACGGCGACTGGGTGGGCGAGTCGGCCGGGTACGACTTCGCCATCGTCGAGGGCACAGCCGACGGGGGGGTCGGCACGGACCCGGACGAGGAGGGCGTGGCGCGCGACGCGGCGGGCGACCCCCTGCCGGAGCTCGCCCGTACCGGCCGGTCAGGTGCCGCGTGGGCGGGAGTGACCGCCGGGGCGCTGATCCTCGGCGGAGCGGCCCTCGTCCTCCGGTTCCGCCGGCGTACCTGAGCCCGGCCGGCCCGCCGCACACCGCTGCCGGCCCGTCTCCGCCGCCGTACGGCCCGGCTTTCCGGCCGGATCGTGCCGGGCGGGAGCCTTCCCGGCGCCGCGGCCCCGCCGCGGGCCCCGGCGCGCTCCCGGTCCCGGACCACAGAGACCGGGCCGGGACCGGGAGAAGACCGGTACCACCTGACCGGTACGCCACCTCTTCGGCCTAAAATCGAGGACGTCGGCGCTGCACAACGCGGTGCCGCCGGCGTCCCGGCACATTGCGTGCACAGCGTACGTACGGCAGGAGTCCCGTCACATGGCAGAGCGCAAGCCGATCGAATCCTGGCTGACCGACATGGACGGAGTCCTCATCCACGAGGGCACGCCCATCCCGGGGGCCGACGCCTTCATCAAGCGGCTGCGGGAGTCGGGACTGCCCTTCCTGGTCCTCACGAACAACTCCATCTACACCGCCCGTGACCTGCACGCCCGCCTGAAGCGCATGGGCCTGGACGTGCCCGTGGAGAACATCTGGACCTCCGCCCTGGCCACCGCCCAGTTCCTGGACGACCAGCGCCCGCGCGGCACGGCGTACGTCATCGGGGAGGCGGGCCTCACCACGGCCCTGCACGACATCGGCTACGTCCTGACCGACCACGAGCCCGACTACGTCGTCCTCGGCGAGACGCGCACCTACAGCTTCGAGGCGCTCACCAAGGCGATCCGGCTGATCAACGGGGGAGCGCGGTTCATCTGCACCAACCCGGACGAGACCGGCCCGTCCGCCGACGGACCGCTGCCCGCGACCGGGTCCGTCGCCGCGCTGATCACCAAGGCCACCGGCAAGGCCCCGTACTTCGCCGGCAAGCCCAACCCGCTGATGATGCGGACCGGGCTCAACGCCATCGGCGCCCACTCCGAGACCTCCGCGATGATCGGCGACCGGATGGACACCGACGTGCTGGCCGGGCTGGAGGCCGGTATGCAGACCTTCCTCGTCCTCACCGGCCTCACCACGACGGCCGACATGGACCGCTACCCCTTCAGGCCGTCCACCGTCGTCGACTCGATCGCCGACCTGGTCGACCTCGTCGACCTGCCCCTCCCGTAAACCGTCGCGGGCCGGTCGTCACCCGACCGGCCCGCACCGGGTGCGGACATCCGTGACGCGCGCGAACCTGACCCCAGGAGGTTCACGATGCGTTCACTGCCCCTCACTTTCTGTGCCGCCGTGGCAGCCGCGGCCATAGCCCTGCCCGTATCCGCCGCGCACGCCGATTCCGAAACCCGCGACCCCGGGGACCACAAGAAGTCCGGTTCGGTCACGATCACCCCGTCCCGCGTCTCCCCCGGCGGGGAGGTGGAACTCCGGGTCGACGTCTGCGGCAAGGGCAGATCGGCCCGCGGTAACTCCGAGGCCTTCGTCGCCGAGGCGCACTTCCGCCGGGCCGGCGGCAAGGGCCTCGTCGCCGATGCCCGGATCCGCTCCGACGCCGCACCCGACGACTACGAGGTCTGGGTGACCTGCGAGGACGGCCACGGCAAGGCCACCGGCACCCTCACCGTCGTCCACCGCGACCGGCCCTCGCCCGTCGCCCCGGTCAGGGCCGGCGGCGGAGGTACGGCGACCCTCGCCGGCGAGGCCGACTCCGAGCGCAGCGGTCCCGGCACCCGGCACACGGTGACCGGGCTGGCCCTGGGGGCCGTCGCGGCCGTCGCCGTCGCGTACCGCAGTGCGCGCCGCCGCCGTTCGGCCTCGGCCTGACATGCCCGCCCCCGCCCGTTCCACTCCTGACCGTTCCGCACCCGGCCCTTCCGCACCGGCGCGCCCCGCCGGAACCGGGCGGCTGCTGACCGGGGTCGCCTGGGCCGTTCTCCTGCTGGGGCTGTGGCTGTGGGGCCGCGGAGCCGGCGGTGGCGTCTCCGCCCCGACGACCGGTGACGTCGCGGCGGTCGGCCGCCCCCTGGGCGCACCGCTGCCCCCCGCGCACGAGCCCCTCGGTGGGGCGGCCCCCCAGCGGGTCGAGATCCCGTCGATCGGTGTCGAGGCACCCGTCGTGCGGCGCGCCCTGGACGGCGAGGGCGCCATCGAGCCACCGCCGTTCGGCACGCCGAACGCCGTCGGCTGGTACGCCGACGGCACGGAGCCCGGCACGGCAGGCACCGCGCTCTTCGTCGGCCACGTCGACACCGAGACGGAGCCGGCCGTCTTCTACGGCCTGAGCACGGCACAGCCCGGGCAGAAGGTCCGGGTGAGCCGGTCGGACGGTACGGTCGCCGAGTTCACCATCGACGACGTCCAGGTCTTCACCCGGAAACGCTTCGACGCCGAGAAGGCGTACGGGCCCCGTCGGGACGGGCGGGCGGAACTCCGCCTCATCACCTGCGGCGGCACGTACGACCGCGCGTCCCACGCCTACACGGCCAACGTGGTCGTCTCGGCGTACCTGACGGGTGAGAAGCGCGGCGGGTAGCGCCGTGTCCGGACGGCCACCCGGCCCGGCCGGCGGCATCCTCTCCTCGGGCTGCCTGCCGGGCCGGTCCTCGACCGTGGGGTCCGGACTGCGGGAGAAGCCCGGCACGGCACGGGACGTCGGGGCCGCCCTGGCCCGTCACTGCAGGGCCGGCCCTCGCCGCCGCCCGGCCGGTTCTCCGCGCCTTGTCCGGATCGGGACAGCGCCACCATACGAACAAGGCCCCCTCACGCTCGGTGAGAGGGCCTTGCTGGTGCGTGCGCCGTCAGGGACTCGAACCCCGGACCCGCTGATTAAGAGTCAGCTGCTCTAACCAACTGAGCTAACGGCGCCTGCTGACCCGGAGAACTTTACCCGATGGGCGGGGGTGCTCCTGACCAATTCCGGCCCGGTACGGCCTGTCGGATGGTCTTTTTGTCCCTTTAGTCAGTCAACATGATCTATGCCGTGAAAGTTGAGATACGGAAGATCCCGACGGCTGCCGAGGGAAGAGGAGTCGCATGACTGTGCCGGTCTTCGAGGAGTACGAACCCGCCGTCGACTGCGGTTGCCCGGGCTGTGCGCTGCGTCGGCGTACGGCGGCCGCGCTGCCCGTGCGGAACGGCGGGCACCCGGCCGCCCACGGGGCCCGGCGGGCCCTGGTCCTGGTCACGGCGGCGGGGATGGTCCTGTCCTGCGGTGCGGCCGGGGCGGCGGCGACCGCTGCCGGGCGGGGGAACCGGGCCGGCGCCGAGGCCGACCCCGGGCCGGTCACCCCGCAGGGCGCGGTCGGGCCCCTGGGCACGGACGGGGCCTCGGGCCCGCCCCCGGCCCCGCAGAACGTTCCGCGTGTGACCACCCGGACCGAGATCATCGACCGCGCCCGGAAGTGGGTGGACGCGAAGGTCCCGTACAGCATGTCCGCGTACTGGTCGGACGGGTACCGGCAGGACTGCTCCGGCTACGTCTCGATGGCCTGGAACCTGGGCACCAACGAATGGACCGGCAGCCTCGCGGCGTTCGGGACGAAGATCGCCCGGGCGGACCTGCAGCCCGGGGACATGCTGCTCTTCCACAACCCGGCCGACCCCGAGAAGGGGTCCCACGTCACCCTCTTCGGCGGCTGGACGGACGACGCGCACACCCACTACCTCGCGTACGAGCAGACCCCGCCGCACACGCGCAGGGCCGACACGCCCATGGCGTACTGGACCAACTCCTCCCGGTACGTGGCCTACCGCTACAAGGGACTGGCCGCGGGGGCGAGCGGCAGCGGTGCGGACACGCGGTTCCCGGGCGCCGGGAAGTTCGGTCCGGGGGCCGACAACGCGTACGTGACCCGGCTCGGGAAGCTGCTCATCGCCCAGGGCGCCGAACGCTTCTACCGGACGGGCGCGGGACCCCGCTGGACCGGTGCGGACCAGCGGGCGACCCAGGCCTTCCAGCGGGCACAGGGGTGGCGGGGCAAGGAGGCGGACGGCATCCCCGGTCCGCATACCTGGAGCCTGCTGGCCCGGGGAACCGGGCGGACGATCCCCGCGGGGACGAACGGGACCGCGGCCTTTCCCGGGCGCCAGCTCTTCCGCCCGGGCCAGTCCAACAGCCATGTGCGGCGGCTCGGCGCCCGGCTGGTGAAGAAGGGATACGGCAGGCATTACACGACGGGCCCCGGTCCGCGCTGGACGGAGGCGGACCGGCGCAACGTCGAGGCCTTCCAGCGGGCTCAGGGCTGGAGCGGCCGCGCGGCCGACGGATACCCGGGGCCCGAGACCTGGCGGCGGCTCTTCGCGTGACGGCTGTGGCTGACGGAACGGACATGACGGAGGCGGACATGCGCTACATCGAGAACCGACGGGACGGCTGGGGCGAGTGGGGCGGGGCCCCCGGTCCCGGCACACGCGGGAGCAGGGAGGGGGGAGCGCCCGCAGGCGAGACGCCGGGTGCGGAGCCGGCACCCGCGCCGGTGAGCGGGGCGCGGATGCCGGGCGGCGAGACGCCCAGGACGGAGCCCGACCGCGCGGCGGAGCCCCTTCCGTACGACGGCACCCGGGCGGACGCGCTCGGCCTGGCGGGTGCGGCGGACAGCGCCGGGGTTCCCGCCGCGACGACACCGGCGGACGTGGAGCCTCTCGACCTGGACACGCATCCGGCCGTGGACGTGCCGGCCGACCTGGGGCCGGCGATGGACGCGGTGGCGGGGGTGGGGCGGTCCGGTAGGCCGGGTGGTGAGGTGCCGGCCGGTCTGGGGCCGGTCCTGAACGTGGTGGCAGGGGTGGGGCGGCCCGGCGGGTCGGGTGGCGAGGCGCCGGCTGAGTTGGGGCCGGTCCTGGGTGCGGTTCCCGCGGTGGGCGCGCAGGCAGGAGGGGAGCCCTCGGTGGAGGAGCCGGGGGGCCTGTTCTCGGCCGGGGACGCGCTGCCCGACCGGCACCAGGCCCCCGGCGCCGGCCCGGAGGCCCCGGTTCCGGGCGAGGCGGCGGAGGTGGAGGCGGACCCGGGGGCGGACCCGGCGGTCCGGGTCGAGCCGCCCGAGGCGGTGGACATGGTGCCTGCCCAGGCCCTGGGCACCGGTCCGGACGTGCCGGCTCCCGCGCACGCGGCGGACCGGAGAGCGACGGACGGGGAAACGGCGGCCGGGCAGCCGGCCCGCACCGAGCGCGCCAGGACGGCCGCCACCGTGGGGGCCGGGGACCCCGCCCCGCGGTGGGGGGCCGGACGCCGGCGCCCCATGGCCGCCGGTGGGGGCACGGCGCCCCTCCCTGCGCACCTCCTCCTCCGCGACGGCCCCGGCTTTGGCGGCGGGCGGGCGGTCCCGCCCCCGGACGCCACCGCCACCCGGCCGGGTGCCCGGCGCCCTCCCCTGCCGCGCTCGCCGCAGACGCAGAAGCCCACCCGTCCGGCGCCCGTCACCGACCCCCGGCTCACCGAGCGGCCCGGACCCGTACTCCCCGGCTGGGCCGCGCTGCTGGCCGGAGCGGCCGGGACGGCCGCCGGGGCAGCCGTACTGGGATGGCACGGCGCCCTTCCCGCCGCGGTGACCGGCCGGCTCGGTATCGGCGTACGCCCGTACCACGGCCTCGGCGTCGGTACCTGGGCGGTGCTCGCCCTGCTGCTGACCGTGGTCCTGCTCGCGCTCGGCGGCCTCGGGCGCGGGCGGGCCGGGTACGCCTCGGTGCTGACGCTGTTCGGCGACTACCGGGGCAGCGTCCGGCGCACCGGCCTGGTCTGGGCCTCGCCGCTGCTGCTGCGCCGCCCCGTCGACGTGCGGCTGCGGCACTGGCGCAGCGAGCCACTGCCCGCGGTGGACGCGAGCGGTACCCCCTTGCGCGCCGTCGTCCTCGTCGTCTGGCGGGTGCAGGACACGGCGCGGGCCATGCTCGGCGTCGCCGACCACGAGCAGTACCTGCGGGACCAGGTGGAGGCGGCCCTGGCCCGGGTGCTCTCCCAGCTCCCCGCCGACGCCTTCCACGAGGAGACCCGCACCCTGCGTGACGCCGAGGCCGTGGGCACCGCGCTGACCCGGATGCTGAAGGGTGACTGCTCGCCCGTGGGCATCGAGGTGTACGCGGCGCAGCCGACCGCGATCGAGTACGCCCCCGAGGTCGCGGCGGCGATGCACCGCAGACGGGTGGCGGCCATCGACGCCAGGCACCGCGACAGTGTGCTGACGGCCGTGGTCGACGCGGTGGACGACACCGTCGGCCGGCTCACCGCGCGCGGCATCGTGGAGCTGGACGACTACGAACACAAGTCCCTGGTCAGGGACTTGACGGTGGCCTTCTACGCCGGCCGCAGCGGTGGCCCGGGCGCCTGATCCCGCCCGGGGGTCCGGTGGTGCGCGCGGAAAACGGTACCCACATTGGTCTGGACATGTTCATGCTCCGTCAATAATCTGGAGTTGGTCCAGACCAAACACGACGACCTGCGCGCGCGGCATTCCCCGAGACATCCCCCACGTTCGAGGAGCGACACACCATGCGGAAAAGGGCAAGCGCGGCCGTTCTCGGCCTCGCGATAGCGGGCGCCTCCATGTTCGCGACCGGCAGTGCCAGCAGCCACGGCTACACGGATTCCCCCATCAGCCGGCAGAAGCTCTGCGCCAACGGAACCGTCACCGGCTGCGGCGCCATCCAGTGGGAGCCGCAGAGCGTCGAGGGCCCCAAGGGCTTCCCGGCGGCAGGACCGGCGGACGGGAAGATCTGTTCCGGCGGCAACAGCACCTTCGCGGCGCTCGACGACCCGCGCGGCGGCAACTGGCCGGCCACCGGCGTCACCAGTGGGCAGGGTTACAGCTTCCGCTGGCAGTTCACGGCCCGCCACGCCACCACGGACTTCCGCTACTACATCACCAAGAACGGATGGGACCCGACCAAGCCGCTCACCAGGGCCGCACTCGAATCGCAGCCGTTCATGACCGTGCCGTACGGGAACCAGCAACCCCCGGCGACACTGACCCACCAGGGCTCCATGCCCACCCAGAAGACCGGCAAGCACATCATCCTGGCCGTCTGGAACGTCGCTGACACCGGCAACGCGTTCTACGCCTGCTCCGACGTGAAGTTCTGATACACCCCGGCACGACGCACAGTGGGCGGTCCCCCCGGAAGGGGACCGCCCACTGTGGTGTCTGTGCGCCGTCAGGGACTCGAACCCCGGACCCGCTGATTAAGAGTCAGCTGCTCTAACCAACTGAGCTAACGGCGCCTGCTGACGTGAAAATAATACCTGGTCCCCGGGGGTGCTGAGGACACGTGCCCGCACGCCCCGTGCGTGGTCCTCCCCACACCCGCCCCGCCCCGGGCCCGGCGCGCCGGTGGCTTCCGGGCCCGGGGTCAGAGGGCCAGGGACAGGAGCACCGGCGCGGCGCGGCGGTTCAGGGTCGCCGCAGCCGCCCGCAGCCGGTGGGCGTCCTCGATCGGCAGTGACAGGGCGAGGCACCCGGCCGACGAGCCCGCCGTCAGCGGGACCGCCGCGCACACCGTGCCCACCGCGTACTCCTGGAGGTCGAGGACCGGGACCGTCGCCGGCTGGCTGTCCAGCTTCGAGAAGAGCACCTTCTCGTTCGTGATCGTCCGCGAGGTCAGCCGGGCCGTCCGGTGCCGGGCGAGGTGGTCACGCCGCCCGTTCTGGTCGAGCTGGGTCAGCAGGCACTTGCCGATCGCGCTGGCGTGGGCCGCCGAGCGGAAGTCCACCCACTCGTTGACCGCGGGCGTGCGCGGCCCGTCGGCGACCTGGGTGATGCGGATCTCGCCGTCGACGTACCGGCTGACGTAGACCGCGGCGCCCACCGAGTCCCGCAGCTGGACGAGCGACTGCTGCAGCTTCGCCTCCAGGGCCCGCTTGCGGGCCACGCCGGAGCCGAGCTCCAGGAGTGAGGAGCCGATGACGTACGCGCCGTCGGCCACCTGCTCGACGTACCCCTCGCGGCGCAGGGTGAGCAGGAGCGGGGTGAGGTGGCCGACGGGCAGCCCCGTCTCGCGCGCGAGACGCGCGTCGGTCACGCCGTCGCCGTGGGCGGACACGGACTCGAGCACGCGCAGGGCGTACTGCACCGAGTGGAACGGCGCCTTCGGTTCGGGCTTCAACGCCACGGTTTCCCCCTACCAGGTTGTGACCGCAAGCTTCCGCCCCACGATAGCCCTCAACGGCGCCGGTCGGAGGGGGTGTTGCCGAGATGGGGGAAGCGCCCCCTGCCCACCGCAGGGGTGCGTCCGCCCGGCATATGTCAGTGTCATTACCCTTACGCCGCTACCCGGGTCACAGCACCGCGTCGAGGAACTCGCGCGTGCGTGCGTGTTCGGGGTCGGAGAAGATCTTCTCCGGCGTACCGGACTCCACCACCCGGCCCGCGTCGAACATGAGGACCTTCTCCGAGACGTCCCGGGCGAAGTTCATCTCGTGGGTCACGCAGAGCATCGTGATGTCGGTGTTCCGGGCGATGTCACCGAGGAGCTCCAGCACGCCCGCCACCAGCTCCGGGTCGAGCGCGGAGGTCACCTCGTCGAGCAGCAGGATCTCCGGCCGCATCGCCAGCGCGCGGGCGATCGCCACCCGCTGCTGCTGGCCGCCGGAGAGCTGGGACGGGTGGGCGTCGACCTTCTGCGAGAGCCCGACCAGGTCGAGGAGTTCCCGGGCTCGGGACTCCGCCTCCTCGCGGTCCATGCCCAGCACGTTGACCGGGGCCTCGGTGATGTTCTGGAGCACCTTCATGTTCGGGAAGAGGTTGAACTGCTGGAAGACCATCCCGATCTTCTTCCGGGACTCCCGCAACTGCTTCTCACCCGCCGGCTTCAGGGCGCCGGACGGCGTCCGTACGTGCGAGAGCGGCGAGCCGTCGACCCAGATCACCCCGTCGCTGACCTTCTCCAGCGTCATCAGCAGCCGCAGGATGGTCGTCTTCCCGGAGCCGCTGGGCCCGATCAGCGTGACGTGCTCACCGCGCCTGACGGTGAAGTCCAGCTGGTCCAGCACCACGTGATCGCCGTAGCGCTTGACGACCTTGTCGAAGCGCACCAGCGGCTCGACACCGGTCACCGCCGGGTCCGCAGCCGCGTCGGCGGGTTCCTTCAGGGGAGCAGAGTCAGTGGCCAAGGCGCTTCTCCAGCTTTCTCATCAGCAGGGAGGTGGGGTAGCTCGCGACCAGGAAGATCAGACCGGCGAGCGTGAACACCTCCGTGTACACGAAGTGGTCGGCCCCGTACTTCCGGGCCTCGAAGACCATTTCCTGCACCGTGATCACGGCGAGGAAGGGGGTCTCCTTGAACATCGAGATCGCGTAGTTCCCGAGGGCGGGCAGCACGTTGCGCACCGCCTGCGGCAGGATCACCGCCTGCCAGGTCCGCCGGGGCGACAGGGAGAGCGCCCGGCAGGCCTCCCACTGCCCCTGGGGCACACCGTCGATCCCGGCCCGGTAGACCTCGGAGGTGTACGCGGCGTAGTGGATGCCCAGCACCACGATGCCGACGGTCAGCGGCTCCACGGAGCTGAAGACGGCCGCGGCGCCGACCAGCTGGACCAGCAGGGGCGTCGAGCGGACGAACTCGGTCACCGCCCTGACCGGCACCGTCACCAGACGGGACGGAGCCCGCCCGGCCACGGCGACGGCCAGCCCCAGTACCGCCGCCACGAGCGTGCCGAGCGCGGTGGCCAGCAGCGTGACCCGGAATCCTTCGAGCAGCAGCGGCAGCGCCTCGCGCGCCGCGTCCCAGTTGAACGACTGGTTCACCGCGTACCTCCGGCTGTGGCGGCGGCCTCCGCCGTACGCGTCCTGAGCAGGCTGCCCACCCCCGTGTGCAGGCCCAGCCGCCGCTTGGCGGCGCGCTCCAGCGTGTTCATGAGCAGCGTCAGCGCGTAGGCGAGGACGAAGTAGACGGCCAGCAGCAGCAGATAGGTGCCGAGGGTCTCACCGCTCCGGCTGCGGACGTGTTCGACGGCGGTCATCAGATCGGCCGCGGAGAGCAGCCACAGCAGGGGCGTGCACTTCAGCAGCTGGATCAGGAGGTTGGTGAAGGAGGGGATCATCTGCACCCAGGCCTGCGGCATGATCACCTTCCGCATCCGGTGGAAGGGCGTCATGTTCAGCGCCACGGCGGCCTCGTACTGCGCACGGGGCACCGAGTTGATCGCGCCGCGCACGATCTCGGCGCCGTACGCACCGTAGTTGAGGCCGAAGGCGACGACGCCGCAGAGCAGCGGGGTGAGTTCGTACCCCGTCAGCGGCGGCATCGCGTAGTAGAGCCAGAACAGCTGGATGTAGAGGGAGGTGCCGCGGAAGAACTCCACGACGGTCCGGGAGACCCCACGCACCAGGAGCAGTTTGCTGCCCGCCATCAGGCCGAGTGCGAACGACAGCACCAGCGCGAGCAGGGAGCCGAGCACCGTGGCCTCGAGCGTCACCCCCAGGCCCGATCTGACCTGGGGGAACTCTTCGCCGAGTACGGAGAGGAAGTCACTCATACCGTGTGATCCGTCCCCGTCAGCCCTTGCACAGGTCGGCGGTCTTCAGGGTGGCCGGCGGGATCTCCGTGGCGCCGAAGCCGTACTCCCCGAGCAGCTCCACATAGCGCGACCTGTCGGCGACGATCTTCTTGAGCTCGCGGTTGAAGGAGTCCCGCAGGTCCTCGTTGCCCTGACGGAACACCGCGCCGCCCGGGGAGAACTGCTTCGTGCCGTCCAGTTCCGGTACGAAGGCCTCGGTGACCTCGGTCTCCGGGTTCGTCCTGGCCAGCCAGCGCAGCGAGATGCCGGTGAGCAGGAAGGCGTCGATCCGGCCGCCCTTGACGGCGTCGGCGCCGTCCTGCGGCTTCTGCAGCGTCTTGATCTTCCCCTCGGCGATGCCCGCGCCCTTGGCGTACGAGGCCTCGACCGCACCCGACATCACGCCGACGGTGACTCCGGCGGCCTTCGCCGACGCCAGGTCGGTGATCTTCGCCGGGTTGCCCTTCCGCACCATCATGGCGGTGGGGGAGATGAACTCCGGCTCGGAGAACAGGGCGTTGGCACACCGTTCGGGGGTGATGGCCATGCCCGCGCTGACCACGTCGTACTTCCCGGCCTGCAGGCCGGGTATCAGTCCGTCCCACTCCGACAGGGTCGGCTTCAGCTCGTCCACCCCGAGTGCCTTGAAGATCTCCCGGTGCAGGGTGGGCGCCTCGCCCTTGAGCTCCTTGCCCTCCATGTACCCGTACGGCGCCTCGTTGGCGTATGCGACCCGGACGAACCCCTGCTTGCGGAGCTTGTCGAGGGCGCCCTCGCCGTCCGCCGCACCGGCGTCGGTCTTGCTGCACGCGGAGAGCAGGCCGGGGACGACGAGCAGCCCGCCCACGGCTGCGGAACGATTGAGGAAGCCCCGACGGGACAGGTGAGGGAAGTCAGCCATGGTTCGCAATCTCCTGGGGAATTCGGGGAGTCGGACTGTCCGGACAGGCTCAGCGCCTGCCCGATCCCCCGTGTCTATGCAGGCAGCGCTGTCATGTAATCGAACGGTGGCCGGAGGGAGACCTTCCCGTGTCCCGTTGCGGGCGGAGGGCGACGGCGGGAGTGCGGGGTGTATTGCCCTGGTGCGCTTGGTTCCTGAGTGACCGTTCCGTCCCGGGGCCGGGCAGTACACCCTGCGTGCGGGGCGGTTCGGTGGGCGTGTTCAGGCTGTTGCCCGCGTGCCGGGGGTTCAGTCCCCGAGTCGGGCGGTTTCCCGTGGCCCGGGCGGTTCAGTCCGCGTGTCCGGCCGGGATGTCCCGCGAAGGTACGTAACCGCGTCGCACGTCCACCACGTTCGGCAGCGGCTCACCGGCCGTCCACCGTTCGTACATCGAGACGAACTGCTCGCCCAGCCGGTCCCGCCGGCCTGCCGTGTCCCCGCTCATGTGCGGGGAGACCACCAGGCCGGGCACGTCCCACAGCGGGCTGTCCGGCCCCAGGGGCTCCTCCTGGAACACGTCGAGTGCGGCGCCCGCGATCCAGCGCCGGCGTACGGCGTCGACCAGGGCCTCCTGGACGACCACCGGCCCGCGCCCGACGTTCACGAAGTGGGCGGACGGCTGGAGCAGGCCGAAGAAGCGCGCGTCGAACATGCCGCGCGTCCCGTCCGTCAGCGGAGCCGCGCAGATCACCCAGTCGGCGCCGGCCGCCAGCCGGTCCAGGTCCTGCACGCCGTGGATCGAGCGCCGCGCCGTACGCCCCACGAGCGCCACCTGGACGCCGAGCCCGTGCAGCAGGCGCATGATCTCCCGGCCGACCGGGCCCGCCCCGACGACGACCGCGCGGCTGCCGGCGAGCTGCCGGGTCTCCCTGGGGTGCCAGCGGTGCTGCCGCTGGAGCTCCAGGGTGCCCGGGAGATCCTTCGCGAAGGCCAGCACCAGGCCGGCCACGTACTCGGCGACCGGAAGCTCGAAGACGCCCCGAGCATTGGTGACGACGGTGGGGGACACGGCCAGTTCCGGGCAGAGCAGCCGGTCCACTGCCGCACTCGCCGTGTGGACCCAGCGGGGGCGCGGACCCTCACCGGGCCAGGCCCGGCGCACCGCGTCCGAGGTGACGTCCCACACCAGCAGGACGTCCGCGTCCGGCAGCTGTCCGGCCAGTGTCCGCTCGTCGGCGTACCGGACGTGGGCCCGCCCGGTCAGCCGGCCCAGGCGCGGCGACGGGGCGGTGTCCAGGACGAGGATCACGGGATCGGCCATGAGGACCTCCTACGCTCGCACCGGGCCGGACGGCCGTCAACAGGGCCGTAACCCGGAAGAGAAACCGCTGGTCACACGTACTGAGGGCGCCGACAGGCGGCAGGTGGGGGAATACTTGACGCAAGCAGGGGCAGCGGTGACAGCGTGCACGGGGAGCGGCAGCGGGGGACATCCGGACGGACAGGAAGGATGGACATGACGACCGTAGGACTTCTCTACCCGGGCCACGCCGCGGAGGACGACTTCCCGCGGATCGAGGTCATGCTCGACAGCGACATCAGAGTGCCGCTGTTCCACACCGACGACGTCACCGGGACCGCCGGGCCCCGGGGTGCCTCCCGGATCGAGGCCCTGCGGGAGGCGGGTGCTCCCGGGCGTCTGGCCGCAGGGGTGGAGGAGCTGCGCCTGGCCGGTGCCGAATCGCTGGTGTGGGCCAGTACCGAGGGCAGCTTCGTGTACGGCTGGGAGGGCGCCCACCAGCAGGTCGCGGACCTCGCCCGGGCCGCGGGGCTGCCCGCGTCCAGCACGTCCTTCGCCTTCGTGCACGCGGTCGGCGAGCTCGGTGCCTCACGGGTCGCGGTCGCCTCGCTCGACGCCGAGGACGTCGCGCCGCTGTTCGCCGACTTCCTGACGGCCGCCGGACTGGGGGTGGTCTCCGTCCGAGGCGTCGGTGACGCCGCCGGGACCACCCCCGCGGAAGCCGCCGCCTGGAGCCCCGAACAGGTGATAGAGCTCGCCACCGCCGCGGACCATCCGGAGGCCGAGGTGCTGCTGCTGCCGTGCAGCGCGCTGCACACGGCGGCCTTCGTGCCCGAGCTGGAGGAACGGGTGGGCAAGCCGGTCCTCACGGCGAGCCAGGTGACGGTATGGGAAGGGCTCCGGCTCGCCGAGCGCCGAGTCTGGGCCCCCACGCTCGGCACCCTGTTCGCCACCCGGGAGCCCCCGCCCGGCATGTCCGAACCCCGGGGCATCGAGGTGCGGGAGTAGCACCGGCCGGGGAGGGAGTCTCCGCCGTCCGGTGCAGGACGCCGGACGGCGGCTCCCGGGCGGCGGGGGAGACACGCCGGGCCGGGCGCCGCCCGGTGGAGAGGACGCCACGGCGGGGTACGGAAGAACGACGCCGCGCCGGGTACCCGGCCGACGAAAGAACGCCGGGCCGGGCAGCGGCCGGGAATAAGCGGAGTCATCCTCCTGTTCGTACTCTCCGATACACGGACGCAGCACAGGAGAGGCCGGACACGTGGACGAGAACCGAGGCGACGAGATCCGTGGCACCACGAGGGGGACGGCCTCCGTGCCCCTGTCCGTCCTCGACCTGGTGACCGTGGGACAGGGCCGCACCGCCACCCAGGCCCTGCGCACCAGCGGGGAGATCGCCACCCTCGCCGAGCGGCGCGGGTTCCACCGCTTCTGGGTCGCCGAACACCACTCGATGCCGGGTGTGGCCTCCTCGTCGCCCGCCGTGATCCTCGCCCACCTGGCCGCGCGCACCGAGCGCATCAGGCTCGGCTCCGGCGGCGTCATGCTGCCCAACCACGCCCCACTGGTGATCGCCGAGCAGTTCGGCACCCTGGAGGCGATGGCACCGGGCCGCATCGACCTGGGCCTCGGGCGGGCCCCCGGAACGGACGGCGCCACCGCGGCCGCCCTGCGCCGCACCGACCGGCTCAACGAGGGCGCCGACGACTTCCCGCAGCAGCTGGCCGAGCTGACGCGCTTCCTGGACGACGACTTCCCGGACGGGCACCCCTACGCCCGCATCCACGCCGTACCCGGACCGATCCAGGCCACCTCGCCCGGCGGCGTGCAGTCGCCGGCCCGCCCGCCGATCTGGCTGCTGGGCTCCTCCGGCTTCAGCGCCCGGCTGGCCGGCGTCCTCGGTCTGCCCTTCGCCTTCGCCCACCACTTCTCGGCCCGGAACACCGTCCCGGCCCTGGACCTGTACCGCGAGTCCTTCAAGCCGTCCGCGGTGCTCGACGCCCCCTACGCCCTGATCGGCGTCGCGGCACTGGCCGCCGACGACGAGCGTGAGGCCCGGCGCCAGGTGCTCACCGGCGCCCTGTCGATGGTGCGGCTGCGCACCGGACGCCCCGGACTCGTACCGACGCCCGAGGAGGCGGAGGCGCACACCTTCAGCCCCGTGGAGCGCGAGTTCGTCGACGGCTGGCTGACCGACATCGTCCACGGCACCGCGGACGAGGTACGGGCCGGACTGGACGACCTGGCCAAGCGCACGGGCGCCGACGAGCTGATGATCACGGCCAACGCGCACGGAGGCGAGGCCCGGCTGCGCTCGTACGAACTGATCGCCGACGCGTACGGACTGCCCGACCTCGGCTGATCCCGCCCGCCTCCCGGCCCCCCGTCCGGGCGTCACCGCCTCACCGTGCCCCGGCTCAGCTCCGGGGCGGCCGGGTGCCGATCAGCTCCCCGATCCGTTCCGGGGCCACCGCCCGGGAGTACAGCCATCCCTGGCCGGTGTCGCAGCCGATGCGCCGCAGCCGCTCCGCCTGGCCCGACGTCTCCACGCACTCCGCGGTGACCGTCAGGCCCAGGCGGTGCGCGAGCTGCACCATGGCCTCGACGATCGTCTCGTCGGCGGGGCTGGGGTGTGTGCCGTCCTCGTACCGGAACCCGCGGACGAAGGAGCCGTCCAGCTTCAGCACCGAGACGGGCAGCCGGCTCAGGTAGGCGAGGTTGGAGTAGCCGGTGCCGAAGTCGTCGATGGCGATGCGGACCCCCATGTCGCTGAGCTCCTGGAGCACCCGCAGCGGCCGGCCGGAGGATCCCATCACGGCGGACTCCGTCAGCTCCAGCTGGAGCAGGCCCGGTTCGAGCCCGGTCTCGGCGAGGACCGCCGCGACATCGGCGACGAGATCGGAGTCCCTGATCTGGCGCACGGCCACGTTGACGCTGATGAACAGGGCCGGCTCGCCGGGGTGTTCGAGCTGCCAGCGGCGGGCCTGCCGGCAGGCCGTACGCAGCACCCACCGGCCGAGCTGGACGATCGTGCCGTCCTCCTCGGCGATCGGGACGAACCGATTCGGCGCCAGCATGCCGAACTGCGGGTGATTCCATCTGACCAGGGCCTCGACACCCCGGACGACCTCGTCGGCCATGCCGACCAGCGGCTGGTACTCCAGCGTGAACTCCCCGCGCTCCACGGCGGCCCCGAGCGTGGAGGAGAGCGCCTGCCGGGTCACCCGGTACGCGTTGCGCTCGGGGTCGAAGAGCGTCCAGCGGGCCCTGCCGTCGGCCTTCGCCCAGTACAGGGTGGTGTCGGCGGCCTGCATGAGAGCGGTGGGTGAGGTGCCCGCGGTGGGCCGCTCCACCACACCGATCGACGCGGAGACCGAGAGCCGCCGGCCGGTCAGGTCGAAGGGCCGCTCGAGTGCGGTGAGGACCGAGCGGGCGAGCTCGGTGAGCTGATGGGTGCCCGCCGAGTCCTCGACGAGGATCGCGAACTCGTCGCCGCCCAGACGCGCCACGAGGTGTCCGCCGAACCCGTCGCCCGCGCGGTGGTGGCCGTCCGCCTGCGCGCACTCGGTGAGGCGCCCGGCGACGGCGGTGAGCAGCCGGTCGCCCGTGCGGTGCCCCAGGGTGTCGTTGACCGCCTTGAAGCCGTCGAGGTCCAGGTAGCAGAGGCCGATCCGGTTGCGCCGGGGCAGGGAGTCGTCCTGGAAGGTCGGGGTCTCCAGGGCGGTGGCGAGCCGTTCGAAGAACAGCGTGCGGTTGGGCAGCCGGGTCACCGGGTCGTGCAGCCGCAGATGGCGCAGCCGCTCCCGCAGCTCGTGCCGGTCGCTGATGTCCGCGACCGACAGCAGGACGCTGCCCGTACCGCCGCGCCCGCGCGTGGCCGGGTCCGCCATCGGCACGACGGTGACCTCGGTCCACACCGACCGGCCGTGGCCGTGCCTGAGCCGTGCGGCGCAGCGGAGCCGGGACCGGGTGCCGTCCAGGACCTCGTTGTACGACTGCCAGGTTGCCCGGTCCGAGGCGAGACCGACGAGGTCGGCGGCGGGCTGCCCGGCCAGCGAACGGGGATCGGCGCCGAACAGCGCCCCCATCGCGTCGTTCACCCGGACGACGCGGCCCCGGGGGTCCACGACGGCCATCGGGAGGGCGGCCAGCCGGAAGGCGGCGCGGTAGTCGTCCGCCCCCGACGGGATGGAGGAGTCCTCCGGGTCCGGTGGCTTCCTGAAAGCCCGCTGATCACGTTCGGTGACCACGGGCCGTCCGGTGCCGGGGGCCGTGCCCGCCGGGGCTGCCGGGCCTTCGGAGGTTCCGCTCACCGCTCGCTCCCGCTGTGCAGATGGTGTCGACAGATGTGGTCGGGCAGGGGTCATGGGGTGGAGCGCCGTACGGGAGGCGGACACCACGCAGGAAAGCGAGGTGAAGCATAGAGCGTGGCGCGTCGGCCGTTCCAGCGCGACCACGGTTTCCGTCGTACGGCACGCGCATGGCTCAGGCGAACCGGCGCGACCCTCTTTTGCGCGTGAGTGGTGGTTTTTGTGTCCATCTGGCTTCATCGCGGGGAGGGGGTGATCGAATGTGACTTTCTGTGAGCGGATGGCGGCCCATGATGTCCCAGCGGCGCGGTGACGGTGGGGGGAAGGGCGCCGACCGTGGGCGAGGCGTGCCCGCGCTGACCCGTGTGGGGCAGCACAACAGGGCGCACGGCATCCAACCGGCACAGGGTGAGGGGGATGTTCCGCATTCGCCACCCCGGAGGTAGATGTGCCGCGTCAGCGCAGACCCGGGGGAGTGGAGAGGCCGAGTCTGCGCAGTGCGGCGGCTGCCCTCACCTCCCTCGTGGCGCTCGCCGCCACCGGACTGGTCGCCGGACCCGCCGTGGCCTCCCCGCGCGATGCCGCCCCCTGCGCCCTGCCCCGCACCGCGGCCCACCACTCCCTGGGACTGGACAGCTGGAACAACGCCTATCCCCGCCCCGGGCGTGACCTCGACGCGGTGATGGTGTTCCTGTCGTTCCCCGACTCCGAACCCGCCGTACCGCCCGAGGTACTCGCCGCCGACCACTTCCCCTCGACCAGCCGCTTCTTCCAGCGCGCCTCGTACGGGACGTTCACCCTGCGCGCCCACCCCCAGCGGCAGTGGACCCGGATGCCCCACCCCTCCACCTGGTACGGCATACAGCGCGACTGGGACCCCGGCCGGCGCGGCGCCTACCTGCGTGACGCGATCCGCGCCGCCGACGAGCGGACCGACTTCTCCGCGTACGACATCGTCTACCTGGTCGCCGACCCGGACGCGCCCGGCGTGGACTCGGACGCCACGAAGGTCGTCAACTTCGACCACCCGCTGCGCGTCGACGGTACGGACGTCCGGCGGGTCGTCACCGTCTTCGAGGAGCACCCGCCGGACCGCAACGTCCTCGCGCACGAGACCGGACACGTCTTCGACCTGGCGGACCTCTACCACCGCCCGGAGGACGGCAAGGGCGACTGGGACACCTACGTCGGCGACTGGGACGTGATGGGCAGCCAGTTCGGACTGTCCCCGGAACCGTTCGGCTGGCACAAGTGGAAGCTCGGCTGGCTGGGACGCGACCAGATCGTCTGCGTCCAGGGCAGCGCCGACCTGACCCTGGAGCCCATGGCCGAGGCGCCCCTGCCCGGCGTTTCCCTCGGCACCCGGCTCGCGGTCCTCAGGACGGGCACGGACAGCGCGGTGGCCGTCGAGGCCCGCAGCGCCACCGGGAACGACCGCGCGACCTGCACCGAAGGTGTGCTGATCTACCGCATCCACACCGCCACCCCGTCCGGCGGCGGCCCGGTCGAGGTGCTGGACACCCACCCGCACTCCGGCGCCTGCTGGGACCGGTCCGTCTACCCGCCGCTCGCCGACGCCCCGCTCCGCGAGGGCGAGCGCTACACCGTGCCCGGCGAACGCGTCCGCATCGAGGTCACCGACCGGACACCCTCGGGGGCGTGGACGGTGCGGATCGACACCGGTACCTGAGCCGGGGAGCCGCAGACACACGAAGAAACCCCCTCGCTTCCGCGAGGGGGTTTCTCCCGTCTGTGCGCCGCCAGGGACTCGAACCCCGGACCCGCTGATTAAGAGTCAGCTGCTCTAACCAACTGAGCTAGCGGCGCCTGCTGACGTCGTAGACATTAGCACCCGTATCGGCGGGAGGAAAAATCGAATTCCCGGTGGTCGACGGGGCCGCCGACCTGCTGACCCGCACACACGCCCAGAGGAGCACGTCCGGACCCGGAAGCCAGGGGGTACGGGTGTCCGGGGCCACCAGCCAGCGGGGTCCTGGGCCGTTCGCCCCGCCGGCCAGCGGCGGCACGGTCACCGCGTCCCCCGTGCCGTGACACAGCAGCGGAGGCAGCGCACCCTGGTGCGCCCGGGCGTGGCCGGCGGAACCGGTGCCCCACTCCTCCCAGGCCAGCAGCGACGGCAGCCGCTGGGCGGTGCCGGGCGAGGCGAAGAGCAGCGTCCTGCCCCGGTGGGTGGCGACCGGGCCCGAACCGGGGCCCTCGGACCAGAGCTGCTCCAGCATGCGCCGGCCGAACAGGGCGGTCACGCTCACCACGTCGAACGCGGAGCCGCACGGCAGGACGCCCGGGGATGCCGGGCGCGCCTGCCATCGGGAGAGGGTGCTGCAGGGGTACGGCGAGGCACCGGCCAGCCAGGCCGCCCCGGCGGCGGTGACCTGAGCGGCCCGGTCGTCGGCCGTCCGGTCGTCGGCCCCGTCCCGCAGGAGAGCGACGAGGTCGACGGCGTGGCGCGGGGCGGCACCGGGGTGCAGGGTCGTTTCGTCTTTCAGCCATACGCTCATGACGACAGGTCTACCGGCTGTGACGGTACTGATTCCCAGGGTTGCGCGAAAGCCGGACAGGTCACGTTCCGGGGAGTATCGTGCCCGAGCGCATATGCCAGAGGCTGTACCCGGAGTGACGAAGGGGAACGGCCGGGCAGCTCGCGCCGGGCCGTACGGCTGCTCTGCCGGCGTCAGGGGCGAGGCGCGTTCAGCAGGGAGCGGCCGAACTCGATCATCTTCTTGGCGTAGTCCTCGGTCCACTCCGCGCGTTCGGCTATGTCCGCGGCGGTGAGCCGGTCGAACCTGCGAGGATCGGCGAGCTGCGCGGCGGCCAGGGCCTGGAACTCGACGGCCCGGTCGGTCGCGGCCCGGAAGGCGTGCGTCAGCTCCGTCGCACGGGCCAGCAGCTCCTTCGGGTCGTCCATCGACTCCAGGTCGAAGAAGTGCTCCGGATCGGCTGCCGCCTCGGCCGGCTCGAAGAGCAGGGGCGCGGGACGCAGCCTCTGCCGGTCGTTCCGCTCGGGTTGTGCCATGTGGTGTTCCTTCCTCGTGCGGCCGGAGGGCCACCTTCCATTGTCCAGCCCGGCGCAAGAGCGCTGCCCAGGAACGAGCCCGGCGATGCGTCCGGGGCGTCCCGGATTCACGGCCGCCAGGGGACGCGGTGTTCGGCGAGATGGGCCAGGACCGCGTGATTCGCCTCCCAGCCGTCCGGGAACTTCACCGTCACCCCCAGCTGGACGGGCTCCGTCGAGGGGTGCTCGTCCAGCAGCTCCGCCACGCCTTCCCGGCACACCACCACACACGCGTGCCGGTGCCGCGAGGCCAGGACGCACAGGCGGCCCGTCTCCAGGTGGAAGGCCGTGGCGTCCGGGCGGCCGGACAGCGGGTGCAGGACCACCGTCACGTCGAACTCGCGCCCCTGGAGCCGGTTCGCCGTGTCCACCGCGACGCCCGTCACCCCCAGCTCGGCGAGCGCCGCACGCACCGCCGCGGCCTGATCGCGGTGGGCCGTGCCGACCGCGACCCGGTCCGCCGTCACCGCGACGGCTTCCGGGGAACGCTCGCTCGTCGCGGCGCCGCCCCGGTCCAGCAGCCGCCGGACCACCAGGGCCACCGCGCGCACCGCCTCCGGGTCGGTGCGCGGCGTGTGGCGGGCCGGAAGCTCCAGCAGCCCCCAGCCGGACTCCGCCGCCTCGTCCAGCACCCGGTCGGGGCCGGAGCCGTCCGAGGGCACGCCGAACGACAGCCGCCGGTCACCGTGGCCCGTCCCGCTGCGGAAGGGGGTGTACGGATAGAAGGCGTCCGAGACCAGCGGCGCCGCCGACGCGGGCAGCCGCCACGACACCGGCAGCCGGTGCTGCGGCAGCTCCGGATTGTGCGCGAGCAGCGTGGACACCGCGCTGGCCGACGGGTCGTACGACAGCCCCGCCCACTGGTCGGCGCCCACGATCGAGAACGGGTCGAGCTGACCGGGGTCCCCGACGAACAGCGCCCGCTCGAAGAGCCCCGCCACGGCGAGCAACGCGTCCGACCGCATCTGGTAGGCCTCGTCGACGATCGCGTGTCCCCAGGGCTCCACGTTCTTCACGTGGGCCCACTTGGCGGCCGTGGAGATGACGACGTCGAGACCGGCCAGATCCGCCGCCTTCGCCGACTTCCGTACGGTGGCCAGACCGTCCAGGACCTTGTCGTACGGGTCGGAGTCGCTGCTGTGCAGGCGGCCCACCGGCAGCTCCGGCGCTTTCTCGGCAAGCCGGACCACCAGGTCGTCCACCTGGGCGTTGGTCTGCGCGACCACCATCAGCGGGCGGCCAGCCGCCGCGAGTTCGAGCGCCGCGCGCACCACCAGGGTCGACTTCCCGGCGCCCGGCGGCGAGTCCACCACGATGCCGCGCGCCGTGCCCCGCAGGGTGTCCCCGAGAATCGCGTCGGTCGCCCGCGCCGCCGCGGAAGCCGGGTCGAGTACGGCAGTCACAGGAGGTCCTCCGCGGTGACGGGGTCGGGCTTCTCGGCGTGTCCGTCGGCCGCACTGCCCGGCGGGCCGCCGTGGGTCCACGGCGTGTCCTCCGGGTCGGGCAGCTTCGGGCCTCCCCGCTGGTCGTGCTCGAACAGCGTCCAGGCGATCCGGTCACCGGGCTCCGGGACCGAGCCGGGCGCGGGCTCCCTGCTCCGGCCCATCCGGTCCGTGATCTTCAGGACGAGCAGGAGCTCCCCGGCGTCCGGGCCGTCGCAGGCGTACGACACGAACTCGGCCGTCTGCGGCTTCCCGTCCAGCGAGCGGTACACCTTCGTCCGCTCACCGAGATGCGGGCGCTCGTCCGTGCGCACCGTGAGCAGCGGGCGCGGCGAGGGCCGCTTCGACTCGGTGTACGTCATCTCCACGTCCGTCACCTCCGCGACGAACGCCTCGCCCGCCAGCCGCCGCCCCGCCAGCACCAGCGGATCGTCCAGCGCCTCCTGCGCCTCCAGCTGCGCCTGGGCCGTCTCCCGGGAGGCCAGCTTCTGCGCCGCCGTCACCGCGTCGTCCCGGCGCGGCTGCGGAGGCTCGCCGGCCCGGACCCGGTCCCGGTGCGCGGTGAACGACCAGCGGTCCCTGGTCCAGCGGTCCTCGGTCCTGGCGCCCCCCGGCAGCTCCCGCAGCAGGTCGAGCCCCCGCCACACGGCATCCCACGTCGGCCGCAGGACTCCGTCGAGGAGCTGCCTGATCTCCTGTTCGGCCCGGCTCAGCTCGCCGAGCCGGACGTCGGCGACCAGACCGTCCTCGGCGGCGGCCAGCGCCGTGCGCGCCCGGTCGTACGCCTCGATCGCCGGCGCGAGGAGCTTGTTGTCGAACGCCGGGTCCGTGGCCGGTCCGGCGGGCGGACAGACCAACTGCCCGGTGCCGTCCCGCTCCAGCTCCGCACGGAGCGCCGCCACCGCCCCCGACCCGCCCGCCGGCGGGTCGATCCAGGCGAGCAGAGCACCGAGATGCTGGTCCTCCAGGCCGCTCTGCCCCGTCGCCCAGTGCCGGTTCAGCAGGTCCGTCGCGGACAGGAGCAGCGAGGAGCCCGGCACCCGCGCCCGCTCCCCGTAATGCGTCAGCCAGCGGCCGAGCAGCGGCACCCGGGCGGGCGCCGGGTACGGGGTGTCCGGATCGTCCTCGGCGGTGCGGCGGAACCGCATGGACCGCCCGAGCAGCCGTACGAACTCGACGCCCGCCCGGCTCGGCACGATCAGCTGGGCGGCGTCCGCGCAGAGCTCGACCTCGACCTTGACCTTCTTACCGGTCTCCGGGTCGGTCTCCGCGCGCTCGGCCGGCTCGACGGCGTCGGCGTACGACTCGATGTGCGGCAGCACCGCCTCCGCCAGCTCGGCGAGGAACTGGAACCGCAGGTCGCGGTCGCGCGGCTGGGGCACCGCGAGCAGCCGGGGCGCCTCGCGGTCCGTGCCCACGAGCGCGCCGAGCGGGGCGCCGGCCTCGCCCGCGGTGGTCAGCGGCACCAGGACCAGCGGCCGATCCGTGAGATGGCGGTGGCGCACGGTGGCCAGCGGCTGGGCCCGCCCGCTGTCGACCGCCTCCAGTCGGGCCAGGGTGGTGATCAGCGACATGGTGCGCCGCCCTCCAGCGCCTCGGCGCGCAGCGCCGCCGCCCGGCGCAGCGCGGCCACCGTCGGGTCCGCCGGGTCGCCTTCCTTGCCGGCCGCGGCCGCCAGTACCCCGGCGACGGTCGTCAGACCGCCGAGCTCGCCGCGCACGCTCCGGCCCAGGGTCTCCACCGCACCCCGCGCACGGGCCTTCGCCCGGCAGTGGAAGGCCAGCTCGCACGCGGCCAGGCACTCGGGGGCGTAGGCGGCGGGGACCGCGTCGACCGCCGTGCCCAGCTCCTCGGGAGAGCACTCCGGGTCGAAGGTCGTCCCCTCCGGCAGGGCGGCGGCGATGTCCTCGACGCGCGTCAGCCTGGTCAGCTGGCGGCGGGTGACGGCGCGCTGTTTACGCACGTCCACGACCGACGCGGTCGGCAGGTTGGAGAAGTCCTTCGGGCAGACCAGCAGAACCCGGTGGCCGACTCCGGCCCCCTCGGTCAGCGCGGCGACCCGCTCCAGCGCGAGGACGTAGACGGCGGCCTGCCGGGCCGCGGCCCCGACCTTCGCGGCATCGGCGGAGCCGTCGATCATGGGGAACGACTTGATCTCGACGACGGTCCAGGTGCCGTCGGGGTGCACCACGACGGCGTCCGGCTCCAGATAGGCGGGTGACCCGGCCACCTCCAGCGCCAGCATCGGGTGGTCCAGGAGCGACCAGCCGCCCGCCGCGGTGGCCTCGCGCAGTGCCAGCGCCGTGCGCGCGGCGCGGCCCTCGGGGCCGGCGGCCGTCAGATCGGGCACCTCGGCGGGCCCCGGGGCGTCCGCCCCGCTGCCGAGCCGCTCGAACAGCAGGCGCAGCAGCTCCGTGCCGCCGTCGGCCTTGACCTTCGCCTCGAAGGCGTTGCCCCGGACGAACGCGAACTGCGACTGGCCGAATGCGGCGGGGGAGCCGAGCGCGGTCGCCAGCCCGGCCTTGTCGACCCCGGCGCCGTCGAGCAGGGCGCGCCGCCTGCAGCCCGGGTTGGCGGCGAGGGCGGCCAGCGCCCGCGCGTCGAGCGGATGCGGCGCGACGGTCGGGCCGCGCAGCTCAGCGAGCCGCTGCCGGAGCGTCGTCGCTGGCGGCTTCGGCCGCGGAGCCGGTGGCTGCGTGGCGGGAATCTGCGGAGGGGGTCCGCTGGCCGGGGAAGCGCTCACCCGCGGAAGTCTTGCATCCGTCACTGACAATCGGGGACTTCGCGGGGGTGACGGGGGCCGGAACAGGCGTGAACACGGCGCGCACCCGGTGCCTGACACGGTCGGCGGCCCGCATGACGGGCTTGGTCAGCAGCGCGCCGACGCCCATCACGGCCGCCCCGGCCACCGCGTCGAGGAAGTAGTGGTTGGCCGTCCCCATCACCACGAGCACGGTGATCAGCGGGTAGGCGATCCCCGCCGCCCGGACGAGCGGGTGGCGGCCGTGGCGCCACAGCAGGAGGCCGCACCACACCGACCAGCCGACGTGCAGGCTCGGCATCGCCGCGTACTGGTTGGTCATGCCGCTGAGCCCGCGCGGGGCGCTCGCGCCCGTACCCCACCAGCCGTAGGAGCTGTACTGGGCCATCGTGTCGACGAATCCGTGTCGGGCGTCGAGCAGCCGGGGCGGGCAGGTCGGCAACAGCGCGAAGCCGGCCAGTCCGAGGACGGTGGAGGTCATCAGCCAGGTGCGGGCCGCCCGGTAGGCGGCGGACCTGCGGCGGAACATCCACACGAGGACGGCCGGGGTGACCAGGTAGTGCAGGGAGGCGTAGGCGAAGTCGGCCGGGACGCCGAGTGCGGCGTGCTCGGTCAGCAGCCGGTTCAGGGGGTGCTCGGCGTTGAGGAACAGCGCCTTCTCGATCCGGAGTATGGCCAGGCCGTGGTCCACGGCCGCCGGTATGTCCTCCCGGACGAGGAGGCGGCCCACCGAGTACAGCCCGTACACCACTGCCAGCAGAGGCAGCTCCGTCCACCAGCGGGGCCGCCGTCGGCCGGAGGTGCGTATCGCGGCGGTGGCGTGCGGCATCCGGTTGCTCTCCCCATGTTCGTGCGGTCGACGGCGGGCGTTCAACCGTACGGCGGTTGCCGGCCTTGTCACCCCCGGGGGGCCGTTCGGCCGCGGACGTCGCCGGTCACGCGTGGTGAGGGACGCCCGTACCGCCCCGCGGGTTGCCCCGGGGGCGTGTGAGAGATGATGATCCGGGGCCTCGCCCGCACCGTCCCCCGGCCGGTCGTCGCCGTTGCCGCCCCGTCGCCGTCCCGGACACCGCTGTCCCGGGACCCCTCAGATCCTAAGGTCCCCGGATCTTCGGACCTCATTACCTTCTTCAGGGAGAGCCGTCATGGCACCGCGAATCCTGCTCGCCCGGCACGGCCAGACACAGTGGTCGCTCCAGGGCAATCACACCGGCAGGACCGACATCCCCCTCCTGGACGCCGGCCGGGAAGGCGCCGAGCTGCTCGGGGAGCGGCTGCACCGGCAGCCCTGGGGGGGCTTGCCGGGGGCGGAGGTGCGGACCAGTCCGCTCGTCCGGGCGGCCGAGACGTGCGCACTCGCCGGATTCGGTGAGCGGGCCGAGCCGTGGGACGCGCTGATGGAGTGGGACTACGGGGAGTACGAGGGCCTCACCCCGGCACAGATCAAGGCGGACCGCCCCGACTGGCTCATCTGGCGCGACGGGGTGCCCGGCGGCGAGACCCTGGCCGAGGTCGCGGCCCGGGCCGACGCCGTCGTGGACTGGGCGCGTGCGGCCGACCGGGACGTGCTGGTCTTCGCCCACGGGCACATCCTGCGGGCCCTGGGCGCGCGGTGGCTGGGCGAGGACGTGTCCTTCGCCGCCCGGATCCGGCTGGAGCCGACCTCGCTGTCGGTTTTGGGATGGGCGTACGGGATGCCGGCCCTGGAGCGCTGGAACGACACCGGACACCTGGACCGGTAGGCGGGCGGGCCCGCTGGGGCGAGGAGCGGGCTCTTCCCGGCCCGCCCCGGGCGCGGGCCCGCCCGTCATCCGACGGGCGGGAGTTCCTCGTACCGGTTCAGCAGCGCGGCCACCTCCGGGCCGCCCCGCGGCCTCAGCACGCGCACCGCGCTCGCCAGCATCCCCCGGATCCGCGAGGACCGGACCCGGTCCAGCAGGTCGAGCACCTGGTGGCCGACCGCCGCCGCCTCGTCGGCCGTACCCGCGCGGGCCAGGTCGCCGGCGAGCTGCGCCCGGTAGAGCGCGAGGTTCCGCGTGAAGTGCGCATCCTGCAGCTGGGTGGCCCGCCGGGCGTGCCGCGCGGCCCGCGGCCAGTCGCTCAGCGCCGACCAGCACTGCGCCTGCAGCATCTCCAGCTCCGCCTCCCGGAAGAACGTCATCCACTCCGGGTCCGACGCGCGCGCCCCTCGCTCGAACGCCGTCCGCGCACGCCCGATCGCCTGCTCGCACCCGGTACGGTCCCCGAGCCACGCCCGGCCGCCCGCCTCCCGCAGGGCGAGGAGGGCCGTCAGCCGCGGCGAGCCGAGCGGACGGGCCGCCCGCTGCCCCGCCTCCGCGGCCCGGACCGCCTCCCTGGCCCGTCCGGTGTCCCGGGCCAGGAACGACGCGTTGCAGAACGCGTGTGCCTCCAGCGCCGTGTCCCCGGCCAGCCGCGCCGTCGCCAGCGCCTCCGCGTAGTGCGAGCGCGCGTCCTCGAATCGGCCCGAGTCGTGCGCCAGCCAGCCCACCGAGATCGCCAGTTCACCGGCGCCCGCGTGCAGCCGGTCCAGGGTGCTGCGGCGGGCCGTCGTATCGGCGTCGAGCAGGGCGTACGCGGCCCGCAGGGGCTGGGAGGCCCGCCGGTAGAGCCCGTCCGCGCCGTGCCGGTCGTCCAGCAGTCTGATCTGGCGCACCGCGCTCTCGACGGCGCTCACCTCGGCCTCGCCGACCCGGCGCGGGGCGGGCATGGTGATCAGGCCGGCGGCGGACGGACCGCCGAGACCCAGGGACGCGGCTGCCACCGTGGCGGTGCCGCTGGTCATGAACACGCGACGCAGCACGTCGCTCTCCTCGTCGATGTCACTGTGGAGCGTGGGGGGAGTGCGGGGAAGGGGAGGGGACGCCGGGCGGGCCCTCCGGCCGCGCACGCTCTCGCGAGCCGAGAAGCCCAGACTTTCCAGGGTGGCCCCCGGGAACATGTGCAGGAACACCCGTTCGTACGCGTAGTTGGGACAGCGGATCTCGCCGGATTCCACGCGCCCGATGTACCGCGCGTCGCACGCGACGTGTTCCCCGATCTCGCGGGCAGCCCTGCGGACCGTTGCCGCGAACTCCCCGGCGGAGCGCTGTCCGCGCAGCCGCCGGAAGGCGAGGTTGGGAACTGCCGGTGTCGACACCATGGCGGGGCCCTTCTCCGGTGGGCAGCCGGGCACCTGCTTCCTCTGTCCCGGCGGAGCACGAACGTACCTGCTGTGACGGAACGCACACGCTGTGTTTCGGTGCAAACTGGGCATCTCGCCCCCGATCCGCCATGAACTGCCACCCTTTGCGGCGGCGTGCCGCCGTAGCCCTTGACGCCGTCGGCGCGTTGGTCCATGGGAGACGGGGCACGGCCCCGTTCGGCGACAGAGGAGGGCTTTCCCGTGCTGCACATGGGCCCGGAAACAACACCGTGCGACCTGGTGACCGTCCCGGCGCGTCAGGGCCTGGAGGCCGTCGACATCCTGCGCCGGGGCGCCGACCACGAGGCTGTCGGCCCGGTTCTCCACGACGGTGCCTGCGCCACCCTCGGCTTCCTGGTCCCGCCCGGCACCGCGGACGGGTGGGACGTACCGGGCAGTGCCTGTACGCGGACGGACGGCCGCGGGCTGAGCATCCCCGCCGAACCGCCCGTCGTCGGTGGCGGCTGGCTCCTGCCGCCCGGCGCCGACGCCCCGGTCACCGACCCGGACGCGCTCCGGGCCGCCCTCGGCCAGGCGGCCCGCCTCATCGAGGCGGTCGACAACTGCCGCTGAGGCGATAATGGGCAGGTGGGCGGAGTTCCCGCCGTCGCCGGCCCGTCCCAGGACACCGGCCGCAACCGGTGAGCGAGGACGAGGACGTGGCACGTCGAGGAGCATCCGCGAAGGGCGGGGGCGCCCGGAAGCGGCCCGACCACGCACAGGAGCCCGTCGCGGCCCCGGTGGACGGCGGCCTCGCCGAACTCGTACCCGACCGGGAACGGCCGCGCGCCCGGACCCTGCTCCTGGACGGCGCCCCGCAGTCCCATGTGGACCTCGACGACCCCGCGTACCTCTCGTTCGCCTACCAGCGCAGGCTGGGCCACGTCATCGATCTCGCCGCGCCCCCGGGCCGCCCCCTCCAGGTCCTGCACCTGGGCGGCGGCGCCTTCACACTCGCCCGGTATGTCGCCGCGGCCCGCCCCCGCTCCACCCAGCAGATCGTCGAGATCGACGCGGCCCTCGTGCAGTTCGTCCGCCGCGAACTCCCCCTGGACCCGCAGGCCCGGATACGGGTGCGTACCACCGACGCCCGCGCCGGGCTCGGCAAGATCCAGGACGGCTGGGCCGACCTCGTCATCGCCGACGTGTTCCGCGGGGCCCGGACCCCCTCCCACCTCACCTCCGCCGAGTTCCTCGCCGAGGTGCGCCGCGTCCTGAGGCCCGGCGGACAGTACGCCGCCAACCTCACCGACGGGCCGCCGCTCGCCCACCTCCGGGGCCAGATCGCCACGGCCGCGTCCCTCTTCCCCGAACTGGCCGTGGCCGCCGACCCGGCCGTCTGGCGGGGCCGCCGCTTCGGCAACGCCGTCCTGGTCGCCTCGGACCTGCCGCTCGCCGTCGCCGAACTGACCCGCAGGGTCGCGAGCGACCCGCACCCCGGCCGGGTCGAACACGGCCGTGCCCTCACCGACTTCACGGGCGGAGCCGCCGTCGTCACCGACGAGGGCGCCCGTCCCTCACCGCCCCCGCCGCCCGGAGCCTTCGACTGACCACCCGGGCCGTGTCACCGGTCGACGACTTCGGGCGCCCGGTCGTCGGCGCCGCCACCCGGACTCTCCCTTCGCCCCTCCACCTCCCCGCCCTCGAGGAGTTCGGGGCCGACGGGGTCCTCGGCGCCCGCGGCGGGTTCCGGTGAGGTGAAGAGCCGGGCATGTGAGGCGAAGAGCCGGGCATTCGGCCCGCCCACCGGAACCCCCGCCCCCTCAACCGGAGTTCGGGGAAAGAACGCGGAACTGCCCCCAGGTCCCCCGGGGCGCCCCCGAACCGCAGTGTCCCGTTCATCTTCCGGCGGGCGTCTCCGGGCCGCGGCGTGACCGCCACCCGCCGGAAAGAGCCGCGCCGAAATATGCCGCACAGGCGCCCCGTCTCGGGGCCGGCAGCCGGTTCCTGAGCCCAACACCCCGCTGAACTGGGCCTTTCAGGGGCTCGACGCCCGGTTCATGCAGGGCGTGCCGGTGAACGCAAGACCTCGGTCGGACACGTTCGCGTGACTTGCAGGACACACTCGGGCAACGGAAGCGTCTTCAACTCTTGACACCCACCCCCTTGAGGCAGCAATCTTCCGGCATCAGCGCATGGGAGCGCTCCCATATCGAACGAGGTTTTTCGCTCGTACGGGGACGGCACAGCCCATGTCCTCTCCGTACCACCGGCACCCGCCCCCACCGGCGCGTATGCCGAGCAGATCGAACGCCAGTCCCACCCTGGAACAAGGAGTAGTGGAATGCGCATCACCCGCACCGTCGCAGGTCGACGCCGCAGAGCTGCCGTCATGGCCACCACGGGCCTCACGGCCACCGCCCTGCTGCTGACCGGCTGCAGCGACTCGGACTCGGACTCCGGCAAGGCCGACGCGAACGGGAACATCACCCTGACCGTGGCCGACTTCGGGCAGTTCGGGTACAAGGAGGCGGGGCTCTTCGCGAAGTACCACGAGCTCCACCCCAACATCACGGTCAAGGAAAACACCACGGCCGAGGAGAAGGTCTACTACCCCAAGTTCCTCCAGCAGCTCAACACGGGCAGCGGACTGGCCGACGTACAGGGCATAGAGGTCGGCCGCATCAAGGAGCTCGTCGACACCAAGGCGGACGCGTTCGTCGACCTCGCCAAGGTGGTCGACACCGACCAGTGGGTCAACTGGAAGGCGCTGCAGGCCAGCACCGACGAGGGCAAGGTGATCGGCGCCGGTACCGACATCGGCCCCATGTCCATCTGCTACCGCCGCGACCTGTTCGAGCAGGCCGGTCTGCCGGCCGACCGTGAGGCGGTCGCCGCGAAGGTCGCCGGCGGCTGGGAGGACTACCTCAAGCTCGGTGAGGAGTTCAAGAAGAAGGCGCCCGAGGGCACCTTCTTCATGGACTCCGCCAGCGCCATGTACAACGGTGTGGTCAGCTCGGACTCGGAGCAGTACTACTCCAAGGACGGCAAGCCGATCTACAAGGAGAGCGCCGGCGTCAAGGCGGGCTGGAACCTCGCCGCGGAGGCGGTCGACAAGAAGCTGACCCAGGGCCTGGCCCAGTTCAGCCCGCCGTGGCAGGCGGCCCTGCGCAAGGGCAGCATCGCCACCGTGGCCTGCCCCGCTTGGATGGCGGCGCAGATCTCCACCTACGCCGGTGACGCGTTCAAGGGCAAGTGGGACATCGCCCGCACCCCCGGTGAGACCGCGGCCAACTGGGGCGGTTCGTTCCTCTCCGTGCCCGCGAAGGGCAAGCACGTCAAGGAGGCCGGTGAGCTCGTCAAGTGGCTGACCGCGCCCGAGCAGCAGGCCGCCGTCTTCAAGGCGGTCGGTGTCTTCCCGTCGAACAAGGGCGCCTACGAGCTCGCCGACGTGAAGGGCGCCAAGCTGGAGTACTTCAACAACGCCCCCATCGGTGAGATCTACGCCCAGGAGGCGCAGGTCATCCCCGCGGCCGTGCTCGGCCCGAAGGACGGCATCATCAAGGACTCCATCTCCACCCAGATCAACAACATGGAGCAGCGCGGCACCAAGCCCGACAAGGCCTGGGACGACGCCGTCGAGGCCATCGACAAGGTGATCGGCTGATCCTCACCGGTGCGGGCGGCCGGGACGCCTTCCACGCGTCCCGGGCCGCCCGCACCGGCGCCGGTTCCCGCACCGGCCCCGTGCACGGCTTCCGACACCCCCGCCGGCCCTGACCAGAGGCCGGCCTGCCCCTGCGGTGTCGGCACACCCCAGGGAAGGACTCCCACCTGTGGCAACCACGACCCCCACCCGGGGCGCACACGGCTCCCGGCCCGGCCGTCGCGCCCCGAAGCCCATGAGCCCAGGACGCCAGGCATGGCGCAGCCGGCTGTGGCGCTTCGACGACAAGGCGTCGCCGTACGCCTACATCGCGCCCTTCTTCCTCGTCTTCGGGGCCTTCGGCCTCTACCCCCTCCTCTACACCGGCTGGATCGCCCTCCACAAGGTGGAGATGACCGATCTCGACCACATGGAATGGGTCGGTTGGGAGAACTTCAGCACCATCCTCCAGGACTCCGAGTTCTGGACCGCGGTCACCAACACCTTCGTCATCGGCGTCATCTCGACCGTCCCGCAGCTGATGATGGCGCTCGGTCTCGCGCACCTGCTGAACTACAAGCTGCGTGCCAGCACCTTCTGGCGCACGGTGATCCTCACCCCGTACGCCACCTCGGTCGCCTCCGCGGCGCTCGTCTTCGCCCTCGTGTTCCGTGCGGACGGCGGTCTCCTGAACTGGGTGCTCAGCTTCTTCGGTGCCGGTGACACCAACTGGGTCAACGGCCACTGGACGTCCAAGATCGCCATCGCCGTCATCGTCATCTGGCGCTGGACGGGCTACAACACGCTGATCTACCTGGCGGCGATGCAGGCGGTCCCCTCCGACCTGTACGAGGCCGCCTCGATCGACGGAGCCTCACGCTGGCAGCAGTTCCGCAACGTGACGATCCCCGCGCTGCGGCCGACGATCCTCTTCACGATCGTCATCTCCACCATCGGCTCCATGCAGCTCTTCGGTGAGCCCCTGCTGCTCGAGGGCGGCGTCAACGGAGCCCAGGGCGGTACGGAACACCAGTACGAGACGCTCAGCATCTACCTCTACAACTACGGCTGGAATCTCCTCCACCTCGGTCCGGCCGCCGCAGTCGCCTGGGCCATGCTCGTCCTGCTGCTGCTCATTGCCGCGATCAACTGGCTCATCGGGCGCTTCGTGCGCAAGACCGCGGCCTGACGGGGAGCGATATCCATGACCACCACCAGCACCGTCACCACCCCGGACCGCCGCGGCGTCTCCAAGACCGCGGTCCGCCCCGGCGAACCGCCGCGCCGCGCCTCCCGGTTCAAGCCCGGCGCGGGCCGGCAGCACCACGCGGGACCCTTTGCCTACGTCGCCCTGGCGGTCGTCGGCATCGGCTCGCTGTTCCCTCTGTACTGGACGCTCGTCACCGCCTCCCGCACCCAGGACGAGGTACTCGACACGCCACCCCCGCTCTACCCGGGCGGCAAGCTGGTCGACAACCTCGAAGCGGCCTGGGAACAGGCCCACCTCGGGACGGCCATCCTCAACACGTTCATCGTGTCCTGCTGCATCACCGCCGCGACCCTGTTCTTCTGCACCCTGGCCGGCTACGCCTTCGCCAAGATGCGCTTCAAGGGGCGCGGAGCGCTGATGACGATGGTCATCGCCACCCTGACGGTCCCTCCGCAGCTGAGCGTCGTCCCGCTCTTCATGATGATGTCGGACATCGGCTGGGGCGGTCAGCTGGAGTCGGTGATCTTCCCGACCCTGGTGAGCGCCTTCGGCGTGTTCTTCATGCGCCAGTACCTGCTGGAGGCACTGCCGTACGAGCTCATCGAGGCGGGCAGGATGGACGGGGCGAACAACCTCCGGATCGTCCGGAGCATCGTGCTCCCCGTGGCCCGCCCGGCCATGATGGTGCTCGGCATGCTCACGTTCGTCCAGACGTGGAACGACTTCTTCTGGCCCTACCTCGCGCTGAACCAGGAGAACCCCACCCTGCAGGTCGCCCTCGGCCAGCTCAGTGCCTCCTACGTCCCCGACCAGAGCATCATCATGGCCGGCGCGCTGATCAGCACCGTGCCCCTGCTCGTCGTCTTCGTGATCTTCGGCAAGCAGATCGTCGGCGGGATCATGGCCGGCGCCGTCAAGGGCTGACCTCCTCGCCCGCCGTGCCGTCCCGTCCTGGTTCGACCCCCGGCCGTCCCGTACGGCCTGTGCCTGACCACAGGCCGTACGGGCTCCGGGGCCCGTACCTCCCCGTCCTTGTCCCTCCACCCCATGGGAGCGCTCCCGCATGACTGCCGTACGACCCGACACCACCCCCCAGCAGGCGCCCGAGGCGCAGTTCCCCACGGGCTTCCTCTGGGGCGCGGCCACCGCTTCCTACCAGATCGAGGGCGCCGCCGCCGAGGACGGCCGTACGCCGTCCATCTGGGACACCTTCAGCCGTACCCCGGGCAAGGTCCGCAACGGTGACACCGGTGACATCGCCGCCGACCACTACCACCGCTACCGCGACGACGTCGCCCTGATGAAGCGGCTCGGGCTGAAGGCCTACCGCTTCTCCGTCTCCTGGTCCCGGGTCCAGCCCACCGGCCGCGGCCCGGCGGTCGAACGCGGCCTGGACTTCTACCGCAAGCTCGTCGACGAACTGCTCGACGCCGGCATCATGCCCGTCGCCACCCTCTACCACTGGGACCTCCCCCAGGAGCTCGAGGACGCGGGCGGCTGGCCCGAGCGGGCGACCGCCGAGCGCTTCGCCGACTACGCCGCGATCGTCTCCGGTGCCCTCGGCGACCGCGTCGGCATGTGGACCACCCTCAACGAGCCCTGGTGCTCGGCCTACCTCGGTTACGGATCCGGTGTGCACGCCCCCGGCCGCACCGAGCCCGCAGCCTCCCTGCAGGCGGCCCATCACCTCAACCTCGCCCATGGCCGGGCGATCGAGGTTCTGCGCGCCCAACTCCCCGCTGCCGCGCAGACCTCGGTCACCCTCAATCTCCACCAGGTCCGCCCGCTGACCGGCAGCGAGGCCGACGCGGACGCCGCCCGCCGGATCGACGCAGTCGGCAACCGGGTCTTCACCGGCCCGATGCTGCGTGGCGAGTACCCCGAGGACCTGATCGCGGACACCTCCCACCTCGTGGACTGGTCCAAGCTGGTCCGGGACGGCGACCTCGCCTCCATCTCCCGGCCGATCGACGCCCTCGGCGTCAACTACTACACGCCGACGCTGGTCTCCACGCCCGAGGGCGGCGCCGGTGACACCCGCAACGACGGCCACGGCAACAGCGACCACTCGCCGTGGCCCGGTTCCGAGCACGTCGCCTTCCACCTCGCCGAGGGGAAGGAGCGCACGGCGATGAACTGGGCGATCGACCCCGCCGGGCTTTACAACCTGCTCATGGACGTCACCCGCGACCACCCGGGCCTGCCCCTGATGATCACCGAGAACGGTGCGGCCTTCGACGACTACGTCTCGCCCGAGGGCAAGGTCGAGGACCCCGAGCGGATCGCGTACCTGCACGGGCACCTCGACGCCGTCCAGCGGGCGATCGCCGACGGCGCGGACGTCCGCGGGTACTTCCTGTGGTCGCTGATGGACAACTTCGAGTGGGGCTACGGCTACTCGAAGCGCTTCGGTGCGGTGTACGTCGACTACGCCTCCCAGCGCCGCATCCCCAAGGCGAGCGCCCACTGGTACTCCGACGTGATCCGCCGCCACGCCCTGCCCCGGGCCGACGGCACGGTCTGACGCGACGGCGCAGGCGGGACCCGTCCGGGGGGACGGGTCCCGCTTCTGTGTGCCCGCCCGCCCCTCTCCCTTCCGTCTCCTCCCCTCCCGCCTTACCTGCTGGTTACAAGGACCCCGTAGGCTTGGGAGCGCTCCCAAGAGGTGGGTGCCGCGCAAGGACCGCAGGTCCGCGCGAGTGCCGGGGAACAGGCGGCGGGACTTGGATTGGCTATCCCGCTGTGAGAAATTGACCGCGAACGGGAGGCAGCCATGGCGGCAGCGCGAGTACGGAGTGGTGGGCGTCCCACACTCGAAGAGGTAGCGGCACGGGCCGGAGTGGGGCGGGGCACCGCCTCGCGCGTCATCAACGGCTCGCCCCGGGTCAGCGCGCAGACCAGAGAGGCCGTCGAGGCAGCCGTCGCGGAGCTGGGGTACGTGCCCAACCGGGCGGCCCGCGCGCTCGCCGGCAACCGGACGGACGCCATCGCCCTCGTCGTCCCCGAGTCCGAGACCCGGTTCTTCGCCGAGCCGTACTTCTCCGACATCGTGCGGGGGGTCGGAGCGGCCCTCGCCGACACCGAGATGCAGCTGCTGCTGACCCTGGCGGGCAACGACCGCGAGCGCCGCCGGCTGGCCCAGTACCTGACCGCGCACCGGGTCGACGGTGTGCTGCTGGTCTCCGTCCACGCGGACGACCCCTTGCCCGACCTGCTGGAACAGCTCGGCATGCCCTCCGTGATCAGTGGCCGCAGACACGCGGCGGAGACGCTGCCCTCCGTCGACTCCGACAACTTCGAGGGCGCCCGCGCGGCAGTCGACCACCTGATATCGCGGGGCCGCCGCCGCATCGCCACGATCACCGGACGCCTCGATGTGTACGGCGCCCAGCGCCGCCTGGACGGTTACCGCAAGGCCGTTGCCGCGGCCGGGCTCGACCCCGACGAACGGCTGATCGCCCCTGCGGACTTCAGCGAGGAGGGCGGCGCCCGCGCCATGCGCGAGCTGCTGGCCCGCCGCCCCGACGTGGACGCCGTCTTCGCCGCCTCCGACGTGATGGCCGCAGGCGCGCGCCAGGTCCTGCGCGAGTCCGGCCGCCGTATCCCGGACGACGTGGCCCTGGTCGGCTTCGACGACTCGGCGGTGGCCCGCCACATGGATCCGCCACTGACGAGCGTCCGCCAGCCGATCGAGGAGATGGGCCGCACGATGACCCGCGTCCTGCTCCAGGAGATCGCGAACCGCTCGTCGGGTGAGAGCCCCCAGGACCGCCCGAGGATCGTGCTGCCCACGGAACTGGTGGTGCGGGAGTCGTCCTGAGGCTTTCCGCCGGTGCCTACTCGGCGGCCGTCGCCGCCACCCTCGGGAGCCTCGGTGGCGCCTCGGCGGCGACGGTCCCGGCCGCCGTCGCGACCATGATGGTCGATGTCGCGTTCATCACCCGGCTCCAACTGCGCCTGGCTTATGACGTCGCAGTCCTCTACCGGGTCCCGCTCGACCTGTCCGACCCCGATGACATGTGGAAGCTCATTCGTGTGGCCTTCACGATCAAGAGCGGGGAAATGGTCCGGGAAGGCGTGGTCAAGGTGGTTCCGGCCCTCATGCGGCCGGTGATCAAGCGCTTCTACTCCCGAGGGGTACTGACCGCCGCGAGAGGGCTGCCCGTCGTCGGCAAGTATCTCCTGCAGCGCAATGTCATCAAGATCGGGATCCCCGTGGTCGGCGTTCCCCTCGCGGTGGTGCTGAACCGCTATACGACGCTGCTCGCGGGGCGGCACGCGCAAGCCGTCTTCCGGAACGAGGCGCGGGTGATCGAGGTCGCCGAAGGGCTGAGCAAGCGGAGCCGGCACCCGCAGTTGATGCTGTGGGTGGCGTGGCTCGTCGTCAGGGCGGACGAGAAGATCGCGGACGACGAGGCGCTGTTGATGCGGCACCTGGTGAAGCTGGTGCGGGATCGGCATCAGGTGGTCGACGAACAGCTTGCTCACCTCGTCGACATCGAGTCGGCCGAGGTGTGGCGACGCCTGGACGCCGAACCAGGCGATCTCAGCGACATCCTCGACGTGGCCGAACGGGTGGCCACTGTGGACGGTGCCCTCAGCGCTCGGGAGGCAGCCGTGATCTCCGAGCTCCGCGAGCGCTGCAGACGAGTCTGAGGCCGTCACCCGCCTCCCCCGCAGAGTCCCTGCCTGCTCGGGATGACCACAGGGACCCTCTGACGTATGAGCCCCCATCGCTCCGGTCGGCAGCCTGTCGGCCGGGGCCTCATTTTTCCTCGACACGAAAGCGGCCCCGTCTGTGACGGGGCCGCTCGTTGTGACACTGGTGTGGGGGTCGCTTGGGCCCGCCGTTCGGATCTCCGGTAGTTGGCCACGGCGGCTTACCGGTGAGTCGATCGTGGTGCCGATTGCGACGTAGGCGTCGGCGCGGAGGACTTCCGCACGAGCTCACTGGAGCAGTTCGAAGTGGGGATGGTAAGGGGAAGACGGGCAGACGTGGAGTTGCAGGTTGTTGCCGCCGGTGATGTCGATCAAAGTGAAGTTGCCGTCGCGGGCGCCCAGGTACGGCGGGCCCGGGGTCGGCCGGTCCTCCTCGGCTATCCAGGTCGCGCTGCCACCGTCCCATTCCGATGAGGCGATGGTGAGGAGCGGGACCGCCTCGGTGCCGCACTCCGGGCAGGCGCGGTCGACGGGGTCGGTGGGGCGTGCGCGCCAGCGGGGCCAGGTGAGGGAAGAGCGCAGTGACGTCGAACGGCCGCGGAGGGGTGGTAAATATGGCGTTCATGGCGGTGATGCTGCCAGCAGCCGCCGACAATGGGAGAGCGCCATCAGCGCCTCGCGCCGCCTCCATGCCGGCGGTTGTGCCGCCGAGGGGAGACAAGTCGCTCCTCGGGTGCTCCGGGTTCGGGGTGGACAGCGGCGCGGAGTCGGCGAAGACCGGCATGCCGAGTTCGACCAGCTGAGGGCGGCCATCAACAGGGGCCCGCTGGAGGCGGCTGAGATCGCCGTCGCGGCATCCACGCTGATCTGAAGTCCTTCAACCTTCCCGAGCCAATCATTGCCACGAGCTTCCCGGATGCGTTCAGGGAGGTTCTGGATGATCTCGATGGGGCCGTTGGCGGGGGTCGATCTGAAGGACCGGGCCGCGGATGCAGGCGTGCTCGTGCGTGCAAGGGGTTCCGTCGGGGTGAGAGCGCCCGGGCCGCCTGACCGGAAACGGAAAAAGATCAACCCCTGACCGAATTCCAGGTCAGGGGTTGATCAAGCAGGGTGAGTAACGGGACTTGAACCCGCGACATCCTGGACCACAACCAGGTGCTCTACCATCTGAGCTATACCCACCATGTCGCCCGGTCCTTTTCTGACCGGCCGAGAAAAAGTGTACAGGGTCCGGGAGGGTGCTCGCGCCCGAGTTCTCCGAAGCCCGGATCGCGGGCCCCGAAGGGCCCGTGACCTGCGACGTCGTCGCTTACGGCGCGGAGGGCGGCGTGTGGCGGGCCGCGATCTCCTTGGCGCGTGCCGAGTCCGGGCCGGGCGGCGGCACGAAGACCGCCTCCCGGTAGTAGCGCAGCTCCGTGATGGAGTCGCGGATGTCCGCCAGCGCCCGGTGGTTGCCGTTCTTGTCCGGACTGTTGAAGTACGCCCTCGGGTACCAGCGCCGGGCCAGTTCCTTCACCGAGGACACATCGACGATCCGGTAGTGGAGGTAGCCCTCCAGCGACGGCATGTCCCGCAGGAGGAAGCCGCGGTCGGTGCCGACCGTGTTTCCGCACAGCGGGGCCTTGCCCGGCTCCTTCACGTGCTCGCGCACGTACGCCAGGACGCGCTCCTCGGCGTCGGCCAGGGTCGTGCCCCCCGCCAGTTCGTCGAGGAGGCCCGAGGCGGTGTGCATCTGCCGCACCACCTCGGGCATCGTCTCCAGCGCCGCGTCCGGCGGGCGGATCACGATGTCCACCCCTTCGCCGAGCACGTTCAGTTCCGAGTCGGTGACCAGCGCGGCCACCTCGATGAGTGCGTCGTCCGTCAACGAGAGCCCGGTCATCTCGCAGTCGATCCACACCATGCGGTCGTTCATGTTCCCCACCCTACGGGGCACTCCGCTGCCCGGGCAGGGCCGGGCGCCCGGGGGCGTACGCATCGGAAACCCCGGCGAAGTGCTCCAGCGGACCACCGGAGCCCGCCGGCGCGGTGACGGGTGCCGGACCGGACGGGGCCGCCCCTGCGGCCCGCCGACTCGACGCCGTGCCCTGGACGGGCACGGAGGTCTCCAGCACCGTACCGACGCTCTCCATCGCCCCGCCCTGCGGACGGCGGGCCCGGTAGGCGGCCCGGTACGCGGCGGGGGAGGACCCCAGCTGGCGGCGGAAGTGCCCGCGCAGCGCGACCGGCGAGCGGAAGCCGCAGCGGCCCGCGACCTCGTCGACCGAGTAGTCGGAGGTCTCGAGCAGCCGCTGCGCCTGCAGCACGCGCTGGGTGATCAGCCACTGGAGCGGTGCGCTGCCCGTGAGCGAACGGAACCTGCGGTCGAAGGTCCGCCTGCTCATGTAGGCGCGCGCGGCCAGCGTCTCGACGTCGAACTGCTCGTGGAGGTGCTCCAGTGCCCAGGCCACGACCTCGGCGAGCGGGTCGGAGCCGATCTCCTCCGGTAAAGACCTGTCCAGATAGCGCTCCTGACCGCCACTGCGCCGCGGCGGTACGACGAGCCGGCGCGCCAGCGCCCCTGCCGCCTCGGTGCCGTGGTCGGTACGGACTATGTGGAGGCACAGATCGATTCCGGCCGCGGTGCCGGCGGAGGTGAGTACGTCACCGTCGTCGACGAACAGCTCCCGCGGATCGACGTGCACCGACGGATAGCGCTTGGCCAGCGTCGGCGCGTACATCCAGTGCGTGGTGGCCGGGCGGCCGTCCAGCAGGCCGGCCGCGGCGAGCACGAAGGCGCCCGTGCACAGACCGACGATGCGGGCACCCTCCTCGTGGGCGCGGCGCAGCGCGTCCAGTGCCTCGGCGGGCGGCGGCGATGTGATGGAGCGCCAGGCGGGCACCACGACGGTGCCGGCCCTGCTGATCGCCTCCAGGCCGTACGGAGTACTGAGTTCGAGCCCGCCGGTCGTGCGCAGCGGTCCGTCCTCACCCCCGCACACCAGCAGGCGGTAGCGCGGAACGCCCGCGTCCTGGCGGTCGATTCCGAAAACGGAGAGCGGGATGGAGCTCTCGAAGATAGGGCCCCCACTGAACAGCAGTACGGCTACGACTTCCCGGCGTCGCCGCCCGGTCAGTTTCCGTGCGGCCTCCGTTGCGGTGGCGGAGTCCTGGCTCATGACGCTAAGCCCCCCTCGGTGTTCGCGTCTCCCTGGTCCCTACGGGCCTGTCGCTCCTGCACGTTTCCCCTCGGTCTCGCACGCGTCCCCAGTCTTCGATATTCATGATCGAATCTACTGCGTTCCGTGGTGCCGACGTGACACGTTCCCCCACCGGCACTATGTCGACAAGGCAACTTGGCGCGAAGCATTCGATCACGAAGCGTTTCACCCGCGAGCGCCGCAGGGAAGGGCGCCTGGTGATCATGGCCCGTCCGCGTTGGGTCAAAGCGTACCGCGCGGTCTATTCCTGCCTGCTGGCACGTGGCTTGGTCGGCCATGACGCCAAGAAAGTGGGGTCGATAGGAAGTTGGCTGAAAACGAGCGGTTGCGTGGGTGCATTCCAGTCATGTGACCGGCGTACGACCGCGAGGGTCGACAGCTTCCGTGCGCCCCTGAGAGCTCCGGAGGGCGTCGGGTCGCCGGGATGTGAACGAGCCGGAGCCGCCCGGTGGCACGGAGTGACGGCGGGCCGGAGGGACGGGTGCGCCGCGTCCGGACGCCGCTCGCGGATTCGTCACAGGGGCCGGCGAGAACCGGAAGGGGGGCGGACCGCTCCTCCCGAGCTGGATGTACGACACAACCGGCATTGCCATACGGGGCGGTGTCGGGCATGCTCCCCCCATTGCCGCATGCGCCGTGCGAGGGCTGGGCAGTGAAGGAGTGGCGCCGTACCCTTGCGGGTAAAGGGTTGGGAAGATGATTCCCGGACACAGCTTCGCCGCTCGCAGCCACACCTCCACACCGCTCCCTCCTCACGAGGACTCTCTTCGCCGAGACACCGATGGCCGGTCACGAAATCCCTGAACCCGCAGACCGCAAGCAGGTAGCCGACCCCCGGTCGGAACCGCGGACGGTCGAAGAGTCGCGCCCCTCGTGCGATCCAGCCTTCCGGCATGGGGTCGTGGTCGGTTTCGACGGCTCCATGTCCAGCGAACGAGCCCTCGCCTATGCCATCGGTATGGCGGGGAGGCACAGTTCCGGGCTGATCATCGTCCATGTGGCCAACCGGCTGCCGACCACGGTCTGGGCGGGCTGCGAGCCGCCGGTCTTCGTGGATGTGCCCGACCACCGCACCGAGGTGCTCGGGCTGGAGCTGGCCTGCGCGGACTACCTCTCCGACGTGCCGTGGGTGCTCGTCGAGCGCGGCGGTGACATCTGCCACGAGCTCGAGGAGGTCGGCCGCGAGTATGCGGCGGACGCCATCGTGGTCGGCTCCACGCACGGCCTCGTGGGCCGGATCTTCGGGTCCGTGGCGGGTCGTCTCGCCCGACGGGCCCAGCGCCCCGTCATCGTCATCCCCTGAGGCCCCGTAAGGGCCCCTGGCGGCCCGTCAGCCAGTGTGTGGCCCCGTCCGGCCCTGTGTCCGGCCGCCCACGAGCACGGAGCGGCCCCCGCACCCGCCGTGGCGTGGTGCGGGGGCCGCTCCCTGAACCGGCCGGCCGCTCGGGGCCGTCAGCCCTGGCCCGGGCGTGGCCCGCGCCGGACCACCGGCTCCGCGCCCCGGCCGCTGCCGTCCTACTCGACGGTGACCGACTTCGCCAGGTTGCGCGGCTTGTCGATGTCCCGGCCCATGGCCAGCGCCGTGTGGTACGCCAGTAGCTGGAGCGGGATCCCCATCAGGATCGGGTCCAGCTCGTTCTCGTTCTTGGGCACGACGAAGGTGTGGTCGGCCTTCTCCTGCTCGCGGTGGGCGACGGCGAGGATACGGCCGCTGCGCGCCTTGATCTCCTCCAGCGCGGCGCGGTTCTTCTCCAGCAGGTCGTCGTCCGGGACGATCGCGACCGTGGGCAGCGCGGGCTCGATGAGGGCGAGGGGGCCGTGCTTCAGCTCGGAGGCGGGGTAGGCCTCCGCGTGGATGTACGAGATCTCCTTGAGCTTCAGGGATGCCTCCAGTGCGACGGGATAGCCCCGCACGCGGCCGATGAACATCATCGACTGGGCGCCCGCGTACTCCTCGGCCAGCTTCTTGATCTCGTCCTCGGCCTCGAGGATCTCGCCGATCTGCGCGGGCAGCTTCCGCAGGCCCTCGATGATCCGCTTGCCGTCCGAGACGGACAGGTCGCGGATGCGGCCGAGGTGCAGTGCGAGCAGCGCGAAGGCGACGACGGTGTTGGTGAAGCACTTGGTGGAGACGACGCAGACCTCGGGGCCGGCGTGGACGTACATCCCGCCGTCGGCCTCCCGGGCGATCGCCGAGCCGACGACGTTCACGACACCCAGGACACGCGCGCCCTTGCGCTTGAGCTCCTGGACGGCGGCCAGCACGTCGTAGGTCTCGCCGGACTGGGACACGGCGACGTACAGCGTGTCGGGGTCCACGACCGGGTTGCGGTAGCGGAACTCGGAGGCGGGCTCGGCGTCCGCGGGGATGCGTGCCAGCTCCTCGATGAGGCCGGCGCCGATCAGACCCGCGTGGTACGAGGTGCCGCAGCCGAGGATCTTGATCCGGCGGACCCCGCGGGCCTCGCGGGCGTCCAGGTTGAGGCCGCCGAGGTGGACGGTGGAGAAGCGGTCGTCGATGCGGCCGCGCAGCACGCGGTCCACGGCGTCGGCCTGCTCGGAGATCTCCTTGTGCATGTACGTGTCGTGGCCGCCCATGTCGTACGACTCGGCCTCCCACTCCACCGTGGTGGGCGTGGCCGTCGTGGTCGAGCCCTCGGTGGTGTACGTGCGGAAGTCGTCGGCCTTCAGGGTGGCCATCTCGCCGTCGTCGAGCGTGACGATCTGGCGGGTGTGGGCGACGAGGGCGGCCACGTCGGAGGCGACGAACATCTCCTTCTCGCCGATGCCCAGGACGACAGGGGAGCCGTTGCGGGCGACGACGATGCGGTCGTTGAAGTCCGCGTGCAGGACGGCGATGCCGTACGTGCCCTCGACGGACTTCAGCGCCTCGCGGACCTTCTCCTCCAGTGTGGCGGCCTGCGCCCGGGAGATCAGGTGGACCAGCACCTCGGTGTCGGTCTCGGAGAGGAAGGTGACACCGTCCGCGACGAGCTTGGCGCGCAGCTCCGAGGCGTTGTCGATGATGCCGTTGTGGACGACGGCGACCTTGTTCTCCGCGTCCAGGTGCGGGTGCGCGTTCTCGTCGCTCGGGGCGCCGTGCGTGGCCCAGCGGGTGTGGGCGATACCGGTGGTGCCGGCGAACCGCTTGGGTACCCGGGCCTCCAGTTCGCGGACCCGCCCCTTGGCCTTGACCGTCTTCAGGACGCCCGGCTTCCCCGCCGCGGCCTTGCCCGTGATGACGATGCCCGCTGAGTCGTAGCCCCGGTACTCCAGCCGCTGCAGGCCTTCCAGCAGCAGTGGAGCCACGTCACGCTTCCCGATGTAACCGACGATCCCGCACATAGAGTCCTGCTTCCCATCGACGTACAGAGTGAGTGCCCGGCCGCCCGGCCGTTCGGCTTGCCCGGATTGTTCGGTCGGCCGTTCGATCGTTCAGCTGTTCGGTTGTTCAGCCGTAGACGATGCGGCGCAGCTGCCGGAGCGAGAGCTCCTGCGGTGCCACCGCCCGGTGCGGCAGCTCGGCCGCGATCCGCTCGAAGATCTCCGTGTTCACCAGGCCGCCGGACTGCAGTTCGCGGTGGCGGCGGCGGACGAAGTCCTCGGCCGTCTCGTCGAAGTACGCCAGCACGTCGAGGATCACCCGGGCCGCTTCCCCGCGCTGGAGCGGGGTGGAGCGTACGAGGTGGTCGACGAGGTCGTCATGCGACGGGCGGTGTTCGAGCACCCGTTGATATTGCTCGGAACGGACGGTATTCGCAAGAATTCTGCCCGATATCGGGCAGGAGGGCGTGCGGGTGCCTCGTGCGGTGGGCTCCCGGGTGCTTCAGGGACGCCCTTTTCGTGGCGTTGAACGCGTCGTCGGTGAGGATGTTCACCTCGCGCGGCTCACCTGAGGGCTGTCCCGCAATCCCGGGTGGATCGGCGCGCTGTCGGCGCGCGCCCGCCGGGTACCACAGGACAGGGAACGGCGGCGGCCGGGTGGCGGTGTACTGGCGGGGGGCCCTCACCGGTCCGGGGCCCTCACCGGTCCGGCGCACGTACCGACTGAACGGTACGGACGGTTCCCGACCGCCGCTGATCGGCCACCTCGGCGGCTTCCTCTCCGATCCGGGCGGAACGGTGGCCGGACCGGGGAGGAGCCCTTCGGTTCGGGGGGTCAGCTGACCTTCTTCGCCTTCTCGATCGCCTCGGCGAGGTCCTCGAGAATCGGCGCGCACTTGGCGTACGAGTAGATGGGCTCCGTCGTGCGCGGGACGACCTGGCCGGCCTTGACGGCGGGCAGCTGGGTCCAGGTCGGCTTGGAGGTCAGTGCGTCGGGCTGCAGGGCGGAGGAGCGGTTGTCCATCATGATGATGTCGGCGCCGTACTTGTCGACGTTCTCCCAGCTCAACTCCTCGAAGAAGCCCGCCGCGTTGACCTTGGGCTCGACGAACCGCACGCCGAGTTCCTGGAAGTACCGGGTGTCCGCGGACGTCTTGGCGAGCGAGACGTAGAAGAGGTCCTGGCTGGCGGAGCCGACCATGACCGTGATGTCCGGCCGGGACTTCGCGGCGGCGCGCAGCCGGGCGGCGGCCTTCTCGAAGCGGGCCTTCGCGTCAACGACAGCCGTGGCCTTCACGTCGGCACCGAGGGAGGCGGCGAGGTCCTCGTGGCGCTGGATCGCCTTGGGGACCGTGGTCTGCGCGGCCCACAGGGCCACGCTCGGTGCCAGCTTGAGGATCTTGTCCTTGGACTGGTCCGGCACGTACCAGAGGGCGTCCTTCTCCCACATGGCGGTGACGAGCAGCTCCGGCGCGAGAGCGGTGTACTTCTCCACGTTGAACTCGCCCCATACGTTGCCGAGTACCGTGACCTTGCTGATGTCGAGGTCGCCGGCCTGCACATCCGGCTTGCCGTCGGTGGTCTTCGTCGGGCCGAAGACGCCCTTGACCTCGATGCCGTAGTCGTGGAGCGCTGCGGCGACACCGATGAAGGCGACGATGTTCTTCGGTACGGAGCCGGCCTTCGCGGTCTGCCCGCGGTCGTCCTCGAAGCTCCAGGGGCCGGACTCGGCGGCTCCGGCCCCCGGGCCGGACTCCTGCGCGGAGTCGTCCCCGCACGCGGCGAGTACGGCTCCGAGGCCGACGGCTCCACCGGCGGCCAGCAGACCGCGGCGGGAGAGGGAGGGTATCCGGGCGTGGGGCATGTTCGATCTGCTTTCATGCGGGTCACGGCTGGCCGCCGACGGTTCGAAGGATAGGTTAGCCTAACCTTACGATCCGGACCCGGGGTGGCCGACGAAGGACTGTCCCGTGGTCCCTGGCGGATCAGCGCGCGGCGTCAGGTGCGGTGCATCGCACGGCGGAGGCGAGTCCGCACACCCGATGTGCATTAGGGCGTTCCGGCGGCGCGGCGCGGCGCCGTAGCTGTCGTCGCGCGCCCGCCAGGAGACGGGACAGCCCTCAGGGCCGCCCTCTCGTCGTCGAAGGAGCGGCCCCGCACGGCCCGGCGGTCCGTCAGGCGCCCATCCCCAACTCCCGTGCGATCAGTATCCGCTGCACCTCGCTCGTGCCCTCGCCGATCTCCAGGATCTTGGAGTCGCGCCACATCCTCGCCACCGGATACTCGTTCATGAAGCCGTAGCCGCCGTGGATCTGCGTCGCCTCGCGGGCGTTGTCCACCGCGACCGTGGACGAGTACAGCTTCGCGATCGCCGCCTCCTTCTTGAACGGCTCGCCCGCCAGCAGTCGCGAGGCCGCGTCCCGCCAGCCGATCCGGGCCATGTGCGCCCGCATCTCCATGTCCGCGATCTTGAACTGGATGGCCTGGTTGTCACCGATCGGCTTGCCGAACGCGTGCCGCTCCCGCGCGTACTTCACCGACTCGTCCACACAGCCCTGCGCCAGGCCCGTCGACAGGGCCGAGATGGCGATCCTGCCCTCGTCCAGGATGCGCAGGAACTGCGCGTACCCGCGGCCCTCCTCGCCCAGTAGGTTGGCCGCCGGCACACGCACATCGGAGAACGACAGCTCCCGGGTGTCCGAGGCGTTCCACCCGACCTTCGAGTACGGGGCGGCGACGGTGAAGCCCGGGGTGCCGGAGGGCACGATGATCGAGGAGATGCGCGGGGCGCCGTTCTCCTTGCGGCCCGTCACCGCGGTCACCGTCACCAGGTCCGTGATGTCCGTACCCGAGTTGGTGATGAAGCACTTGGAGCCGTTGATGACCCACTCGTCCGTCGCTTTGTCCAGCACGGCCGTCGTCCGCGTGCCGCCCGCGTCCGAGCCGCCGTCCGGCTCCGTCAGCCCGAAGGCGCCCAGCGCCTCGCCCGAACAGAGCCTCGGCAGCCACCGGCGCTTCTGCTCCTCGGTGCCGAAGCGGTAGACGGGCATGGCACCCAGCGAGACCCCGGCCTCCAGGGTGATCGCCACGGACGAGTCGACCCGGGCCAGCTCCTCCAGGGCGATCCCGAGGGCGAGGTAGTCACCGCCCATGCCGCCGTACTCCTCCGGGAAGGGCAGGCCGAAGAGGCCCATCCGCCCCATCTCCCGCACGATCTCGTACGGGAACTCATGGCGCTCGTAGAAGTCGCCGATCTTCGGGGCGATCACGTCGTGGGCGAACTCCTCGACGGTACGGCGCAGTTCCTCGTGCTCGGCGGTCAGCCGGTGGTCCAGGGACATGGGGTGGGTCACTCCTTGTGAGAGAGGGCACGGACGGTGCGGGACGGGCTGGGCCGGCCCAGTTGTTCGGCCATCCACACGCTCGTGGCGGTGAGTGCGCCGAGATCGACACCCGTTTCGACACCGAGGCCGTCGAGCATCCACACGAGGTCTTCGGTGGCGAGGTTGCCCGTCGCGCTCCTGGCGTACGGGCAGCCACCGAGGCCGCCCGCCGAGGCGTCCACCGTCGTCACCCCCTGCTGGAGCGCGGCCAGGGTGTTGGAGAGCGCCTGACCATAGGTGTCGTGGAAGTGCACGCCGATCGCGCCGGTGGGGATCCCCGCATCGTTCAGCGCGGTCAGCAGGGCCACCACATGGCCCGGGGTGGCGACACCGATGGTGTCGCCGAGGGAGAGTTCGTCGCAGCCGAGGTCCATCAGAGCCCTCGCGACCCGGACGACCTGGGCGATCGGCACCGCGCCCTCCCACGGGTCGCCGAAGCACATGGACAGATAACCGCGCACATGCACCGCCTCCGCCCTGGCGCGGGCCACGACCGGCTCGAACATGGCGAGCGACTCGTCCACCGTGCGGTTGAGGTTGCGGGCGGCGAACGTCTCGGTCGCCGAACCGAACACGGCGATCCGCCGGGCACCCAGGGCGAGCGCCCGGTCCAGCCCCCGCTCGTTCGGTACGAGGACCGGCAGGGCCACGTCCCCGACGTCCGCGATGTCCCCGAGCAGCGGGAAGAGCTGTTCGGCGTCGGCGAGCTGGGGCACCCACTTCGGGTGGACGAAGCTGGTCGCCTCGATCGTGGACAGCCCGGCCACGGCGAGCCGGCGCACGAACTCCGCCTTCACCTCCGTCGGCACGACGGACTTCTCGTTCTGCAGGCCGTCGCGGGCGCCGACCTCATGGATGCGGATCCGGGCCGGCAGGCCCTGCGCGGGCACCGTCATGGGCAGTCCGGTCCCGGTCACGACTCCTCCTTCGGGGCCACCACGGCCAGGATCTGGTCCATGGCGACCGAGGTCCCGGCGGTGACGTCCAGCTCGGTGACCGTGCCGGCGTGCGGGGCGGAGATGACGTGCTCCATCTTCATCGCCTCGACGACCAGCAGGCTCTGCCCGGCCGCGACCTCGTCCCCGACGGCCACCTTCACCACCGTGACCGTCCCGGGCATGGGCGCGGCGAGCGTGTCCGCGCCGGAGCGGGCGGCGCCGCTCAGCGACGCCGCCACCGGGTCGTGGTCCTGGACGTGCCAGGTGTCCCCGTCCCGGCCGAGCCAGACCCCGTCCGGGGAGGAGGCCCGGCTGAACGTACGGGTGAGGCCGTCAACCTCCACGGTGACGTGGAGCGGGTCCACCGCGACCAGCCGGGAGGCCTCCGCACCCGGCAGCGAGGGCAGCGGGCCGCACGCGTCGGCCGGCTCCTCCCGGTCCCCGGCGTGGCCGAACGTCAGCCGGGCCGTGCCCCCCGGCTCCGCACGCATCCCCACGCGCACCGGGTCGTGGCCCGGGACCCGGAAGTGGTGGAAGGTCTCGGCCGGTGTCCCGCCCAACCGCCAGCCGTTGGGTACCGAGAACGGGTCGACCCAGCCTGCGGAGGACGGCGGCGAGGGGGTACGCAGCAGCGCCGCCGCCGCGTACACCTCCTCCGGCACGCCCTCGGGCACCAGGCCGTCGGCCTCCCGCTCCACGAGACCGGTGTCCAGGTCGCCCGCGACGACCGCCGGATGGGCCAGCAGCCGTCGCAGGAACCCGGCGTTCGTCGGAACGCCCAGCACCACGGTGTCCGCGAGCGCCGCCCGCAGCCGGCGCAGAGCCGTCGCCCGGTCGGGTCCGTACGCGATGACCTTCGACAGCATCGGGTCGTACGTGCTGCCGACCGGGACGCCCTCGCCGAGACCCGAGTCCGTCCGCACCCCGCCGCCCTGCGGCTCGTGCAGTGCGAGCACCGTGCCGCCGGAGGGCAGGAAGCCGCGCGCCGGGTCCTCCGCGCAGACCCGTGCCTCGACGGCGTGCCCGGTGAGGGTGATGTCTTCCTGGGTGTACGGGAGCCGCTCCCCGGAGGCGACCCGTAGTTGCCACTCCACCAGGTCGAGACCGGTGATCAGCTCGGTGACGGGGTGCTCGACCTGGAGACGGGTGTTCATCTCCATGAAGTAGTACGACGAGGGGTCGTTGCCCGGGACGATGAACTCCACCGTGCCCGCGCCCACATACCCGCAGGAACGTGCCGCCTGGACGGCCGCCTCGCCCATCGCCGCCCGGGTGTCCTCGTCGAGCAGGACCGAGGGGGCCTCCTCGATGATCTTCTGGTGGCGGCGCTGGAGCGAGCACTCGCGCTCGCCGAGGTGCACGACACCGCCGTGCCCGTCGGCCAGGACCTGGATCTCGATGTGGCGCGGCCGGTCGATCCACCGCTCCACCAGCAGCGTGTCGTCCCCGAACGAGGCGCGCGCCTCACGCCTCGCCGCCGCGATCTCGTCCGCGAGCAGCGTCTCCTCCCGCACCAGCCGCATGCCCTTGCCACCACCGCCGGCCGAGGGTTTCAGGAGGACGGGGGTGCCGATCTTCCGTGCCGCGTCGGCCAGTTGCTCATCGGTGAGTCCGCTGCCGGAGGAGCCCGGCACCACCGGGACGCCGGCCGCCGCGACCGTCTCCTTGGCCCGGATCTTGTCGCCCATCAGGGAGATCGCCGAGGCGGGTGGGCCGATGAAGACGAGCCCCGCCTCCGCGCACGCCCGCGCGAAGGCGGCGTTCTCGGCGAGGAAGCCGTACCCGGGGTGGACGGCCTCCGCGCCCGTGCGCCGGGCGGCGTCCAGGAGCCGCTCCACGGAGAGATAGCTCTCGGCGGCCGCCGCCGGTCCGATCCGGACCGCGGTGTCCGCCTCCCGCACATGCCGGGCGTCCGCGTCCGCGTCGCTGAAGACGGCGACCGACCGCACACCGAGCTCGCGCAGGGTCCGGATGACCCGGACCGCGATCTCGCCGCGGTTGGCGACCAGAACAGTGCTGAACATGGAAGTCCTCACATCACATCCGGAAGACGCCGAACTGGGGATCACCCAGCGGGGCGTTGGCACACGCGGTCAGGGCGAGACCCAGCACCTGCCGGGTCTCCATCGGGTCGATCACGCCGTCGTCCCACAGCCGGGCGGTCGCGTAGTAGGCGTTGCCCTGCTGCTCGTACTGCGCGCGGACCGGATCCTTGAAGGCCTCCTCGTCCTCGGCGGGCCACTCCTCGCCGCGCCCCTCGATCTGGTCGCGCTTGACCGTGGCCAGCACGGAGGCGGCCTGCTCGCCGCCCATGACGGAGATCTTGGCGTTCGGCCACATCCACAGGAAGCGCGGCGAATACGCCCGCCCGCACATGGAGTAGTTGCCCGCCCCGTAGGAACCCCCGACGACCACGGTGAGCTTCGGCACCCGGGTGCACGCCACGGCCGTCACCATCTTGGCGCCGTGCTTGGCGATGCCACCCGCCTCGTAGTCCCGGCCGACCATGAAGCCGGAGATGTTCTGCAGGAAGACCAGCGGGATGGCGCGCTGGTCGCACAGCTCGATGAAGTGGGCGCCTTTCTGGGCGGACTCGGAGAACAGGATGCCGTTGTTCGCGACGATGCCGACGGGGTGGCCGTGGATGCGGGCGAAGCCGGTGATCAGCGTCTGGCCGTACTCCGCCTTGAACTCGGCGAAGCGGGAGCCGTCCACCACTCGGGCGATGACCTCCCGCACGTCGTAGGGGGTGCGGGAGTCGACGGGCACCGCCCCGTACAGCCCGGCGGGGTCGACCTTCGGCTCCTCGGCGGGCTCCACCGTCCAGGGCAGCGGCCCCCGGCCCGGCAGGGTCGCCACGATGTTCCGGACGATCCGCAGCGCGTGCGCGTCGTCCTCGGCGAGGTGGTCGGTGACCCCCGACGTACGGGAGTGCACCTCGCCGCCGCCGAGCTCCTCGGCCGTGACGACCTCGCCGGTGGCGGCCTTCACCAGCGGCGGACCGCCCAGGAAGATCGTCCCCTGGTTCCGGACGATGACGGCCTCGTCGCTCATGGCGGGTACGTACGCCCCGCCCGCCGTGCAGGACCCGAGCACCGCGGCGATCTGCGGGATGCCCGCACCCGACATCCGGGCCTGGTTGTAGAAGATCCGGCCGAAGTGCTCCCGGTCGGGGAACACCTCGTCCTGCATCGGGAGGAACGCCCCGCCCGAGTCGACCAGGTACAGGCAGGGCAGCCGGTTCTCCAGGGCCACCTCCTGGGCGCGCAGGTGCTTCTTCACCGTCATCGGGTAGTACGTGCCGCCCTTGACGGTCGCGTCGTTGGCGACGATCACGCACTCGCGGCCGCTGACCCGCCCGATCCCGGCGATCACCCCGGCCGCCGGCGCGGCGCCCCCGTAGAGCCCCTCGGCCGCCAGCGGCGCCAGCTCCAGGAAGGGCGAACCCGGATCGAGCAGGGTGTCCACACGCTCCCGGGGCAGCAGCTTGCCGCGCGCCACATGCCGGGCGCGGGCCTTCTCACCCCCGCCGAGCCGTGCCGTGGCGAGCCGCGTGCGCAGCTCCTCGGCGAGCGCGTGATGCGCCGCCTCGTTGGCCTGCCAGGCCTCCGAGGCGGGATCGGCCGCGCTCGTCAGGACCGGTGCCTGCTGCATCTGTCGAGCCCCCTTGCCCGTACCGCGGTGGTCGGCCGCCCGCACCGCGGGAGCCGACGAGAGTTAATGAGCGTTAACGCGTTGCGCTCAGGTTAACGAGCGCTAACCCGCCTGTCTAGAATGAATCCTCATGAGCACCCACGCCGCCGACCGCAACGCCGCCCGTGCCGTCCCCCGGGTCGCGGCCCCCACCCGTCGCGAGCAGATCCTCCGGGAGGCCGCCCGCCTCTTCGCCGAACGCGGCTTCCACGGGGTCGGTGTGGACGAGATAGGGGCGGCGGTCGGTATCAGTGGTCCCGGCCTCTACCGTCACTTCCCCGGCAAGGACGCGATGCTCGCCGAGCTCCTCGTCGGCATCAGTGAGCGGCTGCTGGAGGGGGGCAGGCTCCGCGTCACGGAGGACGCCGCCTCCCCGGGCGGCTCCCCGGAGGCGCTCCTGGACGCCCTCATCGAGGGCCACATCGACTTCGCCCTGGACGACCGGCCCCTGATCACCCTCCATGACCGTGAGCTGGACCGCCTGCGCGACACCGACCGCAAGCGGGTGCGCCGGCTCCAGCGGCAGTACGTCGAGGTCTGGGTCGAGGTCGTCCGCGCCCTCTACCCGGCGCTCGCGGAGAACGAGGCGCGCGTGACCGTCCACGCGGTCTTCGGCCTGCTGAACTCCACGCCCCACCTGGCCCGCCCGGAGGCCCTGCCGGGCCGCGCGGCCACGGCCGCCCTGCTGCACCGGCTGGCCCGCGGCGCCTTCGCGGCGGCGGGTGGCTGAAGGCTCCGGGAGAGGTGCGCGGTCCGCACGGGCCCGTGACGCCGCGTGGGGAGGGGGTGGTGACGGGGCGTCGTGCCGCACGCGCCGAACGGCGTGCGCCGTACCCTCCGGGCCGGCGCCGGGCAGGTGACTGCCGATCGCTGCCAGGTCGCGGTCAGGAAAAGTCGACAGAGTGCCGGTTCCGTACATAATAGGACTAATCGTCCATGTGACGGACAGTCGTCACATGGCTCCGCACAGTCCCGCCGTGCGTCCCGAGCCTGTCTCCTACGGTGCCCGGTGCGCGCGATCACCAGGGCCGATTCCGGTCCGCGGCCCGCCAGGTATGTCCCGGCCCCAGTGGCGGGCAGACCTCCAGGCCTCCGCACACATCGGGGGCAAGGGTGGGACGCGCCGCCGGTGACGCGCACATCGGCGGGGACGGCGGCCACCCGTTCCGACCCGACCGAGGAGAGCCGAAAGCTGTGGCTGATCACACGACACGTCGCCGGGGTTACCGGGAGGGTCTGGGCGGCGAGATGCTCGCCGAGTTCCTGGGCACCTTCGTCCTCATCCTGCTGGGGATCGGCTCGGTGGCCCTCACGGTCGCCGGCCTGCCCGGGTCCGGCCGCCAGGCCGTCCCCTTCGGACCCGCCGACTGGCTCATCATCGCCTGGGGCTGGGGCTTCGGAGTGATCTTCGGCGTGTACGTCGCCGGAGGCGTGACCGGCGCACACCTGAATCCGGCGGTCACGCTCGCCTTCGCCGTCCGGCGCTCCATCGCCTGGCGGAAGGTCCTGCCCTACTGGCTCGCCCAACTGGTAGGGGCCTTCGTGGCCGCCGCGCTCGTGTACGCGTCCTACCGCTGGGCGATCGACTCCTTCAACCAGAAGGCCGGCCTCGCCCGGGACAAATCGCTCCCCACCTTCTCGATCTTCGCCACCTTCCCGGCCGAGTACTTCGGGAACTCCTGGTGGGGCCCGCTGCTCGACCAGATCATCGGCACCGGCATTCTGCTGTTCCTGATCTGCGCGATCACCGACACCCGGAACATGTCACCGATGGGCAACCTCGCACCGTTCGTCATCGGCCTCGTCGTCGTGGCGATCGGCATGACCTTCGGTACGAACGCCGGGTACGCCATCAACCCCGCCCGCGACTTCGGTCCCCGCCTGTTCACCTTCTTCGAGGGCTGGGGCTCCATCGCTCTGCCCGGGAAGTACCAGTGGTTCAGCGGCTACTGGTGGATCCCCATCGTGGGCCCGCTGATCGGCGGCGTCATCGGCGCCGTGCTCTACGACCTGCTGATCAGCCCCCTGGTCAAGGCGCGCCGGGGCCCCGAGCAGGAGGGCCACGTCCCCGAGGAACCGACGCGCAAGCGCTGACACCCTCGGCCGGTGCGCCCTGCCCGCCCGCAGCGGCCCTCCAACGGACGCGCCCGGCGGGCAGGCAGGGCGGTCGGCCCCGATGCTGGTGACAGACGGTGCCGGCGCCCGCCCGGCGCGGCGCGTTCCAGCGGCGCGCCCTCTGTACAAGGAGAAGGGACGGCAGCGATGCCCGAATTCGTCGGCGCGGTGGACCAGGGGACCACCAGCACGCGCTTCATGATCTTCGATCACGCCGGTAACGAGGTGGCCCGCCACCAACTGGAGCACAGCCAGATCCTTCCGAGGTCGGGATGGGTCGAACACGATCCCGTGGAGATCTGGGAACGCACCAACACGGTGATGCAGAACGCCGTCCGGGCCGGAGGCCTGCAGGCCTCGGACCTCAAGACGATCGGGATCACCAACCAGCGGGAGACCACGGTGGTCTGGGACCCGCGCAACGGCCGTCCGTACTACAACGCGATCGTCTGGCAGGACACCCGCACGGACAAGATCGCCGCGGCCCTGGAGCGTGACGGCCACGGGGACGTCATCCGGCACAAGGCGGGCCTGCCGCCCGCCACCTACTTCTCCGCAGGCAAGATCAAGTGGCTGCTGGAGAACGTCGACGGGCTCCGCCAGGCCGCCGAGGCGGGCCACGCGATCTTCGGCAACACGGACGCCTGGGTGCTGTGGAACCTCACCGGCGGACCGAACGGCGGCGTCCACGCCACCGACGTCACCAACGCCAGCCGCACGATGCTGATGAACCTGGAAACGCTGGACTGGGACGACGAACTGCTGGACATCTTCGGGATCCCGCGCTCGATGCTGCCCAGCATCCACCCGTCCTCGGACGCGGAGGCCTACGGAACCTGCCGCACCTCACGGCCGCTGAACGCCGCCGTCCCGATCACCGGCGTCCTCGGTGACCAGCACGCGGCCACGGTCGGCCAGGTCTGCTTCGCACCGGGCGAGGCCAAGAACACCTACGGCACCGGCAACTTCCTCGTGCTCAACACCGGTAACGAGCTGGTGCGTTCGCGCAACGGACTGCTGACCACCGTGGCGTACCAGTTCGCCGGCAGCCCGGCCGTCTACGCGCTGGAAGGCTCCATCGCCGTCACCGGCGCGGCCGTGCAGTGGCTGCGCGACCAGCTGAAGATCATCAGCACCGCTGCCGACAGCGAGCAGCTCGCCCGGTCGGTCGAGGACAACGGCGGGATGTACTTCGTGCCCGCCTTCTCCGGCCTGTTCGCACCGTACTGGCGCTCGGACGCACGAGGGGCGATGGTCGGCCTGGCCCGTTACAACACCAACGCGCACATCGCACGCGCCACCCTGGAGGCCATCTGCTACCAGAGCCGCGACGTGGTGGACGCGATGGAGCAGGACTCCGGAGTGCACCTCGACGTGCTCCGGGTCGACGGCGGCGTGACCGCCAACGACCTGTGCATGCAGATCCAGGCGGATGTGCTGGGCGTACCCGTCAGCCGTCCGGTGGTCGCCGAGACCACGGCGCTCGGCGCGGCCTACGCGGCCGGACTCTCCACCGGCTTCTGGCGCGACACCGACGAACTGCGCACCCACTGGCAGGAGTCCAGGCGCTGGGAACCGCAGTGGAGCGAGGAGCGGCGTCAGGAGGGGTACGCGGGCTGGAAGCGGGCCGTGGAGCGCACCCTGGACTGGGTGCGGACGGAGACCGGCTGAGAAGCCGCGCCGGGAGGCGCCCGCCGTCCTGCCGCGCCTGTACGGGTCCCGCCGCCCCGTACAGGCGCGGCGCTCATGCGTTACTCCGGCACCCGTACGTACGTGACGGCACAATGGGTGCATGCCGATACCCAGCCGAGCCGCCCTCGTGGAGCACCTCGTCCGTTCCCGTATCGCGGGCGACGTCGCCACGCCCCGCGACAACAACCTCTCCCACTACCGCAAGCTCGCCAACGGCGACCGCCACTACTGGCTGGGGCTCGAGCTCGGCGACCGGTGGCGGGACGAGCAGGACGTGCTGGCCGTGATGGCCGAGCGGTGCGGCGTCAGCGACGACCCGGAGCACCGGCAGGGGCAGGACACCATCGACCCGGAGTTGACCGTCGCCGCCCTGGACCGGATGGCGGCCCGGCTGCGCAAGGCCGCGGACGGCGGCCAGCGCGTGCTGTTCGCGACCGGGCACCCGGGCGGGTTGCTGGACGTGCACCGGCAGACGGCGGCCGCCCTGCGCGCCGCCGGGTGCGAGATCGTGCGCATTCCGGGCGGCCTCATGGCGGACGAGGGCATGGTCTTCCAGTTCGCGGACGTGGCCGTCCTGGAGCGCGGCGCGACCCTGTGGCACACGCACTCCCCGGCTCCGATGGCCGCCATTCTGGACGGGCTGGAGCGGGAGGGCCGACCGCAGCCCGACCTGGTCGTGGCGGACCACGGGTGGGCGGGGTGCGCCGGGCAGCGCGGGCTCGACTCCATCGGGTACGCGGACTCCAACGACCCGGCGCTGTTCCTGGGCGAGGCGGAGGGCACCCTCCAGGTCACCGTGCCGCTGGACGACCACGTCACGGACCCGCGCTTCTACGACCCGATGACCGACTACCTGCTGGACGCGGCCGGGCTGCTCCCGGCCGCGGACCTGGCGTAAGGCGCCGCCCTCCCGCAGGCGGGGGGCCGGCTCCGGGGCTTCGCCCGCCTGCCGGTTCCTACGCCGGGCGCAGCCGTACGGGCAGGGACCGGTGACCGTTGCTGATCAGCGAGGCCATGGGTTCCAGCTCCCCTTCGGCCACGGCGAGCTCGGCGTCCGGTCATCCGCCGGAGCGCGCCGCCGACCGCTGTGCGAGCCCCGGGGTCGGGTCCAGGTACACCCGCCGGATCGACGGGTACCTCTCGCGCAGCCGCTGTTCCGCCTCCTCGCAGGCCCACTCGATCTCCGCGGCGGTCGACGCGTCCCGGAAGTCGACCTTCGCCGCGACCAGCAGTTCCCTCGGGCCCTGGATCAGCGTGGTCAGCTCCAGTACCCCGACGACGTGGGGGACGGACAGCAGTTCCTCGCGCACCCCGGCCCGCATCTCGGCGGGGAGCGGGCGGCCGATGAGCAGCTGGGCGTTGGACCGGCAGAGCACATAGGCCACGTAGACCAGCAGGACGCCGATGAGGACGGAGGCGACGCCGTCCCAGACCCCGGAACCCGACAGCTGACCGCCGAGCAGGCCGCCGGCGGCCAGGAGGAGGCCGGCGAGGGCGGCGGAGTCCTCCATCACCACCGCCTTGACGGCCGTGTCCGAGGTCCGGCGCAGGTAGTGGGGGGCGGGCATCCGGAGGCGGGCCGCCTCGCCGCGGATCTGGCGGACCCCGGTGCGCAGCGAGAAACCCTCCAGCACGAAGGCGACCGCGAGCACGAGGTACGAGACGAGCGGATCGCCGAGCTCCTCACCCCGTGTGAGGGTGTGGATGCCGTCGTACAGGGAGAACACCGCGCCGCCGACGAAGGTCGCCACGGCGGCGAGCATCGCCCAGATGTACCGCTCGGGGCCGTAACCCAGCGGGTGATCCTCGTCGGCGGGCTTCCCGCTGCGCTTGAGCGCGGTGAGGAGCATGACCTCGGTGACGGTGTCGGCGACCGAGTGAGCGGCCTCGGAGAGCATGGCGCTGGAACCGCTGATCAGCCCCGCGACCAGCTTGGCCACGGCGATGCCGAGATTGGCCGCCGCCGCGACGACGACGGTGACCGTGGACTCGCCGCCGGACTCCCCGTCATGGCTCTTCTCGTCGCTCATGGGGGCGAGTATGTCCGAACGGGCGCCGTTCAGTCCCTCGGGACGCGGACCACACCCTCCTGGATCACGGTGATGGCGAGCTGCCCGTCGGCCGTGTAGATCCGGGCCTGGCCGAGGCCGCGCCCGCCGGACGCCGACGGCGACTCCTGGTCGTACAGCAGCCACTCGTCCGCCCGGAAGGGCCGGTGGAACCACATCGCGTGGTCGAGGCTGGCACCCACCACGTCGCCCACGGCCCAGCCGCCGCGCCCGTGGGCGAGGAGCACCGAGTCGAGCAGTGTCATGTCGGAGACGTACGTCGCCATGCAGACGTGCAGCAGCGGGTCGTCGGCCAGCTTGCCCTGGGTGCGGAACCAGACCTGCGACCGCGGGTCCCGCGGCTCGCCGACGCTGGCGAACGGCGGGGCGTCCACGTACCGCAGGTCGACGGCCGCACGTGCCTCGATCAGGCGGTCCACGACCGACGGGTCGCTGAAGCGGCCGGCGTACCGGGGGAGCATCTGCTCGGCCGTGGGGAGCGTCTCGGGGTCCGGGGAGGGTGGCATCGGAGCCTGGTGGTCCATGCCGTCCTCGTGCACCTGGAAGGAGGCGGAGAGGTGGAAGATCGGCTTGCCGTGCTGGACGGCGACGACCCGGCGGGTGGTGAAGGACCGCCCGTCGCGGATCCGGTCGACGCTGTAGACGATGGGCGCACCGGGGTCCCCGGCGCGCAGGAAGTACGCGTGCAGGGAGTGGGTGGCCCGGTCCGGTGCGACCGTACGGCCCGCCGCGACCAGGGCCTGGGCGGCGACCTGGCCGCCGAACACCCGGGGCACGACCGCCGAACGGCTCGTGCCCCGGAAGATGTCCTGCTCGATCCGCTCGAGGTCGAGCAGATCGAGCAGGGAGTCGAGTGCCGATCTCATGGAGAGAAGGTAACCGCTCTACAGACCCATGGACTTGGCGATGATCGACTTCATGACCTCGCTGGTGCCGCCGTAGATGCGGTTGACCCGGTTGTCCGTGTACAGGCGGGCGATCGGGTACTCGTTCATGAAGCCGTACCCGCCGTGCAGCTGGAGGCAGCGGTCGATCACGCGGTGCGCGACCTCGGTGCAGAACAGCTTCGCGGACGCGGCCTCGGCGGCGGTGAGCTCGCCGGCGTCGTGGGCGTCCATGGCCCGGTCGACGACGGCCTCGGCCGCGTCCACCTCGGCCTTGCAGGCGGCCAGTTCGAACTTGGTGTTCTGGAACGAGGCGACCGTCTTGCCGAAGACGGTGCGGTCCTGCGTGTACTGCTGGGCGAACCGCACGGCGGCGGCGGCCTGGGCGTACGCGCCGACGGCGATGCCGAGACGCTCCTGCGGGAGGTTCTGGCCGAGGTAGGAGAAGCCCTTGTTCTCCTCGCCGAGCAGGTCCTCGACGGGCACCTTGACGTCCACGAAGGCCAGTTCGGCGGTGTCGGAGACCTTCAGGCCCAGCTTGTCGAGCTTGCGGCCGACCGAGTAGCCCTCGGACTTGGTGTCCACGACGAGGAGCGAGATCCCATGCCGGCGGTCGTCGGCCCTGGGGGCGTCGGTGCGGGCGCAGACGATGACCTTGTCCGCGTGCACACCACCGGTGATGAAGGTCTTGGCGCCGTTGAGGACGTAGTGCGTGCCGTCCTCGGAGAGCTTGGCGGTCGTCTTCATGCCGGCCAGGTCCGAACCGGTGCCCGGCTCGGTCATGGCTATCGCGTACATCGTCTTCCCGCTGACGAAGTCCGGGAGCCAGCGCTTCTTCTGCTCCTCGGTGGCGTACGACTTGATGTACGGCAGGCAGAGCAGGACGTGCACCCCGGAACCGCCGAAGGAGACGCCCGCGCGTGCGGTCTCCTCGTACAGGATGGCCTCGAACTTGAAGGACTCCTCGCCCGCGCCGCCGTACTCCTCGGGCACCTCGATGCCGAAGATGCCCAGCTCGGCGAGCTTGTAGTAGAAGTCGCGAGGAGCCTGGCCGGCCGCGAACCACTCGTCGTAGACGGGGACGACCTCGGCCTCGATGAAGGCGCGGATGGTCTCCCGGAACGCCTCGTGGTCCTCGTTGTACACCGTACGGCGCACGGGGTGCCTCCTCGGTCGGCTTCAGCTGCGGCTTCGGTCAGGATGGCTAAGCGCTTGCTCAGTCCTGGTCAGAAGTTACCCGGCAGTCACGGTGGCTGTCCAGGGTGATGCTGAGCACGCCCGCCGCCCGTCCCCGCCTCCGGGCCGTACGGGAACGACCGGCGGGGGCCCGGCCGCGCCGCACGCGCCGACCGGGCTGACCGCAGAAGAACTCGGCGCTCTAAAAGCCGAGTTCGAGGAGGGTGGTGGTGAGATCGGGGCGGTCGCGCGAGGGGACCTGCGAGGTGCTGTCCGGGGGCGCGGGCCGCCGCACCCCCGGACAGGGAGGTGAGGGCTGGTTCCTGACCCTCACCGGTGATTCGGAGCCGGCCCGCCCCCGGATGGGTCGTGTGTCAGGAAAGTGGCGGAGAGTGCCGAGGTGGAGCGCTGTGTCACTCCGATGGCGGCGGGCGACGGGCGGGCGCACTGTGGAACGAGGGTCGGTGAGAAACGGGCCGGCCTGTCGTACCAACCCTCTGTGAGGCAGTCATGGCTGATATGGACGGGAACACGGAAAAGACCGGACGCGGCACGACCACCATCGCCGACAACGTCGTCGCCACCATCGCGGGCATCGCCATCCGGGACACGGACGGCGTGCACGCGGTGGGCACAGGGGCGTCGAAGGCATTGGGAGCCGTCACCGGCCGGGTGTCCGGGTCCTCCGTGGCAGGGCGCTCCGTCAAGGTGGAAGTGGGCGAGAAGCAGGCGGCGGTCGATGTCGCCATCAAGGTGGAGTACGGCGTGCCGATCCACGAACTCGCCGACCGGGTCAGGAGCAACGTGACGGACGCGGTCGAGAGCATGACCGGTCTGGAAGTCGTGGAGATCAACATCAACGTCTTCGACGTCCACATCCCGGGCGACGACAGCGACGAGGACGAGGGCGGCCGGTCGTCCGCCCGCGTGCAGTGAGCCCGCGCCGGGTCCGAGCCCCGGCGCCGGCCACCTGCCCCCAGGACGTGGCGGGTTCCCCGGCTACTGGGGCTTGAAGGAGCGGATCTGGTAGTTCCCCTGGAGGTTGCCGCCCTGCCCGGCGAGCGTGGAACCGACGCGCGAGTTGAAGTTGGTCTGCGTGTAGTACTGCACCCGGTGCTCGGTCTTGTTCCACACCGACAGGACGTTCCGTCCCTCGCGGATGAAGGAGCAGTTGTCCGCGGTGTTCCGCATCTCGCGGGCCGTCCACTGGCAGCGGGTCCCCTCGCCGTTCCAGCCGGCGAACGCGCAGAAGTAGCCGTGTGTGCACCGGGTGAACGCGGCGGCCGGAACGGCATGCCCGGTCTGTCCGACGGCCGGGCGAGCGTCGGCGTCGGTGGTCGACACGGGGCCCGTGCCCAGCCCGAAGGCCAGGACGATCGCAGTGGCGGCAAGTGCGGTGATGCGGTTCATGGTGAGACCTCTCGCTGATCCTGTCGGCGGGCTGTGCCCGTGGCAGAAGCAGCGTGGCACCACGATGACCTGCGCAGACAGGTCCGAACGGGGGGCGCGCGAGGTCAGTGCGACGGTGGGGACGCGCCTGTGCGCACCGGCGTGGAGCCGGCCTCCGCCGACGGAGGGCTGCTCCGTCACCGGGGAGCTGCGCGCGGTCCGGTCGGTGGTCTGGCCGTCACCGTGAGCGGTGCCTCCTGAGTGCGGTGCGACGACGGGCCCGTCCCGATCGCGAACTCGCCGGGCTCCACGGCCCAGTGCCCGGTGAGGGTGAACGAGGCGAGTGTCCGGGCGTCCACCGCGAAGGTGACCTCGGTGCTCCCGCCGGGCGCCAGTTCCACCTGCGCGAAACCGCGCAGCTCGCGCACCCGTGGCCACGAGGTCCCGCCGAGCACCCGGCGCACGTAGAGCTGGACCGTCTCCCGCACCGGACGCCCACCGGTGTTGGCGACGCGGACCACACAGCTCACCGGCGCCGGTCCGTCGAACCGGTCCACCGCCAGGGACGACCGGGACAGCCGGGGTGCGCCGTACTCGACCGTCGTGCAGGACAGCCCGTGACCGAAAGGATGACGGGCCGTGGCGGGCTGGTCGACGTAGCCCCGGTAGCCGTGGTCCTTCCCGTTGTAGAAGACGGGCAGCTGGGCCGCCGAGCGGGGTACGGACACGGGCAGCCGCCCCTGCGGCTGGGCCGCGCCGAACAGCACGTCCGCGACCGCCCTCCCGCCCCACGGACCCGGATACCAGGCACTCAGTACCGCGGCCGCCGAGCCGGAGAGGTCGGGCAGCGCGTGGGGGCGGCCCTGGACGAGCACCACGACCACCGGAGTCCCGGTCGCGGCGACGGCGTCCAGCAACGCCGACTGCGCCGGGGGCAGGCCGAGTTCGGCGAGGTCGACGCCCTCGCCGCAGGTCATCTCCACCGGATTGCCGGAGGTGACGACGGCTGCCCCGTTGGCGTCGAAACGGGTTCCGGACTCGCGTGCGCTCGATCCGCCGAGGACCAGCACGGCCACATCGGCGGCGCCGGCGAGCGCCACCGCCTCGGGCAGATCCGACAGATCCCCGCCCACGAGGCCGCAGCCCTCGGCGTACACGACGTCGGTCCCCTCCGGCGCGGCGGCCCGGATGCCGGCGAGCACGCTGCTGCCCGTCCCGGGCCGTTGCGGGGCGGTGTAGTCGCCGATCTGCTGCGGAACGGAATCGGCGTTCGGCCCGATGACCGCTACGGTCCCGATCCGCCGGCCCGCGAGCGGCAGCGTCACCGCGTCGTGTTCGAGGAGGGTGACGGACTCGCGGGCGATGCGCTCGCTCAGCCGCTCCAGGCGGGCGCGGTCCGGACCCCGCCCGGCGGCCCGCCCCGCGGTGTACGGGTGCTCGAAGAGGCCGAGGCGGAACTTCAGCGCGAGGACGCGGCCCACCGCGGTGTCGAGCGCGGACTCCTCGACGAGACCCCGCCGGACCGCCTCCCCCAGCCGGGGGTAGCAGTCGTCCCACAGGCTCACATCGGTCCCCGCGCGCAGCGCCAGCGCACCGGCCGCAACCGGGTCACCCGCCATCCGCACCAGGCGGTCGACCGCGAGCCCGTCGGCCATCACCAGGCCGTCGTAGCCCCACTGTTCCCGGAGGATCCCGGTCAGCAGACGGTGGTTCGCCGCGCACGGCACGCCGTCGAGCTCGTTGTACGCCGCCATCAGACCCGCAGCTCCGGCCCGTACACCCGCCAGTGCCGCCACGAGGTGGATCTCGTGCAGTTCCCTCGCGCCCAGCTCGGTGGCCGCGCTGTTGCGGCCTCCGACCGTGGCCCCCTGCCCGGCGAAGTGCTTGAGGACTACGGCCGCGCGGTCCGGCCCGATGCGCTCCCCGGCCGGACCCTGCACACCGCGTACGAGTGCCTCGGTGAACCGCGCCGCGAGATACGGGTCCTCGCCGAAGCATTCCTCCGCGCGACCCCAGCGCGGATCCCGCACCAGGTCGAGCGCCGAGACCAGCGCGACATGGCCCCCACGGGCCCGGAGCTCGGCGGCCGCGAGGGCGGCCGCCTCCTCGTACAGCTCCGGGTTCCAGGTGGCGCCGACCGCCAGATTCACCGGCAGCACGGTTCCGTCCAGCGCCTGCAGCCCGTGCGGCATCTCCTCGACCAGCAGGACGGGAATGCCGAGCCGGGTGTTCCCGACGACGTGCCGCTGCACGGCGTCGGAGACCCGCGCCCCGTCCGCCGCGCCGATACCCGTCTCCGGCGTCACGCCGGACCACGGGTCGGCGCGCTGGAGCCCGTACAGCGCGCCCATCCCGTCGTAGGCCGCCACCTCCGCCCGGAACGCGTCCGTCAGCCGATGGCCGGACGGGGTGCGCTCGTACGCGTCCCAGCCGTACATCCGCTGGTTGACCTGGCCCACCTTCTCGGTGAGCGTCATCCGTGACAGCAGATCGCGGACCCGGTCGGCGACGGGCACCTCGGGGTCGCGGAACAGTGGCTCGGACATGGGGCGGCTCACCTCGGGAGGTCGGGAGGGCAGGGCGGTCAGCGCAGTTCCAGTACGCGCACCCCGTACGGGGGGAGGGTCACGTCCCGCACCGGCTCCGCGCCGGTCAGCTCGCGCAGTTCCCCGTCCGCCGCCGGGCACACGGTCAGCTCCTCGCCGGACTGGCTCACCAGCCACACGAAACGCGTCCCGTCCTCGCGGACCAGCGTGTCAGCGCTGACGTACGGGGTGTCGACGGTCACCGGCCGTGCGGCGCCCGCCAGTTCGGCCAGGGCCGCGTACAGCCGGTGCGTCTGCTCCGGATTGGCGCGGGCGGTGCGCGCCGCCATGTGCTCCAGCGGATACGTCGCCAGGACCGTGCGGCCCTCGCCCGCCCGGTGACACAGCAGTGCCGGGCGGCCGTGCGCGTCGGTGGCCACGACCCGTGCGCCGTCCGGGACGACGGGCAGGTAGGCGCGGCTGTCCTCGTTGCCCGCGACCGGGAAGGTGAGCACCTCGCCCGCCGCTATCGACCCGAAGTCCTCGGCGAACGTCATCTCCAGGACGTCGTCCTCGATCGGCTCCGCGACCCCGTAGGAGAGCTGGAGCTCCACCCCGAACAACCCGTCGAGGTCGTGGAACCACGGGCCACGGGTCGTCGGGTACTCGCCCGAGCAGAAGGACAGATAGACCGTCGCCCCTTCCCGCGCCCGGCGCTCCAGGGCGCGGCGGGTGCGGGTGGTCAGCTGGCGGGTCGAGGGCAGCAGGTACAGCGAGGCGTCCTCCGGCAGCCCGTCCGCCTCCCGGGCGAACGCCACCGGCAGGTCCGCGCCGCGCGCCGCCACGTAACCCTGGTGCAACGAGGTGAAGATCAGCGGGCGGTCGGCGGGCCTGCTGTAGGGGTAGCCCCGCTCCAGGAACGCCGGCACGACCAGGGCCGCGTCCGCGTCGGTACGCCGGCAGCGCGGGAAGTCGACCTGTTCCAGGACTTTCGCGAAGGCGGCCAGTTCGCGCAGCGGCTCCTTGGGGCGGCCGGCGCCGTCGGTGATCCCGAAGTGCATCTCGAAGGGGTGGTGGTCGTACGGCGACCGGTCCCACAGGTCGTCGTAGTCCGTGTTGTTCCAGGCCATCCAGCCGGTCGCCCCGCCCAGCAGCGAGTTGTGCAGGGTCTGCCGGTAGAAGATCCCGGCGTTCGCGGCCGAGACCGTGTCGGTGGAGAGCCCGAACTCCTCCAGGACGACCGGCTGCCCCGTCACAGCGGCCAGCTCGCACTCGAACGCGGCCCGGTAGTGCTGGCGCGGCCGGTCCGTGTCCGAGCGGTAGACGTGCGGCCCAACGAAGTCGACGTATTCCGCGGTCTCCCGCAGCGAGAAACCGTTGTCGCGTCCGGTCACCTCGATGCCCCAGGCGCCGTCGCCGAGCGACACCGGCTGGGTGCCGCCCGCCGCGCGCACGGCGTCGCACATGAACTGCGCCCAGGCGGTGACGACATCGCTGGACGGAGGGTCGACCTGGTAGATCCGCCCGTAACCGGGCATCTCGTTCGTGATCAGCCAGCCCGTGACCGCCGGATGGTCCTTGAAGCGCCGGGTCATCTGGGAGACGAACCACGCCTGCCGGCCGACGAGCCACACGTCCTCGTAGAGGTCCCGGTCGCCGCGCCAGGCCGGGTCCCAGTTCTCGCCCGACATGTGGCCGACGATGAAGGTGGGTACGGTGCCCATCCCCGCCTCGTGATGGGCGTCCAGGAAGTCGCGGAACCGGTCGCAGAGTTCCTCGTCGATCCGTCCCGGCTCGGGGTGGAAGTCGGGCCAGTAGAAGAACGACCTCGTCATGTTCAGACCGTGCTCCCTGAGCACGGCCAGCTCCTCGCGCACCGTCCGCGGCTCGTAGTTCCGCCACATCAGCGGACCGCCGGTGCGGGACCAGAAGTTGGCCCCCAGCCACGGGAGGACGGCGGAGTCGTGGGTGAGCTGGGCGCTGTGGCGTCGCATGGTTCTACAGGTCCTCTTCGGTGTGCGGGGGGTGCCGTGGTGATGCGGTTCAGGCCGGGGACGGCAGGGGGCCGGTCGATTCGCGTACGACCAGACGGGGGCGGCCGTCGAGCACGGGCGGAGGTACGTCCTCGCCGCAGCCGACGAGCAGGGTGCGGGCGGCCGCCGCGCCGACGCGCTGCACCTGCTGGTCGACGGTGGTGAGCCGGGGGTGGATCCAGCGGCCGAGCGAGAGGTTGTCGTACCCGACCACCGACAGGTCGCCGGGCACCCGCAGACCGGTGCGCTGTGCCGTGCCGATGGCGCAGACGGCCATGGAGTCGTTCGGGAACACGAGGGCCGTCGGCCGGTCGGGCAGGGAGAGCAGCTCCTCGGTCACCTCTACGGCCGCCTCCTCCGTGAAGTCGCTGTGCCGTACGGCGACGGGGCGCAGACCCGCCTCGGCCAGGCTCTCCTCGAAGGCCTGCAACCGCAGCCGGGTGTGCAGCAGTTCGGCCGGCCCCGCGACGTAGGCCACGCGCCGGTGGCCCAGCTCCAGCAGATGGCCGACCGCCTCCCGTATGCCGGCCCCCTGCTGTCCGAGGCCCACCCGGGGCACCGGCGATGCGGTGTCGGGGGCACCCAGCAGCACGGCGGGCAGCCCGAGGCCGCGCAGCAGCTCCGGACGCGGGTCGTCGGCGCGGGCGTCGGTCAGCACGGCGCCGTCTATGCGGCCCTCGGCGGCCAGGCGTTCGTACAACGCGTTCTCTTGCGCCATGTCGGCGACCAGGTGGAGCAGCAGGCCGTAGCCCCGCGGGGCGAGTTCGCCCTCCAGACCGGTGATCAGCTCGCTGAAGTGCGGGTCGGAGCCCAGCACATCGGTGGGCCGCCGGACGACGAGCGCGATCGTACGGGTCCTGGCCCGGCGCAAGGCGGTCGCGGAGGCGCTGGGGGACCAGCCGAGCTCTGCCGCCGCGTCCAGGACCCGGCGGCGGGTGGCCTCCGAGATCCGGCCGGTGCCGTTGACGGCCTGGGAGACCGCCGCGGTCGACACCCCCGCGGCGGCGGCCACGGCCTTGATCGTGGGGCGCGCGGGGGCACGCCCTTCGGGACGCTTGTTCACCAGGTAACTCCGGGCGTGCTCCGGACGTGGGGCCGAGTAGTGATCGCACCCAAGCAGTTTGAGGCGGGGGAATGGCTGTCAGGGCGACTCGCCGTCAGCCTGCGCGCCGGCACGCTCGCCCTCAAGGCGGTAAATGATCTCGGAGTTGAGTGACCGATGGGCAGTCTTGGCTTGGGCGACCAGCCACGCGTGGAGGTCGGCAGGGAGGCGGAGCGTGATGCGGGATTCATGATCCATGACCTCACAGTAGTGCTAGAGTGACACTATGACGACACTGGATGGAGGGGCCGTCGCGCTCGCCCGGTACACCTACCGTCTCCGTGTGTCGTCCACCGCCCTCGTCGGCATCGAAGCGGAATGGGCTCGCTGCCGGTGGGTGTGGAACGAGTGCGTGGCCACGTCCCGCAAAGTCCACACCCGCAGTAGGGCGGCAGGTGGGAGGGCGACGTGCGGTCCAGCCGCGCTCGACAAGATGCTGACCGAGGCTCGCCGCGCTATGGCCTGGCTGCGTGAGGGTAGTTCGGTTCCACAGCAGCAGATGATCCGGGACTTCGCGAAGTCCCGCGCGAAAGCCCTGAAGGACATCAAGGCCAGGCTGCCCGAGCGGCAGCGCGCCGGGTTGCCCCGCGCCAAGCGGAAGCGTGAGGCATTGCCGTCGTTGAACTACACACAGCGCGGCTTCCGGCTGAAGGACGGGCGCCTGCACCTCGCAGGGAACATCGTCCTGACCGTGGTGTGGTCCCGTGACCTTCCTTCCGTGCCCACATCTGTGCGCGTGTACCGCGACAGCCTCGGCCACTGGTACGCGAGCTTCGTAGTGGAGACGCGCACTCAGGCGCTGCCTGCCACAGGCCGCATAATCGGCATTGATTGGGGCGTGAGGGAGATCGCGACCACCACCAGCGACGCCCATGACCTGTCCCACCCGCAGCACGGGAATGTCTCTGCTGCGAAGCTTGCCGGTTACCAAAAAATGATGGCTCGCCGCCGATCTCCGAAGAATCAGCCCGCTACCGGCGGGTATCGAGAGGCTCGCAAAGCGGCGGCGAAGGTGTGCAAGAAGATTGCCCGGCAGCGTCAGGACACAGGCCGCAAGTGGGCCAAGAACGTCGTGCGCAGTTTTGACGTGGTCGCTGCAGAAGATTTTCGGCCGAAATTCCTTGCCCAGACGACCATGGCTCGCAAGGCCGCCGACGCCGCCATCAGCGCTACGAAAGCCGCTCTGGTCGAGATGGGGCGTAAGCACGGGCGCATCGTGCATTTGGTAAACCCCGCGCACACCACCATGGACTGCGCGCGATGCGGAGCGAGAGCCAAGCACGCACTTCCCCTTTCCGAACGAACGTATGCATGTGCCGCGTGTGGTTGGGTGTCCCCGAGGGACAAGAACTCCGCCCGCGTGATGCTTGCCCGGGCTGGTCTCAACCCGGCTGGTGTTGATCTTGTAAGCCCTGCCGCCTGCTAGGCGTGAGGCAAAGTGAGCTTGGAATCCCTCTTCTTCCGGAGGGGGAGGAGTCAAATCTTCACCGCTCCGCTGACGAGTGCCTGCTGCATCCGCTTCTGGAGCACGGTGTAGACCACCCAGACCGGGATCAGGGTCAGCACCGTGCCCGCCGTAAGGATGCCGTAGTCCGTACCCGTCAGGGACTTGAGCGTGGGCAGGGCGACCTGCACCGTCCGCAGGTCCGGGTCGGGGCCGATGATGACGAGCGAGTAGAGGTACTCGTTCCAGAAGGTCAGGAAGTTCAGCAGCAGGATCGTCGCGATGCCCGGCATGCACATCGGTGTGTAGACGTGCCGCAGGACGGCGAAGGTGGACGCCCCGTCCATGCGCGCCGCCTCCTCCATCTCGCGTGGGATGGTCCGCATGAACTGCACGAGGATGACGACGGACAGCGGCATCGCCGTCGCCGGCAGGAACAGCACCATGAATGCCCGGGTGTGGAACAACCCGGTGGCGGCCGCGAGCAGGAACGTCGGGAAGAGCGCGGCGAACGTGGGGACCAGGAAGCCCAGCGAGAACACCCGCTCCACCAGGGCCCCGAGACGTCCCTCGGTCCGGGCGATGGCGAAGGCCGCCGGTATGGCGAGCGCCAGGGTGAGGGCCAGCGCCAGCGCCGTCACGAGCAACGAGTTGAGGACGGCCGGCCCGAGGTGCGCGGAGGAGAACGACTCGGTGAAGTTGGTGGTGGAGAGAGAGGTAGGCAGGGAGAACGGGCTCCCGAAGATCTGGTCGTTCGTCTTGAAGGCCGAGACCAGCAGGTAGTAGAGGGGGACGACCAGCAGCACCATGTACAGCCAGGCGAAGATGTGCGCCGGCAGCCAGGACCTTCCGAACTTCATGGGACCTGCTCCGATCAGTAGTTCTGGCGGAAGACGCGACGGATGGTGAGCAGACCGGCCAGGCCCACGAGGAAGAGGACCACTCCGACGGTCTGGCTGTAGCCGAGGTCGGCCGCGATGAACGCCTTCTGGTAGACGAGGAAGGACAGCGTCGTCGACGAGCTTCCCGGGCCGCCCTGGGTGAGCAGCAGGACGTTCTGCGCGGAGCCGAACAGCGTCCAGAGGAACTGGAGCATCGTCACGACACCGACGAAGTCCCGTATGACGGGGAAGTGGATGCGCCACATGGCACGCCAGTGACCGGCGCCGTCGAGCTGCGCGGCCTCACCGATCTCGTCCGGAACGCTGCCCAGCCGGGCCGCGAACAGCACGGCGGTGAACCCGACGCCGCTCCACACGTCGAGGACGATGAGGGAGGCGAGCGCGGTGGAGGGCGAGGCGAGCCAGGCGTCGGTCATCGAGCCGAGACCGAGTGTGTCCAGGGCGCCGTTGAGTAGGCCGTCCGGTGAGAGGACCGCGTAGAACACCATCGCCTTGGCGGGGGTCGAGATCAGCCCGGGGATGAAGAGCAGGTAGCGCAGCACGCGGTGCCCCGGAGGCTTCTGCGCCACGTAGTAGCCGAGCATGTACGCGCCGATGATCATCAACGGCAGGGCCACGACGAGCTGTACGGCGGTGTTGCGCACCGCGTCCAGGAACACCGGGTCGTCGAGTACGGCGCTGACGTTGCCGGTGCCGGCGAAGGTGACCGGCTGGAGCATGCCCGGCCAGTGCAGGGCCGCGATGACGAAGATGGCGACCAGCGGGCCGACCATGAAGACCAGGTACCAGACCAGCGCGGGCACCGCGAGGACGACCCCGCCCTGCGTACGGCGCTTCGTGGTGGTGGCGGTGGAGGGCTGCGGGGCGGCCGGTCCGCGGACCGGGGCGCCGCCCGGGGCGGACGAGAGCATCGTCATGGGAGGACTCGCAAAGGCTCGGGCGCGCGGATTCAGGCCGTGCGGTAGGCGGATTCCAGGGCGGAGCGCACGGAGGCCGCGCTCGTGCCCCGCGTGAAGGCGGTGCTGGTCGCGGTGATCAGCGGCTGAGTCGCGGTGGGCGGGACATAGAGGTCGGGCAGGAGTACCTGGCCGACCCGGTCGCCGAGCCGCTGGGCCTCGGCCACCAGCGGGAAGTCCTTGCTGACCGTGTCGGTCACCAGCGCCATGTCCCGGCCGCTCTCGGTGATGAAGCGCGACACGATGTCGGGCCGGTACATGAAGCGGAGGAACTTTTCGACCGAGGACAGCTTCTTCACGCCGTTGGGGCTGATCCAGAAGCCGATGAGGGTGTACGAGCGCAGGATGGTCGGCTTCTCGTGCGCGGCGCCCGGCGCCAGCGGCCAGCCGCCGACCTCGGTGTGCCCGGCCGTCTCGGCGGGGACCTTCGCCAGCGCGGAGGACATCGCGGACTGGATGGCCGCCGCTTCCGTGTTGTACTGCGTGGTCATCGTGTCGGAAGTCAGCCCCTGCGCCTTGTCGGCGAAGACACCGGCGTCCCGTAGCGACACGAAGTAGTCGATGCCCGCGCGGGCGCCCCGGCTGCCGCTGAAGTCCCCGGTCGTGTAGACCTGCCGGGCCTCTTCCGGGGTGAGGAAGGTCTGGATGATCTGGGCGAGCAGCTTCTGTCCCGTCCAGTCGTTGCCACCGACGGTCACCGGTGCGATGCCCTTCGCCCGCAGCTTCCGCGCGGCGCCGATGAGCTGGTCCCCGGTGGTGGGCACGGCGTCGACGCCGGCGCGGTCGAGCAGGTGGGTGTTGAAGGCGACGGGCCAGTTGGTGGCGAAGTAGGGGAAGGCGCGGAGCCTGCCCTTCCCGTCGGTCCACTCGGTGAGTGCGGCGGGCAGGACACGCTCGCGAAGGCCCCAGTCGTCGAGGTAGTCCGTCACGTCGACGGTGGCGCCGACGTCGGTCCAGGCGAGCGTCTTGTCGTACAGGTTGACCATGACGACGTCCGGCTCCTTACGGGCCAGCCGCGAGGTCTCGTACACCTGGGGGAGGTCGTCGCCGTTGACGAGGTTCTTCACCCGGAGTCCCGGGGTCTCCTTCTCGAAGGCCTTGACGGCGGCGGTGTACGTGGGCGAGCCCGGCGCGGTCGTGCCGAGCTGGGTGTGGACGACGAGCGTGCCCGGGTCGGAATCGGCCGAGGCGAGCGTGGAGCAGCCGGACATTGCGGGCAGCGCGGTAGCGGCGGCGAGGCCGGAACCAGCGGCAAGGAAACCGCGCCGACTCAGGGGTGAGCGCACAGCGGGATGTCTCCAACCAGGACGTTGACCAGAGTGGTTAATCGATGTACCAGCGGGTTGCGAGAAACCTAGGGGCGGGGGGAGGAATGGTCAACCCCCGGTTGCGCATGCTGGAAGAGCCGACATTTCGGGCCGTGTGTCATGCGGAGGGAAGCGATCGGTCGTCGTTCCACTCCACGCCGTAGGGGGCGCGGCGATCGACCGCCGCCCCTATGCTCCGTACATGCGTGCGAGATGGGTGGGGGCTGCCTTCGCGGCTGGCCTGATGCTCTGGTTCGGCTGGGGCCTGGCGGGATTGGAGACCCTGGGGTGCGCGCCGCATCCCAAGGGCGGCTGTGGCGTACCGGAAGGCGGTGGGAAGTACTTCACGGCGTTCATGGCCGCGCCCTGGCCACTGGGCATCATGGCCAGGGCTTTCGGGCGCTACCGCACGGACTGGCGCCCGGCTCTGGGGTACTCGGTCGGAGCGGTGGCCGGGGCGGTGGTCGCGCTGACCATGGGCACCTCGGTCGGACACTGGATCGTGGCGTGCGCCCTCGTCTCGGCCGGTGCCGTGATTCCGTGGGCTGCGCGGCGCCACACCGACAGGGCGCGCGAGGCGCGGCGCCTGGAGCGCGAGCGTCGCATGCGCGAGGAACGGCTGGCGCGCTCCCGGGCGCGCAGGGCCGAGCGCCGCCGTGAACGGAGCAGGCGGCGGCGCGAGGAGACAGCGGTACGTGACGTGACGTGAGGGCGCGGGCGGGGCGCGCCGTCGGTGAGCCGCTGTGACGTTCGGCGTCCCCTCGATCAGGATCTCGCACATACCCTGCATGCCCGTGACCCTGGCCGGGGCGGGGTGCGGGGCTCAGGCGGCGAAACGACCGGCCTTTACGGCGGCGACGAACGAAGACCAGCCTGCGGCCGGTATCAGCAGGGCCGGTCCGTGAGGCGACTTGGAGTCGCGGACGGGGACGCCGGAGGGGTGGCCGTCCAGGACCTCTACGCAGCTGCCGCCTTCGCTGTTGCTGTAGGAGGACTTACGCCAACCGATCTGCTCGAAGGAATTCTGGACGATTCGGTCAGTCATTGGCTTCCGTAATCCTTCGCTGTAGTCCTCAGCAGGTCCAGCGACTCCTTCAGCGGCAGAGCGTCGCTCAGGGCGAGAGCGTAGCGGCTCTGCAACTCCTGTACTACGGAGGGGGAATCATGCACCCGTCCCATACGCAAGCCCTCGCTGTATGCCACAGGAGGCTGATCCTCGAAGGTCATCAGGGTGAGCATGCCGTCCATCAGGGGGTGGAATCCCAGGGTGAACGGCATCACGTGAACGCGCACACGCCCCGCCTGCACCAACTCGACCAGATGCAGGATCTGCTGTGCCATGACGTCCGGCCCGCCCACCGACCTGCGCAGTACGGCTTCGTCGAGTAGCACCCACACTGCGGGATTCAGCGGGTTGTCGAGCACTCCTGCCCGCTCGAGACGTGTGACAACGAGCCTGTCACATTCCTCTTCACCTACAGGAGGGAAGGACATGCCGAGGATCGCACGCGCGTACCTTTCCGTCTGGAGGATGCCTGGAATGTATGACAGCGCGAACTCGGAGATCGTCACAGCCTGTTGTTCGAGGAGTCGAGCCGCTTCGAAGTAGTCGGCGACCGCCGCATCATCGTCCGGCAGGAAGCTACTCAGCACATTCCCCGTGTTCAGGGCCTTGTCCAGCCGTCGCGCGTCCTCCTTCGACGGGATGCGGCGGCCCGCCTCGATGTGCGCGATGTGCGAACGGGTCATGACCGCCGCGTCGGCCAACTCCTGCTGGGTCAGCCCTGCGGCTACGCGCTGTTCCTTGAACCAGTCCCCATAGCTATTACTCAACGTCAGCTCCCGTGTGACGAAGCATCTGTCACCAAAGACCCCCTGGCGAGCCTAGTCCCGCCGGTCCCACTCTGTGAGCAGATCGCTACTCAGCGACAGACGGCCAGGTGTCGGCCCCAGGGCACGACCTTGCCGTCGCCCTTCCAAGCCACGGAGTTGACGACGTGCTGCACTGCGCCATCCGCATCCTCGAGACGTTGCTGCGTCTCCTTCAACCGGTCTCGTCGCTCCCGGAGGAGCTCCGGGTGACCCCTCCTCCCGAGCGCTTGTCGTCCGAGTCGTTGCCGGGGCGGTCGTCGCTATGGCTCGCGATGTACGGCATCGACACCAGGCCCTGTCCGAGCTGCGGCACGGTGGCAGCCGTATGACCGGTCGGATCCCCGACGCGGCACGACTGCTCCCGTGGGCCGGCCCGGAGGGCAAGCCCTGCTATGTCCTCGGCGACGGGACGGGGTACCTCTCCCGGATCGCGGACGACATCGAGAGCGTCCAGCTCGACATGGCTACCGAACTGCTCGGCCACGCTGCCGACATGCTCGACGACCGGCAGGTGACCCCACCACAACTGCGGTACGTCGTGGCCCGCATGGCCGAGTCGCTGGGTGACGTCCACCGGATCGCCCGGAGCCGAGGCGAACGCCTCGCGGCTCTGCGTGCCGGCCCCGAGGACTGAGCGGCCGACGGCTCTCAGGCGTCGAGCACCGCTGCGACCGCTTCGATCTCCACGAGTTGGTCGGTGTACCCGAGGACCGTGACGCCCAGCAGTGTGCTCGGGGCGTCATGGTCGCCGAAGCCGGCCCGGACCACGTCCCAGGCGGTCACCAGGTCCTCCTGCCGCGAGGACGCGACGAGCACCCGCGTACTGATGACATCCTCCAGCGAGGCGCCCGCGTCGGCGAGGGCGGTGCGCATGTTCCCGAACGCCTTCGCCGCCTGGCCCGCGTAGTCGCCCACCGCCGCCGTGGAACCGTCCTCGTTCAACGGGCACGCCCCGGCGAGGAAGACCAGCCGGGCGTCGGCGGGGGCGGTGGCGGCGTAGGCGTACTCGGCCACGTCGGAGAGGGTGGTGGAGCGGATGAGTGTGACGGCGCGGGGCATGGCATCCAAGTCCTGGCGAGTGGGCGGGCGTTCCCCTGTCTAGCAGACTCCCGCCGGGGCGGCCTTCCCATTTCTCTCCGCGCGGGCGGTGCTTCCCACCGGACGATCCGGTGCATCGCTTGGTGTGATGTCCTTAGAGCCCGACGTCGGGGAGACTGTCATGCAGTGCCCCGACTGGATGCGACAGGCAGAGGCGCGACCGGGGCGCGGCATCAACCGCCTCCGCTCCTGAAGCGCGCGGGGATCGCCTCGGCACCCCTCCTCGGATCGCGGAGAGCGGCGCGAGCATCTGCGCGTGATGGATCTCAGGGCCGGGTGGCCCCGGCCGGCGGGAAGCCGCAGACTTCCATGTGCACGACCGGGTTCAGCTGTCCCGTCGGCCTATCCGCCTGGTGAAGCGCCGTATCCCTCTTCGGGTGGGCGCGAGAGGCGGGTCAGCGGGGGCGACCTGGACCTGAGCCGCGGGCAGGGCCGGTGCGGGGGCGGGTGCCGGGGTTTGCGCGTACGGGCTGCCGTGTTCGATCCGGCTCCGGACGGCCTGGGCCATGGCGTGGTGGGACGGTTCCCGCAGCAAGCCCGCCGCGGACAACCTCTGCCACATGTGCACTAGTTCCTGTCCCCTGGCCGCCACCTGGGCCTCGTCACGGAGCCGTTGCCACGCCGCGGTGGCACGGGCCACCTCGGGCACGGCCCGGTGCAGATCACTGCTGCACCGTATGCGCGCGACGGTCAGCGCGAGGCCGACGGAGGTGGTGTAGTCGCCGCGGCGATAGGCGATGTACGCCTCGATCGCCCTGGCCTCCAGTGACATCTCGTCCTCCGCGCCCCGGCGCAGCGTCAGGTGCTCTCGCAGGGCGCCGGCGAGGACGAACGCGGCGTGCAGTTCCTCGCGCTGCGCGTGCTGGATGATCCGTTCGACGCGGGCGAGCGGAGGAAACGCTCTCTCCTCGGCGGTGGTCCGCTCGTGGCCCGGCGGGAGGTCCTCCTCCTCGGCGATGGTCCGGCTGGAGCCGTCGGGGTACACCCGAAGCCGCGCCACCTGCCGCACGCTGCGGTCGATGACGGTCGCCGCCACCGGAGTCCCCAGGGTGCGGGCGAACATGGCTATCGCGTCGAGGATCGCCTCGTTGGGCGGGCGTGTGCCGCCCATCGCCAGCAGGTGGCCGTTGACCACCGTCGACCCGTCCTCCGCCACGTAGGCGTCGAGACGAACGAGTGGCTGTGCGCTGAGGGCGGGGAGATTTCCCTTGTCAGGGGGCGTCAGTGAGTGAGGCATCCGCTCAGACTCCGGGCCGGACTACGTCTAGGGCGGGTGCGGAGGCAGCTGGTGCAGCGGTGTGTCCGGGCTGTGGAACGTGGACCATATGTTCGCCTCCGAGGTGCATGCCCACGTGCGTGGCGTCATCCTAATAGATGATCAGGTTGCGGGGCCGGGCGGATGCCAGGCCGGTCCGGGCGGCACCGCACAGCACGCGTCCGACCGGGCACATCCCTGCCTTTGACGACGTACGTCATCGGGTTGACAAAGCGGCTCACCTTGTCTGCCGCGGGCAGGGCTTTGCGGCGAAACGGCCTTACGCCGGCAGCGATCGCGCCGCCGAGGTAAGGCGTGACAAGGCCCCCCGCGCGGCACGGTTCCTGCCATGGACGGGTAGCGCACAGGAAGAAGGTCGATGACAGGACAACAAGCCTGGTCACCGGACTGACCGAGGGGGCGGCACCAAGGCCCTGCGTGCTCACGGGCGGAGCCACCTGGCCGAGCTGCCACCCCAAGTCCGAGAAAGAGCTGAACGCGGGGAAGTCGGCGGAGACCTGTACGGCGCCGCTGATCACCAGAGGTGAGAGGTGGGCGCAGTTGAACTTGCCAGCGCTTCAGCGGTGACACCACTGGAGTGCCCGCTCGGGAACTAGCCCTAGGCAGAAGGAAGTTGCAGACCTGATCGCTTACGTGGGGAACTCGCCGCACCAGTTGCGCCCGAGGAGAGTGGCGGGCAGGTACTCGGACTCGACTTCGATAGGGATGTTCGCGTCGTGGGCGATGCAAGCCATGGCCAAGGGGGCGAGGGCGACGAGGCCCGGGGCTTGGTACATGCGGCTTTCCTCGGTCCAGTAGTCCTTGTGCCACTGGAGGGCCGTGGTGAGCGCCTGGGTGAAGCCAGCATGGTCCTTGCGGAGGAAGCGGTGGAACATTTCCATAGGTGGGTACATCAACTTGCCCGCCGTCTCCGGGTCAGAGGCGGTTTCCGGGTCGGTGCCGTCGACGGCGGCCACCAGTTTCTCGCCGAGATCGGGGCTGCCCAGCCAGTAGGCCTGAAGGGTGCTGATCCAGTTGTAGTGGTACGCGTCGAAGTTAGAACCATTCTCCCGGAGCAGGGCGAGTGGTACGTGGCACAGGGCGGTGATCCGGGCCTTCTCGCGGCAAACGACTGCCAGGTAGAAGGCGGTGATCCAAGCGCCGGGGGTCACATACGACTGGGGGCCGGTGGCCTGGAGCGTGCGGTCCTCGTGCGCGATGCGGCACTGCACGTGCTCCAGGGGTGTGGTCGCTGCGGCGAACACGGCAGAGCTAACCTGCATCGCGGTAACCCAAGCGTCCCAGGTCGGGAAGATCGATGCCCGTGGATCCAGCAAACAATGAGACTGGGCCAAGGTAAGCGTGGTGCGCTGGGCACGGCCCAAATCCGTGGAGTCGGTCTCGAGCCCATCGATAAGCTTCTGGGCGCTCGCTTGGAGTACGGCGATGCCTGCTTCCGCCCTCTCGGTGGGGAGGGAAGGGCGGGAGATGTGGAAAGCCAACGCGTTACTCCTCGAAGATCTTGAAATGTTTGAGCTCTGCTCCAGCATACTTACCGGTGTTCTCAGTGGCCTGCACAAGGACGTAGCGCAAGGTCTTGTTCTTGATGGCCGTGTCGATCTCCTCTGCGTACTTCGCGTCTTCCGGTGAGAAGAGGGCGCGTTCCTCCATGTCGGCGACAATCGTACGGACGTATTCGAGGGTTCCCTGCTTCACTAGAGTGCCACTGTCCAGATCGCCGTTGCCTTGACGCCAGAGCAGGGTTCCCTGGGGCCCCTTCGCCTCGACGACAATCAGGTTTCCGTCCCTGTCCCGCCAGAGCTGGTCGAACCTTCTGGAACCGTTAGGCGTATCGGGGAGGTCGGTTATCTCTCGGGCTCCATCGAATTCCTTCAGCAGGAGCATGTGCTTGCGGGCGGCCTCTTCGCCAAGGGCCTCGCCGAGTTTGCTGTTATTGGAGACGCGCGGCCCGACAGTCGCATCGAAGTGCTGCTGGGCATCCGCGAGCGCTCGAGCAGTTTGATCGGTCGGGGTGGCGTCGAATGCCTTCTGGGCATTGGTGAGTTCCATGCCAGCTATGCGCTTGGCCGAGACTTCGTCGAGGTGTGTGAGCCTATGGGGGGCGACTGTGGCGTGGTCCCTCACGAGGTCTCCGGGAAGAAAGTCCTCCGAGCTCGCGTACGGCAAATCGTTGGCGCTCATCCAACCTCCGCCCGGCTTCTCGACGAGCTTCGGCAGGAGCTGACCATCGACCAGTTCCTCGGCGTTGTTGCGTTTGCCGATTCCCCACTTGTCGTAGTACTGAGCTCGCCAGGCGGGGTCCTCGTTCGCCAACCGGACGTGTTCGCGGGTGATGACTGCGCGCTCTCCGGGTGTCCGCTCGCCAGCCGGCTTGTTACGGGCAGCCTCAAACTCCGCGCGGTGGCCACCGCCGTCCGCCGTTGAACCGCCAGGGGCGTTGTCAGCCGCTCCGCCCGAGGCTGGAAAGTGGCCTCTGCCGCCGCCACCATGGTCTTGGGTGCCGCCCGGTGTTCCGTTGTCGACGTCCGAGTGGGGTGCAGGGTTACCACTGCTTCCTGGTGTGCTGTCGCGACCACCAGGTGTGTCGACGTCAAGGCTACTGCTCGGCATGTGGTCTGCCGTGCCGCCGGGCGCGCGGTCGGCCGCCTTGTTCCCCGGCAGATCGGTCTCGGCCCGGCCGGCATGTCCCAGGTCGTCGCCCACCCGCGCCCCCGCCCCGACCAGCACCGGCTGCCGTGCCGGGGTCTCCACGCGGGCGTGGTCCGGGGTGTTCGCGTCCGCGTCGGCCTTGCCGGGTTCGACGCGGGCGTCCTCGCCGCGTTGGACGAGGTTGCCGCTTTCGTCGTAGAGGTTGCCCTTGAGGTCCGCGTAGGCGGCGCCCTCGTCGAAGGGGTTCTTGACTGTGCCTTCAGGGAGGGCGATCACTCCCTCCGGGAGTCTGACCGTGCCGTCCGCGAGCCGGATCGCGCCTTCCGGTATCGCCGTGCCCGCGGGGAGGTCGACCGTGCCGTCGGCCAGGCGTACCGCTCCGTCGGGGAGGGTGAAGACGTTGTCCGGGAGTGGCGGTATCTCGATCGTGCCCAGGCCCTTGAGGCCGGTCATGGCGTCGCCGACCTTCGTGAGGCCGAAGCCGGCGCCCTTGAAGACGTACGTCATCGGGTCGACGAAGCGGCCCACCTTGCCTGCGGCGGACAGGGCCTTGGCGGCCAGGGCGGCCTTGCCGCCGCCGGCGACCGCGCCGCCGGTGCCGCCGGTGAAGACGGTCGTGACGACGTTGAAGGTGACCGCACCAGCTGCCCGGGAGGGGTTCTCGCCCCACTGGTCCCAGGCCACCAGCGCCTTGCCCGTCTCCTTCATCGCCGTACGGGAGTCACGCAGCCAGGAGGGCAGGTCCTCGTCCTTCGCCGTCCAGTAGGCCGGTCCGGCCGCGATGGTCACCACCAGGCCGGTGCCGAGCTGAGCCAGGCCCTTCCACGCCTGGCCGGCCGCCTCGAAGCCGTCGTAGCAGAACAGGGTGCCCAGGCCCTTGATCGTGCCCCAGACCCCGTCGACGAAGAAGCCCTTGGTGAAGTCCCAGGCGTGTTCCCACACCTGCCAGCCCGGGGTGGATTCGACGAGCGGGTCGCCCCAGGGGAGGCCCTCTGCATGCTTGAGGGTTTCGGCGTCGTAGCCGTACTGGTTCTTGCTGTCCGAGCCGTCGCTCGTCTTCAGGGGCAGGAGGCAGACCAGGGCGACGATCTTGTTGTAACAGGCGATTTCCGCCTCCTGGAACGCGGCCAGGGTCTCGATGATCTCGTCGCGGCGGTGGTTGTTCTCGTCGATCAGGTCGCCGTCCTCGCGCCACTTGTCGTCGGCGTTGATCTTCACGAGGAACGCGCCGGCGTCCCGCTTGATCTCCTTGAGCTTCTCGACCAGCGGGTAGACCTCGTCCGAGTAGGTGCTCAGTGCCGAGGCGATGGACTCGAGGTCGGACTTCAGCGTCTGCCCGCTGGTCGCGACCGGCTTCGTCGTCGCGAACAGCTGGTCCGCCTCGGGCGCCCGGTAGAAGGCCTGGAGGCCGCCGAAGCTGCTGTGCACGTCGGCGGTGGCCGTCGCGATGGTCTCCGCGGCCGTGGTCAGCTCGGTGACCTTCACATCCAGTGTCGCCAGGTCTCCCGTGAAGACCGGTATGCCGTCCAGGGGGATCGGCTTGTCGTTGCTCACTTGCGTCCCCCGGGAGCGTCCTTCAGCAGGTCCAGCCGCACGGCCCTGGCCGCGTCCTGCGCGTGCTTCGCCGCGTCCAGGTCGCCCGCCACGTACTCGTTGGTGGCCTTCGCCGCCCCCAGCACGGCGGCCTGGATACGCTCCGCCATCGACTTCAGATAGCCCTGGCGCATCTCGAGGTACTGGCTCAGCGCGGAAGCCACCGGTCCGAGCGTGGGCTTGGACAACGGGGCCGCACCCACCGGTACCGGGCCCTGCAGCGGCACCGAGGCCTCCGAACCCGGCACGGCGGTCCCCGCAGCCGTCGCCGCCTCCGACATCGTCGTGACCAGAGCGTTCAGAGCCTTCTCCAGGTCACCCGCATGCGTGCCGGTGACCTGCAACTGGCCCTGTACCCCCTGCGGCTTGATGTCCCATGCCGTCATGAACGCCCACCCCCGTGTACCCCTGCGCCGAACCGTCCCGCTGCCTCGTCCGGGCCGGAGGGAACGTTCCTCCAAACCCGAATGCGCGCCACGTCAGCCGATGTTGTCGACCGCTGCCTTCGCGCGTGCGAGCGTCTGCTGCGCGGTGCTGTCGTTCTTCTCCAGCGTCGTCTTCAGCAGCTGGATGATGTTCCTGACCTCGTTCGAGGTGTTGTTCCAGCGGATTTCCTTGCCGTGGTACTCGTCCGCCACACCGTCCGCGGCGAAGTCCAGCATCGCCGCCTTCACCTGCGCGTCCCGCGCCGAGATCACCTGCTCCAGGCGGGCGATGACTGCCTGGATGTTGCCCTGCGCCTCCGAGGACGCACCCGTGTCGTAGGAACGGCGGTCGCTGTCCGTGGCCATGGTCGATTACTCCCCGTGGAATGAGATCCGAGCCTGCGCGTGCGAAAGAGGGCCGGTCAGCCGCGACCGGAGAAGCGGGCCGCGTCGAAGTTCGCCGATGCCATCTGCGCCTTCGCGTTCTCGCCCTGCTCCTGGTCACCCTCACCGAACGCGGCGTCCATCCCCGACTGGCCACCGAGCAGGGCGGCCAGGGAGGCGTTCAGCGCCGCGGTGATCTCGTCGGAACGGGACTTGAACGAGTCGAAGGCGGCCTTGCCGGCGCCGTTGAACTTGCCCTCCAGCGGCTGTGCCGCCTGGATCAGCTGATTGATCAGAGTTCCGAGGTCGGTACTCGACTCCGAGGAACGCGACCTCAGGTTCGTCAGAACCGATGCCCCCATGTCGAACTTCATCAGGCCCCCCACCAGACTGAACAACCGTACGAATCATCATGTCTATCAACCCGGACGTCGCTGATGCAATCAGCAATCAGGTCACTGTGACCATCCCAATACACTCCTGCGGAAGCCCCGGTCACGCACCCTTCAGATGCCGCACCAGCCGTTCGTAGTCCTGCCAGCCCGACAGGTCCGACGGATCGCCCGGCAGGGGGTAGTACAACGCGGGACGTGCCCGGGGGCCCAGCTGAACGGGCTTCGCGGTCAGAGGAGTGCGCCGGGCCCGGTCGCCCGGTATCGCGCGGACCTCGTCGGCGCCCAGGACGAAGGCCAGCGGGACGCCGGGCCCTTCGAAGCGGGGAGGTACCGCGAGATCCCGGCGGGCTTTGCGGACCTGTACGAGCATCGACTGGAGCCGGTGGCGCGTGGCGAGCACCTCGGCCGCCCGGGGGAGCGCGTCCAGAGGCATGTCCTCGTCCGCTCCGTATCCGAACGCAAGCGTCACCTCCTCCTCCACCCCCGCCGTCGTGCGGGTGACGCGCACGGTGGCGAGCCCGGGCCGTTCCGGGGTGCCGACGACCACGGCCCAGGTCGGCCGGGGGGACCGCTCGAAGGCGAGGTCCGTGAGGCGCTGCGGTGACCAGGGGAGGTTGGCCGGTTCGGCCGTCCCCCAACCCGCCGGAGGTGCGCCGGTGAGCTCGCGCCACACCGACTCCAGGCCGCCGCCGAGCACCAGTCGATCGTCGGCGGGGTGGAGGGAGCGGAACGTCAGTGCCAGCTGCCGTTCGCCGGTGACCGACACCTCCTTGTAGGACGCGGCGACCAGGTTCTCCGGGCCCTCCACGGTCGAACCGGGGCCCCCGACCGGTGCGAAGATGCCGTCCTGCCAGCGGAGTACGGCTCCTGACAGCCCGTCGTAGTAGCCGTCCCGTTCGTCCTGGACGATCCAGCGCGACGGCCACGTTCCCAGGAGAGGCCGAGCGGCGGGGGAGAGCGTCGTCCCGGGCGGTGCGACGACCTGGAGTCCCAGTCCGGCCTCCGTGGCGGCCCGGTAGGCGTCCGAGAGCCACGCCGTCAGGGCGACCACCGGACGGTCCTGGATGACGACGGCGACCTTCTCGGTGAGTACGTCGACGGCGGGGACCGCGGCGGCCGGGGTGGGGGCGACGCTCACCCCGTCCGTCGACACCACGGCCAGCGAACGGGCGGCCTCCGGAGGCCAGGCGGAGCCACCGGCCAGGTGGGCGAGCCGGGCGGCGAACGTGCCCGCGAGCTGCTCGGCCTCCGTGACCCCGGTGGTGGCGCGGGCCTCCGTCCACCAGAACGGGACAGGCGGCGCCGTGGCCCCGAGCAGCCGCTCCGCCTCGCCGGCCACCTGGACGAGCAGCGGTGCCTCGACGGAGACCAGGGGGCGGCCCTCCGGGTCACAGAGCTGTACGACGGCGCCGTCGCCGTGGGTGTCCACCAGCTTGTCGGGCCCCCCGGAGAGCAGCCCCACGAGCACGGTCCACGGGTCGGGCATGCGGGTGGTGAGGGCGATGACGTCCTTGGTCATGGGGTCGTCCGGTCCTTCGTCGTTCGTGGAGGTGCGCCGGGTGCTATCCGGGCGTGTACACGGTCTGTATCAGGCGGTTCGCGTAGCCCCGGCGAATCAGCACGCCGCGTCCCGGGGGCTGTCGGGTGGCGTACACGCCCGGGAACAGCTGGCCCTCGCTGCGGTCGCCCGCCATGAGAACGGCTGAGGCGCCGGACTCGCGCAGGCCCTGCACCAGCGGCTCGTACATCCCGCGCGACGCCCCCGCGACGCGGCGCGTCAGGACGAAGTGGAGGCCGATGTCCACCGCGGACGGGATGTACGGCAGGAACGGGGAGAGAGGCGACTGGCCGGCCGTCGTCAGTACGTCGTAGTCGTCGATGAGGACCACGATCCGCGGACCGTCGCCCCAGTTGCCGGGCTCCAGATCCTCGATGGGCGTGCTGCCGTCGGGCAGCCGCTTCTCCAGCTCGGTGGCGATTCCGGCCGAGAGGCCGGAGCACAGCTTGGCGTTGTACGCGTAGCCGCCGCGGAACTCCTCGGGGATCGCACCGCGCAGACTCCGCCGCGGATCCATCACGGCGAAGACCAGCTCGTCCTCGCTGTAGCGGTCGATGAGCCCGGCGGCGACGGTCCTGAGGAGAGTCGTCTTCCCGCACTCACTGTCACCCATGACCAGCAGGTGCTGGTCGTGCTCGAACAGGTCCAGGAGGACGGGTTCCAGCGCCGTCTGGTCGACGCCGATCGGCACTCTCCGGGGTTCGGCGGCCGGACCCGGCAGCAGGTGCGGTTCCAGGAGGTGCGGCAGGACCCGCACCGGCTGGGCGACCTCTCCGCTCCACGTGGCACGGACCGTACGGGCCGTGCGCTCCAGGACCGCTCCCAGGTCGGTGGTGCCGGCGAGCCCGTCCGTGCGGGGCAGCGCCGCCTGGGCGAAGAGCTTGCCGTCGGTGAGGACACGACCGGGCTCGTCGGGGGACAGGGTCTGGGAGAGCTTGCGGTCGATGCTGGACTCGCCCGGGTCGTTCAGCCGGAGCTCCAGGCGGGTGCCGAAGGTGGACTGGGTGGCGATGCGTACGTCGTTCCAGCGGAGCATGCCCGCGACGACGTGGATTCCGTAACCACCCCCGCGCTTGAGGATGTCGGTGACGGCGTCGTCCAAGTCCTCGAAGTCGTCGCGCAGCGCGCCGAACCCGTCGATGACGAGCACGATCTCGGCCGAGGCGAGCTGAGGCAGCCTGCCGGCCGCGTGCAGGGTGCGCAGCTGCCCGACGGAGTCGATGCCGTGCTCGCGGAAGAGCTCCTCGCGGGTGGCGAGCATGTTCCGCACCTCTTCGACCGTGCGTCCCGCGCGCTCGCGGTCCGCGCGGCCGGCGACACCGCCGACGTGCGGCAGGCCCGACAGTGCCTGAAGGCCACCGCCGACCAGGTCGAGGCCGTAGACACCGACCTCCTGCGGGGTGTGGGTCAGTGCGAGCGCGAGGACGAACGTACGCAGGAGGGTCGTCTTGCCGGACTGCGGGCCCCCGATGAAGGCGGCGTGGCCGCCGGCCACGGTGAGGTCCAGGAACCAGCGGCCCTGCCACTGCTTCGTCGGGTCGTCGAGCAGACCGAGCGGCACCTGGAGCGGGCCGCGGCGCCCGGCGAGCTGCATACCGCGTGGGCCGGCGTCCAGGGGGCCCGCCACGCTGTCCAGGGTGAGAGCGGTCGGCAGCGGCGGCAGCCAGATGCTGCGTACCGGTCCGGCGGCGCCCTCCAGCTGCCCGACGACGATGCCCAGCTCGGTCGGCCCCGTCTCGCGGCGTCGCGTCGAAGGCTCCTGCGGGCCGGAATCACCGGATGCGGAGCAGGTGTTGAATGCCTCGTACTCAAGAGCCAGTGGACCCGTCTCCTCCTCGTCCGCGCGCTGGACGGGACCGCGGTAGCCCCCCGAGACGTAGCTGGCCTTGAATCGCGCGTAGTGGCTGGTGTCCACCTTGAGGTAGCCGAAGCCCGGCAGCGGCGGCAGATGGAAGGCGTCCGTGGTGTCCAGGACCGTGCGGGACTCGTCGGCGCTGAAGGTGCGCAGACCGAGCCGGTAGGAGAGGTAGGTGTCCAGGCCCTTGAGCTTGCCGCCCTCGATGCGCTGGCTGGACAGCAGCAGGTGCACGCCGATGGAGCGGCCGATACGGCCGATGGACAGGAACAGGTCGATGAAGTCCGGTTTTGCTGTGAGGAGTTCGCCGAACTCGTCGATGACGACGAACAGGTGCGGCAGCGGTTCCAGGTCGGGCCGCTTCTCGGCCCGGAGCGCGGCGTAGTCGCCGATGTCGGCGACGTTGCCCGCGTCCTTGAGCGCCTGCTGCCGGCGCTTGACCTCACCGGCGAGGGAGGCGTGGACGCGCTCGACGAGACCCGCCTGGTTTTCCAGATTGGTGATCACGCCCGCGACGTGCGGCAGGTTCGCGAACGGTGCGAAGGTCGCCCCGCCCTTGTAGTCGACGAGGACCAGGGCCAGATCCTCCGGGGGGTGCGTGGCCACCAGGGCGAGGACAAGGGTGCGCAGCAGCTCCGACTTCCCGGACCCGGTGGCGCCGACGCACAGGCCGTGCGGACCCATACCGAGCTCCGAGGACTCCTTCAGGTCGAGGAGCACCGGTTCGTGGGAGTCGCTGATGCCGATGGGCACGCGCAGGAAGGCACGTTCGCCGCGCGGGGCCCAGAGGCGGGACAGGTCGAGCCGCGCCACGTCGTCGATGCCGAGCAGGCCTGCGAAATCGACGGGGCCGGACAGCGGGGCGTCGACGAGTGACTCGGCGGACAGGCGCAGAGGCGCCAGCATCCGGGCCAGACCCTCGGCGAACGGGATGCCGACCTCGTCGACGGTGCCGTGCGCGCGGACCGGTTCCTGTTCCCGCAGGTCCTCGATGGCCACCTCGGTGCCTTCGACGGTGATCCGGATGCCGACGTGTCCTGGCTCCTGGACGCGCTGTTCGAGCAGATGCAGGACCGTGACGCCCATGTCGCGCAGGCCCACGGCGTCATCGGGCCGCGGCAGGTCGACGGCGTCCTCACCGTGGCCGTCGGTGACGACGAGCAGCCGGGACGTCATGGACAGGGCGTCCTGGCCGGCCAGGCCCCTGCGCAGCTCGGCCGCGTAGGAGGCGCGGCGGCGTAGTTCGGGGCCGAGCTGCCGGGCGAGCTGGGGTGCGGAGGGGGCGATGCGCCGGGCGGCGACCGGGCCGTCCAGCTGTTCGGGGTCCAGCAGGTGCGGCAGCCACTTGGCCCACTCCCAGTCGGCGACCCGGTCGCCGGGCACGGCGAGCGCCATCGCCACGTCGTCGGGGGCGTGCGTCGCCGCGGCTTGCACGAGGAGGGCGCGGACGACCCGCAGGCAGTCTTCGCGGGGGCCGATGACGCTGATGTTGCCGACCCGGTCGAGCGGGACGGTGAGCGGGAGTTCCGTGCCGGTGCGGAAGCGGGTCATCAGCGCCGAAGCTTCGTTGAGCATGAAGAGGTCGGGCGGGGTGAGGACCGACGAGCCCTGGTCGGCGATGCGCAGATCACGTACGGGCATCTCACCGGTGCCGAGCCGCACCTGCAGGAAATCGGCGTCGACGCGGCGGCGCTCCCACAGGCGGGCCGGGTCCCGCACGACGTCGTAGAGGGCGTGCGGCGGCGGGTCGAGCACGTCGGCGAGCTCACGGCGCGCGCGCTCCTCGCCGGAGAGTTCCTCCCGCAGGTCCTCCACGTAGGCCAGGTAGGCCTCGCGCTGGGTCCGGCGGGTGCGCTGGGCCTTGCCGCGCTGCGAGAAGAGCAGGGCGACGGAGCCGACGACCGTGACGACGAGGATGACCGCGCCCAGAGCGGCGAACTGGCTGTTGCGGACGACGGTCATCATCACGACCGACGACATGACCCCGGCGACGGGGAGCAGCGACATCGCGATGTTGCCCGCCTTCCCCTCGGGGAGGTTGGGCGGGGCCTCGATGGTGCGTGCTCCGACGGCTGCCGGAGGTCTGGTGGTCCTGGCCGGGCGGTGTATCAGTCGGGTACTCATGATCGTCCGTCACTCACGGTCGGGCTCGGGCTCGGCATGGTCAGCGCCGCTTCTGCGAGAGCTGGAAGACATCCGCTGCGAGGCGGGTGGCGGCCTGCCTCGTCGAGCGGGCGAGCAGTTCCGTGCGGATGGCGCCGCCGGAGGCCAGATGCCGGTCGTAGGGGAGGATCTGGACGCTCGCGCCGGTGGACGCGAGCTTCTGCGCCGCTTTGCCGAGGTCGATCCCGGGGCGGGGTGACTGCTCGGTGAGGACGACGACCGTGCCCTCGATCACGTGGCGGGGCAGCCCCTTGACCCACTCGAGCACGTTGTACGTACTCATGACACCTTCCAGGGTCGCCGGGGCGGTCAGCACGCGGGCCTGGGAGGCCGAGAGTGCGACCCGCGCGACCTCCGCGGGCAGCGTCTCGCAGTCGACGACCGTCACACCGAAGTAGCGCCGCAGGGAGACCATGACCCGTTCGTACGCCCTGGTGTCCAGCATCGCGCCGATCCGGCCCTGGCTCCCGGGCAGGAGCCAGGCGTTGTCGCGCAGTTGGACGAGGTAGCCGGTGACGTCGAGCAGGGACATCTGTGGTTCGACGATGTCCGCGACGTCGCCGGTGGTCCAGCGCAGGGACGGGGCGCCGAGCCGCAGCGGCAGCGAACCGAGCGCCGGATCGGCTTCGACGAGGAGGACCGGGTCCTGCCGGTAGTGGGCGTACGTGGTGCCGAGCAGCGCGGTGACGGTCGACTTGCCCGCGCCACCCCGGATGGAGGTGACGGCGATCTGGCGGCCGGTCGTCACGGGCTGCTGGAGCCGCTCGGCGGTGCGGGTGGCCTCGGCGACCTCGCGCGCGGCGGATGAGGAAACGATGCGGCGCAGGGCGTGTGCGGCACGGGCCGCGAGGGGTTCCCCGTGGTGCGGCTTGCGCACCGCCCCGGCCAGGCCTTCGTCCACCACCGGCCGGGAGCCGGGGGTGTTCCGGGGAGCTCGGGCACCAGGCGTGTACGGCGCCGGAGCCGGTCGCTCCTGACGCTGGTGACCGGCCTGACCGGCCTGACCGGCCTGACCGGCCTGACCGGCCTGACCGGGCGCACCCGTCCCGGGCCCGGCATCCGGTACCGGGGCACCGGGGGAGGGAATGCCCGGGGCCTGCGAGGGGGAGCCGACGGCGTGGCCCGCGTCGCCCCGGCGTTGACCGCCACGCGGGGCAGCGCCTCCCAGGTCGCGCAGCACATCGCCCTGCCAGTTGTCCGCGTTCGGCATCTCTGCCCTTCTCCTCCGCCGTGAAGCCCCTGCCGGAGCGTCCGCGCGTTGTCTCAGAACTTGTTGAGCAGCTGTCCGAACACACCGAACGCACCGACGGCGAGCGGGAAGAGGCTCACCATGCCGATGGATTCGATCAGGTCGGCCGTTCGCCGAAGCCGGACCCGGACGTGCTCCGGTGGCTGCACCGCCAGGACGAGCAGCGGCAGAACCGCTGCCGCGCCGAGGACGGCGATCGGTCCGGCGCTTCCGCCGTGCTGCATCCACAGCATCACCAGGCGTACGACGAGGACCGTCGCGGCCGTGAAGAGCGCGACCACTTCCGCCACCAGGGGAAAGGCGCGTGCTCGTGACAGGAGGACCACGGTGACGACCGAGGTCAGCACCACGGTCCACACCGTCTGCGTCCCGGCCCGGGTGATCAGCCAGCCTGCGCCGGCAGCGGAGACCGACGTGGCCAGGGTCGCGAGGGCGAGGCCACGATGCGTGGCCGCGAGCGCGTTGCCCACCTCGTGACGGCTGATGGAGGCGCCGCCCGAACGGCGGTCGTCGAGTGCGGTCAGCCCCGACGCCATCAGGGCCAGGCGAGGCAACAGGCCGAGCAGGACGACGGAGACGACCGCCATGACGGCACCGAGCCGTGCCGGGTCCCCCTGGACGGCGGCGGCGCCTTCCCACACCACGGTGAGCGCGGCAGTCGTCACGGCGCCGATGAGTCCGCCGCGGCCGAGCGGCGAGAAGTAACCGAGCATCACCAGCGTCAGGATCACCGCTCCCGCGACGGCGGCGAGACGCAGAGTGCCCGGCCAGTCGTGCGCGTCGGCCGCGGTCCACGCAGCGAGGGTGCCGATCGCGCCGGAGAGGAGCAGGAGTGCTGTTGCCAGGCCGCGGTTCCCCTTCCCCGCCTTCGCCACGACGGCGCCGGCCGCCACGAGGAGGAACGTGAGAGCGGTGAGGGAACCGGCCAGGGCGCCGAGCGGGAATTCACGGCGGGCGAGCAGCGCGGCGGTCACGGCGAAGACGACGGTGGCCACACCCCCGGCCGTCCGGCGCGCGGTGGGACGCCAGCGCCACACCCGCAGATCGAGGTCGTCGGCCACCTGGTCGGTGACGTCGTGCACCACGGGCGCGGGCGGTGCGGAATGCGTCCTGACGAGCCGGAGGACGGCGCCGTCGGCTATCCCGGCCGACGCCAATGTGCTGTCGTGCGGGAGTGCGGAACCGTCGGACGTCATCAACTGCCGTGTCAGCGGGCGCGAGGCGATTCGGTCGTCGAGTACCTGGAGGATATCCGGGAGCAATTGACCGATCGGGGTGTCCGACGGAAGGACGATGTCGGCCCTGCGCCGCTCTCCGACCAGGGTCACCCGGCTCAGTTCCGCCCGGGAAGTTATCGCTGTGGTCACCACTTACGGGAACCTATCATCACGGCTTCGAGAGCTTTCGGGGTCAAAGGTGTGTACCGCAATTCGCAGTCTTTTCGCACTCAATCCGGGGGTATCAACCGGTACTTCGCGGATTCCGTTGAGCGCTTGTCCTGCCGCCTGTCAGCCGGTGCGGTCGTACTGCTGCGCCTGGCGCTGCTGCTTTTCCTGTTCGGCCTTCTGCTTGTCCAACGTGTGCTGGAGGAAGGCCCATCCGACGCAGCCAGCGCACATCACAGCCGCGATGGCGATTCCCGCGAAAACCTTCCCGAGTCGCTCGTCAGCGGTCCGCCGCGCGCGTTGCGCGCCGAACAGCAGGGCGTCGCGCATTCTGCGTCGGCGTACCCCCACCGACTCCAGTAGCTGACTGTCGTAATCCCGTGCCATGGGTGGTCCGTCGCCTCGGTCGATCGTCGCGTCAGTCGGTCGTCCTGAAACATAGGGCACACGTCGGCGAGGGGCACGCCCCAGGGGCTGTTTCAGGGCGCGTTCACGGTGTGCGGCTCCGCAGCGCGAACCACAGCTCCGTCCGTACGTCCATGTCGTCCAGGTCCATGTCCAGCAGGGCCGCGCACCGCGCGACGCGCTGGCGGACCGTGTTGCGGTGGATGCGCAGGGCCACCGCCGTGCGGTCCCAGCTGCCGTGGAGGCTCAGCCAGCAGCGCAGGGTCTCGGCCAGGGGCGCGGTGAGCGGGGCCAGCAGGGCGCGGCCATGGGCCTCGGCACGGTCGGCCGGGATCAGGCCGTCCAGGCCTCCGGCGCCGGGGCGGTGGATGCTGAGCGGGGCGCGGGTCGCCTCGGCGTGGCCCAGGGCGCGGGCCGCCTGGCCTTCGGCGGCGGGCAGGGCGGTCACCGGGACGGATGCGGAGACGCCGAGGGTCCAGCCGGGCTGCGGGGCCACCGCCTCGGCAGCGCTGCCGGGGAGCAGGATCCGTACGGTCTCGCGGTCCACGTCCGTCAGGGCCGAGCCCAGCGCCGCGCCGAGTGCCCCGGCGTTCAGCGGGTCGGCCGGGGCGCCGTCGGCGCGGCGGGCCTGTACGACCGTCCACGAGTCGCCGTCGCCCAGCAGCGGGGCCACGTCCTCGGGGGCCGCGCCCAGCAGGAGCCGCACGAGCGCCGCCGAGCGGCCCGCCCCGTCGGCGCCCTGGTGCGGGGCGGTGAGCAGGGACAGCAGCACGACCGCGATCCCCGCGACGGTGTGGTCGCCGGTGTCGCGGCGGGGCGTCGCCAGGGCGAGGGCCAGTCCCTGCCCGCCGCCCAGCGCATACGCGAACAGATGGGTGCCGCCTTGGGTGTCGGTGGCCGATGACGGACTCGGCGTCCGCCCGGGCGCCGGGCCCGTGCCGGCCATGGGCGCGGCGGGGGCCACCACCCTGGCCAGCCGTGCCAGCGCCGCCCCTACGTCCGGTGCCGGACGCCCGCCCGCCGAGTGCAGCACCCCGCCGTCCGCGGTGAGGAGCGCGACCCGGCCGTCCAGCTGTACGGCGAGCTGACGCAGCACCGCGGGCACCGGGTCGGGGCGGGCCGCCGCCGTCGCCAGGGCCTGCTGGGCGCGGGTCACCCTGCGCAGCTCACGGTGTCGCGCCTCCGCCATCAGCCGCCACACGGCCCGGGCGATCGCGGTGAAGCGGGTCCCGGGAGGCACCTCCACCAGGGGCAGCCCGTGCCGGTCGCACGCCTCCACCAGGCCGGACGGCACCGTGTCGTGCACCGGCGCCACCCCGAAGCCGAGCGCCGCCGCCCCGGCCTGTACGAGCCGGGCCACGTAGGTGTCCCCGTCCGTGAGCTGGACCCCGGCGGTCAGCACCAGCTCACCGCCGAGCAGGTACGGATACGGGTCGGCCATCTCCGAGGTGTGCACCCACAGGAGATCCGCATGTTCGGGACCGGCGATCCGGCGCAGACCCAGTTCCTCCCGGGCCAGCAGTTCGGCCAGGGGGACGGGCGGGGCCGGTGGTCCGGCGGGGAACTCCGGCATGGACGATCCATCCATCGGTGCGGGTGGGAACGTACGAAACGTACACTTCAGCGTAGGCTTCCGGCCACCTACCGTCTTTCCTGCAAGCGGCACCTGAGCGGACGCCCGGTCGCCGCGCACCCGAACGAAAGGCATCCGCCCCCATGAGCAGCAACGAAACGCCGCGCGGCCCGATCGACTCCTCGCGCGTGCCCCGGTACGCCGGGCCCGCGACCTTCGCCCGGCTGCCCCGGCTCGACGAGGTCGGCACCGCCGACGTCGCCGTGGTCGGTGTGCCCTTCGACAGCGGGGTCTCCTACCGTCCCGGCGCCCGCTTCGGCGGCAACGCCATCCGCGAGGCGTCCCGCCTGCTGCGTCCCTACAACCCGGCGCAGGACGCCTCCCCCTTCGCCCTCGCCCAGGTCGCGGACGCCGGGGACATCGCCGCCAACCCCTTCAACATCAACGAGGCCGTCGAGACGGTCGAGGCGGCCGCCGACGACCTGCTCGCGACCGGCGCCCGCCTGATGACGCTCGGCGGCGACCACACCATCGCGCTGCCGCTCCTGCGGTCCGTCGCCAAGAAGCACGGACCCGTCGCGCTGCTCCACTTCGACGCCCACCTGGACACCTGGGACACCTACTTCGGCGCCGAATACACCCACGGCACCCCGTTCCGCCGGGCCGTCGAGGAGGGCATCCTCGACACCGAGGCGCTGTCCCACGTCGGCACCCGCGGACCGCTGTACGGCAAGCAGGACCTCACCGACGACGCCAAGATGGGCTTCGGCATCGTCACCTCCGCAGACGTCATGCGGCGCGGCGTCGACGAGATCGCCGACCAGCTCCGGCAGCGCATCGGCGACCGGCCGCTCTACATCTCCATCGACATCGACGTCCTGGACCCGGCCCACGCCCCCGGGACCGGCACCCCGGAGGCCGGCGGCCTCACCTCGCGCGAACTCCTGGAGATCCTGCGCGGCCTCTCCTCCTGCCACCTGGTCTCCGCCGACCTGGTCGAGGTCGCCCCCGCGTACGACCACGCGGAGATCACCTCCGTCGCCGCCTCCCACACGGCGTACGAGCTGACCACGATCATGTCCCGCCAGATCGCGGAGGGCCGCGGCCGCTGAGCCACGCCCGCGACGACCGGCCGCGGCCCGCCCCTGCCCGGGCGCAGAGCGCCCTCAACCCCCCGGCCGGGGCGTGACGACGGCGACCCCGTGGCCGAGACCCTCCAGGGACCCGGCGCCGCCACCGTCTTCGGGCTGCCCGGCCGGCACACGCTCGTCATGTCCGACGCGATGTTCCGACGCACTCCGCCGCTCCTCCCTCTACTGCGGCGGACTGCGCGTCGGGAAGAACGCCGCCTTCGCCACCGACGCCCGGCCGGAGCACGGGCGAGGTGGCACCCTGCGTCTCTCCACCGTCCCGGGAGCCTGACCTCCCTCGCCGCGCTCCAGGAGGCGGTGGCGGCACCGGCGCCCGTACCGGCGGTCTCCGGCCGGATCCCGGCCGCCGGGCTCGGCGGCGGCCCCTCCGCCCCCCGGCTGCCGCCCGCCTCCCGGCTGCCGCCCGCCTCCCGGCTGCCGGCCGCCGCCCGCGCCCCGTCGGCCGTCCCCGGTCCTAGGACCACCCGCCCCCGCCTCCGTCCATGGGCCGAGAATTGTTGCCGCGGGATGAAATCCGCAGCTGACCGCGTTGGTGACTGGCGGTAGACCAGCGGGCGGTACGGGGACATGCGGGAGGCACGATGGCGGGCGAGAGCGCGGACGGGGAGCGTAAGGACGCGGGGCGGAAGGACGCGGCGGAGAAGGGCACGGCTCAGCCGGGGTGGGCCCGGCGGCTGACCGGATACGCGTGGCGCTACCGGCGCAACGTCCTGCTGGCCCTGGGTTCGTCCCTGGCCGGCATGGCCGTGATGGCCCTCGTCCCGCTCATCACCAAGGTGATCATCGACGACGTCGTCGTGAACCACACCCGGTCCCTCGGTCTCTGGACCGGGATGCTCGTCGTCGCCGCCGTCCTCGTCTACGCCGCCACCTACGTCCGCCGCTACTACGGCGGCCGGCTCGCCCTCGACGTGCAGCACGATCTGCGGACCGAGATGTACGGCACCCTCACCCGGCTCGACGGGAAGCGGCAGGACGAGCTGTCCACCGGCCAGGTCGTCGGGCGGGCCACCAGCGACCTCCAGCTGATCCAGGGACTCCTCTTCATGCTCCCGATGACCATCGGGAACGTCCTGCTCTTCCTCATCTCCCTGGTGATCATGGCGTGGCTGTCGCTGCCGCTGACCCTGGTCGCCCTCGCCGTCGCCCCCGCCCTGTGGTACATAGCCCGCCGCTCCCGCGCCCGCCTCTTCCCGGCCACCTGGTACGCCCAGAGCCAGGCCGCCGCCGTGGCCGGCGTGGTCGACGGGGCCGTCTCCGGTGTCCGGGTCGTCAAGGGGTTCGGGCAGGAGGAGCAGGAGACGGGCAAGCTCCGCGAGGTCGGGCGCAAGCTCTTCGCAGGGCGGCTGCGGACCATCCGGCTGAACTCCCGCTACACCCCCGCACTGCAGGCCGTCCCCTCGCTGGGCCAGGTCGCGATGCTGGCCCTCGGCGGCTGGCTGGCCACCCGGGGCGAGATCACCCTCGGTACGTTCGTCGCCTTCTCCACCTATCTCGCCCAGCTCGTCGGCCCCGTCCGGATGCTCGCCATGGTCCTCACCGTCGGCCAGCAGGCCCGTGCGGGCGTGGAGCGCGTCCTGGAGCTGATCGACACCGAGCCCTCCATGCAGGACGGGACGAAGGAGCTGCCGGCCGACGCCCCGGCGAGCGTCGAGTTCGACGACGTGCGCTTCGGTTACGGCGCGCCGGACCCCGGTTCCCGTGAGGGCGAGCCGGGCGACGGAGCGGGCGAGCGACCCGTGCTCGACGGGTTCTCCCTGACCATCGAGCCCGGCGAGACCGTCGCCGTCGTCGGCGCCTCCGGCAGCGGCAAGTCCACCGTCTCCCTCCTGCTGCCCCGCTTCTACGACGTGTCGCACGGTGCCGTCCTCGTCGGCGGCCACGACGTCCGCGAGCTGACCCAGGACTCCCTGCGGGCCGCCATCGGGCTCGTACCCGAGGACAGCTTCCTCTTCTCCGACTCGGTCCGCGCCAACATCGCGTACGGACACCCGGAAGCCACCCAGGAGCAGATCGAGCAGGCCGCGCGTGCCGCCCAGGCCCACGGCTTCGTCTCCCAGCTGCCGGAGGGCTACGACACCAAGGTCGGCGAGCACGGGCTCACCCTGTCCGGAGGACAGCGCCAGCGCGTCGCCCTCGCCCGCGCCATCCTCACCGACCCCCGCCTGCTCCTCCTCGACGACGCCACCTCCGCCGTCGACGCCCGCGTCGAGCACGAGATCCACGAGGCGCTGGCCCAGGTCATGGCCGGCCGCACCACCCTGCTGATCGCGCACCGCCGTTCCACCCTCAACCTCGCCGACCGCATCGCCGTCCTCGACCGGGGACGGCTCGCCGACATCGGCACGCACGCGGAGCTGGAGGAGCGCTGCGCGCTGTACCGGCGGCTGCTCACCGATCCCGACGAGCTGGGCGGCACGTCACCGGGCCATCAGCCGGCCGGTGACGCCGTGCCCGAGGACGACCGCGCGCTCCAGGAGGAACTGGACGCCGAGTTCGACGCCGAGCGCGGCATCACCCCCGAGCTGTGGATCCGCAAGGAGGAGCGGCGCGACCCGGCGGCGGCCGGTATGCCCGCCACCCCCGAGCTCCTCGCCCAGGTCGAGGCCCTGCCGCCGGCCACCGACACGCCTGGCATCGACGAGGCGAGCGCCGTGCGCCCGGAGGAGTCGTACGGCCTGCGCCGGCTGCTGCGCGGCTTCGGGCTGCCGCTGCTGGTGAGCCTGGCGCTGGTCGCCGTCGACGCGGGCATGGGCCTGCTGCTGCCGGTTCTGATCCGGCACGGCATCGACGACGGCGTGCAGCGGATGGCGCTCGGCGCCGTCTGGACCGCGGCCGGACTCGGCCTGCTCGCCGTCCTCGTCCAGTGGGCGGCCCAGATCGGTGAGACCCGGATGACGGGCCGTACGGGCGAACGCGTCCTGTACTCCCTGCGCCTGAAGATCTTCGCCCAGCTCCAGCGGCTCGGCCTCGACTACTACGAGCGCGAGCTGACCGGCCGGATCATGACCCGGATGACGACGGACGTGGACGCGCTGTCCACGTTCCTGCAGACCGGCCTGGTCACGGCCTTCGTCTCCGTGGTCACCTTCTTCGGCATCACGGTGGTGCTGCTCGTCCTGGACGTGCAGCTGGCCCTGGTGGTCTTCGCGACCCTCCCGGTGCTTGTGGTCGGCACGTTCTTCTTCCGCCGCAAGAGCGTCAAGGCGTACGAACTCGCCCGGGAACGCATCAGCGTCGTCAACGCCGACCTCCAGGAGTCCGTCGCGGGGCTGCGGATCGTGCAGGCGTTCCGTCGTGAGCGCGACGGCGCCGAGCGGTTCGCGGCCCGCAGTGACCACTACCGCCAGGCCCGGGTGCGCGGGCAGTGGCTGATCTCCGTCTACTTCCCGTTCGTCCAGCTGCTGGCCTCGGTCGCGGCGGCCGCCGTGCTGATCGTCGGGGCGGGCCGGGTCGACAACGGCACCCTGACCACGGGCGCGCTGGTCGCCTACCTCCTCTACATCGACCTGTTCTTCGCCCCGGTGCAGCAGCTCTCCCAGGTCTTCGACGGCTACCAGCAGGCCACGGTCTCGCTCGGCCGGATCCAGGAGCTCCTGCGGGAGCCGACCTCCACCGCCGACCACGAGGCCCCGCAGGACGTGACCTCGCTGCGCGGCGAGATCGCCTTCGAGGACGTGTCCTTCGCGTACAACGGCGAGGAGGAGGCCCTTACCGGTATCGACCTGCGCATCCCGGCCGGTCAGACGGTCGCCTTCGTCGGTGAGACCGGCGCGGGCAAGTCCACGCTCGTCAAGCTGGTCGCCCGCTTCTACGACCCGACGAGCGGGCGGGTCACGGCGGACGGCAAGGATCTGCGCACGCTGGACCGGACCGCGTACCGGCACCGGCTCGGAGTCGTACCCCAGGAGGCCTACCTCTTCGCGGGAACGGTCCGTGACGCCATCGCCTACGGCCTGCCGGACGCCACCGACGCCCAGGTGGAGGCGGCGGCCCGGGCGGTCGGCGCCCACGAGATGATCGCCACCCTGGAGGGCGGCTACCTGCACGAGGTCGCCGAGCGGGGCCGCAACCTCTCCGCGGGCCAGCGCCAGCTGATCGCCCTCGCCCGTGCCGAGCTGGTCGACCCCGACATCCTGCTGCTCGACGAGGCGACCGCCTCCCTGGACCTCGCCAGCGAAGCGCAGGTCAACCAGGCCACCGACCGGATCGCCGGCCGTCGCACGACGCTCGTCGTCGCCCACCGGCTGACGACGGCCGCCCGCGCGGACCGGGTCGTGGTGATGGACGGCGGGCGGGTCGCCGAGGACGGCACGCACGACGAACTCCTCGCCAGGAACGGCCACTACGCCCGGCTGTGGCGCACGTTCATAGGGGAGGACCTGGGTGAGGACGCACCGGTGAGGGTCTGACACCGTTGTCCACCCCGGATCCGCGCAACCTCGCAGGCCCCCTTTCGCGTCGTACACCCGTACGCATGTGGGTCCCGGTGAGGGCCCGAGGGTCCGACGGAGCGGGTGGGGTGGACGAGTGGCGGGACGACTGAGGGCATCGGAGCGGCCGCGGCCGGCGGGACCGGCGGCGGGCCGGCGCCTGGGAGCGGCGCTGTTCGTGCTGCCGCTCCTCGGCTCCGCCGGCCTGGTGCTGGGCGGCCCCGCCGTGGCCCCCGCGCAGGCCGCGGCGGCGTGTTCCGGCCGGCTGGCCAAGACGGTGACGTTCGCCACCGGCTCGCTGCGCGTCTACGAGAGCCGGTCCTACGCCTGCGCGGTCGCGGTCGCCGCGAAACCGGGCGCGCGGCGCACCATGCGGGTGTCGCTGCAGCCGCGCGGGGGCCGGGCGGTCGTGGACAGCGGCACCTTCACCACACTGGCCGGACCCGTCACCGTCCACGCCCTGAACCGGTGCGTGCGCGCCTCCGGTTCCGTCGCCGGTTCGTCGGGTTCCACCGGATGGATCCTCTGCTGAGGTGCAACCGGGTCTGGCGTGGCGGGTGTTGTCCCCGCTAGGTTCACGGCGTCTGTCGTGAATCAAGGGGAGGGTGCATGCGCAAGGCGCTCACAGGGGTTCTGTCGCTGGCGGTGCTCATCGGCACAGCGAGTGCGACCGGAGCCTCGGCCGGTGCGGCCACCGCCGCGGAACCGGCCGCGAAGCAGAGCAGCGGCTCCGTCAGCAGCGGCGGCGAGAGCAGCAGTGAGGACATCAAGGACCGCATCCTGGCCATCCCGGGCATGAGTCTGGTCGAGGAGAAGCCGTACCCCGGATACCGCTTCTTCGTCCTGAACTACACCCAGCCGGTCGACCACAGGGACCCGTCCAAGGGGACCTTCCAGCAGCGCGTCACCCTGCTGCACAAGGACACGTCCCGCCCGACTGTCTTCTTCACCAGCGGCTACAACGTCTCGACCAACCCGAGCCGCAGCGAGCCGACGCAGATCATCGACGGCAACCAGGTCTCCCTGGAGTACCGTTTCTTCACCCCGTCCCGCCCGGACCCCGCCGACTGGTCGAAGCTCGACATCTGGCAGGCCGCCAGCGACCAGCACCGGGTCTTCACGGCGCTGAAGAAGATCTACTCCGAGAACTGGCTGACCACCGGCGGTTCCAAGGGCGGCATGACGGCCACCTACTTCGAGCGGTTCTACCCGAAGGACATGGACGGCGTCGTCGCCTACGTCGCGCCCAACGACGTGGTGAACACGGAGGATTCGGCCTACGACCGGTTCTTCGAGAAGGTCGGCACCAAGGAGTGCCGCGACCGGCTGAACGGTGTCCAGCGCGAGGCGCTCGTGCGCCGCGGCCCGCTGGAGGAGAAGTTCGAGGCGTACGCCGCGGAGAACAGCCTCACCTTCGACACCGTCGGATCGCTCGACAAGGCGTACGAAGCCGTCGTCATGGACTACGTCTGGGCGTTCTGGCAGTACAGCCTGCTCTCCGACTGCGAGGCCATCCCGGCCGACGCCCCGAACGCCACCGACCAGGAGATATGGGACTCCATCGACGGCATATCGGGCTTCTCCGCCTATGCCGACCAGGGCCTGGAGCGGTACACGCCGTACTACTACCAGGCGGGCACCCAGCTCGGATCGCCCGACATCGCGCAGCCGTGGCTGGATGGTCTCAGCCGCTACGGCTACCAGCCGCCCCGCACCTTCGTGCCGCGCTCCATCCCGATGAAGTTCGAGCCCTCGGCGATGCGCGACGTGGACACCTGGGTCCGGAACAACGCCAGGCACATGCTGTACGTCTACGGCGGGAACGACCCGTGGGGCGCCGAGCCCTTCCGCCTCGGCCGGGGTGCCCGTGACAGCTACGTCTTCACGGTGCCGGGCGGCAACCACGGCTCCAAGGTCGCCGGGCTCGTCGCCGACGAGAAGGCCACGGCGACCGCCGCCATCCTGCGCTGGGCCGGCGTCGCGCCGGCGGCCGTCGAGGCCGACCCGGCGAAGGCGAAGCCGCTCGCGAAGTTCGACGCGAAGCTGGACAAGCGGGACCAGGAGCTCGAGAGGAACCCGGGCTCGCTGAGGCCGTAGTACGGCCCCGCACGTCGACGGGCCGGTCGAACCGGGTGGGCCTCACCCGGTTCGACCGGCCCGTGGTCGCGTCAGTAGGACAGGCCGTAACCGACGGGGTACAGCGTCCGTGCCGGGTCGTCCGCGCGCTGCACCGGAACCGGCAGGCGGCCCACCGGCTCCGCCCGCCCCGCGATGACCCGGACGGCAGCCCGCAGCTCGACGTCGGTCCAGGAGTACGCGGCCAGGCTCGCCGCGTAGCCCGTACCGGTCAGCTGGGCGATGTCGTACGGGTTGCGCAGGGCGAGCGTGACCACCGGGACGCCGGTGGCCGCGAGCGCGCTGACCAGGGTGCGCTGGGAGCTGGTCGCCGAGACGTTGTACGTCCCGACGACGACCGCGTCCTTGCCCTGCGCGGCCGCCACCGCCTCCGCGATCCTCGCCTTCGACGGAGCCGTCCCCGTGGACAGGGCGGTCGCCGAGAACCCCAGCTCCTGGAAGGCGCCGGCGAGCGTGGTGGTCGGTGGTCCCGTCGTACCGGACGGTGAGGCGGGATCCGCTCCGACCACGAGGAGGTCGCGGTGCGAGCGGCGGGAGAGCGGCAGCAGCGCACCGGTGTTGGCGAGCAGCGTGGTCGTGTGCTCGGCGATCCGGTCGGCGGTGGCCAGATGGGCCCGGGTGCCGACGGTCCGGTCCACACCCGCGTGGGTGACGTAGGGGTCGCGGAACAGCCCGAGCTTCGACTTCAGCCGGAAGATGCGCAGGATCGATTCCTCGATCCTGGCCTCACTGATCTCCCCGCTCTTCACCGCCGCCAGGACGGCGTTCCAGGCGACCGAGAGGTCCGGCGGGTTCAGCAGCTGGTCGACCCCGGCCTTCAGGGCCAGGACGGGGACGCGCTCGTCGCCGTACTTCGTGCGCACACCCTCCATGCCGAGCGAGTCGGTGACCACGACGCCGTCGTAGCCGAGCTCCTCGCGCAGGATGCCGGTGAGGATGGGGCGCGAGAGGGTGGCCGGGTCCTCCGAGGGGTCCAGGGCGGGGACGACGATGTGCGCCGTCATGATCGAGTCGATGCCCGCCGCGGCGGCGGCCCGGAACGGCGGGGCGTCCAGCTCCGCCCACTGCTCCCGGGTGTGGTGGATGGAGGGCAGACCGGTGTGGCTGTCGGTGCTCGTGTCGCCGTGGCCGGGGAAGTGCTTGGCCGTGGCGGCGATCCCCGCGCTCTGGTAGCCCTTCACCTGGGCGGCGACCAGGGCGGCCACCGACCGGGGGTCGGAGCCGAAGGACCGCACGCCGATGACGGGGTTGGCCGGGTTCACGTTGACGTCGGCGTCGGGCGCGTAGTTCTGCCGGATGCCGAGGGCGGCCAGCTCGGCCCCGGCGATCCGGGCCGCCTTGCGTGTGTCGGAGCGGGATCCACCGGCGCCGAGTGCCATGGCGCCGGGCATGAGCGTGGCCGGCTCGCCCACGCGGCAGACGATGCCGTGCTCCTGGTCCGTCGAGATCAGGAGCGGCAGAGGGGTCGGTCCGGCGAGCCCGGCGCGCTGGATGCCGTTGGAGAGATCGGCGATCTGGTGCGGGTCGCGGGTGTTGTGCGCCCAGGTGAAGTAGATGATGCCGCCGACGTGGTACGTGGAGATCAGCTCGGCGGCGGTACGGACGCCGATCTCGGCGAGGTTGGCGTCGATGTCCGCCTGGTCGGGGGCGGTGGCCGAGTGCCCGTACACCCGCATCACGAAGAGCTGGCCGACCTTCTCCTCGAGGCTCATCCGGGCGATGAGCCGCTTGAGGCCGCTGTCGGACGAGGGGCCGGCAGCCTGGGCGGTGCCGGGAACGGCGACGACTCCGGTAGCGGCCGCGGCGACGGTGGCCGCGGTGGCGGCGAGGAGGGTGCGTCTGGAGGTGCGGTGGTGCACGTGAGCTCCTTCCGGTACTGAAAGAAACTTCCAAGAAGGTACGGATATATGGAAAGTAACTTCCGGTCAAGGGGATCACCCGAAAAAAGCCGGACACGCGCCGCACGCCGCGTCCCCGCCCGGCCTACTGCTTCGGCGCGCCGAGCCGCAGCAGATACTCCCGACCCATCGACAGCAGCCCCGGCAGGGGTGCGGCGGCCGGGTACCAGCGCTTCTCGTACTCCCAGCAGACCCAGGCATCGGGGTCCAGTGTGTCCAGGCACGCCTTCAGGGGCAGCACCCCGTCCCCCAGTGCCAGCGGTGTGGTCTCCTCGGCGGACGCGATGTCCTTCACCTGGACGTAGCCGAGGTGGGGGGCGAGCACCGCGTGCGTGGCCACCGGCTCCTCGCCCGCCAGCCAGGTGTGCATGACGTCCCAGACGGCGCCGATCTGCTGGTGGCCGACCGTGCCCACGACCCTGGCCACGTCCACCCCGGCGCGGTGCGAGTCGTGGGTCTCCAGGAGGATGCGTACGCCCAGGTCGGCGGCGTGCGGAGCCGCGGCGCCCAGTCGGCGGGCGGCGTCGGCGTCGGCCTCGGCGGAGTCCCGGTCGCCGCCACCGGGAAAGACGCGGACGTTCGCCGCCCCCAGGTCGCGGGCCAGTTCCACGAGCGCGGCGAGCTCGGTCAGGACGGCTTCGTCGTCCCCCTCGGCGGCGACCCGTACGTATCCGGCGAGGGCCAGGATCTCGATCCCGCCCTTCGCGAACTCCTCGGCCACCGCAGTCCGTTCGGAGGGCGTCAGCCCGGTGTGCACCGGCTCCTCGGGGTGCGTGCGCAGCTCCACCCCCGCGTACCCGTGGTCGGCGGCGAGCCGCACCACCTCGGCGACCGGCGTCCCCGGAACTCCGAGGGTCGAGAAAGCGAGCTTCACGTGTGTGTCCTTTCGTCGGTGCGGGTGAACCGGTACCCAGGTACGGGGCGGGGAATCCTCACCCCACCCGGGGCGCCGCCGTCGACCCGCGCACCGTCAGCTCGGCCGGGATCGTCGCGATGCCGCCGGGTGGGGGCTCCTCCTTGCCCATCGCCAGCCGCCCCGCCCGCGCCCCGGCGTCGAACAGCGGCAGCCGTACGGTCGTCAGGCCCGCGTCCACCGAGAACGGCAGGTCGTCGAAGCCGGCCACGGAGATGTCCTCGGGGATGCGGAGGCCGCGCTCCCGGACCGCCGCGCTCGCGCCCAGGGCGACCGTGTCGTTGGCGGCGACGATCGCCGTCACCCCGGGCTGCCGGCGCAGGAGTTCCAGCGTGGCGTCGTAACCGGAGCGCCGGTCGTACGGTCCGTGCACGGTGAGGCCCTCCCCGTCCTCGTGCACCCCCGCCGCCTCCATCGCCTCGCGGTGGCCCTCCAGGCGGTGGCGGGTCGTGGTGCGCTCCAGCGGCCCGGCGACGTATCCGATCCGGCGGTGCCCGAGGCCGAGCAGGTGCTCGGTCAGGGCCCGGCCGCCGCCCCGGTTGTCGAAGGCCAGCGAGGCCACGACCGCGTCGGAGTCCGGCAGCGGGGGGCGCCCGCAGAAGACGATCCGGGTCCCCGCGTCCGCGAGTTTCGCCAGTTTCGCGGTCATGGCGGCCTGGTGGCCGGAATCCTCCAGGGCGCCGCCGGTGAGGACGAGGGCGGCCGCGCGCTGGCGCTGGAGGAGGGTGAGGTAGGTGAGTTCGCGCTCGGGGGAGCCGCCGGTGTTGCAGACGACGGCGAGCTTCTCGCCGCCCGCGCGGCCCGTTCCGTCGCCGGGTCCGCCGATCTCGCTCTGCGCGGCCCCCGCCATGATGCCGAAGAACGGGTCGGCGATGTCGTTGACCAGGATCCCGACGAGGTCGGACGTGGCGGCGGCCAGGGAGCTGGCGGGGCCGTTCAGCACGTAGTCGAGATCGTCCACCGCGCGCAGGACCCGCTCCCTCGTGGAGGTGGCCACCGGGTAGTTGCCGTTCAGTACGCGGGACACGGTGGCCGGGGACACCCGGGCGCGAGCCGCCACGTCCGCCAGGGTGACTGTCATCGCTCTCCTCCGAGGAGTTGTGGGGCGCCCCTCTTGTCCGGGCCGCAGTCGGCAGGCTAGCGTCATCCCTCATAGAAAGCGCTTGCTACGGCGGTATGGAGGAACTTCGTGACACGCAGGACAGTGCGCATCGCCATGAACGGCGTCACGGGACGCATGGGATACCGGCAGCACCTGGTGCGCTCGATCCTCGCGATCCGCGAGCAGGGCGGCCTCGACCTCGGCGACGGCGAGGTGCTGTGGCCCGAGCCCGTCCTCGTCGGCCGCCGCGCCCCCGCTCTGGAGGCACTCGCCGCCCGGCACGGCCTGACCGAGTGGTCGACCGACCTGGACGCGGTGCTCGCCGACGACTCGATCGACATCTACTTCGACGCCCAGGTCACCTCGGCCCGCGTCGAGGCGATCAAGAAGGCGATCGCCGCGGGCAAGCACATCTACACCGAGAAGCCCACCGCCACCGACGTCGAGGGCGCCCTCGGACTGGCCCGCCTCGCCCGCGACGCCGGGATCAAGCACGGCGTCGTCCAGGACAAGATCTTCCTGCCCGGCCTGCTGAAGCTGAAGCGCCTCATCGACGGCGGCTTCTTCGGCGAGATCCTCTCCGTGCGCGGCGAGTTCGGCTACTGGGTCTTCGAGGGCGACTGGCAGGAAGCCCAGCGGCCGTCCTGGAACTACCGCGCGGAGGACGGCGGCGGCATCGTCGTCGACATGTTCCCGCACTGGGAGTACGTCCTGCACGAGCTGTTCGGTCAGGTCACCAGCGTCTCCGCGCACGTACGGACCCACATCCCGCAGCGCTGGGACGAGCACGGCAAGCCCTACGCCGCCACCGCCGACGACGCCGCGTACGGCACCTTCCAGCTGGCCGGCGGCGCCATCGCCCAGATCAACTCCTCCTGGGCGGTCCGCGTCAACCGCGACGAACTCGTCGAGTTCCAGGTCGACGGCACCCACGGCTCCGCCGTCGCGGGACTCCGCAACTGCCGTGTCCAGCACCGCTCGGCCACCCCCAAGCCGGTCTGGAACCCCGACCTCCCGGTCACCGAGCCGTTCCGCGACCAGTGGCAGGAAGTCCCCGACAACGCCGTCTTCGACAACGGTTTCAAGGCCCAGTGGGAGCTGTTCCTCCGCCACATCGTCCTCGACGAGCCCTACACCTGGGACCTGATGGCCGGTGCCCGCGGTGTCCAGCTGGCCGAGCTCGGCCTCAGGTCCTCCGCCGAGGGCCGCCGCCTCGACGTACCGGAGCTGACCCTGTGACCGCCCCCGCCATCCCCGGAGCACCGGAGCTGATCCCGTGACGATCCACCTCCCGCAGGGCCCGTACGAACCCCGCAGCACCCCCCTCGACCTCACCCCGGGCGGCGGACCGCTCGCCTCCCGTACGGTCTTCTCCGCCGCCCACGTGGTCGCCGACCCCTACGCCGACATCAGCCCCGACGACCCCGCCGCCGTCGACTGGGACGCCACCCTCGCCTTCCGCCGCCACCTCTGGTCCCACGGCCTGGGCGTCGCCGAGGCGATGGACACGGCGCAGCGGGGCATGGGCCTGGACTGGTCGGGGGCAGCCGAACTGATCCGGCGTTCGGCCGCCGAGGCGAAGTCGGTGGGCGGCGCACTCGCGTGCGGCGTGGGCACCGACCAGCTCACCGGCCCGGCGACGCTCGCCGAGGTGCGCGCCGCGTACGAGGAGCAGCTCGCCCTGGTCGAGGAGAGCGGCGCCCGGGCCGTCCTGATGGCCTCCCGCGCGCTGGCCGCCGCGGCCCGCGGCCCCGAGGACTACCTGGAGACGTACGCCCACCTGCTGCGCCAGGCCACGGAACCGGTCGTCCTGCACTGGCTCGGCCCGATGTTCGACCCGGCTCTGGAGGGGTACTGGGGTTCCGCCGACCTCGACGCCGCCACCGGCACGTTCCTCGAGGTCATCGCCGAACACCCGGACAAGGTCGACGGCATCAAGATCTCGCTCCTGGACGCCGGACGCGAGATCGACGTGCGGCGCCGCCTGCCCGGCGGGGTGCGCTGCTACACCGGCGACGACTTCCACTACCCGGAGCTGATCGCGGGCGACGACCGGGGCTTCAGCCACGCCCTGCTCGGCATCTTCGACCCGCTGGGCCCGCTGGCCGCCCACGCGGTACGGATGCTGGACACGGGGGACGTCGAAGGATTCCGCGCCGTCCTGGACCCCACGGTCGAGCTGTCCCGCCACCTCTTCCGCGCGCCGACGCGCTTCTACAAGACGGGCGTGGTGTTCCTCGCCTGGCTGGCGGGCCACCAGGACCACTTCACGATGGTCGGCGGCCTGGAGTCCGCGCGTTCGCTGCCGCACCTGGCGACGGCGTACGAACTGGCCGACCGGCTCGGCCTGTTCCCCGACCCCGAGCTGGCCGAGTCCCGGATGCGCGCCCTGCTGGGCGTCCACGGAGGTAGCCGATGAACACCGGACTCTCCCGCCTGTCCCTCAATCAGGAGACGGTCCGGCAGCTGTCCCTGCCCGAGCTCGTCGAGAGCTGCGCCATGGCGGGCATCGGCCAGGTCGGCCTGTGGCGGGCCCCGGTGCGGGAGTACGGCGTCGAGCGCGCCGGACAGCTGATGAAGGACGCCGGCCTCACCGTCACCAGCCTCTGCCGGGGCGGCTTCCTCACGGCGACCGACCCCGCCGAACGCGCCCGCGCCCTGGACGACAACCGTGCGGCCGTCGACGAGGCGGCCGGCCTGTCCACCGACACCCTGGTCCTGGTCTCCGGGGGGCTCCCCGCCGGGGACAAGGACCTGTACGGCGCCCGGGAGAGGATCGCCGACGCTCTGGGCGAGCTGGCCCCGTACGCACGGGAGCGGGGCGTACGTCTGGCCATCGAGCCGCTGCACCCGATGTTCGCCTCGGACCGCTGTGTGGTCTCCACACTGTCCCAGGCGCTGGACCTGGCGGAACGCTTCCCCGCCGAACAGGTCGGCGTGGTCGTGGACGCCTACCACGTCTGGTGGGACGACCAGGCGCCCGCCCAGATCGCCCGGGCGGGCGCGGCCGGCCGGATCCACTCCTTCCAGCTCGCCGACTGGATCACTCCGCTTCCGGCGGGCGTGCTCGTGGGCCGCGGCCAACTCGGCGACGGGTGCGTGGACTTCCGTGCGATGCGCCGCCAGGTCGAGGCGACCGGATTCGACGGGCCCATCGAGGTCGAGATCTTCAACGAGGGCCTCTGGGCCCGCGACGGCGCCGACGTGGTGGCCGAAGTGGCCGCCCGCTACCTGGAACACGCCTGCTGAGAGGCCTGTGGGGGGAGTTGGGCAAAGAGACCGTCAAGGCGTGCAACCTTTCCGCACCCTGCCCGGTCATATTCGGCGTCGGGACTTCCGGGGAGGGGTCCGGGGGGAACGGGAAGCCCGACGGAGGGGGAGAGCGAGGGGGGTCCGGCCTGTGGGCCGGGCCCCATTCCGCTTTCCGTACCGCCGTACCGCCGTACCGCCGTACCGCCGACGCCGGGGATCCGGCTTCGCCGCGCCCGCCCCGGTCAGCCGTCGAAGTCGCGGCGGGACGCTTCGATGTGGGCGAGGTTGCGCTGTGTCCACTCGCACATCACGTCGACCGTCCTCCGCAGGGCCCGGCCCGGCTCCGTGAGGGCGTACTCGACCTTGGGCGGCACGGTGGGGTGTACCGTCCGGTCCACCAGCCCGTTGCGCTCCAGCATGCGCAGGTTCTGGGTGAGCATCTTGTGGCTGATCCCCTCGACGGCGCTCCGCAGCTCACTGAAGCGCAGGGTGCGGTCGCCCAGGGCTTCGATGATCAGGAGCGCCCATTTGTTGGCGACGTCCGAGAAGATCTCCCGCGCCAGCGAGTCCGCGCGCCGCAGGTCGGCCTGTTCCTCGGGGGAGCCGTCGAATTGCTTGGTCACCTTCTGGTTCCCCTGTCACAAAGAAGTGCGTTCTTCCACGTCAGCACACACTCTCCTACGGTTATCCAGTAACCACAAGAGAGTGCGCGACGGCCCCTGGCGGGCCGCGCGGCAAGGAGGCGGACAGCATGGCCATCACCCTGACGAACCCCGCAGGACTGCCAGAGATCGACGTCTACCGGCAGGTGTCGGTCGCGACGGGTTCGAAGCTGGTCTTCGTCGCCGGACAGGTCGCCTGGGGCGCCGACGGCGTCACGGTCGGTGAAGGCGACCTGGCGGCCCAGGTCGAGCAGTGTTACGTCAACGTCGCCACCGCCCTGGCGGGTGTCGGCGCCTCCTTCGACGACGTGGCGAAGCTGAACGTCCACGTCGTCGACTGGACGCCGGAGAAGATGCCTCTGCTTCTGGAGGGCATCTCCCGGGCGTCCGCCCGGCTGGGGACCACTCCCGCTGCGCCGGCCACGCTTCTGGGTGTCGCCGCACTGGACGTCCCCGAGCACCTGGTCGAGGTCGAGGCCACGGCGATGCTCGACTGACCGGATGTGATGACTCCCGTGGGGGACTGCGGGAGTCATCCGGCTCACCTGAGCAGCGGTGGCGAGGGCAGCTCGAAGTGGTCGGCGATGATCCGGAGCGTGAGCGTTCCGCCGGCGTTGAAACCGGGATCGGCCTCGTACGCCGGTGTGTCCCGGCCGATGATCCCGGCTTCGAGCAGCTCGCGTACCAGGAGATCTCCGCTCCGGCGTGATTCGCGGCGATCGCCCATGTTGAAGCACGTCCGTGCGAACCCGCCCCGGCTGTAGGCGAACTGGAACGGATGGACGTCGCAGTGCGGCACCATCCCTGGCCTTGCGTGGGTATCCCCGGCTTCAGCTGGGGAGGGGAACGCATCCTTGGCCCGGAGGCGCGCAGCGCCGGAGTTCTCTGCGCCCGGAGTGACGCGACGTGATGACCACTCGAACGAATGTCCGGGTGGATTTGTCGGCTTGGCGACATCCACCGAAGGTACTGTGATCAACGGAGCCGGACCGGAAGGGGGGTGGGCCGGATGATCCGCGCGTACAAATTCCTCATGCGGCCCACCGTGGGCCAGGCGATCGCGCTGGGCGAGATGCTGCGTGATCACTGTTCGCTCTACAACGGGGCGTTGCAGGAGCGCCGTGATGCCTGGCGGCACGTCTCGAAGACCGGCATCACCTATGGGATGCAGTCGGCGCAGCTCAAGGGGATCCGGGGGTTCGATCCGGAGCGTCAGGGGCGTTGGTCGTTCTCCAGCCAGCAGGCAACGCTTCGTCGTCTCGACAGGGCGTTTGCCGCGTTCTTCCGCCGGATCAAGGCCGGGGACACCCCGGGCTATCCGCGTTTTCGCGGGGTGGACCGGTTCGACACGGTGGACTTCCCCAAGGACGGGGACGGCTGCCGCTGGAACTCCTCCCCGCACGACCCGGTGACCCGCGTCCGCTTCCAGGGCGTCGGGCATGTGAAGGTCAACCAGCATCGCCCGGTCCTCGGCCGCGTCAAGACGGTGTCGGTCAAGCGCGAGGGCCGAAAATGGTTCGTCGTGCTCACCGCCGAACAGGAGCGGCCCGAACCGCTGCCCGCGACCGGCTCGGTGGCCGGGATCGATCTGGGCATCGCGAACTTCCTCGCCGACTCGAACGGCGCCTTCGTGGCCAACCCGCGCCACGGCCGTCGTGCGGCCGCGAAACTCGAGGCGGCGCAGCAGGCCCTGTCCCGTTTCCCGTGCCGCAAGGCCACGGACCGTACCGCCAACCACCAGCGGGCCGTGGAGAGGGTCGCCCAGCTCCACGGCAAGGTCCGGCGTCAGCGGCTCGACCACGCCCACAAGACCGCGCTGAGTCTGGTCCGCGCACACGACTTCATCGCGCACGAAGGCCTCACGATCCGCAACATGAACAAGGCCCCCGCACCCAGGCCCGACCCCGGCCGGGCAGGTGCGTTTCTGTCCAACGGGGCCGCCGCCAAGGCCGGGCTCAACAGGTCGATCTCCGATGCCGGATGGGGGGTGTTCCTGACGATCCTGCACGCCAAGGCTGAGAGCGCCGGACGGGAAGTGATCGCCGTGGACCCCCGCAACACCTCCCGGCGGTGTCCCGAATGCGGGCACACCGCGAAGGAGAACCGGCTCACACAGGAAAAGTTCCACTGCGTCTCGTGCGGCCACACCGCGCACGCAGACACAGTCGGAGCTGTCAACGTTCTACGGGCCGGGCTGGTCCGTCGCGACGCCAACCAGGCATAGCGAGAAGCCCCTTCGTTCACGAGGGGGAGGAGTCACGTAGTTCTGTCCGTGCTCGCACGGACGGGCGGGCGTCGACGCCAGGAACACGGTCTCCATCGGTTCGGGCCGGTCTGCGCGGTCCGCGTAGCGGAAGCCGGTGACGTAGCACGCCAGATCGCTGACGGAGAATCCGTCCGATGCCGATGCCGATGCCGATGCCGATGCCGATGCCGATGCCGATGCCGATGCCGAGCGCGCGTCCTGCGTCACCCAGGTCCAGCCGGACGACCGGCACCGTCGGATATGGGATGCCCGGCTTCGGCGAAGACGGCGGACAGCGTGGACATGCTCATGCCCTTGCAGAAGGTGACATACGTGTCCGGGGCGAGCTGGATCACTTGGCCGCCACCTCTGTCGGCAGTTGCGGTGAGGGCAGGAGGAAGTAGTCCGCGTTCGTCTGCACGAGACGGTCCTCGTCATCGGTGTCATGGTCGAAGCAGTCATGGTTGCCGGTTTCCTCCTCCGCGCACGAGGAGTCAGGGCCTATCAGACCCGCGGCCAGCAGCTCGGCGGAGAGGTGGTCCGGATTCTCCCCCATTCGGAATTCCACATCCTCGAAGTGGAAGCCGCCCGAGTCGCGGGCCAGGCTGTACGGCCGGCACCGTGTCCTCGGCGCAGGCGTCGTCGAAGGGGAAGCGGTCCCGGCGACCGGCTCCTCGGCCCTGGGTGATGGCACCGACGACAGCGGTGACGGCTTCCGCCTCGAAGCCGAAGTCTCCGCGCGAGCCGGGAGTGTGCGGAGGTTTCGCCACCCGGAGGCCCCGGAGGGGTGCGCTGCCGCGGGCGGGCTCGGTTGGCCGACCATGCTCGAGGGAGTTCCTGTACCGTCGTCCCGGGCCCGAACCGTTCAGGCATGACACCCCGCGCTATCTGCCAACACGGTTGTCCTCCAGAGGACTTGGCTCACCCCACGGCCGAGGTGGGTGAGGTCCGGTCGTGCGTGGGTGCGGAGCGCGCCGCGACACGAACGCCGAACCCGCATATGAGTAAGGAAATTGCATGGCACGTGAGCATGATCCTTCCAGCCACATACCGCCGAGTTCGGGCACGTCCTCCGGGGCGGCCGGCGCGGCCGGGGCGTCCGGGAGTCCGTCGGTGTCCGTCCGCCGGGCGGTGCCGATGCAGGGACCGGCCGGGGACCCCGGTGACGCCCTGACGCCGGGCGGCCTGCGCGGCCGCAAGGGCGCCTCGTCCGCAGCGGCCGCCGCGGACGCCGACGCGCAGGGCCCGACGAGCGGGAGCCCGGAGAGCGGGGGCCCGAGGAGCGCAGGCTCCGAGAACAAGGCCGCCGAGGGCGCGGACGCCCGGACGCAGACCACGGAGCGAGCGGATAACGCCGCAGCCGCCACCGGCGCTTCCGGCACCGGTGCCGTGCGGGGTATCGGCGCACCGGAGCCGTCGGCGGAGGAGGCGCCCGAACCTGCCTCGGCCAACTCCGCCGAGAGCACGGTTGCGTCCGCGGCGTCGGCGTCCGACCGGGCCGCGGCGTCCGCGGCCTCCGGTGCCGTCGGCGGGGCCCCGGCCGCCGCGGTCGCGGCGGCGGGCAGCGGCGGCGCGGGCGCGGGTACGCACGCGGACGGCGAACCGCCCGGCAGCCGGCCCAAGAAGCCGATGCTGGCCGCGGCGGCGATCATCGGCGCGATCCTGATCTCCGTGCCCTTCCTCGTGGCGGGTCAGGACGACCGCAAGCCCGAGAAGGACCGCACGCAGAACGCGGCAGGCACGGTCCTGGACACCGAAGGCTCCGTGCGCCCGCAGACCTACACCAGCAAGTCGCCGACTCCCTCCGTGACTCCGAGCAAGGAGAAGGAGAAGCCGAAGCCGAAGGTGGTGCAGAAGGAGAAGCCGTCCGTGTCGCCGACCCCCAAACCGGTGATCGTACCGCCACCGGTCAAGCCCGAACGCAAGCCCACAGCGACGGTGACGGCGAAGGCGCCGCCGTACACGGCTGCCAGCGCGTTGAGCAGCCTCGCCAAGGGCGACCCCGGGGGGCGGCACATCTGCTACCGGACCTTCGTCTCCGGGAGCGGCTGGCAGGCGCCGGTGTGCGACGGGACGATGGCCGGGACGGCCGGCCAGGGCAAGCGGATCACGGCCCTCAACATCGCGGTGTGGAACGTCGGCGGGTCCTCCGCCAACGCCATGCTGCACGACCCGGGTTCGACGAGCGGTAAAGCCACGTGGGTCCCGAGCTGGACGGCCATCGTCGAAGACGGCAAGAACAACTACATAGGCAGCTCGAAGCCCGGCGCCCCCTTCATGACGGCCTTCGCCATGAACATCGGCAAGGGCGGCGTCTGCCACACGGCCAAGATGCAGAACGGCGGCTGGGGCCCGCAGTACTGCAAGAACAGCCGGCCCGAGTTCATGTTCGTCGGCACCACCGACAACAACAACTGGTTCGAGGCCGTGAAGCTCACGGTGTGACCCACCGGGCTCCGGCCCGTCAGGAGGAGCCCCCCGGTCGTCACCGGGGGGCTCCACCGTGTCCGCCCCGGGTCGGGCGCGGACCACGCCGCAGCGACCACCCGGACCATCCGGATATGCTCCCGGCGCGCCTGCGGTGATCTCGCCCGCCCGCATGGCCCCGCAACCCCCGTTCGGTACAGCGGTGTCGGAGCGAACGCGGCCCGGTCGGTGGGCGGCTTGCGGCATGGCCAGGGTGGCCGTCGAGGCAACGGCGGTCATCGACCGGGAGTACCGGGCCCCTCGGGCTTCCTGAACAGCGCGGTCCAGAGGAAGTCCTCGCCGAAGCGGAGGGAGTCGTCCGGCTCGTCCCGCATCCGCCGGAGTTCGACCTCCTCCATCCCGGAGAAGATCCAGCGTAGGGACTCCGGTGTGTAGGCGAGGCCGCCACGAAGCCCCGCACCACCGTAGAACTCGGCGTCGGAGAGTTCGGAACCCATCGCCCCGGCGGCGAAGCAGCTGAGAGCGAGGTGCCCACCGGGTACGAGGGTGCGCTCCACCAACTCGAGGTAACTGACACGACGGTGGGGCGGCAGATGGTGGAAGCAGCCCGAGTCGCAGATCAGGTCGTACGGCCCGGCAGGCGCGTCCTCGGCGAAGGCGTCCCCGCAGTGGAAGCGGATGCCTGCCCCGGCGTCACCGGCCCGCTCCTCGGCCCAGGCGAGCGCCCCCGGCGACAGGTCGACGGCGTCCACCTCGAAGCCGAGCGCGGCAAGGTACAGCGCATTGCGCCCCGGCCCGCAGCCGAGGTCGAGCGCCCGCCCGGGGCGGATCAGGCCCCGGTCGACGTACGACGCCAGGCTCTCGTCGGGCTTCGCCACGAAGAAGGGCACGGGCTTCGACCGGTCCTCGTAGAACGCGTCCCACCACGCCCCCGCTCCGCCGGTCCACCGGTCGGCCTCCGGCGCGAAGAGGCCGTCCATGAGCCGTAGAACGTCCTCGACCGTGCGTGTGTTCCGGTCCATCCGGCCCCCTTTCGGAAGGTCTCAATCTACCTGCTCACCCGGGTATAAGGCCAGGTCAGCACGGTTGGGCGCCCCGCCTGAGCGGCCGGGCGGCGGCCTCGGAGACCCCCTGCCGCCCACCCCGCCACCTCCGGCCCGTACGCACCTCCCCGCGCCCCTCAGCCCCCGCCCCGGGCCCCCGTACCGCCCCGCCGACCCCCCTTTCTCCGCCACACGCGAGGCCTGCCGGTCGTCGGGAAGCCAGGGACGGGAATATGCGTGCAAGTCGGGCGCGACCGTGTCTCTGGCTTCTCTCTGACGCTCGGCGCTCGGCGCGGGCGCCGGGGAGGGGTTCGCAGTGTGGCCTTGGGACTGTCGGTCCCGCCCGATACGGTCGGGACCATGTCCAACACGGCCGTGCTCGAAGGCGTCCTGGAGCGGATCACCTACGCCAACGAGGAGAACGGCTACACCGTCGCCCGCGTCGACACCGGGCGCGGGAGCAACGATCTGCTCACCGTCGTCGGCTCACTGCTGGGTGCCCAGCCGGGCGAGTCCCTGCGGATGGAGGGGCGCTGGGGCTCCCATCCGCAGTACGGCAAGCAGTTCACCGTCGAGAACTACACCACGGTGCTCCCCGCCACCATCCAGGGCATCCGCCGCTACCTCGGCTCCGGCCTGATCAAGGGCATCGGTCCCGTCATGGCCGACCGCATCACCACCCACTTCGGCGTCGACACCCTGGACATCATCGAGCAGCGACCCGAGCGGCTGGTGGAAGTGCCGGGGCTCGGTCCGAAGCGGACGAAGATGATCGCCGCGGCCTGGGAGGAACAGAAGGCCATCAAGGAGGTGATGGTCTTCCTGCAGAGCGTCGGCGTCTCGACCTCCATCGCCGTCCGCATCTACAAGAAGTACGGGGACGCCTCCATCTCCGTCGTGAAGAACCAGCCCTACCGGCTGGCCGCCGACGTCTGGGGCATCGGATTCCTCACCGCCGACCGGATCGCCCAGGCCGTCGGCATCCCGCACGACAGCCCCGAGCGGGTCAAGGCCGGTCTGCAGTACGCCCTTTCGCAGTCCACCGACCAGGGGCACTGCTTCCTCCCCGAGGAGCGGCTGATCGCGGACGGGGTGAAGCTGCTCCAGGTGGACACGGGGCTCGTCATCGAGTGCCTGGCCGAGCTCGCCGAGGACCCGGAAGGTGTCGTACGGGAGAAGGTGCCGGGCCCGGAGGACGGACAGCCCGTCACCGCCGTGTACCTCGTGCCCTTCCACCGCGCCGAGATCTCCCTCGCCGCCCAGGTGCAGCTCCTGCTGCGTACGCCGGAGGACCGCATGCCGGCCTTCCGGGACGTCGACTGGGAGAAGGCGCTCGGCTGGCTCGCCCGGCGCACGGGGGCGAAGCTGGCGCCCGAGCAGGAGGCCGCCGTCCGGCTCGCGCTCAGCCGGAAGGTCGCCGTCCTGACCGGCGGTCCCGGCTGCGGCAAGTCGTTCACCGTACGGTCCGTCGTCGAGCTGGCCCGTGCCAAGAACGCGAAGGTGGTGCTGGCCGCCCCCACCGGGCGGGCCGCGAAGCGGCTCTCGGAGCTGACCGGCGCCGAGGCGTCCACCGTGCACCGGCTGCTGGAGCTGAAACCGGGCGGGGACGCGGCGTACGACCGGGACCGGCCGCTGGACGCCGACCTCGTCGTCGTCGACGAGGCGTCGATGCTCGACCTGCTGCTTGCCAACAAGCTCGTCAAGGCGGTGGCACCGGGTGCCCACCTCCTGCTGGTGGGAGATGTGGACCAGCTCCCCTCGGTCGGCGCGGGGGAGGTGCTGCGGGACCTGCTCGCCGAGGGCGGCCCGGTGCCGTTCGTCCGGCTGACGACGATCTTCCGGCAGGCCCAGCAGTCCGGCGTCGTCACCAACGCCCACCGGATCAACTCCGGGGTGCCCCCGCTCACCCAGGGGCTGAGTGACTTCTTCCTCTTCGTGGAGGACGAGACGGAGGACGCCGGAGTGCTCGCCGTGGACGTCGCGGCCCGCCGCATTCCCGCCAAGTTCGGGCTGGACGCCCGGCGTGACGTACAGGTCCTCGCTCCGATGCACCGGGGGCCGGCCGGCGCCGGACACCTCAACGGCCTGCTCCAGCAGGCCATCACCCCCGGCCGGCCCGATCTGCCGGAGAAGCGGTTCGGCGGCCGGGTCTTCCGGGTCGGCGACAAGGTCACCCAGATCCGCAACAACTACGAGAAAGGGGAGAACGGCGTCTTCAACGGCACGGTCGGCGTCGTCACCGCCCTCGACGCGGACGAGCAGAAGCTGACGGTCCGCACGGACGAGGACGAGGAGATCGCCTACGACTTCGACGAACTCGACGAGCTGGCCCATGCCTACGCCATGACGATCCACCGTTCCCAGGGCAGCGAGTACCCGGCGGTCGTCATCCCCGTCACCACCAGCGCCTGGATGATGCTCCAGAGGAACCTGCTGTACACAGCCGTGACCAGGGCGAAGAAGCTCGTCGTGCTGGTCGGCTCCCGCAAGGCCATCGGGCAGGCGGTCCGCACGGTTTCCGCAGGAAGACGCTGCACGGCGCTGGATTTCCGGCTGCGCGGAGGACCGGTGGAAGACTTCGCGGCAAAATGATCGATCAAAACGGTGGGAAACATCACTGAGCCCTTCCGGAACCGGGGGACAGGGGGCAGGATGAGTAACTTGGCGGCACTCAGTGCCGCCAGTAGGTCCAATGGACGACCCCGAGTGCACTCTCCTGAGCCGAATGGGGGAGGGTGGAGAACAGTCAGGGCACCTCGAAGAAGAGGCACTACGTCGGTGAGGGATGACGTGAGCGAGCACACCAACAACGCTGTAGTACTGCGGTACGGCGATGACGAGTACACCTACCCGGTGATCGACAGCACCGTCGGCGACAGGGGCTTCGACATCGGGAAGCTCCGGGCCAACACGGGCCTGGTGACGCTGGACAGCGGATACGGCAACACGGCCGCGTACAAATCCGCCATCACCTACCTCGACGGCGAGCAGGGCATCCTGCGCTACCGCGGCTACCCGATCGAGCAGCTCGCCGAGAGCTCGACGTTCCTCGAGGTCGCCTACACGCTGATCAACGGCGAGCTTCCCAAGGTCGACGAGCTGTCGGCCTTCAAGAACGAGATCACCCAGCACACGCTGCTGCACGAGGACGTCAAGCGTTTCTTCGACGGCTTCCCGCGTGACGCCCACCCGATGGCCATGCTCTCCTCGGTCGTCAGCGCGCTGTCCACCTTCTACCAGGACAGCCACAACCCGTTCGACGAGGAGCAGCGCCACCTCTCGACGATCCGTCTGCTGGCCAAGCTCCCGACGATCGCGGCGTACGCCTACAAGAAGTCGATCGGTCACCCGTTCGTCTACCCGCGCAACGACCTCGGCTACGTCGAGAACTTCCTGCGCATGACGTTCTCCGTGCCGGCCCAGGAGTACGTGCCGGACCCGGTCGTCGTCGCGGCGCTCGAGAAGCTGCTCATCCTGCACGCGGACCACGAGCAGAACTGTTCGACCTCCACCGTGCGTCTGGTCGGCTCATCGCAGGCGAACATGTTCGCGTCGATCTCCGCCGGCATCTCGGCCCTGTGGGGCCCGCTGCACGGTGGCGCCAACCAGTCGGTGCTGGAGATGCTCGAAGGCATCCAGGCCAACGGGGGCGACGTCGACTCCTTCATCCAGAAGGTGAAGAACAAGGAGGACGGCGTCCGCCTGATGGGCTTCGGCCACCGGGTGTACAAGTCCTTCGACCCGCGCGCCAAGATCATCAAGGCCGCTGCCCACGACGTGCTGTCCTCGCTCGGCAAGTCCGACGAGCTGCTCGACATCGCCCTCAAGCTGGAGGAGCACGCGCTCTCCGACGAGTACTTCGTCTCGCGCAACCTCTATCCCAACGTGGACTTCTACACGGGCCTGATCTACCGCGCCATGGGTTTCCCGACCGAGATGTTCACCGTGCTCTTCGCGCTCGGCCGGCTTCCCGGCTGGATCGCCCAGTGGCACGAGATGATCAAGGAGCCGGGATCGCGCATCGGCCGCCCGCGCCAGATCTACACCGGCGAGGTCCTGCGTGACTTCGTCCCGGCCGAGAGCCGCTGACACCGGGTCGCCGAGTCCGCGTCATGGAGGCCGGGTCGTGGAGACCGGCCCCGCGGAACCGCCGTAGTATCCGGGCCTCGTTTCAGGCCCCCGCCTTCGCCCCGCGTACCGCACTCTGCCCAGCAGGGTGCGGTGTCCGGGGCGATTCGGCGTTCCGGGGCGGATCGGGACGCCGGGGGGCGCTTCGCGCACCTGGGCGCTCCGCCGACCGGTGTGGTGCGTCGACCGGCGTGCGTGGTGGTCCGGGAACGCGAGAAACGCCCCGCCGCCGATCCCCCCACGGGTCGACGGACAGGGCGTTTCCCATGTCCCGGAGCGGATTCCCCCCACGGGATCCGGCCGGGCGTCTGCCGGGAGCCGTAACTCCCGTTGTCCTTGCGGTGATGCTGTTCAGTTCTGTCCTGCTGTGCGGTCCGCCGGGGTACGTACGGGAGGGCCGCTCAAAGCTCCCCGGTGCACGTGCCCCGGCCAACACTTGCCCGGAGCGTCCCCCAAGACACTCCGTCGGACGTCCCCCAAGACATCCTTGGCATCGCACTCTTAGACTCACCAACCCATCAGATGGTTACCCTCGAATCGGTGTGATCTAAGTCTCTTTGTGTGCATCATGTGAAGGTGCGCAACCGGCGACCGGCCGTTAGGGCGAAGGCCGGTGGCAACGCCGTGGTCGCACCCCGCGATCATCGGGCTGAGCAGCCCGAACACAGCGCGGGGCGGAGCGGCCACGTAGGAACCGAAGGCCCGGAGGAGGTTGCCTCTGATGGCTGACAGCGTACGCCGTGACTGCCGGTCGGCGGCAGTCGCCACCTTGATTTCTCCACGAACACGTCGGGCCGGCCCCCTCGCGTGTCCCCGCGGCGGGAGCCGGTCCGGTGGGGCGGTGCGGGTGGCGGTTCGTCCGGGCGTCGGGCCGCCCCGCCGGGTGGGTGCTCAGGCGAGGCCGACCAGCTCGTAACCCGCCTCGTCGACGGCGGCGCGCACGGCGTCCTCGGTCAGCGGGGCGGCGGACGCGACCGTCACCCGTCCGGTCGAAGCCTCGGCCTTCACCGAGGTGACTCCTTCGAGTCCGGAGATCTCCTCGGAGACGGCCCCCTCGCAGTGGCCGCAGGTCATGCCCTTCACCTCGTACACCGTGGTGACGGCTCCGGCCTGGGCGTCGGACGCCCCGTCGCTGCAGGAGCCGGTGGACGAGCAGCAGGAGCCGGCGGCCTGGGGGGTCCGGGGTTCGGCGGTCATGACGTTCTCCTCTTCGCGAGCACACTGGGACTGGCGTACGGGCAATCGCCCGGGGGTGAATACCCGTACGCCTGCACTATACCCCCAGGGGGTATCGATGTCCCGCAGTGCGCCCTGCGGGATCCGTTCGCAGGGCGGCGGCTCCAGGTAGCGGTCGAGCACCGCCGTCAACTCCCGCTTGTACGCGTCCCGTTCCGCTTCCCCGCGCGCCATGGCCGGATCCAGGAGCACCTGAGCCGTCAACGACCCCGGTTGCTGGGCCGGGCCGCGACCCAGGCGAGCACGGTGTCCACATACCAGTACGGCTTCCCGTGCTGGACGTCGTCCGGTGGTGGGAGCAGCCCGTGCTTGCGGTACGAGCGGACGGTGTCCGGCCGGACCCTGATGTGCGCGGCAATGTCCTTGTACGACCAGAGCCTGCTGTCCGTCATGAATGACACCTCTCCGTATCCCCGTGCCGCACCCACCGCGCCGCCCTGATCGGCGAACGAGAGGGGCGGCACGCGGGGCAGGGGATGTAGTGAAGCTGTGACGCAAGCCCGACGGAACGCGTACATATGTGACGCGGAGATGACCTGACCCGAGAGGTGCGGGCGGCTCGCCGGGCCGTGGCGACCGCCGAGCCCCCGGGTGACTGCTCAGCCGCAGTGGCCATGCACGCCGCTCCCGCCCTGACGCCGCTGGGCTGACGCGACCCGAGGCCGCGAGCTGACGTCGCTGACCTGACGCCCTGACGCCCTGACGCCGCTGCGGTCACGTGGCCACCGTGGCCGGCGGGATCAGACGGCGGGCCGGGCGGGTCCGCAGGTCCGGAGGAACGCGCGGGTGCGGCGGGCGATGGGCAACGGTTTGTCCGGCGGGCACGGGTACATGTCCTGCTCGACGATCGCGAAGAGATCGGTGCCCAGGGCGCGCGCCGCGTCGAGTACGGGTTCCAGCGCGGGCACTCCGCCCGGCGGCTCGCACATCACCCCGCGCGCCACCGCGGGCCCGAACGGCACCTCGTTCGCCACGACCTCCGCCAGGATCACCGGGTCCACCTGTTTGAGGTGCAGATAGCCGATCCGTTCGCCGTAGGTCTCGATGAGCTTCACGCTGTCCCCGCCGCAGTACGCGTAGTGGCCCGTGTCGAGGCAGAGGGAGACCAGGTCGGGGTCGGTCGCGTCGAGGAAGCGGCTGACGTTCTCCTCGCTGTCGATGTGCGTATCGGCGTGCGGGTGCACGACGATCCGCAGCCCGTAGCGCTCCCGCACCTCATGTCCCAGCCGCTCCGTCTGGGCGGTGAGATCGCGCCACTGCGCCGCCGTGAGGGTGCGGTCCTCCAGGACCGCACCGGTCTTGTCGTCCCGCCAGAACGACGGGATGACCACCAGGTGTTCGGCGCCCATCGCCCGGGTGAGTGCCGCGATGCCGTCGACATGCGCCCAGGTGCTGTCCCAGACGTCCGGGCCGTGGTGCAGTCCGGTGAAGACGGTGCCCGCGGAGACGGTGAGGCCGCGGCGTGCGGTCTCGTCCGCGAGCCGGGCGGGGTCGGTGGGCAGATAACCGTACGGGCCGAGCTCGATCCACCGGTAGCCCGCCTCGGAGACCTCGTCGAGGAAGCGTTCCCAGGGCACCTGCCGCGGATCGTCGGGGAACCACACTCCCCAGGAATCGGGTGCCGAACCGATGCGGACGCGGGCCGGGCCGGGTGCGGAGGAGGTCATGCCGCCCACCTTTCAGGGCCGGAAATCGAGTGTCAAGGGACCGTCCGAATGTCCGGACAAAGCGTTGACAGGGTGCGGGGCGAGGGCTAGACCTGGGACCAGTCGTCCGGCCGCGACCGATACGCGGACCGAAGGGATGCGTATGCCTGAGCCGTATGACGTGATCACCATGGGGCGGATCGGGGTGGACATCTACCCGCTGCAGACCGGTGTTCCGCTGGCCCGGGTCGAGACCTTCGGGAAGTTCCTCGGCGGCTCGCCGTCCAACGTCGCCGTGGCCGCCGCGCGGCTCGGGCGGCGCACGGCCGTGATCACGCGGACCGGCCGGGACCCCTTCGGGGACTACCTCCGCGAGGAACTCGGCGCGTTCGGTGTGGACGCCCGCTGGGTGAGCGACGTGGCGCGCTACCCCACCCCCGTCACCTTCTGCGAGATCTTCCCGCCGGACGACTTCCCGCTCTACTTCTACCGGCAGCCCAAGGCCCCCGATCTGGAGATCCACGCCGACGAACTGGACCTCGACGCGGTGCGTGCCGCCCGCGTCTTCTGGATGACCGGAACCGGACTGTGCGCCGAGCCCAGCCGGTCCGCCACCCTCGCCGCACTCCGGGCCCGCGCCGCGGCACCGGGGCCGCCGCCCGGACACGTCACGGTCTTCGACCTCGACTGGCGGCCGATGTTCTGGGAGGAGGGGGACCACGGCTCCGTCGCCCGCGCCCGGTACCGCGAGGCACTCGCCCACGCCACGGTCGCCGTGGGGAACGTCGACGAGTGCGAGATCGCCACCGGGGCACGCGACCCGCACACGGCCGCCCGCGCCCTGCTGGCCGCCGGGGTCGAACTCGCCGTCGTCAAGCAGGGCCCCGCGGGCGTGCTCGCCGTCCACCGCGACGGCACCACCGCCGAGGTCCCGCCCCTGCCCGTGGACGTCGTCAACGGGCTCGGAGCGGGCGACGCGTTCGGCGGCGCCCTCTGCCACGGCCTGCTCGCCGGATGGGACACCGCACGCACGGTGCGTTACGCGAACGCGGCGGGCGCCATCGTCGCCTCCCGCCTCGCCTGCTCCTCCGCGATGCCGTTCCCGCACGAGGTCGAACAGGCCCTCACCGCCGGCGGCGTGCCCTCGGCCGCCCCGGCCGCGGAAGCCCCCGGAACCGCCCCGTGACCCCGCCCGCCGCCTCCGGCGTCGCCGACCTCGTCCGGCTCCGGGCGCACCGCCCCGAGGCGGTCGCCGAGGCCGCCGCCGCCCGCAGCAGACGCCCCCTCCTCGGCCCCACCGGCCGCCTGATGATCATCGCCGCCGACCACCCCGCCCGCGGTGCCCTCGCCGTCGGCGACGACGAGACGGCCATGGCCGACCGCTTCGAGCTGCTGGAACGCCTCTGTCTCGCCCTCTCCCGCCCCGGCGTCGACGGCGTACTGGCCGCAGCGGACGTCCTGGAGGACCTGCTGCTCCTCGGCGCCCTGGAGGACAAGGTCGTCATCGGCTCCATGAACCGCGGCGGGCTCGCCGGAGCCGCCTTCGAACTCGACGACCGCTTCACCGGCCACCGCCCCATCGACCTGGCACGGCAGAACTTCGACGCGGGCAAGATGCTGCTGCGGATCGACCACGAGGACCCCGCCTCCCTGGAGACCCTGCACACCGCCGCCCGCACCGTGAACGCGATGGCGGATCACCGGCTGCCCGTCTTCATCGAGCCGTTCCTCTGCCGGCGCACCGGCGACGGGCTCCGCACCGACCTGGGGGCCGCCGCCGTCACGGCCTCCATCGCCATCGCCTCGGGGCTGGGCGGCACCTCCGCCTACACCTGGCTCAAGGTCCCCGTCACGGAGGACCCCGACGCCATGGAGCGGGTGCTGCGCGCCTCGACCCTGCCCACGGTCCTGCTCGGCGGCGAGGTCAAGGGCGATCTGGACGGGGCGTACGAGAAGTGGCGCGGGGCACTGCGGCTGCCGACGGTGCGGGGCCTGGTCGTCGGGCGTTCGCTGCTCTACCCGACCGGCGGGGACGTGGCGGCGGCGGTCGACACGGCCGTGGGGCTGTTGTGAGGGAACACCCGCCGCGCGAAAGGGTAGGGATGCGGTCATGACGACGCGCGAGGAGCAGCAGCGGTACCACCTGCGGGCCGGGGACACGGCGAGCGGCCCGTACTCCCTCGACATCGGCCCCGAGACGGTCGGCTGGGACCGGTCGAGCCTGCGGGTGCTGGAGCTCGAACCGGGTGGTGTTCACACCCTGGTCACCGGGGAGAGCGAATGGATCGTCCTGCCGTTGACCGGCGGCTGTACGGTGCGGACGGCAGATGAGATCTTTGAACTGCGCGGCAGGGCAAGCCCGTTCGGCGCAGTGACCGATTTTGCCTATCTTCCACGTGACGCCCGCGCACAGATCGCCTCCGGCGCAGGAGGTCGCTTCGCCCTGGCAGGAGCGAAGTGCGAGCGACGACTCCCCGCTCGCTACGGCCCCGCGCCGGAGGTACCGGTCGAGCTCAGGGGGGCCGGCACCTGCTCGCGGCAGATCAACAACTTCGCCGCCGCCGACACCTTCGCGTGCGACCGGCTCATCGCCGTGGAGGTCCTCACCCCGGGCGGCAACTGGTCCTCGTACCCCCCGCACAAGCACGACGAGCACCGTCCCGGTGTCGAGTGCGTACTCGAGGAGATCTACTACTTCGAGGTCGAGGGCGACGGCCTCGGCTACCACCGGGTCTCCCCCTCCCGCGCGGGCGGGACGGACGTCCTCGCCGAGGTCGCCACCGGGGACGCCGTCCTCATCCCCGACGGCTGGCACGGCCCTTCCATCGCCCCGCCCGGCCGCACCCTGTACTACCTGAACGTGATGGCGGGCCCCGGCGAGCACCGCGAGTGGCTGATCCAGGACCACCCCGGCCACCGCTGGATCCGTGACACATGGCCCGCGCAGCCGGTCGACCCACGGCTCCCGCTGTACGGCGAGGAGGCCGGCCGGTGACCACGTCCCGTACCGCCACCCGCAGGCTCACCACCGCCCAGGCGCTGATCGCCTTCCTCGCCCGGCAGTACACCGAGCGCGACGGCCGGCGCCAACGGCTGATCAGCGCCACCTGGGGCATCTTCGGCCACGGCAACGTCGCGGGCGTCGGACAGGCGCTCGTCGAGTCCGGCCCCGCGATGCCCTTCCTCCAGGGCCGCAACGAACAGGCCATGGTGCACGCGGCCGTCGGATTCGCCCGCCAGTCCGGCCGGCTCTCCGCGCAGGCCGTGACGACCTCCATCGGCCCCGGCGCCACCAACCTCGTCACCGGCGCGGCCCTCGCGACCGTCAACCACCTGCCCGTCCTGCTCCTGCCCGGCGACACCTTCGCGACCCGCCCCGCCGACCCCGTGCTCCAGCAGCTCGAAGTGCCGTACGCCGGTGACGTGTCCGTCAACGACTGCCTGCGCCCCGTCTCCCGCTACTTCGACCGCGTCACCCGCCCCGAGGCACTGATCCCGGCGGCCCTGCAGGCGATGCGGACCCTCGCCGACCCGGCCTGCACGGGCGCCGTCACGCTCGCGCTGCCCCAGGACGTCCAGGCCGAGGCGTACGACTGGCCGGCCGAGTTCTTCGCCGAGCGCGTCTGGCACGTACGCAGGCCCGCCCCCGACCCGTACGAACTGGAGCAGGCCGTACGGGCGGTGCGCTGCGCCCGCCGGCCCCTGATCGTCGCGGGGGGCGGTGTCCACCACAGCGCCGCCGAGGAGGCACTCGCCGCCTTCGCCGCCGCCACCCGCATCCCCGTCGCCTCCACCCAGGCGGGCAAGGGCTCGCTGCGCCACGACCACCCGGCCGACGTCGGCGGCATCGGCCACACCGGCACCGCGACGGCCGACGCCCTCGCCCGCGAAGCCGACCTCGTCATCGGGATCGGCACCCGTCACACCGACTTCACCACCGCCTCCGCCACCCTCTTCGCCCATCCGGAGGTCCGCTTCCTCAACCTCACCATCACCGGCTTCGACGCCCACAAGCTCGCCGCCCTCCCGCTCGTCGCGGACGCCCGCACCGGCCTCGAAGCTCTCGGTGCCGCCCTGCACGCACGCGGTCACCGCGTCGACCCCGCCTACGAGACCGAGTACACCGACGCCAAGGCGCGCTGGGAGCAGCGCGTCGACACCGCCTTCGCCACCCCCGATCCGGACGCCCGCCCCACGCAGGCCCAGGTCCTGGGCCTGCTCGACGCCCTGGTCACCGAGGACGACATCCTGATCAACGCGGCCGGCTCGCTCCCCGGCGACCTCCACAAACTGTGGCGGGCGCGCTCCCCGCGCCAGTACCACGTCGAGTACGGCTACTCCTGCATGGGATACGAGATCCCGGCCGCCATCGGCGTGCAGCTCGCCGCGCCCGGCCGGCCCGTCTGGGCCCTCGTCGGCGACGGCACGTACCTGATGAACCCCACCGAGATCGTCACGGCCGTCCAGGAGGGCCTTCCCCTCAAGCTCGTCATCCTGCAGAACCACGGCTACGCGTCCATCGGGGGCCTCTCCGAGGCCGTCGGCGCCGAACGCTTCGGCACGGCCTACCGGTACCGGGACGCGGACGGCGGCTACACCGGCTTCCCGCTCCCCGTCGATCTCGCGGCGAACGCGGCCTCCCTCGGCATGCGGGTGCTGCGGGCGAAGTCCGTGGCGGGTCTGCGCGCGGCCCTGGCCGAGGCGCGTGGCGCGGACCGTCCCACTTGTGTCTACGTGGAGACCGAAACGGCAGACACAGTGTCGGGCCCCCCTCCCGCACAGGCGTGGTGGGATGTTCCTGTGGCCGAGACCGCGACCCGCCCGTCGGCGGCCGAGGCACGCAAGGAGTACGACCGGCAGATCGCAGCCCGACGCCGCCACCTCTGAAGGAGCACCCCGTCATGAAGACCGTCAACCACTGGATCGGTGGCAAGGCCGTCGAGGGCACGTCGGGCACCTACGGCCCGGTCACCGACCCGGCGACCGGTGCCGTCACCACGCAGGTCGCGCTCGCCTCCGCCGAGGAGGTCGACCTGGCGGTCGCCGCCGCGAAGAGCGCGTACGCCACGTGGGGCACCTCCTCGCTGTCCGCACGCACCGCCGTCCTCTTCCGCTACCGCGCTCTGCTGGACGCCCACCGGGACGAGATCGCCGCCCTCATCACCGCCGAGCACGGCAAGGTGCACTCCGACGCGCTCGGCGAGGTCGCCCGCGGTCTGGAGATCGTCGAGCTGGCCTGCGGGATCACCACCCAGCTCAAGGGCGAACTGTCCACCCAGGTGTCCAGCCGGGTCGACGTCTCCTCGATCCGCCAGCCGATCGGTGTCGTCGCGGGCATCACGCCGTTCAACTTCCCGGCCATGGTGCCGATGTGGATGTTCCCGCTGGCCGTCGCCTGCGGCAACACCTTCGTGCTCAAGCCCAGCGAGAAGGACCCGTCGGCCGCCAACCTGCTGGCCGAGCTGGCCGCCGAGGCCGGCCTGCCCGACGGTGTGCTGAACGTCCTGCACGGCGACAGGGTCGCCGTCGACGCGCTCCTCGCCCACCCCGACGTCGCCGCCGTCTCCTTCGTCGGCTCCACCCCGATCGCCCGCCACATCCACGCGACGGCCTCCGCGAACGGCAAGCGCGTCCAGGCGCTGGGCGGCGCGAAGAACCACATGCTGGTCCTCCCGGACGCGGACCTGGACGCGGCGGCCGACGCCGCCGTCTCCGCCGCGTACGGCAGCGCCGGGGAGCGCTGCATGGCCATCTCGGCCGTCGTCGCCGTCGGCGCGGTCGGCGACGCACTCGTGGCCCGCATCAAGGAGCGCGCCGAGAAGATCACGATCGGCCCCGGTACCGACCCCGCCTCCGAGATGGGCCCGCTGATCACCGCCGCCCACCGCGACAAGGTCGCCTCCTACGTCACCGGCGCCGCCGCCCAGGGCGCCGAGGTCGTCCTGGACGGCACGGGCCACACGGTCGAGGGCTTCGAGGACGGCCACTGGATCGGCCTGTCCCTCCTCGACCACGTCTCCACGGACTCCGACGCCTACCGGGACGAGATCTTCGGGCCGGTCCTGTGCGTCCTGCGCGTCGACACGTACGAGGAGGGCGTCGCCCTCATGAACGCCTCGCCGTTCGGCAACGGCACCGCGATCTTCACCCGCGACGGCGGCGCCGCCCGGCGCTTCCAGATGGAGATCGAGGCCGGCATGGTGGGCGTCAACGTCCCGATCCCGGTACCGGTGGGCTACCACTCCTTCGGCGGCTGGAAGGACTCCCTCTTCGGCGACCACCACATCTACGGCAACGACGGGGTGCACTTCTACACCCGCGGCAAGGTCGTCACCACCCGCTGGCCGGACCCGGCCGACGCCCCGTCATCCGTCGACCTGGGCTTCCCCCGCAACCACTGAGGCCCACGCACCCGTTCCCCGGTGGTCCCCGCCTTCGGAAAAGGCGGGGACCACCGGCGGGTCCGGCTGCGACACTGACCGCATGGTGACGGCGTCGCAGCTTCCGTTCGGCACGGTTCTCAGCGACCGGCTGGGGCCGCCCGCGCATCCGGCCGAGCTGGAGAGCAGCCCACGCTCCCACGTCTGGCGCCTCGAGCTCGCCGGCGGGCCGGCCGTCCTGAAGCAGCTGGTGGCGGGCCCCGGAGCCGACGAGCGGTACGCGCGCGAGGTGGCCGCCCTGCGCATCGCCGCCCGGGCCCCCGGACCCCCCGTCGTGCCCGCGCTGCTCGCCACCGACCCCGCCGAACGGGTCATCGTCCTCGAACACCTCGACCACGGCCGCCCCGCCCCCGACTGGACCGTCGGCTACGCGGCGGCCCTCGCCCGGCTGCACGCCACCGCGCGCCCCGGTGACGCCGGAGCCCTGCCCCGCTGGCAGGGCCCGACCGGCTCGGACGTCACCTCCTTCCTCACCCTGGCCGAGGCCCTCGGGGTCCGCGCGGCACCGGGTGCCGAGGCGGAACTGCACGCCCTCGTCGAGCGGCTCGGCCGGGCGGAAGGGACCGCGCTGCTCCACGGCGACCCGTGCCCGGGCAACGACCTGCACACCCCCCACGGAGTCAGGTTCATCGACTTCGAGCAGGCGTCCCTGGGCAGCGGGCTGATGGAACTCGCCTACCTGCGCATCGGGTTCCCGACCTGCTGGTGCGTCACCCGGGCGGCCGGGCCCCTGCTGGAGAGAGCGGAGTCCGCGTACCGCGCGGCCTGGTACGCCGCGACCGGCCGCGCGCTCCCGGACACCGGCCTCGCCGACGCCTGCGCGGGCTGGCTGATCCGCGGCGACGCCCTGGTCCAGCGCGCCCACCGCGGCGCCGCCGACCAGCTGGCCCGGGTGCCGGAGGAGGACTGGGAGTGGGGCACGGCGACCGCCCGCCAACGGCTCGCCCACCGGCTCGCGGTGGTCGCCGGAACAACGGAGGACGGCGGTGAGCTGCGGGGACTGCGCGCCCTCGCGGCGGACCTGCGCCGCGCGCTCCTCCACCGCTGGCCGGAGCTCCGCCCGGTGCCGACGCGGCGCCCGTAGGACGTTCGTAGGGGCGGCCGGCGGCCCGCCGGAAAACCCGTGGCAGCGAGCACGGCGCCCCGGCCATCCTGGGGGCCATGTCCACACCGCACCATCAGATCCGCGCCCGGCACACAGCCACCACGGTCACCGTCTACCAGGCGTACGCGCCGTCCATCGGACTGCCCACCGCCCGGGGCGGGCGTTTCCCGGCCGCCTGGAAGCGTGACCGCATGACGTGGATCAAGCCGAGCTTCCTGTGGATGATGTACCGCTGCGGCTGGGGCACGAAGGAGGGCCAGGAGACCGTGCTCGCCGTCGAGATCACCCGCGAGGGCTTCGGCTGGGCCCTGGAGAACGCCGAACTCTCGCACTACGTCCGGGGCGTGCACCCCGACCGGGCCACCTGGCAGCGCGACCTGCGCCGCAGCCCCACCCGGGTGCAGTGGGACCCGGAACGCGACCTGCACCTGAACGCGCTGCCGCACCGCTCCCTCCAGCTCGGACTGAGCGGCGAGGCGGCACGGCGTTACGCGGACGAGTGGCTGGTCTCCGTCACCGATGTCACGCCCCTCGCCCAGGAGGTCCACGCACTGGTCAGGGCGGGCGAGACGGACCGGGCATCCGCCCTTCTGCCCGCCGAGGAGCCGCTCACCGGCTTCCGCGCTCCGGTGCCTGCCGGCCGGTGAGGGACGGCAGGTCCCCTGCCTGCGCCCGGTAGGAGCTCCGCGGCCGCGGTGTGGCACGGCTGATGCGGATGTCCCCGTATGTGCGCTTTCGTGAGGCCGGGTGTACCGCGTGCGGAGTACGAGGAGGAGCGGACGTACCTCCCGGGGATGCCGTCCACCTCCCCCCGGGGGCACCCCGGCCCCCGGGCCGCTCCGTCTAGGGTCGAGTCATGGAGAACCCGACTTCCCGGTGGCGGCACCGGCTGCCCCGTACCCCAGGCCGGTGGGCCGCGGTCGTCGCCGCCCTCGCCGTGCTCGTGGGCGCCGGTACCTGGACCGCCGTCGCCGACGACAGCGCCCCGACCGTGCACCGGCAGGACCGGATGATGAAGATGAACGGCGTGTCGGTCGACACGTCCTACTTCACGTCCGGGGGCACGAAGCCCCGGCCGGCCGTCCTCATCGGACACGGGTTCGGCGGCAGCAAGAACGACGTGCGCGCCCAGGCCGAGAAGCTGGCCGCGGACGGGTACGCCGTCATGACCTGGTCCGCCCGGGGATTCGGGAGGACGACCGGGGAGATCACGCTCAATGCCCCCGACGGCGAGGTCAAGGACGTGTCCGGGCTCATCGACTGGCTGGCGGACCGGCCCGAGGTCGAGCTCGACGCGAAGGGCGACCCGCGCGTCGGTGTCACCGGCGCTTCGTACGGCGGCGCGGTGTCCCTGCTCGCCGCCGGGTACGACGAGCGGGTCGACGCCATCGCCCCCGTGATCAGCTACTGGAACCTCGCCGACGCGCTCTTCCCGGACGGGGTGTTCAAGAAGCTCTGGGCCGGGATCTTCGTCTCCTCCGGCGGCGGCTGCCAGAGGTTCCAGAAGCAGCTGTGCGAGATGTACGAGCGGGTCGCCGTCAGCGGCAAGCCGGACGCCGCCGCGCGCGCCCTGCTGACGGAACGTTCCCCCGTGTCCGTCGCCGACCGCATCGACGTGCCCACGCTCATCCTCCAGGGCCAGAGCGACTCCCTCTTCCCACTCGGCCAGGCCGACGCCATGGCCGAGGCCGTCAAGGCCAACGGCGCGCCCGTGTCCGTCGACTGGATCTCCGGCGGGCACGACGGCGGGGACGACGAGGGCGACCGGGTCCAGGGCCGGATCGGTGACTGGTTCGGCCGGTACCTGAAGAAGGACGAGGACGCCGACACCGGGCCGGGCTTCCGCGTGACCCGGACCGGCGGTGTCGACTCCACCGACGGCGCCGCCCTGAAGCGCGGCGCGAGCAGCGACTCGTACCCCGGGCTGACCAGCGGCGGACGGAAGATCCCCCTCACCGGCGCCCACCGGCTGCCCGGCCAGGGCGGCGGGCAGGACGCGGCCACCGGCGGCGAGGGCGGCGGACGGAAAGCACCGGACGGTCTCACCCAGACCTTCCGCAACCCCGCCGGCGCCGCCCCGCCCTCCGTCTCCGCCCTCCCCGGCGTCGGGGGCGGGCTCTCCCAGCTGTCCTCGCTCGGCGTCGGGCTCTCCCTCGACTTCCCCGGGCAGTACGCGAGCTTCGAGTCCGCCCCGCTGGACAGTTCCGTACGCGTCACCGGATCCCCCACCGTCACCGTGAACGTGAAGGCGGACCGGGGCGACGCGGTGCTGTTCGGCAAGGTCTACGACGTCTCCCCGGACGGGACGCGGCAGGTGCTGCCCTCCCAGCTGGTCTCCCCCTATCGGATCACCCCCGCCGAGCAGGGCAAGCCGGTCGAGCTGACCCTGCCCGCCGTCGACCACGAGGTCGACGCCGGGCACCGGCTCCGCCTGGTCCTCTCCGCGACCGACCTCGCCTACGCCTCACCTGCCGAGCCCGCGACGTACACCGTCACCCTCGACGGGGCGCTGACCGTGCCCACCGCCCCCGCGGTACGAACGGCGTCGGCCGCCCTGCCCTGGTGGACCTGGGGACTCCCGGCCGCCGCGCTCGTCGTCGCCGCCGTACTCCTGTCCACCGCACGCCGCCGCACCGCGACTCCGGCGCCGGACCCGTCGCTGACCGGCGTACCGCTGCAGATCACCGGCCTGTCCAAGAAGTACTCCAAGGCCTCCGACCGGTACGCGGTACGGGAGCTGGGCTTCCGGGTCGAGAGGGGGCAGGTCCTCGGCCTCCTCGGTCCCAATGGAGCCGGCAAGACCACCACCCTGCGCATGCTGATGGGCCTCATCACCCCCGACGCCGGTGAGATCCGGGTCTTCGGGCATGCCATCCGGCCCGGGGCGCCGGTGCTGTCCCGGGTGGGTTCCTTCGTCGAGGGCGCCGGCTTCCTGCCGCACCTCTCCGGCCGCGCCAACCTGGAACTGTACTGGCAGGCCACCGGACGGCCCGCCGGGGACGCACACCTCGACGAGGCGCTGGAGATCGCCGGACTCGGCGACGCCCTGGCCCGCGCGGTGCGCACCTACTCCCAGGGCATGCGTCAGCGGCTCGCCATCGCCCAGGCCATGCTCGGCATGCCCGACCTCCTCATCCTCGACGAACCGACCAACGGCCTCGACCCGCCCCAGATCCGCGAGATGCGGGACGTGATGATCCGGTACGCGGCCGGCGGCCGCACCGTGATCGTCTCCAGCCACCTCCTCTCCGAGGTCGAACAGTCCTGCACCCACCTGGTGGTCATGGACCGCGGCAGGCTCGTGCAGGCCGGCCCGGTCGCCGAGATCACCGGCAGCGGCGACATGCTGCTCGTCACCACCGCGGAGGAGGCCACCGGACCACTCGTGGACAAGGTGGCCGCGCTGCCCGGCATCGGCTCGGCCGTCCGCGTGGACGGCGGCCACGGACTGCTGGTCCGCCTCGACGGCGCCACCGCGGCCCAGCTGGTCGCCGAACTGGTCCGGCTCGACGTGCCGGTGACCGGTGTCGGCCCGCACCGCCGCCTGGAGGACGCCTTCCTCACCCTCATCAACGGAGATCCCGCATGAGCGCCGCGACCGAGCTCCGAAGCCTCGCCGAAGCCCCCGGCTACCAGGCCCGCCGCACCCTTCCGCTGCGCGTCGAGGCGATGCGCCAGCTGCGCAGGCGCCGCACCCTGCTCATGGGCGGGGTACTGGCCGCCCTGCCCTTCGTCCTGATCATCGCCTTCGCGATCGGCGGCACCCCCGACGGCGAGGGCGGCGGGGGAGGGGGCTCGCGGATCAACCTCATGGACGTCGCCACGGAGTCCGCCGCCAACTTCGCGGCGACCTGCCTGTTCGTCTCCGCCGGTTTCCTGCTGGTGGTGCCGGTGGCCCTGTTCTGCGGGGACACCGTCGCCTCCGAGGCGAGCTGGTCCTCGCTGCGCTACCTGCTCGCGGCGCCCGTCCCGCGCGCCCGGCTGCTGTGGAGCAAGCTCGTCGTGGCGCTCGGCTTCAGCCTCGCCGCGATGGTGCTGCTGCCGCTCGTCGCGCTGGCCGCGGGAGCGGCGGCGTACGGCTGGGGGCCGCTGAAGCTCCCCACCGGGGGCGCGCTCGCCACCTCCGACACCGTGCCGCGCCTCGCCCTCGTCGTCGCCTTCGTCTTCGTCTCCCAGCTGGTCACCGCCGGGCTGGCGTTCTGGCTGTCCACGAAGACGGACGCACCGCTCGGAGCGGTGGGCGGCGCGGTCGGGCTGACCATCGTCGGCAATGTCCTGGACGCGGTCACCGCGCTCGGGACCTGGCGTGAATTCCTGCCCGCCCACTGGCAGTTCGCGTGGGCCGACGCACTCCAACCCGACCTCGAATGGGGCGGGATGGTGAAGGGCGCGGCCGTATCGGTGACGTACGCCCTGATCCTGTTCGCCCTGGCCTTCCGGGGGTTCAGCCGCAAGGACATCGTGTCCTGACGGCGACGGCCCGCCCCGCCGCCGTGCGCTGTTGCCGCATCGAGACGGATCCGCAACACGTTCGTCCGATCCTGCGGGGCTCCCCGTACGTCACATACACAGAGGTCGACGACGCGGGGGGCACGGATGGGACGCAGGACGAGGACACACCGCAACGCGCTGGGTCTACTGCTGGCAGGGGGCGTGGTGATCACCGGCTGCAGCGCGGGAGGGACGAGCTACGAGTCCGCCGCCGGGCACGACAGCGCACGCCGGCCCGTGGGCGGACAGCCCGCGCCCGGCGCACCCGGCGGGGCGCGGCCGAAGGGGGACGGCGCGCGGGAGGGCGACGCCCGACAGGCCGCGCCGCCCGACTACCTCTCGACCTTCGCCCTGGACGTGGACACCGCGAGCTACGGATACGCGCGCCGCGTCCTCGGTGACGGCCGGCTGCCCGAGGCGGACACGGTGCGCCCGGAGGAGTTCGTCAACAGCTTCCGGCAGGGCTATCCGCAGCCGGAGGGCAACGGCTTCTCGGTGAGCGTCGACGGGGCACGGCCCGCCGCCGACGCCGCCGACTGGTCACTCGTACGCGTCGGACTGGCCACGAGGGCCGCCGCCGCGACGGGCGAACGCCCGCCCGTCGCCCTGACGTTCGTCGTCGACATCTCCGGATCGATGGCCGAACCCGGCCGCCTCGACCTGGCCAAGACGTCGCTGGGCATCCTCGCCGACGAACTGCGCGACGACGACTCCGTCTCCCTGGTCACCTTCAGCGACGAGGCCGAGACCCGGCTGCCGATGACCCGCCTCCAGGGCAACCGCACCCGAGTCAAGGACGCCGTCGAGGAGATGGAACCCGCAGACTCCACGAACGTGGCGGCGGGCGTCACCCGGGGCTACGACGAGGCCGTCAAGGGCCACCGCGAGGGCGCCGCCAACAGGGTGGTCCTGCTCTCCGACGCGCTCGCCAACACCGGCGAGACCGACGCCGACGCGATCCTGGAACGGATCGGCGACGCCCGCGCGGAGTACGGCATCACACTGTTCGGCGTCGGCGTGGGCAGCGACTACGGCGACGCCCTGATGGAGCGGCTCACCGACAAGGGCGACGGCAACACCACCTACATCGGCGACGAGGCCCAGGCCAGGAAGGTCTTCGTCGACCAGCTGCCCGCCCATGTCCAGCTGCGGGCCCGCGAGGCGAAGGCCCAGGTGGCCTTCGACCGCAGGACCGTCCAGCGGTTCCGGCTCATCGGCTACGAGAACCGCAAGGTGGCCGACGCCGACTTCCGTGACGACAGCGTCGACGGCGGCGAGGTCGGCCCCGGCCACACGGTGACCGCTCTCTACGCCGTACGCCTGCGCGAGGGCGCCTCCGGCCACGTGGCGACGGCGACCGTGCGCTGGCTGGACCCCGGTACCCGCACGGCACACGAGGAGACCGGTTCGGTGGGGACCGAAGCGCTCGGCGGCATGCTCTGGGGCGGCGACAGCCCCCGGCTCCAGGTGACCGCGGTCGCCGCGTACTTCGCGGACACCCTGCGCGGCGGCGACCTGCCGGGCACCCCGCCCCTCACCGCCCTCGCCTCCCGGGCACGGAAACTGGCGACCGTCACCGGGGACAGCGCGGTGACGAAGCTCGCCACGGCGATCGAACAGGCCGACCGCATCAGGAACCGCGGCGGCGAGGAACCCCCCGGCGCCGCGGGTGAGGGCGAGGTCGGCTGACCCGGCCCTCCGGGCCGTTCGGGCCCTCAGCCACCGGCCGCTTCATCGGCCGGCGGGCGGTCCGGCTCCGCCTGTTCCCCCCGGGCCTCCCGCTCCCAGGTCAGCCGGACGGTGAGGTTTCCCTTCGCGGCCGTCTTGGCGATGATCGCTCCCGCCTCGGCGTTGATCCGCACACCGAGTCCGACCTCGACCGTGGTCGGCGAGCTCGGCATGGTGGTCATCCGGTCCATCAGGAGGGCGGCGGCAGCCCGTACCTGGTCGAAGCTCTCAGCCAGGGAGCGCGCCGCCGTACCCGCGATCTCCCCCGGCCGGCCGGGTGGCCGGTACGATTCCGGAGTTGCCGGACGGAACCTCCACCACCACCCGATCGCCCTCGCCGTCACCTCCCGCGTCCAACGGCACCCAGATGAGCCGCGCCTCGTCACCCACGCGTCCGGCTCCTTCCCTCGCACAGAGGCCCCCGGTAGGCACCGGGCGGTACGTTGCCGCTCACCGCGGGGGGCAGACTGTCATCGCCGAGGATCCGGCACAGCCGTGTCATCCACCCGCGTGCCTGTTCCACGGACGCTGACGTCACCGGTTTCGCCCCGGGGGCCGGGAGCCTGCCGAGTGCGTCGCCGTCACCCGGTCCGACCACGGCGACCACGCCCATCGAGTCCAGGACCACGGACGTCCTGTCGGCCGGTCCCGTCAGGTCCAGGCCCGACCAGATCTGCCCCGCGCCGATCGTGCGAACCGGACCCTCGCCGGGTGCCTGGATCGGCGGACCCTCACCGGCCAGGTAGTAGGCCAGCGGTTCCACCCCGGCGGAACCCAGTGTGATCCCGCTGACCGGGACCTGCTGGGTGCTGCGTTCCTCCTGGAGCAGCCTGCCGTCGTCGAGGTCGTGAACGGCGATGCGGTGGGACAGCGCCGGCTGTCCGCTCCCGGTGCCGGTATCCGTCTCCACGAGCCCCAGCCGTCTCAGGTCAGGGCTCACGTCCATGTACACCGGCTTGTCCGTCGTACTCCGCCAGCGCATCACCTCCCGGCCGACGGGTGCCGCGCCGGTCAGGTCCCAGGACTTCACCACCATGGTCTGCTCGGTCAACGACACGCTCCGGTCGGCCACGGTGAGCAGCCGCTCGCCCCCGCCCCTCAGCCACAGCTGCTCCACGTCGTCCGGAAGACCGGGCATGACCTTCTTGATCCGCCCGTCGGCCGCGTTCCACACCACCAGCCTGCCGCCCTGGCCGAACAGGCCCGTCTGCCCGAGCAGTACCTCGGACTCCTGGTCGAAGGCGAGACGGGCGTACTGGGTCGGTAGTTCCAGTCCGGGGATGTCGGGGAGCGTGGGCATCTCCAGCCCGGGGATCTCCGGGCCCGTGTCGATGTCCTTGGGAAACGGGTCCCCGCCCCGGGGCGCTTCCAGGTCCACGATCCGGCCGGTGGCGACAGTGAGCAGCCGGGCCATCGTTCGCGTCGGGTCCGGTGACTTCGTCAGGTCCGGAGAGATGACCGTCGAATCCGCCAACGCCACCATCGTGCCGTCCGGGCTGACCGCCGTGACGTCCCCTTCCTGCCGCGTCTCCACGCGGCGTAGGCCTGAGGCGTCGCGGCGCAGGACCACGAGGTCGTTCTCACCGGTCCGCGCGACCACCACCTGCGCCTTCTCGTCCGCGACCGTGCCGGTGGGAAGGCGCAGCGGGTCGAGCACGGCGGTGGTGGCGCTCCTGTACCGGGGAGCGAGCAGGTCCGCGAAGCCGAACCGTGCGTACATCTCCCCGAGCAGCTGCCGCGTGCGCGGAGTGTCCTGGGTCCGGTAGGCACGCAGGGCGAGCAGTAACGCCGTGTACGACATGCCGAAGTCCGCGGCGTTCTTCCCCATGTCCGCGTCGCGGGACTGCTGGACCAACACGTCCGATGCCCTCGCGGCGGCGTCCTGGCTGATGTCCGCACGCCAGGCCCAGCTGCCGAGCCCCGCCAGCAAGGCGAGCGTGACGCCCACAGCGATGAGCCCGGTCACGCGCCGCCGCGCGCTTCTGTCGCTCGCCTTGATGAACGCCTCCTCGCCGGGGCGCAGTTCGCCGGTGCGGGCGACCCCCCAACGACGGGCGTCACGGAGATCCTGCCCGCGCAGCAGCCGCCGCCCGGGGCGGTCGTCGGCGGACCACAGGGCGATGCGCCGGCGCAGCCCCTCCTGCCACATGCGGAAGTCACGGTCCTCCGCGACGTACGCGCGCAGGCGGTCCCAGTGGGTCAGCAGCGTCTCGTGGGCCAGCTCGACAGTCTCCTCGGGCGGACCGGAGTCCGGCCGGTAGTCCTCACCCGGGATGAGCAGGCGGGTGGTCATCAGCCGCTGCGCCAGACGCCATTGCTCGGGACGGAGTTCCGAGCGGGCCAGGGTGCGGCGGGTGGGCGCGATACGGTCGTCACCGGGGTGGACGAGCTGGACCAGCAGAGCGCGGGCCGCTTGTTGCTCGGTCTCGGACAGGGCATCGGTCCAGACCTGCTCGGCGTGGGTGACCAGTGCGTCGTGGACCCGCCCGAGGGACTCGTACGCCGTGTGGCCGATGCGTCCGTACCGCTGGCGTTCCCACAGTTTCGTCAAGGTGAACTCGAGCAGCGGCAACCGTCCGGGATCGCTGCCGACGTCGCTGAGGATGCGGTCGACCAGCCCTGGCTCGTAGGTGGTGCCCGTGCCGGTGAGCGGCAGCTCCACGGCGGCCCGCAGTTCGGCGTCGGACATCGCGCCCACCGTGAAGAGCCGCTCGCCGGCGAGCAGGGGGGCGAGGCCCGCGTGGGCGAGGGCGGGGGCGAGGAAGTCGGCCCGCAGGCTGATGACGAGCCGCATCCGGGAGCCGCGATGCAGGCAGTACGTCAACGCCGCTGCGAGGGAGTCGAGTTCGGTGTGCGCAGTGGTGCCGCCGGTTCCGGTGAGTGCTTCTTCGAACTGGTCGGCAACCAGGATCAGACGCTCCTTGCCCTGCCGGACCAGCAGCCGTTCCACCAGGGCGGGAAGTTGACCGTCCCGTAAGAGCGCTGTCAGAGCCGGGAGTTCGGCGAGCCGGGCGGCCTCCGTCAGGTCCGGTTCCAGCCGGGGCAGCAGGGCGAGCGCGAGCGCCTCCAGAGGGCTTCGCCCGAGCCGCCCGGGGCGGAAGACAACGATCTCCAACTCGGCCGTCCCGCGCAGCCTGGGCAGCACACCGGCGTGCAGGAGGGAGGACTTGCCGCAGCCCGACGGTCCGACGAGGCTGGTCACCGGTGCGTGGGAGAGCAGTCCGGCGATCCGGTCGGCGGGTTCGGCGCGGCCGTGGAAGAGGGCGGCGTCCTGCTCCCCGAACGGTTCCAGGGACCGGAAGGGGCAGGCGGGCAGGGCACTGGCGGACAGTCCCGACCAGGTCTCGCGCAGGGTCCGGACCGGGATCAAGTAGGCGGTACGCACGTCGGCCCGTGCGTCGGCGGCGACGACCATGCCGACGACACCGCCCTCGGCGACATCCCAGACGGGGGCCCCGGAGTAACCCTGCTCCACCCGGTGCTCGCTGGCGGGGTCGGTGTCGTACTGGAGCCAGCCGGCCCCGGTCGCGCCGCGCAACCAGCCGACACTCCAGGTGCCGTCGTCGTATCTCCGAGGGAAACCGAAGGTCCGTACCCTGCGGTCGGGGCCTGCGGCGTCCTCCACGAGGCGGGCCACGGGTGCCTTCGCGGGCGGATCGACGAGGAGTTCCAGAACGGCGACGTCACCGGAGCCGTCGGCCCGGACCGGCGTCCAGGCGCCGACGCGTGCGGGCACCCGGGTGCCGGGCTCGACGAGTGGGAAGTCGATCCACAAGCGGCTGTCGGGCGGTTCCTGGGTGTCCGGCGGCAGACCGAGCGCCGTGGCGACGACGTGCGCGCAGGTGATGACCTCGCGTTGCCCGGCACGGAATCCGGCGCCCTCGGGCCTCCCGTCGATTCCTAGGACGCGTGCCACCGACGCATCACTGGGCGCCGCGCTTCCCGGTTCCATGGTGTCCACCCCCGTGCACCAGATCCCTGTCGAGGCGCTGAGCATATCCAGGTGTCTGCCGATGTCCAGGGGTGATTCCGGACGGCCGAGGCGGACCCGCGCGGCCCGTCCGGCCCATCCGGTGGCCGCGGTCGCGCGGGGGACGACGGCGAGGGCCGGACCGGTGCGGCCGGGGCCGTTGTCGCTCACCGCCTCGGCGACGCAGGTCCGATCGGTGGTGAGAGTGAGGGTAGACATCGGTGGCGGGCGTCGGCGGGACGGGGCCGACGGCCTGCTGGGGCCGGTGGGCGTCGCGGTCAGGGCGCCACTGCGAGCGATGCTGACGCAGCCTCCGACCTCGCTCATGCACGGCGGACACCGTTGCGGTCCGCGGGGCCGTCCCGCACGTCCCGGAGGGCGCGGGACGAGGGTTGCGGCGCCTCGCCGCGTCGTCGGGACGTCCCCGTACGTTCCGTAGGGGGACGTCCCTCCACCGTGCGACGCACCGCATCCGACGCCGCGCGCCGATCCTGAGGGAAGCGCGGGACGGCCCTCAGGCCAGGTGGAACACCTCGGTCAGCGGGACCATGGCCTCGTCGGCGGCCTCGTCCTGCTCGAAGAACCCGGACATCTCCCGCTGCCACCGTGCGTTGACCTCGGTCGCCGCCATCGCCTCGCGGGCGGCGTCGAAGTCCTCCGTCTCCAGGTAGCCGACCAGCAGGCCGTCCTCGCGCAGGAAGAGCGAGTAGTTGTGCCAGCCGGCCTCCGACAGGGCGGCGAGCATGTCCGGCCACACCGCGGCGTGGCGCTGACGGTATTCGTCCTTGCGGTCCTCGCGGACCTTGAGCAGAAAGCAGACGCGCTGCATGGAGCCGGCTCCCCGGATCAGAAGTCGAAGGTGTCGATGTTCTTGGCGTCGAAGACGGTCGGCTCGCCGAGGATGACCTCGCCGTCCTTGCCGATGGTGTACTCACCGAGCTTGCCCGCCTCGAACTTCTCACCCTCGGCACCCGTGATCTGACCCGACGCCAGCGCGGCGGCCGCGTAGGAGCCGAGGTAGCCGAGCTCCTCCGGGTTCCACAGCGAGAACTGCTCGACCGTGCCGTCCTTGATGTACTTGCGCATCTGGTTCGGCGTACCGAGCCCGTTGAGCACGACCTTGCCCTTGTACGAGGAGTCGCTCAGGTAGCGCGCTGCGGCCGCGATGCCGACCGTCGTGGGCGAGATGATGCCGTTGAGGTCCGGGTAGGCCTGCATGAGGCCCTGGGTCTGCTGGAAGGACTTCTGGTCCGCGTCGTCGCCGTACGCGACCTTCACCAGCTCCATGTTCTTGTACTTCGGAAGCTTCAGCTCCTCCTTCATGAACTCGATCCAGGTGTTCTGGTTCGTCGCGTTCTGCGTGGCCGAGAGGATCGCGACCTTGCCCTTGTAGCCGATCTGCTCACCGAGGTGCTGGACCAGGCTGCGGCCGATCTCCTCGGAGCTGGCCTGGTTGATGAAGAGCTGGCGGCAGTCCTTCGCCGTGTCCGAGTCGTAGGCGACGACCTTGATGTCCTTCTTCATGGCCTGCTTGAGCGGGCCGCACACCGCGTTGGGGTCGTTGGCCGCGACCAGGATGGCGTCCTGGCGCTGCTGGATCAGGGTGTTGATGTAGGAGACCTGCGAGGAGGCGTTCGCGTCGGACGGGCCGACCTCCTTGCCCGTGCCGCCGTACTCCTTCGCCGCGGCGATGCCCGCCTCGTCGACGATCTTCTCGTACGGGTTGTTGATCTGCTTGGGCAGGAAGGCGATCTTCAGGCCCTTCTTCAGCGAGGCGTTCGGATCGGCCTTCGCGGAGCTCGCGGCCTTGGCGCTCCCGCTCTCCTTGCTGTCCTTCGTGGTGCCGGAACAGGCGGTCAGGGCGAGGGCGAGGGAGACGGCGGTGGCTGCGGTCGCGACGGCGCGGCGCCCAGCGGCATTGCGGAGCATCATGGCGGCGGTGTGCCTTTCGAGGAGGGTGAGGAGGGTTACTGCTGGGGTGCGGGCGTGTTCGCGGCCCGCCGGTGCCGTCGTTCGACGACGGTGGCGATGACCCGGGGGGTGAGGACGGAGGCCACGAGGAGCAGGCCGGTCACGATGACCTGCACCTCGTTGGCGATGTCGTTGAGGGTGAGCAGGTTCTTCAGGACGCCGATCAGCAGGACACCGGCGACAGCGCCGAAGAGCGTGCCCTTCCCGCCGTCGAAGTCGATGCCGCCGAGCAGGACGGAGGCGATGACGAGCATCTCGAAGCCGAGTCCGTTGTCCGCGCGGGCGCTTCCGTAGCGGAGGGTGAAGACGATCCCCGCGAAGGCGGAGAACAGGCCGGTCACGACGAAGAGCAGCAGCTTGATCCGCTTGACCCGGATGCCGGCGAAGTACGCGGCCTCCTCCTGGGCGCCGATCGCGAAGAGCGAGCGGCCCAGGCCGGTGGCGTGCAGCACCACGGCGGTGACCGCGGCCAGCACGACGAAGAGCAGGACGGGATAGGTGAGAAAGGTGCCCGGGACGGTCGTGGTGTCGACGGCCCAGTCCGCGTACACCTGCGGGAAGTCCGTCACCGCGTCGCTGCCCAGCGCCACCGAGGCGAGGCCGCGGTAGAGCGCCAGGGTGCCGATGGTGACGGCCAGGGACGGCAGCCCCACCCTGGTGACCAGCCAGCCGTTCAGGAGGCCTCCGGCGACGCCCACCAGGAGCACCACCGGCACGATCGTCTCGAAGGCCCAGCCCGCCTCCCACAGCGCACCGGTCAGCGCACTGCCCAGGCCCAGCATCGACGCGACCGACAGGTCGATCTGCCCGGCGACGACCAGGAGGGTCATCGGCAGGGCGATGAGGGCGACTTCGGCGATGTCGTTGAAGGCGAACGCGAGGTTCTCGCTCGACCCGAAGCCCTCCGTGGTACCGAGTCCGACGATCAGGACGGCCACCAGCAGGACACCGACGGCGGTGTCCCAGCGCAGTGCCAGGCTGCGCAGGGGAGAGGGCTTCGTTCCGGCCCGCGGCGTGGGAGCCGTCTTCGTTTCAGGCGCCGTGGTCATGGCGGGCGCTCCTCTTCCTCAGTGCGGCGGTCATCCGCAGGTTCACGATCCGGTCGACGCTGATGGCCAGCAGGAGGAGCGCACCGGTGATGGCGCCCTGCCAGAAGGAGTCCACCTTCAGGACGACCAGGACGCTGCCGATGGTGGTGAGCAGCAGGGCGCCGAGGGCGGCGCCCCACACGGTGCCGGTGCCGCCGGTGATGGCGACACCGCCGACGACGACGGCGCTGACGACGGTCAGTTCCCAGCCGTGCGCGTTGTCGGCGACGACGGTTCCGAAGCGGGCCAGCCACAGGGCGCCCGCGAAGCCGGCGACGGCCCCGGAGAAGGCGTACGCGGCGAGCACCCGGCGGCGGATCGGGATGCCGGCGAGCCGGGCGGCCTCGGGGCTCGACCCGATGGCGTACAGCTCACGGCCCGAGCGGTAGGAGCGCAGGAAGTACGCGGTCGCCGCGAGCAGGACGAGTGCGATCAGCGGGAGGTAGGGGACCCCCAGCACGCTGCCGCTGCCGAGCCCCAGGATCGCCTCAGGGACCTCGGAGGCGCTGATCTGGTCGCCCTGGGCCCACCAGTAGTCGACGCCCTGGATGATGTAGAGCATGCCGAGGGTCACCACGAGCGCGGGGACCTTGCCGAAGCTGACGAGGGCGCCGGAGACCAGTCCGCAGACCACGCCGATGGCGATGCCGAGCAGCATCACGGTCAGCACGCCGTGGTCGCTCCCGGCGACGAACTTGCCGCAGGCGAAGGCGGAGAGGCCGACGACGGAACCGACCGACAGGTCGATGTTGCGGGTGACCACGACGGCGGACTGGCCGACCGCGAGCAGGACCAGGATCGAGGCGTTGAGGAGCAGGTCCTTGATGCCCTGGTCGGACAGGAAGCGCGGGTTGGCCAGGTAGGTGCCGAGGATCAGCAGGACCAGGGCCCCGGCGATGGAGATCTCGCGGGCCCGGAAGACCGCGTCCACGAGCGAGGACGCACTGCGCTGCGGCGCCTTCACGGTGTCCGGAGGACTCTCGATGGTGGTGGTCATGCCGCTGCCCTTTCCTTGCGTCCGGTGGCCGCCGCCATGACCGATTCCTCGGTGGCTTCCGCGCGTGGGATCTCGGCGACGAGCCGGCCCTCGTGCATCACGAGCACCCGGTCGGCCATGCCGATGACCTCCGGAAGGTCGGAGGAGATCATCAGGACGGCGAGACCGTCCGCCGCCAGCGAGGAGAGCAGGCGGTGGACCTCGGCCTTGGTGCCGACGTCGATCCCGCGGGTGGGCTCGTCCACGATCAGCACGGCCGGCCCGGTCGCCAGCCACTTGGCCAGCACGACCTTCTGCTGGTTGCCGCCGGAGAGCACGCCCACGGTGTCCGCCAGCCGGTTGTACTTGAGCTGGAGCCGCACGGCCCAGTCGGCGGCCCGGTCGTGCTCCAGGGCCCGGCTGACGAGCCCGCGCTTGCGGACCTCGTCCAGGCCGGTGAGTCCGATGTTGCGCTCGATCGACATATCCATGACCAGCCCGCGCTGCCGGCGGTCCTCGGGGACGAGCGCGAGCCCGGCGGCCATCGCGGCGGTCGGCGATCCGGGCCGCAGCACCGTGCCGCCCACCCTCACCTCGCCGGCGTCGGCACGGTCGACGCCGAAGACCGCCTGGGCGACCTCGGTGCGCCCCGCGCCGACGAGTCCGGCGAGGGCGACGATCTCGCCGCGGCGGACGTCGAAGGACACGTCGCGGAAGACGCCCTCGCGGGTCAGCCGGTGCACCGACAGGGCGACTCCGCCGACCTCGGCGTCCTGCTTCGGGTAGAGGTCGTCGAGGTCGCGGCCCACCATCCTGCGGACCAGGTCGTCCTCGGTGAGTCCCTCCAGCGGCTCGGAGGAGATCCACCGGCCGTCGCGCAGGGTCGTGACGCGCTGGCACAGCTCGAAGATCTCGTCGAGGCGGTGCGAGATGAACAGCACGGCGGCGCCCTCGGCGCGCAGGGCCTGCACGACGGAGAACAGCCGGGCGGTCTCGCTGCCGGTGAGCGCGGCAGTCGGTTCGTCCATGATCAGGACGCGGGCGTCGAAGGACAGCGCCTTGGCGATCTCGACGATCTGCTGGTCGGCGATCGAGAGCCCGCGGGCGGGGCGGTCCGGCGCCAGGTCGACCCCGAGCCGGCGCATCAGCCCGGCGGTGGTCGCGTGCACGGCCTTGCGGTCGATCCTGCCCAGGGCGCGCCGGGGCTGGCGGCCCATGAAGATGTTCTCGGCGATCGACAGGTCGGGGAAGAGCGTCGGTTCCTGGTAGATGACCGCGATGCCGGCGTCCCTGGCGTCGGCCGGGCCGTGGAACACGACGGGTACGCCGTCGAGCAGCACCTCGCCGCTGTCCGGCCGGTGCACCCCGGCGAGGGCCTTGATCAGCGTGGACTTTCCTGCGCCGTTCTCCCCGGCGAGTGCGTGGGCCTCGCCGGGGAACAACTGCAGGGACACGTCCCGCAGGGCTCGTACGGCACCGAAGGACTTGCTCACGCCCTTCAGGGCCAGGACCGGGGCCGGGTCCGGGGCGGACTGGTTCATGGGAGCTCCTCAGCGGTGGGAAGTGTCGCTCCAGCCGCCGTGAAAGGTTTCAATGAGGTTGCTCGGAAGCTAAACGGGGATTGCGGGCTCAGTCAATGGGTTGATGGGGAGAACTTCACCGACGGCGGGAGAAGTGCGACCTGAATAGGGTGAATGGGTGGAACTCTTGACAGTCTTCGAGGTCAGCCGCTATCTTCCGAGGCTCTGAATCGATTCACATAACGGTCGCGCATCGCTCCTCTTACAACTCCGCACCGGCGGCCCCCTCGTTCACGGCCGCCGCCGCAGCCGCCCCGGCACGTCCCTATGGTCCCGGCCGATGGCAACGTTGTCCGGCAGGCCCCGCCTCAGCCCGCCCACTCTCCGCCCACGACCGCCGGATGCCGTGGACCCAGGAGCGCTACCAGCCCCGCCCTCCCCGGGACGGGCTCCGGCACCTGGTGCCATCCCGCCCGGCGGTAGAAGCCCGTCGTGGCGTGCGCGCGCACCGAGGTGAGCAGCCAGCAGCGGGAGTCCGCCGCGGGCGCGGTCGCGGCGGCCAGCAGTGCCGAACCGGCCCCTCACCCCGGACCTGCGGGTCGACGGCCAGATCGTCGACCCGCAAAGCCCCGCACAGCCACGCCGCGACGCGCTCCGGCCCCAGAGCCGCCGCGACCTGCCCGTAGGGGCGGCCGTCAGGAAAGGGGTCGGGGGTCGTCGAGGCCGTGGCGAAGCCGACGATCGTGTCCCCGTCGTGGGCGAGCGCGGCCGTGAACCCGGGCCGGTCGGTGTCGGCGGCGAGCCGCCGCGTGCAGTGGCCGGCCATGGCCGCGTCCTCGTTCCACGGCGGCGCCGAGAACACCTCCGCGTACACCCGCCGTATCCCTTCGGCGTACGCGGGGAGGCTCCGGCCGTCCACCGGTCCGACCCGCATGACCCCCATGACCCCCACCCGTCCCGTCGCCCGTGGCCCGGAACAGGACAGGGACCGCGGCGGCGCCGTCCGGTGCCGCCCGCGGTCCCTGTCCGCCTCGCCCCCGTCAGGAGCCGCCGGGGCCGGCGTACGAGGACGTGAAGTCCCGGCGGAGGCGTTGTCCGTGCGCAGCACCCTGCCCCGCACGGAGACGGTTGCGCCGGCGGGCGACGGGTCAGACGCGGGGAAGCGCGGCCGTCACCCGGCGGTAGGGGCGGAGGGAGACCGGGCCGAGCAGCCCCGACGGCAGCGGCTTCTTCCGCTCGTTGGACAGGGTGTTGGAGACCCGCACGGACAGCGTGTTGCGGCCCGGCCGCAGCAGTTCGGTGACGTCGGCGGTGTACGGGGACCACAGCAGGGGCGGCAGTTCGGTGCCGTTGAGGGTGACCGCGGCGACCTCCCGCACGGTGCCGAGAGCGAGCCGGAAACCCCTCTCCCGGAGCACCGCGCGGTCCAGCGTGAACGCGGTGGAGTAGGTCCCGCTGCCGGAGAACAGCGGTTCCAGGTCCGTCCAGCTGCCGAGCGGCCTGGTCACCGGAAGCGCACCCTCGCGCGCCAGCAGCAAGGTCCAGTCGCCGTCGAGGGCGACGGCCTCCAGCGGATCGGTGACGACGGCGCTGCCCCGGTAGCCGTGTGCGCCGTCGGTACCGGCGAACCCGTACCGGCCGGGCGCGTCGGCGACCGCGGTGACCCGCAGCTCCCGGCCGTCCCGGACGACGGCGTCCACCGGCAGGGCCGCCTCGGTCAGGTGGGGACCGGGCCGCGCGGTGTGCCGCACCACGACGGCCAGCGTCTCGTACGGGCGGAGCCGCAGCGGCAGCCGGATACCGGCCTCGTCACCCTGCTTCCCGGGCCGCTCCACCCGGTACACGGGTGCGGTCCGCGCGGTCCCGGTGGCCGGGTCCCACAGCTCCGGCACTCCGGACACGGGAAGCGCGGCCACGGTGTCGACCGGCTCGCCGCTCTCGTTGTTGACGAGGAAGGCGGTGTCCTTCCCGCGGGTGGTGCGCAGCACGCGTACGGAGGGCGCGGCCGGTTCCAGGACGGCGGCGGCCACCCCGGCGGCGTGCGCGGCGGCCCGCAGCCCCCCGGTGTCCGCGACGCGCACCGCCGTGCCCGCTCCGAAGCCGTTCCGGCCGGGCACGGAGTCGCCGAACAGCCCGGTGACCGCCCGCTGCAGGGACCGGTCGCTCCCGTTCGCGTCCTCCCGCGGCAGTTCGCCCACCGCGACGACGGTGCCGCCGCTCCGCACGAAGGCGGCCAGCGTCTTCACCGTCTCCGCGTCGATGACCGGAGTGACGGGGAGGACGACCAGGTCGTAGCGTGCCGCGCCGACCACGAGGCGGCCGCCGTCCACCGAGCCGTGCGCGAGCAGTCCCCGGTCGCCCGAGAGAGCCCCCTCGTGCACGAGGTCGAAGTCGACCTGTGCCCGCTCCAGGGCGCCGGCCGCGTCGTTGAACGCGCCGTCGACCTCACCCTGCCGGGCCGTCCCGGTCACCTGTTCGGCCGCCCGCTGCGGCTGTACGAGCGCGGTCCGGGCCCCGGAGGTCCCCCGGGCGAGCTCCATGACCCGCCCGATCCAGTCGGAGATCGGCCCCATCGCCCACCACCACGGCGAACGCGGGCCGAAGGGCGGTGGGAAGAAGACCCGGACCTCGTCCGTCCACAGCGCGTGCAGCACGGTGAGATTGACCCCGCGCGTGGCGTGCGCGCCCAGCAGGGCGCGCACGAAGTCGGGGGCCACGGCCCAGCCCATGTTGCCGAAGGCCTCCATCAGCACCCGCTCGCGGCCCATCTGGTGGCCGGAGGAGGCGGGGTTGCGGGGCGTCATCGTGGAGCCGCCCGCCACGTACTCGGCGGTGATGACGTCCCCACCTGGTATCTGGGCCCACTGGTTGACCTTGTGCAGGTCCCCGGTGGACCAGATGCGCTTGGCGGGCGAGGTCTCGTCGTACAGCGGGTTGGTGATCAGGACGGTCCCGCGCTCCGCGTACCAGCGCGACTGCTTCTCGAAGGCCGCGGCGAAGCGGTCGGACACCGCCTGCCAGTAACGGCCCCGTTCGATACGGCCGCTGCGGCCCAGGTCGTCGAAGGCGCAGGCGTACGCGAGGCCCGGCTCGGTGCCCACGGCGCGCAGCGCGTCCTCCAGCGCGGGCGACCACGGCAGCCGTCGGAAGTGGGCCTCGGCGGACGCGAAGAACGGCTCGTCGTCCCAGAAGCCGGGCACGACCGTGCCGAAGTAGCGGGCGAACCGGCGGTGGTACTCACCGGGCACGATGTCCAGCATCAGCTCGACGGGCTCGTCGGCCAGCAGATCGACGTAACTGCGGCTGTAGCCCTGGCTGTCGTCGACGAGAGGCGTGCCGCCGAAGAGGTCGATCTGCCAGCGGCCGGCGGGCACCTGCCAGCGTCCCCCGGCACGCAGCCGCGAGGTGAGGTCGGTCAGCGGCCCGGTGCCGGTGGCGCCGATCGGGCGGGCCACGGCCGCGGCCGGGGAGCCCGCGGTGTCCGCGCGGTCCGGGAAGTCGCCCGCGCAGGACGGGTCGGAGAAGTCCTGCCCGTACAGGATCCCGCCGTCCGGGCCGGTGACGGTGATGCTGTCCCACAGCGAGCGCTGGGTGCCGGTGGCGCGCACCCCGGCGCTGCCGGTGGCGTACGTGGTGTCGGTGACGGTCCCCTTGTCCCTGCCGTCGAGGGTGACGGACAGGGACGGCCCGGTGACGGTCACCGCCAGGGTGTGGAACTTGGTGCTGTTGAAGCCGTCGGTCCGGGTGGACCTGGCCAGCTGGACGGACGTGCCGTCCGTCAGCCGGGATACGGTGACGACGCCGGTCCGGTCGAACTCCACGACGTATCCGGCGGAACCGTCCGCGGCGGCCCGTACGACGAGCCCGGCCGCGGACTGCTCGGCCTTGGCGCTCGCCGTGACGGTGACGTCGCTCCAGGCGGCACCGGCGCGGAGCACGGCGGAGCCGCCGAGCACGGCGGCGTCCGCCACCAGCCGGCCGGTGTCGGTGCCGACGCCGGTCGTCGTGAGGAGATCGGCTTCCAGGGGGCCCTCGACGACGGTGGTGGAGCGCCACAGGGCCTTCAGCCGCAGGTCGGGCCGGGGTTCGTAGGTGCGGGAGCCGACCGTGCCGCCCTTGACGATGTACTCGCCGCCCCGGCCGCTGGGGAAGTGGTCGTCGTTGAAGATCCACACCCGCATGCCGGTGCGCTCGGCGACCCGCAGGACGTGCTCGACGATGCCGAACCACTCCTCCGTGAAGAACTCGGGGCGCATCTCGGCGTTGTCGAAGGGGAAGAGGACGACCTCGTACATCCCCTTGGAGCGCAGGTCGGCCATCTGGGTGTCGACGAGTGCGGGGGTGACCGGGCCGTTCCAGTACCAGTAGACGGTCGGGCGGCTGTCACGCGGCGGGTCGGTGAAGCGGGCGGGGGAGTAGCCGGCGGCCGCGGCGGGGGAGGGGGAGGCGCCTGGAGCGGAGGCGGACGCCGTGCCGGCGGCGTCGAGCGCGAACACCGTGCCGGCGGCGCCGACCGCCGCTACGAACGTGCGTCTGGACAGGGGGGCTTCAGGCATGCGGGTGCTCCGTGCTCGAGGGGTGACAGTGACGGTGTGACGAGTGAGGGGGGAGGGGTGCGGACGTACGGAGGTGCCTTTAGGTGTGTGTGCGGGCCGGGGGAGGGGCTTCAGAGGGCCGCGACCTGGGCCGCCTGAGTGCCCTGTTGTGGAGGCGGAAGTCCGCGACGGCGCCGTGCGGCGGCGGGTGGGTGGCGTTCTGCGAACGTCCCAGGTAGTTGCGGGTGGTGGAGCCGAGCAGCAGCGGGCTCGTGGTCATCGCCGCGTTGCGCCCGGCCTCCACTCCGTCGACGTACAGCACGCCGGGCTCCTTCCGAGGGGGAGGCAGCTCTCGGAGCCGTAGGACCGGGCGGACCCGGCCCTGCGGCCACGTGTGTGCGATGCGTGGCGCCCGTTTCCGAGCGGCGGCCATCAACGAGGCGCCCCCAGAGACGAGTTGAAACGTTTTTACAGCGCCGGTGGCAAGCTAGGTGCTGCCGTCGCGAGCGTCAAGAGGCCGGACCCGGAGTACTCCACGTACTTCCCTGTGCTGCTATGCCCCCATCTGGCTGCAGGGATCCCGGATGACGGATCGCCACCTCGGCGGCGGGGGGCAGAAATCCGCGCACGCCTCTTGTGGCCCGGGCGGCGGCCCGCATATCTTCCAGGCCAAGACTATTGAATCGTTAAAACGTGCCGACGGTCAGCGCAGGCAGTCAGTACGGCGAACCAGCAGGGTGGCGAGATGCAGAACAGACCGCGTCCCGACGACGTGACCGCGAACAACGCCCCGGCCGTGGCCCGGGCGGCCGGGGCGAACGGCGCGGCGTCCGGAGCCGAGGACGGCGTGGACGCGGGGACCAGCCTCCGGCGACGTGCCGTCCTCGGTATGGCCGCCGCGGCGGGCGCGATGGCCGCGCTGCCGTTCTCCGCCTCCGCCGCCGCGGCGGCCGAGCCAGGATCCCCGGCCGCGAACCCGCCCGCCCAGGGGGAGTTCGCCCGACGCTTCGCCTCACCCGCCGCTCCCGTACGGCCCAAGTTCCGCTGGTGGTGGCCGGACGCCCTGGTCGACGCCGACGAGATCGAGCGGGAGATCGACCAGATCGCCGCGGCCGGCTTCGGCGGCGTCGAGATCGCGGCCGTCACCCACAGCCTCTCCCGGCCGATCGACCCGGTCCGCTACGGCTGGGGCACCCGGGCCTGGACCGATGCCGTCGAGACGGCCCTGACGAGGGCCCGCAAGCGCGACCTCGTCGTGGACCTCACCCTGGGCCCCGCCTGGCCCGCCGCCGTCCCCGGCATCACGCCCGACAGCCCCGGGGCCGTCAAGGAACTCGCCCACGGTGTCGCTGTCCTTCCCGCCGGCACCGCCTTCGCCGGCCCGCTGCCCGAGCCCGTCACCGCTCCCGGCTCCGGCGTCACCGCCCGTACGCTCCTCCTCGTCCAGGCCGCTCGGGTCGCCGCCGGTACCTCCCCCACGGCCGCCCCCGTGCAGCTCGACCTCGCCACCGTCACCGACCTCACCCCCCGTGCGTCGGCGGACGGATCCCTGGAGTGGACGGCTCCCGCCGACGGGACCTGGCTCCTCATCGCCTGCTGGGAACGCGGCTCGGGCCAGCGCCCCGAAGGCCCGGCGCACACCACCCCGCTCAGCTACGTCGTCGACCACTTCAGCGCGGCGGGCACCCGCGCGGTCATCGACTACTGGGAGAAGCACATCCTCACCTCCCGCATGCGCACCCTGCTCCGGGAGAACGGCGGCGCCCTCTTCGAGGACTCCATCGAGATGGAGACCCACGCCACGCTCTGGACCCCGGGCATCGCGGCAGAGTTCGAACGGCGCATGGGCTACGCCCTCGCGCCGTACCTGCCCGCGCTCCTGCAGACCAAGGAGAAGTACGTCTTCTCCTTCGACGCCGCCACCAACAAGGCGATCCGGCGCGACTTCATGGAAGTCGTCACCGAGCTGTACGTCGAGAACCACCTGCGGCCGGTCCAGGACTGGGCCCACAGCCTCGGACTCCAGCTGCGCATCCAGCCGTACGGGCTCCAGACCGACGCCATGTACAAGGCAGCCGTCCTGGACATCTCCGAAGGCGAGTCGCTCGGCTTCAAGAACCTCGACGACTTCCGCACCCTCGCGGGCGGCCGCGACATGGGCGGCAAGCTCATCCTCTCCAACGAGGCGGGCGGCACCGCCGGCGGCGCCTACGCCACCACCTGGGAGGCCACCCTCAAGAAGCTCGTCACCCAGTACGCGGCGGGCGTCAACCAGGCCGTCTTCCACGGCTTCGCGTACGCCGACGCCCCCGGCGCCGCCTGGCCCGGCTTCGCCGCCTTCTCCCCGTACAACGGCGGCACCGGGTACGGCGAGGCCTGGGGGCCGCGCCAGCCGACCTGGGGCCACTTCCCCGACATAGCGGGCTACTTGAGCCGTACCCAGCAGGTGCTCCAGACCGGCGTCAACAAGGTCGACATCGGGGTCCTGTGGCAGAAGGGCTACGCAGGCTCGGGCCTCGGTGCCTCCTGGTTCACGGCCGACGGCGTCCCGGCCGGCTGGACCCACCTCTTCCTCAGCCCCCGCCTGCTCGGCCTCCCGAACGCCGTGGTGAAGAACGGCAGACTCGCGCCCGAAGGACCGGCGTACAAAGCGCTGCTCGTCGACGGCGACATCATGATCGGACGGGAGCACACCCTCCAGACCGACGTCGCCGAGAAGCTCATCGGCTACGCCCGCAAGGGACTTCCCGTCATCGTCATCGGCGACTGGAGCGACGGCCACGTCCCGGGGATGCCCCGCACGGGCGACAACGACCGGCTCCGTGCCCTGATCCGGGAACTGCTCGCCCAGCCGACCGTCAGCAACGTCCCCGACCGCCCCGACGTCCCCCAGGGCATCGCGGCACTCGGCCTCACCCGCGACGTCGAGTACGCCGAGTCCTCGATGCTGCTCCACAACCACCGGGCCGACACCGACGCCGACTACTACTTCTTCGCCAACGACGCCGTCAGCAAGAAGAACTCGACCGGCACGCGCATCAGCCACGACGTCACCCTCACCACCCGCCACGCCGACGTCGTCCCGTACCGCCTCGACGCGTGGAGCGGCACGATCGAGCCGCTGGCCGCCTACACCCGCCTCCCGGACGGGCGTCTGAGGCTCCGCATCACCCTCGAACCCGGGGCGACCACGATCATCGCCACCGCACGCCCCGGCCGCTGGGTCACCGGACCGGCCCCGCAGTGGTACGCCACCTCGACCGAGGCCGCCGAGGTGCGGCGGGCCGGTAACGGCAAGGTCGAGATACGCGACACCCGCCCGGGCACCTACGTCACGACGCTCGGCGACGGGCGAACGCTCAGCGCCCGCATCGAGGACGTGCCGGAGCCCCTGTCCCTCACCCGCTGGACGCTGACGGCCGAGGACTGGACCCCGGGCGCGACCGCCTCCACCACCAGCAGGACCCGTCGCACGATCGAGCTGGACGGGCTCGTCCCCTGGTCCGGCATTCCGGAACTGGCCGACTCCTCGGGCGTCGGCCGCTACCGCACCACGGTCCGGCTCGGCCGCCCCTGGACGGGGGGCCACGGGGCGACGCTGGAACTGGGCGAGGTGTTCGACACCTACCGGGTCACGGTCAACGGCCGCCACCTGCCGCCCGCCGACCAGCTGACGACGACCGTCGACGTCGGTCCGTACCTGCGCGCGGGCACCAACACCATCGAGGTGGAGGTCGCCACGACCCTCCTCAACCGGCTGCGGGTCAGCAACGCGCCCGTGTTCGGGGTGGCTCAGCGGCAGAAGTACGGACTGGTCGGGCCCGTACGGCTCGTTCCCTACGGGCGGGCCGTGGCCGACCGCTGACGGGCGGGTGGCGGGTGGCGGACGGCCGGGGCGTCCCGCGCCTGCTTCGGCCTCCGGCCTCCCGCCTGCTGTGAGTTCCGGGTTCAGGCCTCAGCCGACTGCCGCAGGTGCCAGGCTCCGGCTCAGCCGGTTGCCGCGGGGGCCAGGCTCCGGCTCAGCCGGCCTGCCGCACCAGATGCGCGGTGAACCAGTCCCTCGCCAGGTCGGCGACCTGGTCCAGGGTGCCCGGTTCCTCGAAGAGGTGGGTGGCGCCCGGCACGATCTCCAGCCGGTTCTCGCAGTGCAGCGCCGCCTGGGCCTGCCGGTTGAGGTCGATCACCGTGGTGTCGGCGCCGCCCACGATGAGCAGCGTCGGCGCCCGTACTGCGGACAGGTCCGCCCCGGCCAGGTCGGGCCGCCCGCCGCGGGAGACCACGGCGCCGACCCCCGAGTCGGGCGCGGCGGCGGCCCGCAGCGCGGCCGCCGCCCCCGTACTCGCCCCGAAGGATCCGACCGGGAGGGAGACGCGGCCCCGCAGCCAGTGGGTGGCGTCCGCCAGCCGCCCGGCGAGCAGCCCGATGTCGAAGACGTTGGCGCGGTCGGCCTCCTCCCGGGGCGTGAGGAGGTCGAGGAGGAGGGTACCCAGGCCCGCCCGGTTCAGGGCGGACGCCACGGAACGGTTGCGCGGGCTGTGGCGGCTGCTGCCCGAGCCGTGGGCGAACACCACGACGGCCCCCGCGCCCTCGGGAAGCACGAGGTCCCCGGTGAGGCCGGCCGCGCCCGAGGCGACCTCCACCTGCTCGGACACGGCAGGGACGGTGTTCTTCCGGGCCCGGGCCAGCAGGGAGACGACCTCTTCGTCGGAGGTCTGGGAGAAGTCCCTGTACCACTCCCCGACGGCGGAGAACAGCGCCGGCGTGGACAGGCACACGAACTCGTCCACGTCCGCCCGCAGCCGGGCGACGACGTCGGGCGAGGCCACCGGCACGGCGAGGACGACGTACTCGGCGCCCTGTGCCCGTACCACCCGACAGGCGGCCCTGGCGGTCGCCCCGGTGGCGATCCCGTCGTCCACCACGACCACCGCGCGGCCCTTGAGCGGGAGACGCGAACGACCTTCCCGGTACGCGTGCGCCCGCCGTACGAGCTCCGCCTCCTCGGCCTGTTCGACGGACACGAGATCCTTACCCCGTACGCCGGCGTGACGGACGATCTCGTCGCTGATGACCCTGACCCCGCCCTCCCCGATGGCACCGAAGCCCAGTTCGGGATGGTAGGGAACCCCGAGTTTGCGGACCACGGCCACATCCAGGGGGGCGTCGAGCTCCCGTGCGACCTCGGCCGCCACCGGGACACCGCCGCGCGGCAGTCCCAGGACGACGGGGTCGCGCCGCTTCATGTGCCGCAGCGCCTCGGCGAGCTGCCGTCCGGCGTCCGTGCGGTCGGTGAACAGCACAGTGATTCGCCTCCCAGCGGGCGGCGGCACACATTCCCGCGGCCCGGCATCCGGAATCTCTCCATCCCCAGGGTCGCACCTCCGACAGGGCCGTGGCGAGGTGGCGGAACACCCCGAGCACGCCCCCGCGGCGCAGGCTCCGCCGGAGGCCGCGGCGGCGGCGCAGATCCTGCCGTAGATGCGGGCCGCCTCCACGTCGAAGGGGAGGGGATCGAACTCGTTCTCGGCGCGCTGCAGCATGTCCGTACGGCGGGCCCGCTCGGCGCGTTCGTCGTGGTCGCTCTGCTCGCCGCTGCCGCGTACCCGGTGGGGTCCTGCGGAGAGTTCCGCGAGGGTGATGGCGCTGATGGCCATCTCGGTAGGTAGCTCGTCGGCGTCGATCCACTTACGCAGGATCATGATGTTGGGGTCGAGCAGGCCTTGCTCATGCTCAACGGGCATACGGGTCGTCCAACTCCTGCTCGACGGCGGGGCCCTGGTCGTCGCGGAAGGCGCCCAGCGAGATGTCCGGGGCGGTACGTGACATGGCCGCGAACTCGGCACGGGGAACGAAGCGGCGACGGCGGCGGAGCGGGATCAGTTCGCCGACGCGGTGCCCGTCGCGGGTGACGGTGAACGCCTGTCCTCCCTGGACGGCGTCCATGATCCGGCAGGCGGGACGGAGGGCGAACGGGTCAGCGCCGATGCCGGTAGGGGTCCGTGTACGGCTCCATGGACTGGCGGACCTCGTCCCGGACCGGATCCATGAGCGGGCCCGGGGCGTAGTACCGGGCGCGGGCCTTGCCGTGGGGGACGAGCCAGCCGCGGGCCACGAGCTCCCGGATGTCGCGGATGGCCTGCTGGTCGCTGAGGTCGGCGTCCTGCTGGTAGACGGTGCGGCGGACCTTCGCGTCTGAGAAGGCGGGCAGCAGGGCGTAGACGACTCGCTCGTCCAAACCGGCGGCCTCGACGCCCTCGACCAAGCGGGTCCAGGCCCGTGACATCACATCGAAGCGGCGCTGGGCCTGCTGGGCCTGGCGGTGGTGGGCGGTCAGGCAGAACCGGACCCAGGGCCGGGTGTCCCGCTTCGGACTCCAGTGGGGGCCGCCCACGTCCTCCAGGATCTGGTAATAGGCGTACGTGTTCTGCCCCCGGCCGAGCCATTCCTCGATGGAGGAGAACTCGGGCGGCATCAGAGCCTCGCGGGAGAAAACGAGAGTGGACAGGGCGCGGGACATGCGCCCGTTGCCGTCCTTCCACGGGTGGATCTTGACGAGGTTGAGGTGGGCCATGGAGGCGCGGACGTGGACGGGTGCGTCGAGATCGCCCTCATTGAGCCAGTCGATGAACTCCGCCATCAGAGCGGGGACGTCCGCCTGGTCCGGTGCGGTGTAGGCCGGGACGAGAGGGTCGTCGGGGCTTGTGACGTAGACGGGCCCGTCGCGCCAGCGGCCGGGGCGTTTGTCGAGGTGGTGGCCCTGGAGCATGAAGTGCAGGCCGTTGAGCAGGCCGGCGTCGTAGCGGAAGTCGTCTCCGGCGTCGGCGAGGGCCTGGATGTAGGTCATACCGCGCTGGTAGCCCTCCAACTCGGCACGCGTCTTCTCCCCGGTCTCCAGCGGTTCCTCGCCCGACATGAGGGCTTCCACGTCGTCGACCGTCGCCGCGTACCCCTCGATGGTGTTCGATCCGGCGATCGCGCGGGCGGTGAGGTTGCGGCGCAGCTGGCGGGTCCAGCGGGGGGTAGCCCGAAGCATGTGCCGCAGGGCGCGACGCATGGCCTCGATCTCGTCGAGAGCTCGATGGTCGTCAGTGGTCAGGCGCGGGGCCGCGTAGAGCATGCGGCAATGACACTATGATTGTGTCATTCGGTCAAGTGGGCGGGCCTCGATGCGCTACAACTCAGGCATCCCAGGACAGCGGAACCAGAGGGCCACCTGCCGGGTGTGTCAACGATGCGAAATGGTCCACGAGACTGGCGACAGCGGTGGGGTGTGGATGACTGCGCCTATCTCTGGGTTGTCCACATAGGCATGGTCCGTGAGGTTTGCACTGCCGAGCAGCGCGATACTTCGGTCGGCCCCGATGAGCTTGGCGTGCATGCTGCCGTGGCGCCCACCGGCGCCCCGACGCGTGTGGGGCGCCCATTGCCCAGCTCGTCTGTTGGGCAGGGGGCTCCGTCCGGGCGGACGATCCTGGCCTGGGGCAAGCGACTGGCGCACGCATGGAGCAGGTGCCGCTTCGGCGCCTGCTCTGCATCCTCCCGATGGGCCGTCAGAATGCCGCTGACCAGGAGGTTGCTCTCTCGCGGATGACGGTGAACCGTGGGATAACCCCGAACCGGGGGACGTATAAGGGACGGGGCGCCTGAAGCGAGGGGGCGAATCAGGGCAAAATCCCTCCGGGGCAATGAAAAAGCCCCCCGCAAGTGATCTTACGGAGGGCTTGAAACCGCCTCTGACCTGTATAAACGAGTGCCCCCGGCAGGACTCGAACCTGCGGCCAAGCGCTTAGAAGGCGCCTGCTCTATCCACTGAGCTACGGGGGCCGGTATCCGCCTCTGCGGTCCGGAGGGCGCTGGATCAAGCCATCCGGGACCTTGCCGGGACAAGGATAGGGCTCGGATCGCCTCGTCCCGCTTGCTTCACCTGCGTGGCACGATGTGGAGGTTCAGTGAAGCGAACCGATAATCGCAGGTAGGTACGATTCGCGCACCCCTTTTGGCTCCGCGCGCCCCGGGTGTTGTGCACTCGTTATGCCTGTGCCCCGCTCGTCCCCTCTGTCCCCCGGGTGGATCCGCCGCGCAGAGAAGCCTATACGCTTCAAAAAGCCTTCAAAATTGGGCATTCTTCGCATGTGGTAACCATGGATGTACGGCCCCAGCTCATCGACGCACTTTCCGCCCTGCGCGACCGTGTCGCCGCCGTGCGTCTTCCCCTTCCGCTGCCGGGGGCCGCCCGGGCCCGGCAGACCAGGACCGAACTCCTCGCCCAGCTGGACGACTACCTCGTTCCCCGCCTCAAGGACCCCGAAGCGCCGCTGCTCGCCGTGATCGGCGGATCCACCGGCGCCGGCAAGTCGACGCTCGTCAACTCGCTCGTGGGCTGCCGGGTCAGTGAGGCCGGTGTGCTACGCCCGACGACGCGGACGCCCGTACTCGTCTGCCACCCCGACGACCACCACTGGTTCGCCGGCGTCCGGGTCCTGCCCCAGCTGACCCGGATCTGGCTGCCGCCGGGGCGGATCCCGGACCCGGACGGTCTCGACCACCTGGGCACGGACGGGAACCAGGACGGCACCGTGCTACGCGTGGAGACCGCCGCGACGCTGCCCCGGGGTCTCGCCCTCCTGGACGCCCCCGACATCGACTCGCTCGTCGTGAGCAACCGGGTCCTGGCCGCCGAACTCATCTGCGCGGCCGACGTGTGGGTCATGGTCACCACCGCGTCCCGGTACGCCGACGCGGTCCCGTGGCACATGCTCCGTACCGCCAAGGAGTACGATGCCTGCCTCGTCACCGTCCTGGACCGGGTGCCGCACCAGGTGATCGCCGAGGTGTCGCGGCAGTACGCGGCCCTGCTCACCCGGGCCGGTCTCGGCGACGTGCCCCGGTTCACCATCCCCGAGCTGCCCGAGTCCGCAGGCGGCGGCAGCGGGCTGCTCCCCACCACGGCCGTCGCCCCGCTGCGCGCCTGGCTCACCCACCGGGCGCAGGACCCGGCGGCCCGTCAGCAGGCCGTGGGGCGAACCGCGTCCGGGGTCATCGGCTCCCTCGACGTGCGGCTCCCCGAGCTCGCGGGGGCCGTGGCCGCCCAGTACGCGGCGGCCGTGCGGCTGACCGGCGTGGTCGAGGAGGCCTACACGAAGGAGTCGTCCCGCGTCCGCCTACGGCTGCGGAACGGCGCCGTACTCGCCGGTGGCGCCCGCACCCGGTGGCGCGGATACCCGCTCTACAGCACGGCCGGTGAGGTGCTGGACGCCCTCGTGGAGAGCCTCGCCGCACTGCTCCAGTGCGCCGTCGCCGCCGCCGACGAACAGATCCGCACCGCCTGGCAGCGGGACCCCGCGGCGGGTGACTTCCGGTTCGAGGGCGCGGGCCGGGAGGCCGGGGGATGGGGACCGGCCGAGGACGTCCAGGGCCGGATCGCCATGGCCGTACGGCGTTGGCGGCGCGTCCTGGAGGAACTGGCCGAGGAGGAGGTGCGGCTGCTGGAGCGCAACGCCGCGCCCGACGCCGAGACGGTCGCCGCGCTGCTGGCCGCCGCCCTGCTCGGCGGTCGCCGGGCCCGTGGCGCCGGCGAGCAGCTCGCCGAACGGATCGGCGCCCAAGGGGCGTTGAGGCTGCGCGACAAGGGCGGGGCGTTGCTGACCAGTTATCTGGACCAGGTCCTGCACGGCGAACGCGACCGGCGCCTCGCCCCGCTCGACGCGCTCGAGATCGCCCCCGAGCCACAGGCCGAACTCATTGCCGCGCTGTCCCTACTGCAGAAGGCGAGGTGGCAGCGATGACTGCCCTCACGGACCAGGACCGCGGCCAGGGGCCGGGACCGGAGCGTGGAAAGGCCGAGGCCGCCGAGGAGTGGCGCTGGGACGACGGGCTCATCGCGCGGCGCGCCGCCGAGGCCGCACCGGGGGACGACCGGGAGCAGGGTCCGCCTGGTGACGACGTACCGCCTCAGGTCGAGGCGTACGGGCTACCGGGCGGCGCCCTGGGGCCGAGGGTCGACGCGCTGCGCGAACTGGTCGGGCTCTCCCGCGCCAGGATCGAGGGGGACACGCTCGCCGAGGCGGGGCGGGTGCTCGACGAGGCGTCGGCCCGCCGCCGGCTTTCCTCCCGGCATACGGTCGTCGCTGTCGCGGGGGCCACCGGCAGCGGGAAGTCCACGCTCTTCAACGCGCTCGCGGGCGCCCAGATCTCCGAGACCGGGCTGCGCCGGCCGACGACGTCCGCGCCGATCGCCTGCAGCTGGACGGACGGTGCCGCCGGACTGCTGGACCGGCTGGCCATCCCGGGCCGCCTGCGGCGCAGGCCGGTACCGGGCAGCGCCCAGGCCGACGAGGCGTTGCAGGGGCTCGTCCTCGTCGACCTCCCGGACCACGACTCCGCCGCCACCGGTCACCGGGACCAGGTGGACCGGGTGCTGGCCTTGGTCGACGCGGTGATCTGGGTCGTCGACCCGGAGAAGTACGCCGACGCGACCCTGCACGAACGCTATTTGCGTCCGCTGGCCGGGCACGCGGAGGTCACCTTCGTCGTCCTCAACCAGATCGACCGGCTTCCCGGCGAAGCGGCCGATCTCGTCCTGGACGATCTGCGCAGGCTGCTCGACGAGGACGGCATGGCGGTGGGGGAGCACGGAGAGCCGGGCGCCACGGTCATGTCCCTGTCCGCACTGACCGGTGAGGGCCTCGCCGACCTGCGCGAACTGCTCGGCAGGCTGGTGCAGGACCGCTCGGCGGCGGCGCTCCGGCTCTCCGCCGACGTGGACGCGGCGGCCGCGCGGCTGCGGCCCGTGTACGTCGCCGAGGGGCGCCCCGGACTCGGTGAGCGGTCCCGTGAGGAGTTCACCGACCGGCTGGCGGAGGCCGTCGGAGCGGCGGCGGCGGGGCAGGCGGCCGAGCGTGAGTGGCGCAGGAACGCCGGGCGGGCCTGCGGGCCCCCGTGGCTGCGGCTGTGGCGCTGGTACCGGTCCACCCGGCAGCTCGGCGGCCTGGACCTGATGGCGCAGGTACTCGCGCCGCCCGCGGAGGAGGAGCTCACCGCCCGGCAGCGGGTGGAGCAGGCCGTACGGATGCTGGCGGACGACGCGGCCGAGGGGCTGCCCGCCCCGTGGGCCCAGGCCGTACGCGAGGCGGCGGTGAACGGTGCGCGGGGGCTGCCGGAGGCGCTGGACGCGCTGTCCCGGAACGCCGGGGCGCAGTCCGGCGGGGGGAACCGGGGCCGTACGGGGAGCCGGGAGGCCGGCCCGGCGGGCTCGGCGGTCGCGAACGGCTCCGGGAGTGCGGAGTCTTCCGCGGACTCGGGGACGGGACGTACCGGGGCCGCGGGGCGCGGAGCGGCGGGGAGGGCGGGTACAAGGGACACGGACACGGCGTCGGGAACGGCGGGTCGGGGCAGCACCGCGCGAACGGCGGGCGGAGGCAGGACGGCGGCTGCGGGCCGGGCCGCCGGCCCCGCCAGGGCCGCGGCGCGCGGTGCCTCCGCGGAGGCGGCCGGGGCCGACGGCCGTGCGGGTACGACCGCCGCGGGGCCGGTGGGCGGCCGCGGCGGCAAGCCGCCGCGCCCCGCCTGGTGGCCCGCGGCGGTGCTGGCGCAGGCCTCCATGACCCTGCTTCAGCTCTTCGGCGGCCTGTGGCTGCTCGGCCAGATCGTCGGTGTGCTCGAACCCGGCCTGGTCACCCCGGCCCTGCTCATGCTGGCCGGCGTCCTCGGCGGGCCGCTCGTGGAGTGGTCCTGCGTGGCCGCCGCCCGTGGACCCGCGCGCCGGTACGGGCAGGAGGCGGAGCGGCGGCTGCGCGAGGCGGCGGCGGGCTGCGGCCGGGCCAGGGTCCTCGACCCGGTCGCCGCGGAGCTCGCCCGGTACCGGGAAGTGCGGGAGCGGTACGTGGCGGTGACGGAGTTGTCCACAACCGGTCGGTAATCCACAGGCTCAGCAGAATTCCGCAATCCCGTCCAGCATGAGGACATCGGAGCGGGCCCGGTGCGGACCGGGCCCGCTGGAGCGGGCACGCCGGACAGCGGGGGACGGGTAATGAACGAGACATGGGTGACGCTGGTGGGCAACGCCGCCACCCCGGTGGATTTCCGGGACACGGCGACGGGCCCGACGGCACGCTTCCGCATGGCGGTGACGCCCAGGCGCTGGGACCGCGAGAAGCAGCTCTGGGCGGACGGGCGCACGAGTTTCTACACGGTCTGGGCCTGGCGGACGCTCGCGTCCAACCTGGCGGGTTCGGTCTCCGTGGGAGAACCCCTCCTCGTCCACGGCCGTCTGAAGGTGCGCGAGGAGGAACGGGACGGGGTCTGGAAGACGTTCGTGGACGTCGAGGCCACGGCGGTGGGACACGATCTGAGTAGGGGCACCGCCGCGTTCAGACGGGTGGCCAAGGCTGAGCCGGCACTCACGGAACCGGTGCATCGGCAGAAACAGGCCAAGACAATGGCCTCGGTGACCTGAACAAGTGGGGCGCGCCGAAGTCGGCTGTAACGATTGCGAGTCGGAATGGTTATCTGACGGTATGACGGGGGACTCTCCTCCGCCTGCTCCATACGATTCCCCCGTACTCATGCGGCACTTGAGTTTGCTGGCGAGGCACCTCCCACACGCACACCACGCGTGAAGGTCTCGCCCGGAGGGGAATTCTGTGTTTTCAGCGTCTTCAACATCCGCCCCGTCGTCCTCGTCGACGACGGCGCATGCGATACGGAGCCGGAGCGGAGGTCACCGCCACGGCCTTGCCCGCGCGGCAGCCGCAGTGATGGCGTCCGGCCTTCTGGCAGCCGGCAGCCTCGTCGGCGCGACGACGGCGTCGGCGGAGGAGCCCGGCCAGCACCAGGGCGGCGCGACCGCCGTCCTGGGCGGGCTGAAGAAGGACGCCTACGACTACGCGCTGCTCAACACCGGCAACGGCGAGAAGCAACAGCTGCCCGCCGGCCTGTTCGAGATGCAGGTCGACGGCGGCGGCACGATCAAGACGTACTGCATCGACTTCCACACCCCGACCAAGAACAGCGCCAAGTACCAGGAGACCCCCTGGGACCAGTCCTCGCTCGGTAAGAACGAGAACGCCGGCAAGATCCGCTGGATCCTGCAGCACTCCTACCCGCAGGTCGACGACTTCGCGGCGCTCGCCAAGGAGGCCGGAACCGGCCCGCTCACCGAGAAGACCGCCGCCGCGGGCACCCAGGTCGCCATCTGGCGCTACTCGGACAACGCCGACGTCACGGCCAAGGACGAGAACGCCGAGAAGCTCGCCGACTGGCTGGAGGAGCAGGCCCAGAGCGTCGAGGAGCCCAAGGCCTCCGTCGCCCTGGAGCCCGCCGCCGTCTCCGGCAAGGCCGGCGAGCGGCTCGGCCCGATCACCGTCCACACGGACGCGGACCAGGTCTCCGTCGTCCCGCCCGTCGACACCGCCGCCAGCGGCGTCAAGGTCACCGACAAGGACGGCAAGCCCGTCACCGAGGCGACCGACGGGGCAGCGCTCTACTTCGACGTCCCCGCGGGTACCGCGGACGGCAACGCCTCGCTGAGCGTGGAGGCGACGACCTCGGTCCCGGTGGGCCGGGTCTTCACCGGGCTGATCAAGAGCCAGACGATGATCCTGGCCGGCTCCAGCGAGTCCGCCGTCACCGCCACGGCCACCGCCACCTGGGCCAAGACGGGCGCCGTCCCCGCGCTCACCGCGGAGAAGAACTGCGCCAAGGGCGGCGTGGACATCACCGCGAGCAACACGGGTGACGAGCCGTTCACCTTCGAGCTGGCCGGCAAGAAGAACACGATCGAGGCCGGCGGGACCCGCACGGTGACCATCCCGGTCGGCGAGGACCAGGCGTACGACTTCACGATCACCGGCCCCGGCGGCTACGAGAAGAACTTCAAGGGCGTCCTGGACTGCAAGACCGCAGGAACCCCCGCGCCGGGTGGCGACACCGAGACGCAGACCGGCTCCGACCAGCCCACGCCGGCACCGTCCGGCGCCGGCACCACCGGAACCACGGGCACGACCGGCGCCGAGGGTGACCTCGCCGCGACGGGCGGCTCCAGCGCCACCCCCGTGATCGCCGGTGTCGCGATCGCCCTCGTCGTCCTCGGCGGCGGCGCGGTCTTCTTCCTCCGCCGGAAGAAGCCGCAGGCCAACGCCTGAGCGCATGACCACGGGCGCGTCGTGAGACCGCCCCGGTGAAGGGCCCGGTACGGACATCCGTACCGGGCCCGACGCTTTCCCGCGGCGGGCCGGCGGGTAGCCGGAGGCCGGACGGGTTTCCGTCCGGGTGCGGGTGTCAGGCAAGATGGGTGTATCTACCCACACCTCTATTGCTGCCGGACGGTTTCTCTTGGCTGAGTACATCTACACCATGCGCAAGACGCGCAAGGCGCATGGCGACAAGGTGATCCTCGACGACGTCACCCTGAACTTCCTGCCCGGTGCGAAGATCGGTGTGGTGGGCCCCAACGGTGCCGGTAAGTCCACGGTGCTGAAGATCATGGCGGGCCTGGAGCAGCCGTCCAACGGCGACGCGTTCCTGTCCCCCGGCTTCAGCGTCGGCATCCTCATGCAGGAGCCGGAGCTCGACGAGAACAAGACCGTCCTGGAGAACGTCCAGGACGGCGCCGCCGAGATCATGGGCAAGCTCAAGCGCTTCAACGAGGTCGCCGAGCTCATGGCGACCGACTACTCCGACGCCCTCATGGACGAGATGGGCAAGCTCCAGGAGGACCTGGACCACGCCAACGCGTGGGACCTCGACGCCCAGCTGGAGCAGGCCATGGACGCCCTGGGCTGCCCGCCCGGCGACTGGCCCGTCGTGAACCTCTCCGGTGGCGAGAAGCGCCGGGTGGCGCTCTGCAAGCTGCTCATCGAGGCTCCGGACCTGCTCCTCCTCGACGAGCCCACCAACCACCTCGACGCCGAGTCGGTGAACTGGCTGGAGCAGCACCTCTCGAAGTACTCGGGCGCCGTCGTCGCCGTCACGCACGACCGGTACTTCCTGAACAACGTCGCCGAGTGGATCCTCGAGCTCGACCGCGGCCGCGCCCTTCCCTACGAGGGCAACTACTCCACCTACCTCGACAAGAAGGCCACCCGCCTCAAGGTCGAGGGCCGCAAGGACGAGAAGCGCGCCAAGCGGCTCAAGGAAGAGCTGGAGTGGGTCCGCTCCAATGCCAAGGGCCGGCAGACCAAGTCCAAGGCACGTCTCGCCCGTTACGAGGAGATGGCGGCCGAGGCGGACAAGATGCGGAAGCTGGACTTCGAGGAGATCCAGATTCCGCCGGGCCCGCGGCTCGGTTCCATCGTCGTCGAGGTCGAGAACCTCTCCAAGGCCTTCGGCGACAAGGTCCTCATCGACGGCCTGTCGTTCACGCTGCCGCGCAACGGCATCGTCGGCGTCATCGGCCCGAACGGCGCGGGCAAGACCACGCTGTTCAAGATGATCCAGGGCCTGGAGACCCCCGACTCCGGCTCCATCAAGGTCGGCGACACGGTCAAGATCTCCTACGTCGACCAGTCCCGCGCCAACATCGACCCGAAGAAGACCCTCTGGGCCGTCGTGTCGGACGAGCTGGACTACATCAACGTGGGCCAGGTCGAGATGCCCTCGCGGGCCTACGTCTCCGCGTTCGGCTTCAAGGGCCCGGACCAGCAGAAGCCGGCCGGTGTCCTGTCCGGTGGTGAGCGCAACCGCCTCAACCTGGCGCTGACGCTCAAGGAGGGCGGCAACCTGCTGCTCCTCGACGAGCCCACCAACGACCTCGACGTCGAGACGCTGTCCTCGCTCGAGAACGCGCTGCTGGAGTTCCCGGGAGCCGCAGTGGTCATCTCCCACGACCGCTGGTTCCTGGACCGCGTCGCCACGCACATCCTGGCGTACGAGGGCGACTCCTCCTGGTACTGGTTCGAGGGCAACTTCGAGTCGTACGAGAAGAACAAGGTCGAGCGCCTCGGTGCGGACGCGGCCCGCCCGCACCGTGCCACGTACAAGAAGCTCACGCGAGGCTGACCGTGGCTCGTCACCTCTACAGCTGCCCGCTGCGCTGGTCGGACATGGACGCCTTCGGCCACGTGAACAACGTGGTCTTCCTCCGCTACCTGGAGGAGGCGCGCATCGACTTCATGTTCCGGCTGGCGCCGGGGGACGGTTCGCCGTCCTTCGCCGGCGGGTCCGTCGTCGCGCGGCACGAGATCGACTACGTACGCCCGCTGGTCCACCGGCACGCGCCGGTGACCGTCGAGTCCTGGGTCACGAAGATCGGTGCCGCGTCGCTGACGATCGCCTACGAGATCAAGGACCCGGAACAGGTCTACGTACGGGCGTCGACGATCGTCGTCCCCTACGACCTGGCGGCGGAGCGCCCCCGGCGGATCACCGCCGAGGAGAAGCTCTTCCTCCAGGAGTACCTCGACCAGGAGCCCGCTGCCGTATGACGGTGCCCGTACGGTCCTTGCGGTTCGCCGACGCGAGGGAGGCGGCGGACCTCGCCGCCTTCCTCGGCCGGCTGCTCCACTACGACCGGGCCGCCGCCGTCCGCCTCCAGGCGGGCGGCGGGGCGCTGGCGGTCTTCGGCCGGCCCCCGTCCTTCGAGGTGCTGGCGATCCGCACGGCCCGGCTGGCCGGTGTCCACGAGTTCGACGCCACCGTCTCGGCCGGCGAACTCCTCGAAGCCCTGGACACGAACGGGGAGGCCGGGCTCGAGGCCCTGCCCGCACCCGTCACCGGTCCGCCCTGGACCGGGGTCCTGCCGCCGCGCGGCGGTTGGCGGGAGCACCCGGGCCTGCCCGGTCCGCACGCCCTGCGCACCGCGCTTGCCGACGCGGTGGCCGAGTTCCGGGCCCGCGACGCGGCCCTGCCCGAGCAGCGGCGTACGCGTACGGAGCGCGACCTCATCGGCCGTGACATCTGGTCCCGTACGGTCGGCGGCACCCCACTCCCGCTGCGCGCCGTCCATGCCGCACAGTCGCTCGGTTTCCTGCGGCAGGCACCCGACTTCCCGGTCGCGCTGCTGACCGCCGGCGCGTGGCTGCGACTGCGTACGCCCTACGGTTCGATCGCCCTGCGGGGCGCGGGCGGCGGCCTCGGCACCCTCGCCGTGACGGTCGGGACGGCCTGAGCGCCTGAGCGCCTGAGCGCCGGACCGCCGGACTGCCTGCGTGCCGGACTGCCTGCGTGCCGGACCGCCTGAGCGCCGGACTGCCTGCGTGCCGGGGCCGTACGTCACTCCTTCGGCGTGTCCGGCCACACCCCGATGTGGTCCTGTTCCAGCTCCAGCATCACCCGGTGCTCCATCCCCAGCGCCTCGGTGTAGTCCACGGGAAGTTGCAGCCGCCCGGCCCGGTCGAGCATCGCGTACTCGCGCGCCACCTGGGACTCCTGCCCCGTCGCCGCGTCCACCTCGGTGCGCCGCAGGACCTCCGAGGACGTACGGCCGTCCCGGATGGCGACCGTACGGCGCACCTCGCTCGCCACCGCCTGGTCGTGGGTGACGATCACGATCGTCGTACCGAGCTCCTCGTTGGCGCGGCGGAACGCGGCGAACACCTGCTCGCCGGTGGCGGAGTCCAGCTCGCCCGTCGGTTCGTCGGCGAGCAGCACCGACGGGTTGTTGGCCAGGGCCACGGCGATCGCCACCCGCTGCTGCTGGCCGCCCGACATCTGGGCGGGGCGGCGGTCGCGGCACTCCGCGACCTCCAGCATCCGCAGCAACGACTCGGCCCGCGCGGCCCGTTCGCGGGCGCGTCCGCCGCCGCGCAGCTGCATGGGCAGCGTGATGTTCTGGACGGCGGTCAGATACGGCAGCAGGTTGCGGGCGGTCTGCTGCCAGACGAACCCCACCACGTCGCGGCGGTAGCGCAGCCGCTCCCTCGGGCCCATCGCCAGCAGGTCGCCGCCGGCCACCTTCGCCGACCCCGCCGTGGGCACGTCGAGGCCCGCCAGAATGTTCATCAGGGTCGATTTCCCGCTGCCCGAGGCGCCGACCAGTGCCATCAGCTCCCCCTCGGCGACGAGCAGGTCGAGACCTTGCAGGGCCTGTACCTCGACACCGTCGACCGAGAAGATGCGCACCAGCCGGTCGCAGGTGATCAGCGCGTCGTGACCGTACGCCGGCCGGTCGCGGCGCGCGGCGGCCCGCCGTTCCAGTTCGGCCAGTGTGGTCTCCGCGGACGACGTCATCGGCTGTCTCCTGCCCTGAGTTCCTTGATCGATCCGCGGCGGCCCGCCCACCACGCCTGCACACCGGCGACGGCCGCGGTGAGGACCACCACGCCGAGCGCCGGAAGGACCAGCGACACGGTATCGGCGTGCAGCGAGGCGGTCCGCGGTGTCCCGGGATCCCCGCCGGCGAAAGCGAGGGCCGCCAGGTCGATGCCGGGGGCCAGGAGGGCGATGCTCGCCCCGCCGGCGAGGAGGCCGCCGGCCGCGGCCAGCAGCGCCTGCGGCATCGCCTCCGACGCGAGCAGCCGCCGCCCCTGCCGGGTGGTGAGCCCCATGGTGCGCAGCCGGGCCAGCAGAGTGGTGCGTTCCGGGGCGGTCTGCAGCAGGGACAGGAGCACGGCAAGCAGCGCGTAACCGGCGCCCGCCCCGACCGCCGCACCGTAGATCCGCTCGGCGCCCGACTGGATCGGGGTGTCGACGAACGTCTCGCGCTCCGCCACCCGCAGCCGTACGTCGAATTCCGGGCCGGCCGTCCGCGCGGCGGCCCGCAGCTTCCCGCCGTCGAGCGCCGCTCCCGTCACCAGCAGCGTGGTGGGTGCCGACTGGGCGAGCGAGGCGGAGTCCACGACCAGGAACTCGGAATCGCTCACCGCCGAGGTGCGGGTGAGGACCGCGGCGACCCGCACCCTGATGTCCCCGGCCTGCGAGCTGACGGTGTGTGGTCCCTCGCCGAGCCGCTTCGCGAGCGCCGGTGAGACGGCCGCGGGCAGCACCCCGTCTCCGCCGGTGCCGTCCCTGCCGGGACCGTTCGCGATCCGGGCGGCGGGGAACGCCGGAAGGCCGCCGGCCCGGGCCAGCCGCGCGTACGACTCCGGCTCGACCCCCAGCAGCGTCGCCCGCTTCGTCCCGGACGTGACGTCCCCGGACGCCGCCAGCGGGGTGCCGTACTCGATGTGTACCGCCGTCACGTCCTCCACCCCGGGCACCGCGCGCGCCCTGCGGACGTCGTCGCGGGAGAGCGGGGACGAGCCGCCCTCCCCGCTGATCCGGGCGTCCGCGCCGACCGCCCGGAGCGCGGCCCGGTCGCGTGCGTCGGCGATCCCGGCGAGTACGGAACCGCCGAACGCCGCGGTGGTCAGGGCGATCAGCAGGGCCAGCAGCGGCAGTGTCCCGCTCGCGGACGACCGGCCTGCCCGGGCCAGCGACAGGAAGCCGACGGCTCCGCGCAGCCTCGCGGCCGGGCGCGCGGCCAGCCGCAGCGGCAGCGGGTAGAGCCGTACGAGGACCAGGGCGGCGATCAGCCCGACCAGGACGGGGGCGGACGTGACCAGCAGATCGGCACCGGAGTCGGCCGTCGTCCCGCGGCGGCGCAGTGCCACGACGGCGCCGACGGCCAGCACGAGCACGGTCAGTTCCGCGACCGTACGCCGCCGGGACGGCTTTGCGGTGACGACGTCCTCGCGGGCGCCGTGCAGCAGCGGCCTGCGGTGGTGCAGCGTCGTACGGAGCGGCAGGGCCACGCAGACCAGCCCGGCGACCGTGGCGGCGCCCACCGCGGCCGGCCACCACCGGGCCTCGCCGACGAGCAGGACGGCGAGCAGCAGCCCGAGCGCCGCCGCGGGCAGGACGGCCACCGCGGTCTCGGCCAGGAGACGGGTGCCGATGCCGCGCAGCGAGCCGCCGCGGGAGCGCAGCAGGGCCAGTTCGTGGTGCCGGCGCGCGCCGATCAGCCCGCCGGTCATCAGCAGGACGACGAGGGCGACCGCCCCGATGCCGACGGCGGCGACCGTGACGACGGGACTGATGGCGGTGCGCATGGCCGTGTAGGCGTCGAGGATGGCGTCCAGGTCGGTGGTGAGGGTGGTGTTCGGCCCCGTGAGGTCGCGCAGCTCCAGCAGCCCGGGCCCGGTCTCCACCGCGGCGATGCCGGTCTCCAGGGCGGGCACGTCGCCCGCGGTCAGCTTCGAGGCGTCCGGTGCCAGGCGCCAGTACAGCTCCGGTTCGCCCGTGGTGGCGAGCAGCGCGGGACCCGCGTCCGGTGGCAGGAGCAGCGTCGCGCGCCAGTAGAAGACGGGTGTGCGGGACCCGGGGTCCTTGATGAGGGACGGCGCGCGGAGCAGCGGGTCGACCGCCCAGTAGCCGCTCTCCGGGTGCCGCGGGGCGACGATGCCGGTGACGCGTACGGTCAGCGGCTCCCCGCCCTGGGTGGGCACCGCGACGGCGGAGCCCGGCTTGATGCGCAGCTGCGCGGCGGTCTCCTCGGTGACGGCCGCCTCCACCTCCCGGGTGTCCAGTGTCACCGTGCTCCTCACCACCGGCCAGCGCCCGGCCCGCAGGACGCTGTGGCGGGGGAGGGCCGACGGGATGGCGTAGGTCAGCTCGGGCGGCATCGCGTCGGGGCGGGGCAGCCAGGACTCGTTCGCGGCCAGGGGCTTCGTGGTGTGCACGCCGTACGAGGACGCGGGCACGTCGGCGCGTACGGGGTCGGGGAGCGCCTTGACGAGCGCACCCTGGGCCGACGACAGGAACTCCTCCCGCATCGCGCGCTCCCGGACGGCGGGAGGCAGCCCGAGGGCAGGCGGCGGTGTCGTCACCTCCAGGACGCTCCGGCCCGGAGACGCGCTCGTCACGTCGTGGCGCAGCGCCCTTGTCTCGTACGCGTCGACCGAGCGCGGGAACGCGGCGGCGAGGAACGCGGTCACGCACACCAGGACCGCGAGCGCGGCGGATATCCCGGGCGCCGTACGCAGCCGGGTGCGCACCCAAGGGGCGCAGGCGGCCGCAGCCTTGTCGGCGTTCATGTCAGTTGTCCCCCTGGTGGCGCAGCGACACCGCGGGGTCGGCGCGCCGCAGTGTGACCGCCGCGACGATCAGCAGCGGCAGTACGGCGACCGAGGCGAGCAGTACGGCGACCTGCCCGGCCGGCAGGAGCACCAGCACGTCGGGCACGGGCCTGGTGGCCTGTCCGGTCAGTACGACCAGTGGCACGACGGCCCTGGTCAGTACGGCTCCGAGGGCGAGCCCGATCAGCAGGGCGAGGGCGATCAGCACGCCCTGTTCGGCGGCCAGCATCCGGGCGAGCCCGCGGCGGGAGGCGCCCAGTGCCCGCAGGACGGCGAACTCAGCGGTCCGTTCACGCCGCGAGCCCACGAGGCCGACGGCGAAGCCGACCGCGGCCAGGGCCGCAGCGGCCACGGCGACCGCCAGCAGCGCGGACTGCGGCCCCGCCCCCAGCGGATCGTCCGTCAGCTCCCGCACCGCCTCGTCGCGCACCCGCACCTGGGCGAGGTCCGCCCCGGGCAGCGCACGCAGTGCGGCCGCCACCCGCGGGCCGTCCCCCGGTGCCGTACTCAGCCACCACTCCGTGGGCGCGAGCACCGCATCCGGACGGTGGGCCAGCACCTCCGAGACCGCCCTGAGGTCCAGCAGCAGGCTTCCGCCCGGCTCGGTGGACGACTCCACCGGGGCGCCCCCGGCCGCCCCGGCGCCGGTGACCGCCCCGGCGCCCGTGGTCGGGATCTGCCGCACCGATTTCACCAGGGTCACCCGGACCGTCCGGCCCGCCAGGGTGAGGTCGACGTCCTGGCCGGGTTTCGCCCCCGCGTGCGCCAGATACGCGTCGGTGGCCACCGCCTTGAGCGCGGGGGCGGCGGGCCTGGCCGCCGTCACGCGCAGGGTGCTGACCGGAGCACCGTAGTAGCCGCCGTCCGCGCGGGCGTGGCCGGTCTCGTACCGGAAGGCCGGGGAGGCGCCCGAGCCCGTCACCGCCTCCGGTGGCCTGCCGGTCTGCTTCTCGCCGGCCCCCGCCATGGTGACGCCTGCCTGCCAGCGCACCCGGTCCGCGCCCGTGACCGGCCGCCGGACGCCGTCCGCGGTGACCGTCCTGAGGCCGGTCAGTGCGGCCAGGCGCGTCTCGGCACGGCCCTCGGGCAGGCCGCTGTCGATCTCGAAGCCGGTCACCGCCAGGTCACCGGCGGCCGACACGGGGAAGGACAGGGTGTGCGCACGGCCGTCGACGGGGACGGCGCCCACCCCGACCCGGTACCCGATGCCGTAGCGGTCCTCCAGCAGCACGCCGACCGCCGCCACCGAGCCGGAGGGAGACGTTCCGCCGGGCGCCGAGAGGTCGCGGACCCGCAGGTCGAACAGCACCCGCTCACTGCCGGCGGGCAGGACCACCCCGGTCCGCGCGGTCCTCGGCGGGGCGATGGCGTCGAACAGCTTCTCCGGTGAGGTCCCGGCGAGGTCCTCGCGCATCAGCATCCGCTCCCGCGCGTGCGCGGTGTCCAGGGCGAGTACCTCGGCCGTCCGCCCGCCGGAGAGTTCGGCCGTCGTGCGGTACGCCGGCGCCGCCTCCCGCACGCCCGGCAGGTCCGCGTACGGGGCGGCGCCCACCGGGCCGCCGGACAGCGTGCCCACCACGCGTACGGACGCGCCCGACGCGAAGTCCGCCCGGTCGCGCTGCGAGCGGTCCCACGACGCGCTCTGACCGATCGCCAGCATGCCCGTGGCCACGGCCAGGACGAGCAGCAGCACCGGCCCGGCGCCCCGGAGCGGGCGGCGGCTGAACTGCCAGCCCGCCAGCGCCGCGGACAGGCCGCGGCTACCCGCCGCCCGGCGCTCCGCGAGCCGGGCCGCCGGCGGCAGCAGCCGCAGGGTCAGCACCGTACCCGCCAGCAGCGCCAGCGCAGGGGCGGCCACCAGCAGCGGATCGATCCCGAGGTGCCCCTCCCGGTCACCGCTGAGCGCGCCACCGCCCGAGGCCCCGGTCTGCCGGTCCAGCTGCCAGTACGCGACCCCGGCGACGAGCAGCAGACCGATGTCCGCGCCCGCCCGCACCGGGGCCGGCAGCGCCGCCGCCCGGCCGCCGCGCCGCCCGTCGGAGCCCGCCGTGAGCGCGGGCGCCACCACGGCGAGCGCGCAGGCCAGCGCCACGGCGCCGGCCGCCGTCCACACCGCGCCGTCCACAGCGCCGTCGAGCCGCAGCCCGATGTGGGTGAGTCCGCTCCGGTCGGCGAGCAGCCGCGTCAACGGGCCGGCCAGCAACGGGGCGACGACCGCGGCGGGCACCGCGAGCATCAGCGCCTCGATCGAGGCCAGCGAGACGATCCGGCCCCGGGAAGCGCCCCGTGCCCGCAGGAGTGCGGTCTCGCCGCCGCGCTCGCTGCTCAGCAGCCGGGACACGAGCAGCAGGGCGTAGCCGGCGAGGAGGACGAGCTGAACGGCGACGATCATGATCGTCGAGCGGGACACCAGGAGCGCCCGCTCGATCTGGCCGAGGACGGTGGGAAGCGAGGTCCGTACCGTGGCGCCGTCGCCGAGCGCCGGGGAGGCGCGCAACGCCTTCGGGCCGTCCGTCGACGCCCGGATCAGATACCTCGTGCCCTCGGTCGTCAGCGTGCGGAAGTCCGCGGAGGCCAGCCAGGCCACCCGCTCGGAACCGACCCGGCCCGAGCCGAACACCGCCGGGTCGATGAGCAGCGGGCCGTAGGTGGTGAAGACGACCTCGCGGATCCCGCGCCCGGCCAGCGGATCCAACTGCCAATAGGGATCGGCCGGTTCGGCGGCCTCGTACAGACCGGTGATCTCGACGCGGAGCGGTGCCCCGCCCAGTTGGTCCGTGAGGGTCAGCGCGGCGCCCGGCCCCAGCCGCAGCGCCTCGGCGGCCGTACGGGGCAGCGCCACCTGTACGGGACCGGTCGCCGTCCCCGAGCCCCCGGCGGGCAGGCGGCCGGCGGTGAGGCGGATCCGGCCGCGGTCGAGGGAGGCGACGTGCGTGAGGTCCGGTTTGCCGCGCCGCTCCGACGGTGTCTGCAGCGTGCGCGGCAGCGCGTAGGGGCCCGAACTCTCCAGCTTCCCCACGGTCACCGGCAACCCGCCGAACGTCTCGGCGGCGGCCCGGCGCACCGCGGCGTCCGCCTCCGCGCGCTTCTCGTGGTCCACCCCGGCGGACACGAGGAGAGAGGCCGGACCGGCGGACCGGTGGGTGAGTGTGTGCCGCAGGGCGGCGTCGCCGACGGAACCGGAGAAGGCGGCGAGCGCGGCGAGCACGCACGTGGTGAGCAGCACGGCCAGGACGGCGGCGGCGAGCAGGAGGCGGTGCGCGCGGACCCGCAGAAAGACGAACCCCGTCACCTGATCCCCCGAAACTTCGCAGCCGCACGCCCCCCGGCGTTCCGTGGATGGTTTCAGAGGGCACCGGTCCCGGAGAACCGGCGGTGGCACACCTTGATGGGATCGTGATCGTTATGCGAGGACGGAGTACCGGATTCCGCACAGTGCGCGGGGTCAGTCCGCCGTGTTGATCATCGAGGCGGCGGCATAGGTGAGGTAGTCCCACAGCTGCCGCTCGTGCGCCGGGGACAGGCCCAGTTCGTCGAGCGCGACCCGCATGCGGGCGAGCCAGGCGTCATGAGCCGCCTGATCCACCGTGAAGGGCGCGTGCCGCATCCGCAGCCGGGGGTGCCCCCGCCGGTCGCTGTACGTACGCGGCCCGCCCCAGTACTGCATGAGGAAGAGGGCGAACCGCTCCTCGGCCGGTCCGAGATCCTCCTCCGGGTACATCGGCCGCAGCAGCGGATCCTCCGCGACCCCCTGGTAGAAGCGGTGGACCAGGCGTCGGAAGGTGTCCTCGCCGCCGACCTGCTCGTAGAAGGTCTGCTCCTGAAGCGTGTCGCGCGGAATGTCTGTCACCCGTCCATCGTCGCAGACGCACCGGCCGAGTACCGGGGACTTAGGACCCTGGTACCCGGCCGGCGCGCGGGCCGCTCAGTCGCGGCGGACCGTGATCGTCGTCCAGGCCCCGACGTGCACCTGGTCCCCGTCCTGCAGCGGCACCGGGACGTAGGGCTGGATCGGATCCTCGGCACCGTTGAGCGTGGTGCCGTTGGTGGAGTTCTGGTCCACGACGGCCCAGTTCCCCTCCGGCTGCCGCACCAGCACGGCGTGCTGGTGCGAGACGCCCGGATCCTCCGGCGGCACGGCCAGATCGATGTCGGGGGACTCGCCGGTGCTGTGCCGGCGGCGCCCGATGGTGATCTGGTTACCGGTGAGCGCGAGACGCTGTTCCGGGGAGTACGCGGGCAGGTTGAGCCCGGTCGCCTCGGGACCGCTGCGCTGCATCATCGCCAGGAAGTAGTCCCGGTCCGGCGCGACGACGGCCGTCCAGCTGCCCGGCCCCTGGTCATGGCCCGGCCCCTGGGCCTGCGCGGGCCCCTGTTCCTGTCCGGGGAACTGGGGATGGTGCGGGGCCTGCGGCGTCTGCGGGCCCTGCGGGAACGCCGCGGGCGGTTGCTGCTGCTGCGAGGGCGGCGGCAGCATCCAGTCGTCGTCCCCACCCGTCCGCGGAGCGCGGGGCTGCGGCGGGGCCGGCGGCGCGGACTGCTGCTGGAACGACGGAGGCGGCGGCGGACCCTGCTGCCCGGGGTGCCCCTGCGGTTCGAACGACGCGGGCGGGCCCTGCCGGGGCTGCCCCTGCGGTTCGAACGGCGCGGGCGGCCCCTGCTGCCCGGGCCGGCTCTGCCGTTCGAACGGCGCGGACTGTCCGGGCTGTTCCTCCCGTTCGAACGGCGACGGCTGCCCGGGCTGCCCCTGCCGTTCGAACGGCGACGGCGACTGCTGCTGGAAGGCGGGCGGAGGCGGCGGCCCCTGCTGGAACGACGGCGGCGGGCCGGGCCGGCTCGGCTGCTCCGAGAGGGGTTCCGCCGGCCGGTTCACCTGCGAGGGGCGGGAGCCCTGGTACTCGAACGGGTCCCGCTGCTGCTGGGGCGGCGGGCCCTGCTGCGCCTGGAAGCCGGGCGGCAGGTTGAGACCCGGCACCGGGCCGCCCACGCCGCCCTGCGGGGCCAGCGGGGTGTACGACGTCGCCGTGTTCGTGAGGAAGTTCCAGCGGCACTCCTCGCAGAACGGCGCCATCGCCTCGCGCGGGGTACGGCACTGCGGGCAGAGCTCCGCCTGGGCGGTCGGCTCCCCGGGGCCGGAGCCCTGCGGGTAGCCGTAACCGGGCGCGGGCGGCGGGGGAGGCGGCGGAGGGACCGCGCCCGCAGGCGCGCCCGCCCCGGCCATGCGATGGCCGCAGACCTCGCACCAGTCCTCGGAACCCGACTGGTGTCCGTTCGGGCAGGTCGGCATGTCGGCGCTTCCTCCTCTCCTCGTCCGGCCCGGAGGCCGTCATGCTCGTAGGCGCGCCGTCCGGCGGGCCGGGCGGCCCTCCGTACGGCTGTGTCGCTCTCGTGTGAGCAGTTGTTTCTTGATGCTATTTCTTGACGCGAACGGTCTTGGTCGAGCGCGTTTCGAGTGTCATCTCGTCCGCTTCGGCCACCTTCGCTTTGAGTCGCACAGTACCGGTCGCCGCGTCGACGACGTCGACGACCTTCGAAAGGAGTTTCGCCGTATCCGCGTTTCCGGAGGCAGAGGCGAGCTGCACCGCACGGCCCAGTTTCGCGGTCGCGCCGTCCACGTCACCCGCTTTGCGCGCGTCGAGTCCCTGCTGGATGACGTGTGCCAGCTCCGCCTGTCCTGTGTAGTGCGCGACCTGGGGGTTGATCGAAGTGGACGCCGCCATGTCGTCCGTCCACACCGCTCGTACCAGGCCCTGCGAGAGGGTCTGCGGGGCCCCGCCGCCGGAGGGTGCGGGCAGGAGCAGGGAGACGCGGGCCGCCAGCATCTCCTGGCCGATCCCGGCCTCCGGAACCCGTACGCACACGTGGTAGTCCCGGGACTCGTCACCCCAGGAGCCGGTCGGATAGTCCCCCGCACGCGGCCCCGCCTCGGTGCGGCGGCCGGTCAGCTCGGCGACCGCGGGTGCCACCTGCTTGACGAAGACGATCTCCACGCCGACGGGTGTCCAGAGCCGCAGCGCCACGTCCGCGACCTCCTTGCCCATCACGTTCTCCATCATCCGCGTGAAGTCCGCGGCGAGGCCCGCCGGATCGGCCACGATGTCGGCCGTGCCGAGCAGGGCGGAGGCGATGGCTGTGACCTCTTTCACCTCCCAGTCGGTGCCGACACCGCGGGCGTCACAGGTGAAACGGCCCGCACAGGCGTCCAGCGCGGCCCGCAGGTCCTCGGGGGACTCGTGCTCGTTGCGCCCGTCGGTGAGGAGGATGCCGTGCCGGATGTCCACGTCGGCCGCCCCGAGCAGCCGGTCGGCCAGCCGCAGCCACGTACCGATCGCCGTGCCGCCCCCCGCGCCGAGGCGGCGCAGGGCCTCCTTCGCCTGCGCCTTCGTCCGAGCGTCGGCGGTCGCCAGCCGGCCGTTGCCCGGATACACGTCCTTGGCGACGTGGGTCCCCGCGACCACGGCGAACCGGGTGCCGTCCCGCAGCGTCTCGATGGCCGCCGCCGTGGCGTCCCGCGCGTTGCGCATCTTCGTCGGCGGGTAGTCCATCGAACCGGAACAGTCGACCATGAGCACGACGGCTGCGCCCGGCCCGCGGCCCGGCACCCGCGCGTCCGCCGGGACCGCCGCCGGCGGCACGCCACCGGTGGTGCCCCCGCCCGTCGAGGTCACGGTGACGATCGCGTTGACCTCCCGTCCGCCCTCCGGCAGGTAGGCGTTCTGGTACACCTCGACGGAGAACCGCGGCACGCTGGACTTGGAGAAGTTGGCCATCTGATCGGCTCCTCGAGGCTCCATGTAGGTCAGACGAAGACAGATGTGCGAACAGGGTTCAGGACGGGCAGGACGGCGGGTCGCACAGGTCGCGCCGGTCGCGCAGGGCGCGCGGGACGCACAGGGCGCACAGATCGGTCGGGTGGCTCTCGCGGTCGGGCCGCGGTCCGGTCCGGGCGGTGCCTCAGGCCGATCCTGCCCCTCGGGGCGGCACGGCGAACGGCAGGAGCGCCACTGTTACGTTGTCGTGGCCCCCGCCGTCGAGCGCGTGACCGACCAGCACCTGGGCGCCGTGCAGCGGCCGTTCGTACGCGTCGGCCGGCACGGCGGCGGCCATCTCCGCAGCGGCCTCCGCGTAGTTCCAGAGGCCGTCGGTGCAGACCACCACGAGCCCCGGCCGGTCCGGCTTGAACGACGCTGTGTGCGGCTCCAGTTCGTACGCGTCGGCCCCGAGCCAGCCCGTGATGGCGTGGGCGCGCTCGTCGGCGTACGCCTCGGCCTCGTTCATCAGGCCCGTCGCCACCATCTGCGCAGCCCAGGAGTCGTCCTCCGTGAGCCGGGCCGGCGGGTGGGCGCGGTCCTGGGGCACCCAGTAGACGCGGCTGTCGCCGACCCAGCCGACGACCAGCAGACCACTCGCCACGATCGCGCCGACCAGCGTGCAGGCCGGGGCGTTGCGGTGGCGGTGCGGATCGTGCTCCATCGCCCCGCCGGGCTCCTGGGCCAGGGAGTTGACCGCTTCGGACGCGGCGAGGATCGCGTCGTGCATCGCCTGCTGCGGGTGCGTGCCGCGCGGCAGCGAGTCCATCAGCGCCCCGTTGGCTGCGCTCGCCGCGGCGGCCGACGCCTCGTCGGGGCGGGTCGCCGACGAGACGCCGTCGCACACGACGGCGACGACGGCCGGCGACCCGTCCGGGAGCGCGGTGCTGGACACCGCGAACGCGTCCTCGTTGCGGTGGTGGCGCAGGCCCCGGTCGCTGACCGCCGCCACGGAGCCGAGCTCCTGTTCCATGTGGTCGCGCTCGCGGGGCTGGGCGTGGCCGCAGTTCTCGCAGTAGCCGTCGGGGTCCACGTGGCCGGCGCGGCAGGCCACACAGACCGTGCCGCAGGGGGCGGCCCCGGCCGCCCCGGCGGCGCGCTCCGCCGTGCGGGGATCGGGGGCGGCCAGTTCGAAGTCGCCCGAGGCTCCGGGCGCCCCGCCGGGCTCGTCGAGGCGGACCGCCGGGGGAGCGGCGGTCGGCAGCGGCCTGCCGCCCGAGTCCGTGCCGGGGAGGTCGGCCGGCCGGTGCGTAGGGGCCGGGCGGCCGGAGCTGCCTGCCTCGGCGGCGGGCGGCCACTCCAGGGCCCCGGCGCCCGGCGCGTCCGGTACGCGCGCGTCCGCGCCCGCTGCTCCCGCGCCCTGCGCGGGGACCGTGAGGGCGACCGTCGGCCGGTCGCCCGGAGGAGCGGGAACGGCCGAGAGGTCGTAACCGCAGGCGCCGCAGAACAGGTCGCCCGGCTCCAGCGGTTCCTCGCAGCTGGGGCACCCCGGCAAGGAGGCCCGCTGGTGGCTCTGTGACATCTTCACACCCAGGTCCGGGGGCGGAAACGGTTGGCCCGCTCCACCAGTTCGATCCTCTCGTCACCCCGCTGCGCGAGGCGGGCGAGCATGCGGTACGAGCGTTCGAGACCGAATCTGAGGCCCCGCTCGTCCAGCCCGCTGCCCAGCAGCGTCCCCGGTCCCGCTGCCGCGGGGGAGGCCGGAGCCGGGGACCGGTCCGTGGGACTACCGGAGAGTACCCAGTCGAGTCCCGTACCCAGCACCTCGGTCGACAACTGCTCGCGGCGCACCGCGTCCAGGCCGTACTCCCGCAGTGCCGTCACCTGCTCCGCCGCGGCGGAGAGGTCGTCGAGCAGCGGCTCGCGCGGGTCACGCTCCCGCAGCCGTGCCCGCACCGCGGCCACCCGGGCCGCCGTGTAGTGGATCGACGACTCCGGTACGGACTCCAGGGTCCGGACCGACCCGGCCCGGTCACCGGTGGCGATCTGCACCCGGGCCAGACCGAACGCGGCACTGACGAAGCTCGGGTCGGTCGCCCACACCAGGCGGTAGTACTCGGCGGCGTTGTCCAGCTGACCCAGCACCTCCGCGCAGACGCCCAGCGCGAGCTTGGGCGCGGGCTCCCCGGGGAAGGCGTCGTACACCGCGTCGAAGGACAGCGCCGCGTTCTCGTGGTCACCGGTCACCAGCGAGGTGACACCCCGGTACCACACGACGCGCCAGTCGTCGGGGTGCTGCGCCTCCACGGCCGACAGAGCCCGGACACCGGAGTCGAGTTCGTTCATCTCCAGGCGGGCGCGCAGCTCCCGCAGCCGGGTCTCCAGCGAGGCGGCCGGCACCGAGTGCAGCGCGGCGATCAGCTCGGCGGGCGCCGACGCCATCAGCCCTGCGAGGAAGCCCGCGTTCGGGTCGGTGGCGTCGACCCGCGGCACCGGAAGGGCGAGCGCGGTCCCGCGCGCGTCGAAGGCCGCGAGCCGTGGAGCGCCGGGTGCGTACGCGGCCGGCGGCGGCGGGGGAGCGGGGACGGCCGCACGAGGGGCCGGGACCGCCCGTACCGCTGGCCCGTGCGCGACCGCGCCGCCGCCCCGCGTGCTGCCGGTGCCGCCCCGCACATGGGTGTCCGGCGCGTGGACGAGCCCGGCGCCCGCGGTGGCGTGGGGGCCCGGCCCGCCCGGGCCGCCCACCGGCAGGGCGGCGGCCACCGGGGCCGCCACCGCGCCCTGCGGAACGGGGACCGGCGCGTGGGCCACCGCCGTGTTGCGGCGCCGGCCGAACCGCCCCGCGCCGCCGGGCGGAACCGCCCGGCGGGCACCGAGCCGCGAGGCGTCGGCCGCGGGCTCGGCGAACAACTCGGTGTCCGTCACCCGCAGTTCCGTACCGAACAAGGTCGAGAGCGCCGGGCGCGGGCGCCCCGTCCGCAGGGCCACCACCTCCCGCAGGACGCCCGTCAGCTGCTCGGCCATCTCGGCGGCCGAGGCGAACCGCCGTGCCGGATCGGGGTCGGTGGCCCGCACCAGCAGCCGGTAGAACGACTCGTACCTGCGGAAGACCTCGATGCCGTCCGGGTCGGGCAGTGAGTCCACGAAGACGTTCGTGTACCCCTGGAAGTCGAAGGTCAGGACGGCGAGCGTGCGGGCGACCGTGTACAGGTCGGAGGCGACGGACGGGCCGGTCTCGGCCACCTCCGGAGCCTGGTAGCCGACGGTGCCGTAGATGGCCGACTCCTGGTCGTCCATCCTGCGCACCGCGCCCATGTCGATGAGCTTGAGCTGGTCCTCGGTCTGGATCGCGTTGTCGACCTTGAAGTCGCAGTACAGGAGATTGCGGCTGTGCAGGTGACCGAGCGCCTCCAGCGCCTCGATCCCGTACGCGCACGCCTGATCGACCGGCAGCGGGTCCCGCTTCCCGGCAGGTGTCCGGCGGGCGTTGGCGATCTCCTTGAGCGCCTTGCCGCCGACGTACTCCATCACGATGTAGCCGTCGAGCGAACCGGTGCGCTGGTCCAGGTGCTCCACGAAGTTGTAGATCCGGACGATGTTGGAGTGCTCGATCTCCGCGAGGAAGCGCCGCTCGGAGATGGCCGCCGCCATGGCGTCCTGGTCCCCGGTGTCCAGCAGGCCCTTCAGGACGACCCAGCGGTCGGAGACCGCGCGGTCCACGGCGAGATAGACCCAGCCGAGCCCGCCGTGCGCCAGGCAGCCCGCCACCTCGTACTGCCCGTGCACGACGTCACCGCCACGCAGCTTGGGCACGAAGGAGTACGGGTGCCCGCACTTGGTGCAGAACCCCTCGGTGCGGCCCGCCCGCTCGCCACGCGACCGGCCCACCGGGGCGCCGCAGTCGGAGCGCGAGCAGAACCGCTTGCGCTCCGGGACCTCCGGGTTCTCCATCACCGCCGTCCGCGGATCCGGCCGGGGCACGTCCGGCACCTGTACCAGTCCGGCGCCCAGCCTGCCCCGCCGCGAGGACGCGCTCGTCGAACTGCCCGAGGAGCGCACCGACACCGACCGGGACGCGGACTCCCCGGACAGGGAGCGGGAGAGCCGCCCGGAGACCGAACGCCGGGAGGTGGACGAGCGCGACGAGGACCGGGAGGACGGCCGTGAACCGGTGCGCTGCGAGGTGCTGCCGCTTCCCCGGCCGACCGCCCCGCCGCCACCCGCGATGCCGGTGGGAAGCGAACCCACCGTGCCGTCCCCCGGCCGGGCGACGACCGGCGCCAGGCCGCAGGTGTCGCAGTACAGCTCGCCGCCGCCCATGTCCTCGTAACGGCCCTCGCACCCCGGGCGCTGGCACTGCGTGTTCACGATGTCTCCCCCTGTCCGCCGTGACCGTCCGGACGGAGCGGCGTCAGCAGCTCGGCGGCGGCCCGCTGGTAGCGCAGCACCGCCTGTTCGGCGACGCGCAGATCGCACGGCGCGCTCCACAGCATCCGGCGGGCGGCGTCGTACCGTTCGATGAGGACCGGATCCTCCGCCATGCCGTGCCGCGCCACCTTCGCCTTGTACGCGTCGAGCCGGCCGCGCAGCTCCGCGCGGACGGCGAGTGGCGCCGTCACGGACGTCAGCGACTCCCGGGCGCGCAGCAGTTCGTCCTCGGCCTCCCGCTCCAGCGAGTCCAGCAGCGGAGAGAGCCGGCTCCACCGGGCGTGCCTGCGGTACTCCGACGCCGCGGCCAGCCGCTCCTGCAGTGCGGTCGGCGGCCCGCTGACCGCCGGCACCTCCGAGGCGGCGATCTTCGCCAGCACCTCGCCGCGCGCCGACCGCGCCTCGGCCAGCGTGCGGTCCGCGCGGGAGAGGACGTCCCGCAGCCTGACCAGGCGCTGTTCGGCGTCCTGCCGGACCGCGAGCACCGCCTCGATCTCCCGGCGCACGTCCTCCAGGGCCCGGGCCGCCCGGTCGTACCGCGCGGTGTCCGGGCGCCCGCCGCCGGGCGCGGCGCTGCCGGGGCCCGGCAGCCAGAAGGCCAGCGGATCGGAGATCACCCGCACGCGCAGCGTGGTCAGCTCCTCGGTGATCGCCTCCAGGTCGTCACCGGCCGGATGCTCGCCGGGCCGCACACCGACGGAGTGCGCCAGCGAGCGCGTGCGGCGCAGCTCGGCGGCGAGCAGGTCGATCCGCGCGGGCAGGGCCGACCATACGGAGTCCGCGGCGACGACCATGTCCAGCGAGCGCGCGTACAGGTCGTTCATCCGGGTGACCAGCTCCTCCAGCGTGAACCGCTCGGAGAGCCTGGCCGGACCGGTGAGCGTGGGCCCCGGGTGGACGGCGCCCGCGTTCGCGACGGTCACACTGTCGCCCCGCAGCACGTCGGTCAGGGCGGCCAGGTCCTCCTTGCCGGGGTAGCGGCGTGCGGCTCTGATCTCCCGGGCTCTCCTGAGCGCGTCCGCGTAGGCGTCGAAGTACCCCCACAGCAGGGTGATCGCCTGCTCGGTGGCGGCCCAGCGCTCCTGGGTGACGCCGGTCAGTTCGGCGCCCTCCAGGAGCCGGCGGCCGGCGTGGTCCTGCAGGGCGAGGAGGGAGGTCTCGATGGCCTCGTGCTCCGCGCCGAGCCGGGCCAGCGCACGGTCCGCCTCGTCCCGGTCCATGACCGGGACGGGGGGCCTCCCCGCGAAGCTGGGGAAGGATCCCGCGACGCCCATCGATCACCTCTCCGCTCGTCCGCCGGGCCGGGGGCCCGGACGGGGTCAGTTGTTCCGGTACGCGGGCGCGGGGGGCGCCGTGATCCCGGGCAGTCCCTCCGCCAGCCAGGCGCGGTACGACCGCATCCAGGGGCTGTCGGCCCCTCCGCTGCGGTAGCCCTCCAGCACGCGGTTGATCCGGGCCACCAGGTCGTCCGCGCCGAGCTTCGCGGCCACGCCGTAGTACTCGGTGGTGAACGGCTTGTCGCCCTTGAGCTCCACCGCCGGGTCCTGCGCGGCCTGGCCGGCCGCCAGGGCGTTGTCCGTGACGACCGCGTCGACCTCACCCAGCTGCAGCCGCACCAGGCAGTCCAGCTGGTTGGGGACGGTCAGCTGGTCCCGGTCCTGCGCGGTGCCGTCGTGCTCGTCCCGGAACACCGCGCCGTACGACTGCCTCTCCATGGCCTCGTAGGCCGTGGAGCCCTCCGCCGTACATACCCGCTTGCCCTTCAGCGACGCGTCGTACCCGGTGATGTCCGATTCCTTGGGGGCCAGGACCTGCTGACCCGCCTGGAAGTAGGCGGTGGAGAAGGAAACCTGTTCGAGACGCTTGCAGTTGATCGTCATCGTGCGGACGACGACGTCGACCCTGTCGTGCTCGAGCGCGGCGATGCGCTGACTGGTCGGGATGGCACGGAAGATCACCGCGTCGGGGTCGCCGAGGATGTCCTTCGCGATCGCCCGTACGAGATCGATGTCGAAGCCCTCGAGCCTGCCCGTCCCCGGATCACGGTAGCCCCACCGGTAACTGTTCTGGTCGACCCCCGCGATCAGCTTCCCGCGCTTGCGGATCTCCGCGATGTCCGGCCCGTCGGCGGACGACGGCGGCAGGCTCGCCTCCGGGTCCGTGCACGCGTCCGCCTGCACGGCCAGCGCGGACGTCGCACCCCGGCCCACGGTGTCCCCGCCGGGTGAGCCGGCGCCGTGCGTCAGCGGCAGCAGGGTCACCGCGGCCGTGACGGCACAGGCCACGGCCATGCCCGTCACACCGCCCCAGCCCCGCAGCCTGACGCGTCGCGCCCGGTTCCTCGCCCTGGTCATCGCTCCTCCTCTCACCGGTACTCCGAGAGTCTGCGGTTGACCCCGGCGATCGCGGCCACCGCACCGAGCACGGCGAGCAGGGCGGCACCGGCCGGCAGTCCGCCCAGCGCCCCTTCCCCGCTCCCGGCCGCCGCGGAGAACTCGCGCTGCTCGTGGTCGAGGGCCTCGCGCAGCGCGTCGTCCACCTTCCGGAAGGACTCACCCGTGGAGTCCTCCGGGCCGATGACCTGCTTCAGGGCGCCGTCGTAGTCGCCCCGGTCGTCCGTCGCCCGGGCCTTCCGGTGGCGCTCCTGCCACTGGGCCACACCGCTGACGGCGTCCGCCACCGGTCTGCTCCCCCGGGCGTCGTCGGCGAGCTTCCCGGCGCTCGCGAGCTGCTCGCCGAGGGACCGCATGCCCGTGCCGTAGTCGGTCTCGTACTGGTCCCGCGTGCCGTCCGCGGTGAGTACGGCGCCGCGGGCGACCAGGGTGAGGTTCTCGTTGGCGCGCGCCTTCAGCGAACTGATCCGCGCCTTGTTGAGGACGTCGAGCGACTCCTGCCCGTGGACCATGGCGTCCCGCAGCTCGGCCCGCGCCACCGTGTGGCCCACCGCCAGCCACAGCAGCACCACCGTCGCCGCGGCGGTGGCCGCGAGCAGTCCCTGGCTGAACACCCGGTTCGTCGCGCGGTAGTGGCGCCGCTGCGCCCACACCAGCACCGCCAGCGCCACGACCCCCACCGCGAGCGAGACGAACGGCCACTGCCGGGCGTCGTCCGAGTCGGCGTCCAGCCGGCCCGTCTCCGCCGCGTACAACCGCTCGGCGGCCGGGAGGAGTTCACCGGCCATCTTCTGGTTGGCGTACCGGAGGTAGGCGCCGCCGAGCGGCAGCCCCTGCCGGTTGTTCGCCCGGGCCCGCTCGACCAGTCCCGTGTACACGGGCAGCAGTTCGTTGAGCGTGGCGATCTCCTTCGCCGAGGAGGTCGAGGCGCCCGTGCTCGCCGCCGCCCGGACCAGGAGCCGGGCGGCCTCCGTGATGTCCCGCTCGTACTGCTCGTGGACGTCCTTGGGCTCCTGGGCCCCCGCCAGGAAGCCGCTCGCCGCCATCGTGTCCGCGTCGGCCAGCGAGCGGTAGATGCTCGCGGCGTCCGCGCTCAGCGGCTGGCTGCGGCTCACCACGTCGTGGGCGGCCGAGGCCCGTCCGTCGATCTCCAGCGCGGTGACCGCCCCGAACCCCAGGACCAGCAGGGCCAGTACGGCGCCGATGATCCGCAGCCGGCCCGGCTCGGTCGTCGCCGCGGCACGCAGCTGGTCGGCACCGGCCCGCACGCCGCGCCGCTGGGCGGGGACGCCCGGAGGGGCGGGCGCGCCCGCCCGTCGCGGCTCCCCGTTCGGCGGGTGTGTCACTCGACCTCCCCCTCGGTCACTGACGTCGGTCCTGCCCCCCGGCCGGCCGGGGTACTGGTATCCGGCCAGAAGTATGGCGGCGCGGACCGGTATGCACCAGGACGGTCCGATCCCGGCATCGGCCCCCGGCGTGTGTCCGGCGTATCCGGTATTCGATCAGTACGGACGCGGCCGATCAAGGCGTTCGGCCGGGAAGGACCCCCGAACCCCCCGGAACGGATCGATCTCCCCCTCATGAACACGTCCGGGACACCTGATCGGTTCCCGGACGGAAGGGGCGTTCCGCGGCGACGGGCCGCGGAACGCCCCCGCAGGTCTCACGCGTAGTGCGCGCGCAGCCTGGTGTGGGCCCCGGGGGCCGCCCCCGTGCGGTCCAGGCCCAGCAGCGCGGCGCCCAGCACCGGGGGCTGGGCCACCACGCGGATCGCTGCCTTGGGGGCACGCTCCGACAGCAACCGGGCGATCCGCTCGTCCAGCCGGCCGTGCCGGGCAGCCAGGACACTGCCGCCGAGTACCACGGGTACGTCCTCGCCCAGCAGTCCGAGGCGGCCCAGCGCGACGGACGCCAGCGCGACCACCTCGTCCGCCAGCCGGTCCACCAGGGCGCTCGCCACCGCGTCACCGGCCGCGCCCGTCGCGAACAGCACCGGGGTCAGCTCGTGCCGGCGCTCGTAGGTGATCCGCCCGCGGTGCAGCGCCTCGATCAGTTCGTACATGGAGCCCAGCCCGAAGTGCCCGGGGAGGGTGCGGGCCAGCTCCGTCGGCTCACCGCGCCCGTCCTCGGCCCGGGCCGCGTACCACAGGGCCTCCTCCGCGAGCCCCGAACCGCCGCCCCAGTCCCCGGATATCCGGCCGATCGCCGGGAAGCGGGCGGTGCGGCCGTCCGGGACCATCCCGACGCAGTTGATGCCGGCGCCGCAGACGACGGCCACGCCACGCGGCTCGTCCACTCCGGCGCGCAGGACGGCGAAGGTGTCGTTGCGGACCTCCACCGTCCGGCCCCAGCCCCGCCGCCGCAACGCGTCGGTCAGCTCCTCCTCCTCGACGGGGAGGTCGGCGTTGGCCAGGCACGCCGAGACGTGCCCGATGCCGTCGACGGGCTCCGCGCACCGGGCGAGTGCCTCCTCCAGTACGCCGGCCAGTACGTCGACGGCCGTCTCGACGCCGACGGCCGGCGGCTGGAAACCGCCTCCGCGGGCCTCGGCGAGCACCGAGCCGTCCTCCCCGATCACGGCCACGTCGGTCTTGCTGTTGCCCGCGTCGACGGCGACGACCGAAGCGTTCACGCCCACGCGAAGTGCTCCCGGTTGTGGGCGATCAGACGGTCGGTGAGCGTCTCCGCGTACGCGTACTGTCCGACGAGCGGGTGCGCGAGGAGTGCCGTGAACACCCGGTCCCGCCCGCCGCGCAGCGCGGCCTCCAGCGCCAGGTCCTCGTACGCCGTCACATGCGCGATGAGCCCCGCGTACATCGGGTCCAGCGCGGGCACCGGCAGCGGCGTGGCCCCCGTGCCGTCGACCCGTGCCTGCACCTCGATCACGGCGTCGTCCGCGAGGAAGGGCAGTGTGCCGTTGTTGTACGTGTTGACCACCTGCACAGCGGAGCCGCCCCCGCCGAGCAGCGAGGCCGCCAGGTCCACGGCCGCCTCCGAGTAGAACGCCCCACCGCGCCGGGCGAGCAGCTCCGGCTTCTCGTCCAGCGCGGGATCGCCGTACAGGGCGAGGAGTTCCTTCTCCATCGCGGCGACCTGCGACGCCCGGGACGGCGAGGTGCCCTGTTCCCTGACGACCTCGTCGTGCGCGTAGAAGTACCGCAGGTAGTAGGAGGGGACGACGCCGAGCCGGTCCAGGATCTGCCGGGGCATGCGCAGGTCGCCGGCGAGGGTGTCGCCGTGCTCGGCCAGCAGCCGCGGCAGGACGTCCTCGCCGTCCGGTCCGCCGAGCCGCACGCCGAGCTCCCACGACAGGTGGTTGAGCCCCACGTGGTCCAGGTGGACCTCGCCGGGCGCGACGTCGAGCAGCCGGGCGAACTTCCGCTGGAAGCCGATCGCCACGTTGCACAGGCCGACGGCCTTGTGCCCGGCCCGCAGGAGTGCCCGCGTGACGATGCCGACCGGGTTGGTGAAGTCGATGATCCACGCGTCGGGGTTGGCGCGGCGCACCCGCTCGGCGATGTCGAGGACGACCGGGACGGTGCGCATCGCCTTGGCGAGCCCGCCGGCCCCGGTGGTCTCCTGGCCGACGCAGCCGCACTCGAGCGGCCAGGTCTCGTCCTGGTCGCGGGCCGCCTGCCCGCCGACGCGCAGCTGGAGCAGGACCGCGTCGGCGCCCTCCACCCCCGCGTCCAGGTCGGCGGTCGTGGTGATCCGCCCGGGGTGGCCCTGCTTGGCGAAGATCCGCCGCGCGAGGCCGCCCACGAGGGCGAGGCGGTCGGCGGCCGGGTCGACGAGCACGAGCTCCTCGACCGGCAGCGTGTCCCGCAACCGGGCGAACCCGTCGATCAGTTCAGGTGTGTAGGTGGATCCGCCACCCACTACTGCGAGCTTCATGTCAGCCCTTCACTCCGGTCAGTGTGACGCCCTCGACGAACGCCTTCTGGGCGAAGAAGAAGACGGCGATCACGGGGGCCATGACCAGGATGGTCGCGGCCATGGTCAGATTCCAGTCGGTGTGGTGCGCGCCCTTGAAGGACTCCAGGCCGTAACTGAGCGTCCAGGCGGCCGGGTTCTCGGAGGCGTAGATCTGTGGCCCGAAGTAGTCGTTCCAGGCGGCGAAGAACTGGAACAGGGCGATCGCCGCGATGCCGGGTCTGGCCATCGGCAGGACGACCCTGGTCAGCGTGCGGAACTCACCGCAGCCGTCCACCTTCGCGGCGTCGAGGTACTCGTTCGGGATGGTCAGGAGGAACTGCCGCAGCAGGAAGATGGAGAACGCGTCGCCGAAGGCCGTCGGGATGATCAGCGGCCACAGCGTGCCCGACAGATCCAGCTGCTTCGCCCAGAACAGGTACATCGGGATGATGACCACCTGGGGTGGCAGCATCATCATCGAGATGACCAGCATGAGCGACAACTTGCGGCCGCGGAAGCGGAACTTCGCCAGCGCGTACGCCACCGGCACGCTGGACACGACGGTCAGGACGGTGCCCAGCCCGGCGTAGAGCAGGGTGTTGCGCCACCAGGTCAGGAAGCCCGGGGTGTCCCACACGCGCCGGTAGTTCTCCCACTCCCAGGTGTCCGGGGTGAGGTCGCGGGTCAGCGCCTGCTGGTCGCTCATCAGCGAGGTCAGGAGGACGAAGACGAACGGCAGGACGAAGAAGAGGGCGGCCGCGACGCCCAGCGCGTGCACGGCGATCCAGTGCAGCAGCGCCGTGCGCCGGGCGGTCCGCTCGGCCGGTGTCGGGGCGCCGGGGGCGGGCAGTACGGGCGCGGTCGGTGCGAGGAGTCGGGTCATGGGTCAGTCACCGGCGATCAGGTTGTTGCGGCCCCGCATCAGCAGCGCGGTGAAGGCCATGGCCAGGGCGAACAGGACCAGGGCGACGACACAGGCGGAGCCGTAGTCGAAGCGCTGGAAGCCGAGGTTGTAGACGAGCTGGGGGAGCGTCAGTGTCGACTTGTCGGGATAGCCGGGTTCGAACTGCTGCCCGGAGCCGCCGATCACCCCGGAGGCGACCTTCCCCGCCACCAACGGCTGGGTGTAGTACTGCATCGCCTGGATCACCCCCGTGACCACGGCGAACAGCACGATCGGCGAGATGTTCGGCAGCGTGACGAAGCGGAACCGCTGCCAGGCCGACGTACCGTCCAGCTCCGCCGCCTCGTACTGCTCCTTCGGTACGTCGAGGAGCGCGGCCATGAAGATCACCATCAGGTCGCCGATGCCCCACACGGCGAGCATCGTGAGGGCGGGCTTCGACCAGGAGGCGTCGTTGAACCAGCCCGGCGTCGGCAGCCCCAGGTCCCCGAGGACCGAGTTGACCGGCCCCGTCCCCGGGTTGAGCAGGAAGACGAAGGCGAGCGTGGCGGCCACCGGCGGGGCCAGGTAGGGCAGGTAGAAGAAGGTCCGGAAGAGACCCGTACCCGTCCTGATCCTGGTGATCAGCATGCCGACGCCGAGGCCGAAGACGACCCGGCAGGTGACCATGACGAGAACCAGCCACAGCGTGTTGCGCAGCGAGGGCCAGAACATCGGGTAGTCCTGGAAGACGTACGACCAGTTCGCCAGGCCGTTGAACGACGGCACCCCGAAGCCGTCGTAGTCCATGAACGAGAAGTACACGGTCGAGACCAGGGGGTACGCGAAGAAGACCGTGAACCCGATCAGCCACGGCGCCATGAAGGCCGCCGTCCGCAGCGCCGAGCCGCGGCGCTTGGAGCGCAGCGTGTGCGTCGTCATCGGGCTACTTCGCCTTGGCCAGGTCGGTGTCGATCTGGGCCGCGGTCTTCTCCAGGCCCGCCTTCAGGTCCTTCACCGCGCCCTTCTCGTACTGGAAGCCGAAGTCCTGGATCGTCTGCTGGTACGTCGCGCCGTTGACGGCTCCGTCCGGGGTGCTGGACTTCGGGTGCCGCGCGATGTCGAGGAACGTCCTGAAACGCGGGTCGAACTTCAGGTCCGGGGACTTCAGCGCCGCGAAGGTCGAGGGGACGTTGCGGATGCCGTTCGCGAAGCCGACCACGGCCTGCGTGTCGCTCGTCATGAACTTGACCAGCTCCCAGGCGGCGTTCTGCTTCCTGCTCGCCGGGGCGATCCCCATGATCGTGCCGGACAGGAAGCCCTTGCCGTAGCTGTCGGCCTCGTCGTCGGCGACGGGCATCGGTGCCACACCGATCTCGAAGGGCACCTTCGCGTCCTCCGCCATGCCCAGCCGCCACTCGCCGTCCAGCTGCATCGCGACCTGGCCGGTGTGGAAGGGGTGCTTGGCCCCCCACTCGTCCCCGAAGGTCCCGCGGTACTTCTCCAGCCTGGCGTAGCCGCCCAGGTCCTCGACCAGCTTCTTCTGGTACGTGAACATCTCGGCGAAGGCCGGGTCCTTCGCGATGTTCGACCTGCCGTCCGCGTCGAAGTAGGTGTGGTCCCACGAGGACAGGTAGTGGTCGGCGACGGTCTCGTAGCCGTGGAAGGTCGGCATGAAGCCGAGCTGCCGGTAGCCGTCGCCCTCGGTGATCGTCAGCTTCTTCGCGACCGCGGCCAGTTCCGACATCGTCCTCGGCGGCGCGGTGATGCCGGCCTTCTCGAACGCGTCCTTGTTGTAGTAGAGGCCGTAGGCGTCGGCGAGCAGGGGCAGTGCGCAGCGCTTGCCGTCGAACTGGGTGTAGTCGAGCAGCACCTTGGGGAAGGTCTTCTCCAGGTCCAGCTTCGACTTCTCGATGAAGGGCCGCAGATCGGCGAACGCTCCGGAGGAGCAGAACTTGCCGACGTTGGAGGTCGTGAAGGACGACACCACGTCGGGGCCCTTCGAACCGCCCGCGCGCAGGGCCTGGTTGAGCTTGTCGTCGTTGATGTTGCCCACGACGTCGACCGTGATGTTGGGATGGGTCTTCTCGAACCGGTCGATGGTGTCCTGGACGGCCTTCACCTCGGAGGGCGCGCTCCAGCCGTGCCAGAAGGTGATCGTCGTCCTCGCGTTCGGATCGTCGTCGGCACCGGATTCGGCCTGGCCCGTACAGGCGGTGGCGAGCACGGATATCGCGGCGACGGCGACGGCGGCGGTGGTCAGCGTGCGGCTTCTGCGCATGGCAAAGCTCCAAGGGGCGGGAGGGAAGAGGAAGGCGGGAGGGGCCGGGGTTCAGCGCGACGTGTCGAAGACTTCGTCTCGGGTGTCCGCGAGGGCCCGTTCCAGGGCTCCCCGCAGGACCGGGTGCCGGTCGATCGCGCCGAGCGCGAGACGGGGCCGGGACGCGGCGAGTTCGGCGAGCTCGGACTGGATCAGCGACCGCAGCAGTTCGCCGCCCGAGGAGACCAGCCCGCCCGAGAGGACGATCAGGCCGGGGTCGAGCACGGCGGTGAGGGAGGCGAGGCCGGTGGCGAGCCGCTGGGCGTACTGCCGGAGGAGCTCGGTGAGCGCCGGGTCCCGCTCGTACGCGCCGGCCGCCCGCGCCAGCAGGGCGGCGGCGACGTCCGCGTAGGGCTGGTGCGGGGTCTCGATGCCGAGCGAGGTGGCCAGCCGCGGTACCGCCTGCGCGCCGGCCAGCTCCTGGAAACCACCGGCGTTGGCCTTCACGACCTGGCGTACCAGAGGCGTGCCGGGCACCGGCAGGAAGCCGACCTCGCCCGCGCCTCCGGTGAAGCCGCGGTGCAGCCTGCCGTTGATGACCAGGGCGGCGCCCAGGCCCTCCTCGTTCCAGAGCAGCACGAAGTCGTCGTGCCCCCGGGCCACGCCGAGCCGCTGCTCGGCGACGGCGACCAGGTTCACGTCGTTCTCGTACTCGACCGGCATCGGCAGGGCCGCGGCCAGCTCGTCCAGCAGGGTGGGGGAGTGCCAGCCGGGCAGGTGCGAGGCGTACCGCAGCCGTCCGGTGCCCGGGTCGAAGGCGCCCGGGGTCCCGATGACGACCCGGTGGACATCGTCGCGGGCGAGGCCGGCCGCCTTGACCGCCCCGTCCAGGGCGTCCGTCACCTGCCGTACCACACCGTGGGCGCGCCGCCCCGAGGCGGGCAGCGTGAACTCACCCACCGTCCCCCCGGTCACGTCGGCGACAGCGGCCACGATCCGGTGCGCGGTCACGTCCAGCCCCGCCACGTGCGCGGCCTGCGGGTTGACCGCGTACAGCTGGGCGTTGGGGCCCGGCCGTCCCTCGCTCGTGCCGGTGGCGAGGACCAGGCCCGCTGCTTCCAGCCGGGCGAGGAGCTGGGAGGCGGTGGGCTTGGACAGCCCCGTCAGCTTCCCGATCCTCGTACGGGTGAGGGGGCCGTGTTCCAGCAGCAGGTCGAGCGCGGCCCGGTCGTTCATGGCGCGCAGGACGCGCGGCGTGCCCGGTGTGGTGCCGGCCATGCGTGACGCCCCCTCCCTCTTTGTTAGGAAACTTTCCTGTTCGGTGAGAGGAAGGTAGGACCCGCGTCACCCGATCGTCAATGGGGGGCGGCCACGGGGCTGCCGAAGCGTTACCCGCGGGCGGATGCCGGAATCCGCCCGGCGCGCCTCCCGGGGGGCGCCGACCGGTCCGCGGCACACGGAAAGGGGCGCCCCACGGTCTCGCCGGGCGCCCGTTCGACAGGTTCTACTTCGTCATGCTGGGCGGCGGTATCGGGGTCGCCGCCAGCGACTGCGGCGACGTCGTCGAGGCGTACGCCGAGGGGGCCGCCATCGCGGCGGTCGGGTCCGGCAGCGCGCCACCGTCCGCTTCGAGGGGCAGGGTGCCGACCATCCGGATGCCCGCGGCGTCGAGCGCCTGCTTGATCCGCCAGCGCAGTTCCCGCTCCACGCCCAGCGACTTGCCCGGCATCGTCTTCGCCGTCACCCGCACGGTCATGGAGTCGAGCAGGACGGCGTCGAGACCCAGGACCTCCACCGGGCCCCACAGCCGTTCCGACCAGGGCTCCTGCGCGGTCATGGTCTCCGCCGCCCGGGCGATCGCCTTGCGGACGAGTTCCAGGTCCTCCACGGGGCGGACGGTGACGTCGACACCGGCCGTGGACCAGCCCTGGCTGAGGTTGCCGATCCGCTTCACCTCGCCGTTGCGGACGTACCAGATCTCGCCGTTGTCACCGCGCAGCTTGGTGACCCGCAGGCCGACCTCGATGACCTCTCCCGAGGCCACCCCCGCGTCGATCTGGTCGCCGACGCCGTACTGGTCCTCAAGGATCATGAAGACGCCGGAGAGGAAGTCGGTGACGAGGTTGCGCGCGCCGAAGCCCAGGGCCACCCCGGCGACCCCGGCCGAGGCCAGCAGCGGGGCCAGGTTGATCTGGAACGCCCCCAGGATCATCAGTGCCGCCGTGCCGAGGATCAGGAACGACGTCACCGAACGCAGGACGGAGCCGATGGCCTCCGACCGCTGGCGGCGGCGCTCCGCGTTGACCAGGAGACCGCCGAGTGCGGTGCCCTCCACGGCTTGGGCGCTGCGGTTCATCCGCTCGATGAGATTGGTCAGCGCACGCCGGATCGCGTAGCGCAGCACGATCGCGATGGCCGCGATGAGCACGATGCGCAGACCGGTGTTCAGCCAGGTGGACCAGTTCTCCTCCACCCAGCCCGCGGCGTTCCCGGCCCGTTCGGCCGCTTCGTCCAGGGAGCCGACCGGCTCCGGTGACGGGGCCGCGGCCAGGAGGGCGGACAGGGACACGGCAGGGACCTCCAGATGGGCGACAGCAGACCAACCACACTAACGAAGCCGGGGGAGTGATCCGTGGCCCCTGACGGCGGAGAGACGCGTCTCACCGGGGCGTTCCCCGCGGATGTGGCCGATCGCACAGTGCCGGCGTACGCGGTGGTGACGTGCCTGTTCCGGTGTGCGGCGGGGGCGCGCCCGGGCGGGTGATGAGACGAATCCCTCCGGCCCGTTACGCGTACGTGGTGGCGCTCGGACCAGGCATGAGGCGAAACTGAGAGCGGATCGTCCCGGCGCGAGCCACGCGTCGCCGGCGTACAAGGAGGCATCCACCGTGCCGCACGTCCTGGTTCTCAACGCGTCGTACGAGCCGCTCGGCGTCGTACCGCTCCGCCGCGCGCTCGTCCTCGTCCTCGAGAACAAGGCCATCTGCCTCGAGGAGTCCGGCGCCTTCATGCACAGTGCCACCCGCGCCGTGCCGGCGCCCAGCGTCGTCCGCCTCAAGCGGTTCGTGCGGGTCCCCTACCGGGGGCCCGTTCCTCTCACCCGCCGGGCGCTCTTCGCCCGGGACGGCGGGCGCTGCGTGTACTGCGGCGCCGCCGCCACCAGCGTCGACCACGTCATCCCGCGCAGCCGCGGCGGGCAGCACGCCTGGGACAACGTGGTGGCGGCCTGCCGCCGCTGCAACCACGTCAAGGCCGACCGCCATCTGCCCGAGCTCGGCTGGCGGCTGCGCCACCAGCCCGCCCCGCCCAGCGGCCTCGCCTGGCGGATCATCGGGACCGGACACCGCGATCCGCGCTGGCTGCCCTACCTGCAGCCGTTCGGCGCGGACGACGTGATGGCCCGGATCGACGGCGTCTCAGCCTGAGAGACCGGGCCCTCGCCGTCCGGGGCCCGTCTCTCAGCGGGCGACGGCGTAGGCCTCCACGGAACGGAGCGAGTAGCCGTACCGGGTGGCCCGGCCGTCGCCCCGCACTCTGAGGAAGCGGGTGTCCCGCGCGTCCATCCGGACGGACTCGGTGCCGCCCCGGCCCTCACGGACGGTCGCCGCCGTACGCCAGGTCCGGCCGTCCGAGGAGACCTGGACCCGGTAGCGGGAGGCGTAGGCGTCCTCCCAGCGCAGCACGACCCGGCCCAGCCGGACGGGGCGGGGCAGTCGTGCCTGCCACCAGGCGTCGTCCTGGACGGGTGAGGACCAGCGGGTCTCCGGGTCCCCGTCCGTGGCCGCGGAGGCGGGGAAGTCCGGGGTCTCGTCACCGGACGAGGACGCCGTGGCCGTACGCAGCAGATCGGGGCCCGCCGTCCGCGGGAAGGCCCGCACGGTCAGCGTGCTCTCCTCGCCACCGAAGCTCAGCGGCACCTCGTACTCACCCGCCGGGGTGCCGGCCGGCACGGTGATGTCCACGGGCACGTCGGTGCGGGAGCCACGCGGCACCGTCGTGCGCCCCGGCACCTTCACCTCGATGCCCTCGGGCGCCTTCGCGGTGAGCGTGCCCTCCACCGCGGCGGGGCGCCCGCCGGCCAGCCGTGCCTCCACCCGCTGCGGGCCGCCGCCGATCACGGCGTCCGTCTCACCGCGTACGAGGTCGAGCCGGGCCGCCGGCTCGTCCCCGAACCACGGGACGAGGGCCCGCACCGCCGTGAGGGGTGCGCGGGGGCCGGCCGGGGCCGCGCCCGGGGGCTGGGGATCCGTGAGGGCGGGGCGGGCGGAGGGCACGGTGACGCGCAGGGCGTCCGCCCGAAGCCCCTTCGCCGGGGTCTGCGTCCAGCCCGCCGCCGCGAGGGGGCCGAGTCCGCGCCAGCCCTGGCCCGGCACGTGGACCTCCAGCACCGCGCCCGCCGTCCGGCGGCCGGGTTCAGCCAGGGTGGTGACGGCCTCGACGGGGCGGGTACGGCCGAGGCGGACCGTGTAGCTGTTCGCGTCCCGGTGCACCGTGCCCGCCTCACGGTCGGTGCCGTTCCAGCCGTCGGCCGCCGTGCGGGCCCGGTTCAGGAACGGCCCGAGCACGCCCTCGCCGACCGTCGCCCCGCTCGCCTCGATCTCCTCGCGCAGCGGTTCCAGCTCCAGCTGGGCCTTCCAGGCGGCCGGCCCGTCACCGCGCGCCTGGGCCTGCAGCAGGTCGACGGCGAGTTCGCCGGCCAGTCCGTAGCGGGCCAGCTGCTCGGTCCACGGCCGTACCTCCTCGTCCAGCCGGCCGTCCGCGGGTGTCCTCAGCCGCTGCGGTGCCGTGCGCATCACGCCGAACGCGGTCCGCAGCTCCCGCGCCGCAGCCTCCCGGGCAGCCGGTTCCGCCGTGCGGGACGCCCAGAACGCGGCGAGCAGCGGCTTCAGGTACGCGGACTCCTCGCCGCCCAGCACCGAGGCGGCACTGTTGCCCGCCAGGGCCCGCAGCGCGGCCCGGGTGGCCGGGTCGCCGCCCGCCAGCTCGTCCGTCGCCGCCCGCCAGGAGTCCTGCGGCCGGTAGCCCGTCGGGTTCCAGGCGAAGTCGGCGGCCGTGAACAGGGGAATCCGGGAGGCCGCGGGCTGTTCCATGGCGTTGGCGAGCAGGGCCGCCGAACCGCCGGCCACCGCCGGTTCCCGGCCGGTGTAGGGGCCGAGGAAGATCCGGTCCTGCGCGTAGTCGTTGACCGGGTAGTTGTCCATGGTGACCAGGGGGTGCCGGAAGGCGGCCCGCGCACCGGCCAGCTCCCGCCCGGTGATGGTCCTCGGCACGACACCGACCCCGGTCCAGGCCACCTGCACCCGGTCGTCCAGATCGGTGGCGAGCGCCGTGCGGTAGTCGGTCGCGCCGTCCTGGTAGAACTCCGTCGGCAGGACGGACAGGGGTTCCGCGTCCGGGTGGCGGTCCGCCAGGTGGCGGGCGACCGCGCTCGCGACGCGTGCCTGGGCCCTGGCCGCGGCCTCCGGTCCGCTGCCGAAGGCCTCCGCGTCCTCGTCGCAGTGCCATTCGCTGTAGCTGACGTCCTGGAACTGCAACTGGAAGAACCGGAAACCCAGCGCCCACATGGCGTCGATCTTCCCCTCCAGCGCCTTCACGTCCGCGTCCGAGGCCATGCACATCGCCTGCCCGGGAGAGACGGCCCAGCCCGGCGTCACGTGCTGGGCGCGCGCCCTCTCCGCCAGGGCGCGGAAGCCGTCGCGCTGTCCGGCGGGGTACGGCTCGCGCCAGCGGGCCTGCCGGTAGGGGTCGTCGCCCGCCGCGTAGAGGTAGCGGTTCTGCTTCGTACGCCCCATGAAACCGATCTGGGCGAGCCGCTCCTCCTCGGTCCACGGCTGCCCGTAGAAGCCCTCGGTCATCCCGCGCCGGGCGGTCACCGGCCAGTCCCGGACGAGTGCTCCGGCGACGGTGCCGTCCGTGACGAGCCCGCGCAGGGTTTGGACGCCGTGGAAGAGCCCGTCCTCCCCGACGCCGTCCAGGGCGACGGTGGGCCGGCCGGCGACGTCGCCGACGGCGAGGCGGTAGCCGCCGGACGGGAGACCGGCCCGGCCGGGGGCGCGCAGGGCCCGCAGCGCCCGGTCGGCGCCCGCGCCGTGGAGCCGGAGCACCGGTCCACGGCCGGGCCGGGCGTCGTGCACCGTGCGGACGCCCGCCTCGCGCAGGAGCGCGCGCAGTTCGTCGAGCGCGTAGGGATCGGCGCCCGCACCGGCGAGGAGAGTGACCTCGCTACCCAGCTCCACCGGGCGGCCGGTCGCCTCGATGCTCTGCGGGCGGGGCCGGACGTCGGGCAGCCGTGCCGCGGCGGAGCGGTCCGCGGCGGCCGTCGCGGGGGCGGCGGGCTCCGCGGCCGCCGCCGGGGCGAACGGGCCGAGCAGTCCGCCGATGACGGCGACGGCGAGGGCCGCCGTACGCCTCCTTCGCCCGAACCGCACGCCCACCCTCCCTCGCCGTGGTCCTCTCGTCCCAAGCGGCCCCGGTGCGCGCGGGGGCCGCGGGCGGGTGCGCGCCAAGAGCCCCCGGACGAGGGGACGGTGCGCGCCTCGCTCCGCCGATGGCATCCGACCCCACCACCCGCGCGTAAGGGTGTCAACATGCGTGACCGTTGTGGCGGATTTTCCCCGATACGTCACAGGATGTGAGGGGTGATCCTCAGGGGGACTCGCCGACTGGCTGAAAAACGCCCATAGTGGGCGTACGGGGGAACGGAATGTGACCTACGGCACGTTGGGATCGTTGTCGTAACGCATATGTCACGTCCACGCCTGCCCCCGCGCCAGATGGGTAGGCCTGCTGTGTCCTGTTGTCCACGGCCAGGAGGCCACCGTGTCCGCTTCCGCACACCTTCTGCTCTCCGTCCTCTCCAAACAGGTCCCGAGCCCCACGGGCCCCGCCGCGCCCGGGGATGACCCGCTCCCCTCCGCGGCCGCACCGTGGCTGATCAGCGAGCTCCCGCTCGCCGAGGTGCCCCACCAGGCGGGTGAAGCCGCCTTCGCCGACGCCGCCCCGCTGACCAGCGAGCCCCCGCTCGCCGACGCCACCCCGCTCACGAGCGAGCCCCCGCTCGCCGCCGTCGCCCCACTCACCAGCGAGCCGACAGCACCCGGCACCGCAGGGGGCATGGAGTCCCCAGGAGTCTGAATGGGCTTGTCCCGGCTCGCCGCACTGCACGGCGTCGCCACCTCCTTCCGCCCGTCCCCGGATGTCACGGTCTCCGTACCCGACGACACGGTCACCGCCGTGCTCGCCGCCCTGGGCGTCGACGCCGCCACCCCGGTGGCCGTACGGAGATCCCTCGCCGCGGCGGAGTCCGCGGCGGCCTCCCGGCTGCTCCCACCCACGGTGGTGGTCTGGTCGGGTGAGCCGCTGCCACCGGCTCTGGCCGCCCTGCCGCCCGGCGCGGTCCTGACGGTCGACCCGGAGCAGGGGAGCACCTGCACGCCGCCGCAGCTGCGGATGCGGGTTCCCGGACCCGACCTGGCGCCCTCCGCCGGGAGGACGCCCGCCGCGCCCGTCTGGTGGACCGAGCCGCCCCTGGGGGTCCACCGGCTGACCGCCCGTACGCCCGACCACCGCTACGCCACCGCCACACTCGTCGTCGCACCGGACCGCGTACCCCGGCCCCCCGCCCGCACGCACGGATTCCTCGTCCAGCTGTACTCGCTGCTCTCCGCCCGCTCCTGGGGCATGGGCGACCTCGGTGACCTGGCCGACCTCGCCGCCTGGTCGGGGCGGACCCTGGGTGCCGGCTTCGTCCAGGTCAACCCGCTGCACGCCGCCGTACCCGGCAGGCCCACCGACCCCTCCCCGTACCGGCCCTCGTCCCGGCGCTTCCCCGACCCCGTCCACCTGCACATCGAGTCGATCCCCGAGTACGGGCACGTCGGCGACCCGGGCCGGGCGGTTCTGGACGACCTGCGCCAGGACGCCGCGGCGTTACGCGAGGCCGTGCTGAACAAGGGGGCCCTGATCGACCGGGACGCCGTCCGGGAACTGAAGACGCAGGCCCTCGAGCTGATCCACCAGGTCCCCCTGACCCCCGGCCGCCGCGCCGCCTACTGCGACTTCCTCGCCGAGCAGGGACAGGCCCTGGAGGACCACGCGCTGTGGTGCGCCCTGGCCGAGGTGCACGGCCCCCGGTGGCGCGACTGGCCGGCCGCACTGCGCGACCCGTGCTCCCCGGAAAGCAGGCGCGCCCGCGCCGAACTCCTGGACCGGGTCGACTTCCACTGCCGGCTGGCCTGGCTGACGGACACCCAGCTCGCCGCCGCCCAGAGCGCCGCCCGGGACTCCGGGATGGCCGTCGGCATCGTCCACGACCTCGCCGTCGGCGTCCACCCCGACGGCGCCGACACCTGGGCGCAGCAGGACGCCTTCGCGCGGGGCATGTCCGTCGGCGCGCCCCCGGACGCCTTCAACGCGCACGGCCAGGACTGGGGACTGCCCCCCTGGCGCCCCGACGTGCTGGCCGCCTCCGGCTACGCCCCCTACCGCGGCCTGCTGCGCGGCCTCCTCGCCCACGCCGGCGCCCTGCGCATCGACCACGTCATGGGCCTCTTCCGGCTCTGGTGGGTCCCCGAGGGCCGCCCGCCCACGGAAGGCACCTACGTCGCCCAGGACGCCGAGGCCATGCTCGCCGTCCTCGTCCTGGAGGCGCACCGCGCCGGCGCCGTCGTCATAGGGGAGGACCTCGGCACGGTCGAGCCGGGAGTACGCGAGACGCTGGCCCGGCGCGGGGTGCTCGGCACCTCCGTGCTCTGGTTCGAGCGCGACTGGGACGGCACCGGGCGGCCGCTCGCCCCGGAGAAGTGGCGCCGGGACTGCGTGGCCACGGCGACCACCCACGACCTGCCGTCCACCGCCGCCCGGCTGACGGGCGACCACGTGACGCTCCGCCACCGCCTCGGGCTGCTCACCCGCCCCCTGGAACAGGAACTGGCCGAGGACGCCGCCGACACCGCCGAGTGGCTGTCCTGCCTGGCCCGGCTGCGGATGCTGCCGGAGGGCGGGGGTGACGAGGAGGCAGCCGTCCGGGCCGTCCATCGCTTCCTGCTGCGCACCCCGGCCCGGATGACCGGGGTATGGCTCCCGGACACCGTGGGCGACCGCCGCCCGCAGAACCTCCCGGGCACCTGGGACCAGTACCCCAACTGGCGCCTGCCCATCGCCGACGCGCAGGGCCACCCCGTCACCCTGGAGCAGATCGCCGCGTCGCCCAGGCTGCACCGGCTGATGGACGTCCTCAGGCCCCGGGAGTCCCGTACGGCACCCCCGGACGCGCGGCCCTCCTAGGCGTTCGCTACGTTTGCACCGTGGACAAGAAGAACGCTATGCGCGCCGGCGCCGTCGCGGCCGGTACGACGCTGATGATGCTGCTCATGTCGTCCCCCGCGCTCGCGCTGACCCGTGACGCCGGTGACGACCCGGGCCAGGGCCTGAGCGTGCTGGAGACGCTCGGCCTGTACGTCGCGGCGCCCATCGTCCTGTTCCTGGTCATCGCGGGCCTCGTCATGGTCCTCGACAGGTCGCAGAAGCGGGTCTAGGCCCTCGGGGCCGATCCGTGCGCCGCCGGTACCCCGTACCGCGCGGCGCGCCCGCATGTCCGGGCGCGGGTGGGTTCCGGCCATGACCGAGTGGGACGTCAAGAAGCTCCGCGTCCTGCGCACCCTGCGCGACCGGGGCACGGTGACCGCCACGGCCGAGGCTCTTTCGATGACCCCGTCGGCCGTCTCCCAGCAGCTCACGAACCTGGCGAAGCAGCTCGGCGTGCCGCTCCTGGAGGCCACGGGCCGCAGGGTACGGCTCACCGACGCGGCGCACCTCGTGCTGCGCCACGCGGAGGCGGTCTTCGCGCAGCTGGAGCGGGCCGACGCCGAGCTGACCGGATATCTGCGGGGCGAGGCCGGGCAGGTGCGGGTCGGTGCCTTCTCCACGGCCGTCCCGGCTCTCGTCGTGCCGGCGGTGCGGCTGCTGCGGGCGGAGGACCGGCCGGGCCCCGGCGTGCGCGTACGGGAGGCGGAGGCCGCCCAGGCGTACGAACTGCTCTCGGCCGGGGACGTGGACCTCGCGCTCTCCCTGGCGGCCCACGCCCCGACGGCGCGCGACCCCCGCTTCACCCTGACGCCCCTGCTCGCCGACCCGCTGGACGTGGCCCTGCCCGCGGACCATCCCCTCGCCCGGGAACCTGGCCTGCGCCTCGCCGACCTGGCCCGTGAGCCCTGGATCTTCGGCGGCTCGGGGCCGTGGTCGCAGATCACGACGGCCGCGTGCGAGGCGGCCGGCTTCGTGCCCGAGCAGGCCCACAGCGCTTCCGGCTGGACCGCCATCCTCGCCATGGTCGAGGCGGGCATGGGTGTGGCGCTGATCCCCCGGATGGCGTCAGCCCCCGAACGGCGGCGGCCGGGCGTCGCCATGCGGGTCCTGGAGGCCGACCGGCCGCGGCGCCATGTCGTGGCCGCGGTGCGCCAGGGAGCCGAGCGGAATCCCGCGGTGGCCCGGGTGCTGGGGGCCCTGCGGGAGACGGCGGACCGCATGGGCTGACCGTTAAGCGTCGCTGAAAGAACTGTGCGGAAACTTTCGATGGACCTGACGGTTCCCGGTGGGCCACAGTCGGCCCATGACCACCGACGCGAGCGGGACCACATTCCAGGACACCGACCCCCACGCCCATGACGCGGCCCCCTACGGCGGTGGCGACCCCTACGCCGACTACCGCACCGCCACCGGCCTGGCCTTCACCGACCTCGTCGACCTCGCCGACCGCCGGCTCGGCGCCGGGGTGATCGCCGCCAACGACGAGTTCTTCGCCGAGCGCGAGAACCTCCTGATCCGCGAGCCCGCCGTCTTCGACCCCGAGCGCTTCGGCCACAAGGGCAAGATCATGGACGGCTGGGAGACCCGCCGCCGCCGCGGCACCGACGGCGCCCACCCCTTCCCCGCCCCCGAGGACCACGACTGGGCGATCGTGCGCCTCGGCGCCCCCGGCGTCATCCGGGGCATCGTCGTCGACACCGCCCACTTCCGGGGCAACTACCCCCAGCGCGTCTCCGTCCAGGCGACCGCCGTCGAAGGCGCCCCGGGCGCCGAGGACCTCCTCGCCGACGACGTGAAGTGGGAGGAGATCCTCCCGCCGACCCCCGTACGCGGCCACGCGGCCAACGCCTTCGAGATCACGGGCGAACGCCGGTACACCCATGTCCGCCTCTGCCAGCACCCCGACGGAGGCATCGCCCGCCTCCGCGTCCACGGTGAGGTCGTCCCCGATCCGGTCTGGCTTGCGGCCCTGGGCACGATCGACCTGATCTCGATCCTCAACGGTGGCATGTACGAGGACGCGTCGGACCGCTTCTACTCCTCACCGGCACAGATCATCCTGCCCGGGACCTCCCGCAAGATGGACGACGGCTGGGAGAACCGCCGCCGCCGGGTCCGTGGCACCCACGACTGGGTCCGCTTCCGGCTGCCCGCCCAGGGCGCGGTACGCGCCGTCGAGATCGACACCGCCTACCTCAAGGGCAACGCGGCCGGCTGGATCAGCCTCCACGGCCGCGACGGTGACACCGGCGCATGGCACGAGATCATCCCCCGCACCCGGCTCCAGCCGGACACCCCGCACCGCTTCGTCCTGGACACCGAGGCCGTGGTCACCCACGTCCGCCTCGACGCCTTCCCCGACGGCGGAGTGGCCCGCATGCGCCTGCACGGGTCCCTGACGGAGGCCGGTACCGCCGAACTGACCGGCCGCTACGAGCGATCGGCCCTCTGACCCCACCGCTCCCGCCCGGCGGACGGCTGCGCATCGCGCCTGCCCGCCGGGCGGTTCCCACTCCGGTCAGGCGGTGGCCGCCGCCGCGTCCGCGGCCTGGGCCCGGAGCGCGCGCTCCACACCCGCGCGGGACTCCGACATCAGCCGCCGCAGGGCCGCGCTCGGCCGCGCCGACTCCAGCCAGGCGTCCGTGGCGTCCAGGGTCTCCTGGGAGACCTGGAGGGCCGGGTACAGACCGACCGCGATCTGCTGGGCCATCTCGTGACTGCGCGCGTCCCAGACGTCCTTCACCGCCGCGAAGTACTTCTCCGTGTACGGGGCCAGCAGTTCCCGCTGCTCCGTCTGCACGAAGCCGCCGATCACCGCCTCCTGGAGGGAGTTCGGCAGCTTGTCGGACTCGACGACCGACGCCCACGCCTCGGCCTTCGCCGCCTCGGAGGGCTGCGCCGCGCGCGCGGACGCCGCGTGGCGTTCGCCCGCCGCCGTCCGGTCACGCTCGTACTCCGCGGTGATCTCCTCCTCGTCCAGCAGACCGGCCGCGGCCAGCCGCTGCACGAACGCCCAGCGCAGCTCCGTGTCCACGGCCAGCCCCTCGATCTCCTGGGTGCCGTCCAGCAGCGCTTGCAGCAGGTCCAGGTGGAGCGGGCTGCGGGCCGTCGCCGCGAAGGCACGGGCCCAGGCCAGCTGGTGGTCGCTGCCCGGCTCCGCCGCGCGCAGGTGCGCCAGCGTGGCCTCGGTCCACTGCGACAGACCCGCCTCACGCCACTCGGGCGCCGCGTACAGGTCAAGCGCCAGCTTCACCTGGCGGTGCAGCGACTGGACGACGCCGATGTCCGACTCCTTGCCGATCCCGGAGAGGACCAGCGCCAGGTAGTCGCGCGTCGCCATCTCGCCGTCGCGCGTCATGTCCCAGGCGGAGGCCCAGCTCAGTGCACGGGGCAGGGACTCGGCGAAGTCGCCCAGGTGCGCGGTGACGACCCGCAGCGACTCCTCGTCGAGGCGGACCTTGGCGTACGACAGGTCGTCGTCGTTGAGCAGGACGACCGCGGGCCGGGCCGTGCCGGCCGGGAACGGCACCGTCGTGCGCTCGCCCTCGACGTCCAGCTCCAGCCGCCGCGTACGGACCAGCTTCCCGGCCGCGTCGAGGTCGTAGCAGCCGACGGCGATCCGGTGCGGGCGCAGCGTCGGCTCGCCCTTGGCGCCGGCGGGCAGCGCCGGGGCCTCCTGCAGGACGGTGAACGAGGTGACGTGACCGTTGCCGTCGGTCTCGATCTCCGGGCGCAGGATGTTGATGCCGGCCGTCTCCAGCCACGCCTTCGACCAGGTCTTCAGGTCGCGGCCGGAGGTCTCCTCCAGGGCGCCCAGCAGGTCGGACAGGCGCGTGTTGCCGAACGCGTGCGCCTTGAAGTACGCCTGCACGCCCTTGAAGAACGCGTCCATGCCGACATATGCCACGAGCTGCTTCAGGACCGAGGCGCCCTTGGCGTAGGTGATGCCGTCGAAGTTCACCAGGACGTCGTCGAGGTCCCGGATGTCCGCCATGATCGGGTGCGTGGACGGCAGCTGGTCCTGGCGGTAGGCCCACGTCTTCATGGAGTTGGCGAACGTGGTCCAGGAGTGCGGCCACTTCGAGCCCTCGGCGTACGCCTGGCAGGCGATCGAGGTGTAGGTGGCGAACGACTCGTTCAGCCAGAGGTCGTTCCACCACTCCATGGTGACCAGGTCGCCGAACCACATGTGGGCCAGCTCGTGGAGGATGGTCTCCGCGCGCGTCTCGTACGCGGCGTCCGTGACCTTCGAGCGGAACACGTACTGGTCGCGGATGGTGACCGCGCCGGCGTTCTCCATCGCGCCCGCGTTGAACTCCGGGACGAAGAGCTGGTCGTACTTGGCGAACGGGTACGCGTAGTCGAACTTCTCCTGGAACCACTCGAAGCCCTGCCGCGTGACCGCGAAGATCTCCTCGGCGTCGAGGTACTCGGCGAGCGAGGGGCGGCAGTAGATGCCGAGCGGCACGGAGCGGCCGTCCTTCTCGTAGCTGCTGTGCACCGCGTGGTACGGGCCGGCGATCAGCGCCGTGATGTACGTGGAGATGCGCGGCGTCGGCTCGAAGGACCAGACGTCGCCCGATGGTTCCGGCGTCGGCGAGTTGGAGATCACGGTCCAGCCGGACGGTGCCTTCACGGTGAACCGGAAGGTCGCCTTCAGGTCGGGCTGCTCGAAGCTCGCGAACACGCGCCGTGCGTCCGGGACTTCGAACTGGGTGTAGAGGTAGGCCTGCTCGTCGACCGGGTCGACGAAGCGGTGCAGGCCCTCACCGGTGTTCGTGTACGCGCAGTCGGCGACGACCTTGAGCTCGTTGGCACCGGCCTGGAGGTGCTTCAGCGTGATCCGGGAGTCCCGGAAAACGGCGGCGACGTCCAGGTCCTGGCCGTTCAGCACGACGTCGTGCACGGCCGGGGCGACCAGGTCGATGAAGGTCTCCGCACCGGCTTCGGCGGAGTCGAAGCGCACGGTGGTGACGGACCGGTAGGTGCCACCCTCCTGCGCCCCGGAGAGGTCGAGATCGATCTCGTACGCGTCCACGGTCAGCAGGCGCGCCCGCTCCTGTGCCTCTTCGCGGGTCAGATTCGTGCCAGGCACGCGGTCATCTCCTTGATCTGTGACGTTTTCGGTCATCCTTCCACGTGGGGCGCGTACAACGCGATGTCCGTTTTCCGCCGGACCCGTGGCGCCGTCCCGGGGATGCTCGGCACATGACCCGATACGAGGCACTGCCCATCGACCCCGCGGCCCTGGAGGAGCTCCGCGCGAGCGACGACGCGGGCCGCCCCTGCGCCCCGTACAGGGTCACGGAAGGGGGCGCCCCCCTGCGCTGCTGCCTGCGGGGAGCGGAGCCGGGCGAGCGCATCGCCCTGGTCTCGTACGCGCCGCTGCGGCGCTGGGCGGCACGGACGTGGGCGCGTCCCGGGGCCTACGACGAACAGGGGCCGGTCTTCGTCCACGCAGAGGAGTGCGGGGGACCGGACCCCGACGCGGCGGGCTACCCGTTCTCCCGGGCCGGCGCGTTGCGTACCGTGCGCCGCTACAGCGCGGAGGGGCACATCGTCGGCGGCCGGCTCCTGGAGATCCCCGCCGACGAGGAGCGGGGGTACGACGCGGCACTGGCGGAGGCCTTCGCCGACCCCCGGGTGGCGCTGGTGCATGTACGGGCCGTGGAGTACGGATGCTTCCACTTCGAGGTACGGCGGGGCTGACACACGAGGGGGCGGCCACCGGACCCGCGGTGGCCGCCCCCTCGCCGTCGGCCGGGTCAGCCAGTGAGCTCCGCCGCGACCAGCTCCGCGATCTGCACCGCGTTCAGCGCGGCGCCCTTGCGCAGGTTGTCGTTGGACACGAAGAGCGCGAGACCGTGCTCGACGGTCTCGTCGACCCGGATGCGGCCCACGTACGAGGCGTCCTTGCCGGCCGCCTGGAGCGGGGTCGGGATCTCGGAGAGCTCCACGCCCTCGGCGTCCTTCAGCAGCTCGTAGGCGCGCTCGACGCTGATCGGTCGCGCGAACCGGGCGTTGATCTGGAGGGAGTGGCCGGAGAAGACCGGGACCCGCACGCAGGTGCCGGACACCTTGAGCCCGGGGATCTCCAGGATCTTGCGGGACTCGTTGCGGAGCTTCTGCTCCTCGTCGGTCTCGAAGGAACCGTCGTCGACGATCGAACCGGCGAGCGGGAGTACGTTGAAGGCGATCGGGCGCTCGTAGACGGCCGGCTCGGGGAAGTCGACGGCGCCGCCGTCGTGCGTCAGCTTGTCCGCGTCGGCGACGACCTTGGACGCCTGGCCGTGCAGCTCCGCGACGCCGGCGACGCCGGAACCGGACACCGCCTGGTAGGTGGCGACCGTCAGCGCGTCGAGCTGCGCCTCCTCGTGCAGCGGCCGCAGCACGGGCATGGCGGCCATCGTCGTGCAGTTCGGGTTGGCGATGATGCCCTTGGGGCGGTTCGCGATCGCGTGTGCGTTGACCTCCGAGACCACCAGCGGCACCTCGGGGTCCTTGCGCCAGGCGGAGGAGTTGTCGATCACGACGGCACCCTGGGAGGCGACCTTCTCGGCCAGCGCCTTCGAGGTCGCCCCGCCCGCGGAGAACAGCACGATGTCGAGACCGGTGTAGTCCGCCGTGGAGGCGTCCTCCACCGTGATGTCCGTGCCCTCGTACGTGATCGTGGAGCCCGCGGAGCGCGCGGAGGCGAAGAGCCGCAGCTCGGCGACGGGGAACTTCCGCTCGGCCAGGATCCTGCGCATGACTGTGCCGACCTGACCGGTGGCGCCGACGATTCCGACCTTCACAGGAACTCCTTCAAGCGTACGAACGGGCACGGTGCCGGTCCATGATGCGTATGTCCACGCCCCCTTTGTCCAATCCATTGTCCGGCAGACGGACGGGTGCGCGAACGGGTGCGCGGACGGGTGCGCGGGAGGGGGGCGCGGACGGCACGGACACGCCGGTGGGGCGGGACTCCGGAGAGTGCCCGCCCCACTGGCGTACGTGTCACATGCGCGTCAGCAGGTCTACGGCGTGACCTTCCCGATCACGACGCTGCCGGTGCCCGCCGCGGTGCCGCGGGCGTTCACCAGCCGGACCTCGCCGAAGAACTGCCGGCCCTCGGGGGCCGCCCCGGCGACCACGACCTCGGCGCCGACCTGGGCGGACGCGCCGTTGGCCAGGTTCACGGCCTTCGACTCGTCGACCTGGATCGTGCCGAGCGACGGTGCGTAGTACACGTCGCGGTAGTCGTACTCGGTGGTCCCGGCCGGGACCGAGTAGCCGTCGACGACGACTGTGTAGGTGCCGGCCGCCGGCTTCAGCAGGCTGACCGACTCCTCGGAGCCCGCCGTCGTGGAGGCGCCGACCTCGGTGTCGCCCTTGTAGACGTAGAGGTCGATGTCGGCGTTGGCGTCCGAGGTGCCGCCGATGGCGACGTCCAGCTTCTCGACGCCCTCACCGATGGTGACCGTCCGGGTGTACTCACCACCCGTGGAGATCGACGGACGCTCGACGTCGGCCGAGCCCAGCGAGCCGCCCTTCAGGGAGCCCTCCAGGTCACCGGCGTTGTTGGTGACCGTCCAGTCCACCGCGGCCGGGGTGCCGACCTTCGCCTCGGCGAGGGTGCGCACCGCCGGGTCGAAGGTGGCGCCGAGCAGCGAGACGTCCAGCTTGTACGGGTTGTCCAGCAGCGGCGACGTACGGCGCGACTCGACCTCGATCTCCCAGACGCCGGGCTGCGGGTCCTTGTAGGAGCGCGTGTCCGGGCGGCAGGTGTTGGCCGGGTTCTCGTAGTTCGGGTAGCAGAAGATCGTGGAGCTGTCCTCCACCGCGACCCCGTAGGGGTGGAGGGAGATGAACCGCGTCTGGCTGCCCGAGCGCAGGGCGCTGAGCGCGACCTCGAGGGTCTTGGCGCCTTCCGGGACGTTCAGGAAGTACGACGTGGTGCCGTTGCGCTGCACCGAGCCGGTCGTGGAGAACGCGTAAGCCGGCTTCACCAGGTCCTTGGCGACGACCACCGTGGAGAGGATCTGCCGGTCCACGCCGCTGGTCCTCGAGTCGTCCACCTGCAGGATCGCGCTGTGCACGCCCGCGGTGCGCGGCGTGGCCCGCACCGTGACGGTCACCGGCTTGCCGAGCGGCAGGGAGACGGTGCTCGAACCGGCCAGGGAGAAGGTGCCGTCGTTGTTCTTCCACGACAGCGTGTGCTTCACGGCCTTGTCCGGACCCGTGGTGCGGGTGACGGTGACGTCGTACGACTTCTTCTGGCCGGCCTTCAGGCCGCCCTCACGGTCGTACAGGCCGGTACCGAAGCCCGGGTCCTTCAGCGCGAAGTCGATCGCGGTGTCGACCGGGGCCTTCACCGCGTACTCGTGTGCCGGGGTGCCCTGCTTCTTGATCTGCTTCCAGGCGCCGACGATGTTGATCAGACCGGCACCCTGGGCGTGCGCGGGCACGCCGTCGATGTGGGTGGCGGTGCTGGTCAGCGCGGTCCGCAGGTCCGCCGGGGGAAGCTCGATGTGCTTCTGCTTCGCGGCGGACAGCAGCAGCGCCGTCGCGCCGGCGGCCTGCGGCGAGGACATCGAGGTGCCCTGCAGCATGGAGTAGCCGGCGGGGAGCGAGTAGCCCGCCTCCTTGACCGGACCGCCGGGGAGCCAGGTCTGGGTGGTGTTGATGGACGCGCCCGGAGCCGTCAGGATCGGGGCGAAGCCGCCGTCCTCACGCGGACCGCGCGAGGAGAAGGGCAGCATGTCGTACTTCTTGGTGACGGCGGAGCCGTAGTTCGCGGCCCACGTCTCCTTGGAGATCGACGCGCCCACCGAGATGACGTGATCGGCGAGGCCGGGGTCACCGATGGTGTTCAGACCCGGGCCCTCGTTGCCGGCCGAGATGACCAGCTGGACGCCGTAGACGTCGATGAGCCGCTTGTAGAGCTCGGCGCGTGCGTTGTTGCCGTCGTTGAGCGGCGGCAGGCCACCGATCGACATGTTGACGACGTCGACACCGCGGTTGACGACGAGGTCGATCATGCCCTCGGTCAGCGCGATGTTGGTGCAGCCGCCGGACCAGGTGCAGGCGCGGGAGGAGACGATCTTGGCGCCGGGCGCCGCGCCGTTCATCTTGCCGCCGAACAGGCCGTTGGCCGCGGTGATGCCCGCGACGTGCGTGCCGTGCTCGCTCTCGATGACGCCGATGCTGACGAAGTCGCTCGTGCTGCCGGCCGCGTTGTACACGACGTTCTTGCGGGTCTCTACGACGAACGGGATGCGCTCGACGACGTCGGTCCGCGGGTCGTCCTCACCGAAGTAGGCGACCTGGTGCTTGTCCTTGTAGGGCTTGAGCACGGCGTCGTCGGAGAAGTCCGCGTTGCTGTTCAGGTCGACACGGGTGGTGCCGGTGACCGGGTCGTACAGCACGCCCCACGTGTCGGTGGTGTCACCGTCGCGGTTGAGGTCACCCGCCATGTCGCCGCCCTTGGTGGCGGCTTCCCTGAACTCCTTGAAGCGGTAGGAGCCGACCGGCGCCGAGTACGTCCTGCCCCCGGCGGTGAACGTCGGGCCCGTGACGGCCGCGTCCATCCGCAGCCAGGTGCCGTCGCCGTCGCTGACCGGGTCCGTCGCCGTCACCCAGTCGACGATCTTGCGCTCGCCGGTGGTGGTCTTCTGCAACGCGGGGTGACCGAGGTCGACACCGGAGTCCAGGACGCCGATGGTGATCCCGCGGCCGTCGGCCTGGGGGTGCTGCTTCACGAAGTCGACCGCGCCCGTCTCGAAGGACGGGTTGTACGGGTTCTTCGCGGGGGTGTTCCTGTCCGGCGCCGCGTAACTACCCGTGGCCTTCGGCTGCTTCGCCCCGGCGGCCCGGTCGCCCGCGGGCGTCGGGTCGTCCAGCTGGATCTCCTGCTTGAGATCGATGCCGTGGACCGACGACAGCTTCTGCGCCGCCTTGATGGTGGCCTCGGCCGCCGAGGTCGGCACGGTCGCCCGTACGTAGCCGAGCTTGTCGTACGTCTGCCCCAGTACGGACCCCTTGACGGAGTCCAGCTGCGCGGTCACCTGCTCGGTGGCACCCGGCGCGGTGGCGACCATCATCGTGATGTTCTTCTCGCCCGCGGCCTCGGCCTTCGCCAGGACGTCGGCGTCGGCCCGGCCGAGCTTGTCACCCTTGTCACCGGTGGCGGCGGGCTTCACCGGGGCTGCCGCCGGGCCGTCGGCGGCGAACACCGGGGCGGCACCGGAGGCGGCCAGTGCGGCCGCCAGGCCGGCGGCGGCGGCGATACGTACCGCGCGTCTCGCCCCGGGTATGGAGCTGGGGGATTCCTTGGTCATCAGCATCCCTGTGATGTGAAAGAGAAAGTCCGGAATTCGGTACCGGATGACCGCTCAGCCTTTCGTAAGGGACGGGGTTTTGTGGAGACTTGGCGAGGCTGAGAAACGAACATGGCGTAGATCCGCCACCGTTGATAATGCGCCACGCGGGACGAACAGGACGAAATCCCTGTCACCGCGGCAGCACCACGACGTAGGCCGCCGGTTCGCGGTCCCCGGCCGCCATCATCGCCGTACGCACCACCACCGCCTGGTCCGCCGGGGCCTCGCGCAGCATCCTGGGAGTCGTGCGCACGACCGTGATCCCGAGCCGTTCCAGGTGCTCCCGCTCGGCGGCGAAGGTGACGTGCTCCTCGCGGGGCGCGCGTGCGCCGACCTCCAGCGCGACCGCCTGATCGGGCCAGTACGCGTCCACCCCGCCCAGGAAGGTTCCGCCCGGCAGGCGCAGGTCCACGTTCCACAGCGGCTCCGGCAACCCGTGGCCGCGCACCATCGCGTAGAGCCGGCCCTCCGCCACCGCGCGCCCCTCGGCGAGCAGGGCGTCCACCGCGTCCACCACCTGCGGCCGGCCCAGCAGCCGGGCGGCGCTCAGCTCCCGTACGACCGCGGCCGGTTCGCAGTGGCCGCCGCGGACCGCCTCCGTCAGGATCGGGCGCACCTGCGAGGGATCCGTCAGCGCGGAGACCGCGTCGGCCAGGGCCCGCTCCACCGGGGCCAGCGGCACTCCGCGCCGCCGCTCGGGCCGGGGGAGCGAGGCCGCCCGGGTCACCTGCACGAACCGGGTGGAGCGCAGCCGCCTCGTGCGCGGCACGAGCAGGTCGATCCGGTGGAGCCCGACCGCCGGCGGCGTGGCCGCGAAGCCGTACAGGGTCAGCGCCGCCAGGCCCGTGACCATCGCCTCGCCGTACCCGTGCTCCGACGTGCCGCCGGCGCCGCGGCGGGCGGCGGCCGGGGGCCGCCCCGCGTACAGCAGGGCGCCGTGCACCCGTTCCCGGTCGGTGGGCGGGCCCGGGTGCAGCAGATACACGCCGGGCAGCAGCTGCTGCCAGGGGCCGCAGGGCAGGCACCGGGCGGCGGTCTGCGCGGCGGTCACACCGAGGGCGCGCAACTGCGTGGCGGACCGCACACGGTGGTGGGGGCCCTGGGCGGGGCGCAGGAGCAGGGGCAGGGGGGTGTTCCGGTTCATGACCGGCAGGGTTCCCCCGGGGCCTCCTGGGGCCGGCCCGTGTTACACGGCCGTCGATATCTCAGGACACCCCCGTCCTAAAGGATGTGTGTTCGACTGCCGAAAGGGGCGAGCATGCCGGGAATGGGGCGGCGCGCGCCCCGCTCGCGCGAGCGGGGCGCGCGCGCCGGGAGTTCACGCCGCCGCGTCGCACTCCTGACCCCGCAGCGCCCGGGCCAGATCGTCCCGCGCTTCCAGGACCAGCCGTCGCAGCGCCGGAGCCGCGTCCGGGTGCGAGGTCAGCCAGGCGTCCGTCGCCGCGAGTGTCGCGGGGTCGTCCTGAAGCCCCGGGAACAGGCCCTTGACCACGTCCATGCCGATCTGGATGGAACGCTCGGCCCACACCCGTTCGATCGCCTCGAAGTACGCGGCCGTGTACGGCGCCAGCAGCTTCCGCTGCGAGGGCTGTCCGAAGCCCGCGATGGTCGCCCCGACGAGCGCGTTGGACAGCTTGTCCGACTCCACGACCACCGCCCACGCCTGCGCCTTGACCTCCGCCGACGGGCGTGAGGCCAGGCACCGCACGTGGTGCCGCTTGCCGGACGCCGTGTCGTCGCGCGCCAGTTCGGCGTCGACGGCAGCCTCGTCGGCCGCGCCGTGTGCGACCAGCGCGGACAGGAACGCCCACCGCAGCTCCTGGTCGACCTCCAGGCCCTCGATCACCGCCGTGCCGTCGAGCAGACCGGCCAGCAGCCGGAAGTCGTCGCCCGAGACGGCGACCGACGCGAAGAACCGCGCCCACGTCAGCTGGTGCTGGCTCCCCGCCTCCGCACGCCGCAGCTCCCGCAGCGCACCCTCGGCCAGCGTCCGGCCGCCCGCCTCCCGCCACGCCGGAGCGGCGTAGTGCACGAGCGCCGACTCCGCCCAGGCGTGCAGCATCTGGAGCACACCGATGTCCGACTCCCGGCCGGCGAAAGCCAGCACCAGGGAGACGAAGTCACGGGCCGGCAACAGCGCGTCCCGGGTCAGGTTCCACAGGGCCGACCAGCACAGCGCACGGGCCAGCGGGTCCGTGACCTCCCCGAGGTGCTCCCGCAGGGTGGCCAGGGAGACGGCGTCGAAGCGGACCTTGCAGTACGTGAGGTCGTCGTCGTTGACCAGGACCAGGTCCGGCCGCTCCGCGCCGGCCAGCTCCGCCACCACCGTGCGTGCCCCGGCGACGTCCACCTCGGCCCGGGCGTACCGCGTCAGTCCGCCCCCGGGGGAGAGCCGGTACAGGCCCACGGCGACCCGGTGCGGGCGCAGCTCCGGGTGGGAGGCGGCCGCTTCCTGCTCCACCGCGAGCTCCGCGACGCCTCCCTCGGCGTCGTACGTCAGGACCGGGGTCAGCGTGTTGACGCCTGCTGTCTGCAGCCACGCGCGCGACCAGGCCGTCATGTCGCGCCCCGACGTCTCGGCCAGCACGGAGAGCAGGTCGCCCAGCTGGGTGTTGCCGTACGCGTGCTGCTTGAAGTAGCGGCGCGCGCCCTCCAGGAACGCGTCCCGGCCCACGTACGCCACCAGCTGCTTCAGCACCGAGGCGCCCTTGGCGTACGTGATGCCGTCGAAGTTCAGCTTGGCGTCCTCCAGGTCACGGATGTCGGCCGTGACGGGGTGGGTGGACGGCAGCTGGTCGGCGCGGTAGGCCCAGGCCTTGCGGTTGTTGGCGAAGGTGGTCCAGCCGTTGGTGAAGCGGGTCGCCTCCACCATCGAGAAGGACCCCATGAAGTCGGCGAAGGACTCCTTCAGCCACAGGTCGTCCCACCACCGCATGGTGACCAGGTCGCCGAACCACATGTGCGCCATCTCGTGCAGGATGACGTTGGCACGGCGCTCGTAGGACGCCGAGGTCACCTTCGAGCGGTAGATGTACTCCTCGCGGAAGGTGACGCAGCCGGGGTTCTCCATGGCGCCGAGGTTGTACTCGGGCACGAACGCCTGGTCGTACTTCCCGAACGGGTACGGGTAGTCGAAGTTGTCGTGGAAGAAGTCCAGGCCCTGCTTGGTGATCAGGAAGATGTCGTCCGCGTCGAAGTACCGCGCGAGCCCCTTGCGGCACATCGCGCCGAGCGGGATCTCCAGCGTCGAGCCGTCGTCGAACGTACGGGTGTAGAGGTCGCTCTCGCAGTGGTACGGGCCGGCGACGACCGCCGTGATGTAGGTCGAGATGGGCTTCGTCTCGGCGAACCGCCACACCTCGCCCTCGTGGAACTCCTCCGCGCCGTTGGACCGGACCGTCCAGCCCTCGGGGGCCGTCACCTGGAAGCGGTAGGGCGCCTTCAGGTCGGGCTGTTCGAAGGTGGCGAAGACGCGCCGCGCGTCGGCCGGCTCGTACTGCGTGTACAGGTAGACCTCGCCGTCCTCCGGGTCGACGAAGCGGTGCATGCCCTCGCCGGTCCGGCTGTACGCGCACCGCGCGTCGACCTCCAGGACGTTCTCACCCTCGGCGAGACCGTCCAGCGCGATCCGCGTGCCGTCGAACACGGCCGCCGGGTCCAGTTCCCGCCCGTTGAGCGTCACGGTGGCCACGGACGGCGCCACCAGGTCGGCGAAGGTCGACGCTCCGGCGCGAGCGGCACGGAAGCGGATCGTGGTCACCGAGCGGAAGGTCCGCGGGCCGGCCTCCCCGTCGTCCCCGTCGGGCTCACCGACGGCGGAACGCAGGTCGAGCGCGACCTCGTATCCGTCCACGGTCAGCAGCTCGGCCCTCTCGCGGGCCTCCTCGCGAGACAGGTTCTCACCCGGCACGGAACACTCCTCTGTGTCACGGACCGACCTGCCGTCGGAGGCGGCCGGTGGGTCCCATCCGATCAGCTCCGATCCTCGCATGCGGCCGGCCGTGCCGGTCAGGGGGAATGCCCGGAGGGCCCCGGAGTGTTCTGTGCCACACGTGGCACCCACACCGCACGAGGAGAGACATGCCCGAGAACAGCACGTCGCACGGCAGGACCCCGGTCGACTTCTGGTTCGACCCGCTCTGCCCCTGGGCCTGGATGACCTCCCGCTGGATGCTCGAGGTCGAGAAAGTCCGTGACGTGGAGGTGCGCTGGCACGTGATGAGCCTGGCCGTGCTCAACGAGAACAGGCTGGACGAGCTGCCCGAGGAGTACCAGGAGATGATGCGGACCCAGGCCTGGGCCCCCGTCCGGGTCGTGGTCGCCGCTCAGCAGAAGCACGGCGACGAGATCGTCGGCGAGCTCTACACGGCCCTGGGGACGCGCTTCCACAACCAGGGCGAGGGCGCGACCCGCGAGGCGATCGCGGGCGCGCTGGCCGACGTCGGCCTGCCGGCCGAGCTGCTGGAGTACGCCGACTCCGACGCGTACGACAAGGAGCTGCGCGCCTCCCACAAGGAGGGCATCGACAAGGTCGGTCAGGACGTCGGCACCCCGGTGATCGCCGTACCGGGTTCCGACGGCGAGCAGATCGCCTTCTTCGGCCCGGTCGTCACCCCCGCACCCAAGGGCGAGGAGGCGGCGAAGCTCTGGGACGGGACGCTGCTCGTGGCGTCGGTCCCCGGCTTCTACGAGATCAAGCGGACCCGCACGCAGGGCCCGATCTTCGACTGACGCCCCGCGTCCGGGCACGGACGCATCCCCTGCGGCATGGGAGAACCCCCGCGAGTCCTGTCCTCGCGGGGGTTCTCCGTTGTTCCGCCTGCCGGGTGAAGGCTGAGAAGACGATCACGGGGCAGGACGACTGCGGCTGTCAGGGGGCGAGCAGGAGCACGTCCCCGCGCTCCTTCGCCGCGGCGTACCGCTTCGCCACGTCCTGCCAGTCGACGACGCGCCACATGGCCTCGATGAAGTCCACCTTCTGGTTCTTGTACTGCAGGTAGAAGGCGTGCTCCCAGGCGTCGAAGACCAGGATCGGGACGGAGCCCTGGCCGACGTTGCCCTGGTGGTCGTAGACCTGCTCGACGATCAGCTTCCCGCTGAGCGGCTCGTAGGCGAGGACGCCCCAGCCGGAGCCCTGGGTGGTCGCCGCGGCCTTGGTCAGCTGGGCCTTGAAGCCGGCGTACGAGCCGAAGGACTCGGCGATGGCGTCCGCCAGGTCCCCCACGCCGTCGGCGGCGAGGGGCTCGCCCCCGCCGTCGCCGCTCATGTTGTGCCAGTAGATCGAGTGGAGGATGTGGCCGGAGAGGTGGAAGGCGAGGCTCTTCTGGAGGCCGTTGACCGCGCCCCAGGCCCCCTTGTCACGCGCTTCCTCCAACTGCTCCAGGGTGTCGTTGGCCCCCTTGACGTACGCGGCGTGGTGCTTGTCGTGGTGGAGCTCGATGATCTGCGGGTTGATGACCGGTTCGAGCGCCGCGTAGTCGTACGGGAGTTCCGGGAGCGTGTACGTGGCCATGAGTGCGAACCCTCCAACTGCGGCATGTTTGTTATTGCAAGTCTTTCGCAAGTGCACGCTATCAGGAGGAGCCCCCGGATGGGGGCCGATCGCGCGTAGGGTCCGGGAGTGACGACAGATCAGGGGACACCGATGCCGTACGTACGGGAGGGCCGACCCGACGAGGCGGCCGCGCTGACCGCGCTGGCCCTGCGGTCCAAGGCGCACTGGGGCTACGACGAGGCGTTCCTGGCCGCCTGCCGTGCGGAGCTCGCGGTACGCCCGCAGGACGTGCAGGCGCGGCGTACGGCGGTGGCGGAGCAGGACGGCAGGGTCCTCGGCTTCACCATGCTGGACGGCGCACCGCCCCGGGGCGCCCTCGGGATGATGTTCGTCGAGCCGGACACCATCGGCAGGGGTGTGGGCAGGCTGCTCCTCGAGCACACGGCGGAGCGGGCCCGGCGGCTCGGTTTCGTCATGCTCACCATCGACGCGGACCCGGGCGCCGAGCCCTTCTACACGGCGATGGGCGCGGTGCGCGTCGGGACGGTCCCCTCGGGGTCCGTCCCGGGCCGTGAACTGCCGTTGCTGGAACTCGCCCTCACCTGACCGCCGGAGGTGTGTGAGGGTGGGTCCCACCGAGTGACCTGACGGGGACATGGGGGGTGTCATGAGCGAGGTGCTCTACGGCGAGCGGTCGTGGAATCCGCTCGCGAACACGGTGGAGCTGACGGGGGACCGGCTGCGCAGGGGCGGCAGGACCACCCCGCTGGACGAGCTGAACCTCGGCGCCATGGCGGAGGCGTACGTGCGGGGGTGCTGGCTGGGAGGCGGTGGCGCCGAGCGCCCGCTGGAACGGCTCGCGGACGGCGCCGGGGTCGTGCCGGTGATCCGGGTGACCGGCACTGCCAAGCCGATGAGGGTACGTCAGGCCGCGTCCTTCGCGCGGGCGTTGGGCGAGCTCGCGGTACGGCGGTGCGGCGGGCCGGAGCAGGTGGCCGCCCTGGCGGACCGGGCCCGGGCCGAGGGCGTACCGCTGTGGATCGCGCGGAGGGCCGCGCCCGGCCCCGCCGGACCCGTCACGGTCGCCGTGGACCGCCGCCTGGTCCGCGTGGACGTATGGGGGCCGCGGGCACCCGTCGTACGGCTACGGGCCCCGCGCGGCTTCCGCGGCGACGCGGCCGGCCTGTCCGGCGGTCTGCGCCTGACCGCCGGTGACGTGGTGGCGGAGCTCGAACTTCGGAAGAGGCTGCGCAAGTCCCGGAGCACGGTCGAGGTGCGGCTGCCCGGGCAGCGCTGGACGCTGCGGCGGGAGAACGCGACGAGCTCGTGGCTGCTGCGCGACGAGCGGCGCGTCGCCCTGCTGGCCCGCCCCCCGCGCCGCCCGGCACGCGAGCCGGGCACGGTGCTGCTGCCGCTGGCCCCCGTGCGCTACGAGAGCACCGACCCGCTGGACGCCGTCATGGCCCAGGTCTTCGCCGTCGCCTTCGGCCTCGGGGACACGACCGGCACGGCGCGCTTCCGGGCCGAGCGGTCCCGGGACGCGGGCGGCGAGCCGGTCGCCACCGACTTCGCGTGGGACCGCCCCTGGTTCAGCAACCTCGGCGTCGGCCGCGACGACAACGAACCCGGTGGCGGCGACGGCTGGGGCGCGGACGGCGGCGACGCCGGTGACTCGGGCGGAGGCGACGGCGGCGACGGGGGAGGGGGCGGTGACGGCGGCGGGGGCGGCGGTGACTAGGTGTTCTGTCCACGGAGGTTGGGTGCGGTGACGGTGATCACGGTCTGGGGATCTTGAACGAGTGAGGGCCTTCCGGGTTCGGCGGGGTCGACCACGTCTGCCGAGACCGCGGCGGAGCCGGCGCCTGATCTGACCCCGGCTGTTCTCGCCCTGCGTACCGATCGTCCCTGGCCCGCCCCCTATCCGACCCGGAAAAGCCCCTGACACGGGCACCACACGCGCGTCGGCGTACCTAACGTGACGGCACGTGCCCCGGCCGGGTCCGTACGACTGATCCCACCGATCTCTTCACGAGGAGGATCCATGCCGTTCAGGGCCCGATCAGGGCTGCGGCTGCTGGCCGCAGCCGTGGGAGCCGTCATGGCCGCTGTCAGCTGCCTCGCCTCCGCTCCCTCGGTCCACGCGTCGCCGTCTTCAGCAGGGGCCCTCCGGTGGGCGCCGTGCGACGATCCGGCGAAGCCGGGAGCCGAGTGCGCCACTCTTGCGGTGCCGGTCGACTGGGCCCACCCGGAGGGGCCGCGACTCGGCCTGGCTGTGGCCCGCCGCAAGGCCGCCGACCCCGGCGCACGCGTCGGCTCGATGGTCTTCGGACCCGGCGGCCCGGGCGACTCGGGTGTGCAGATGGTGGTGCGCCGCGTCAGCCGGTTCAGCCCCGAGGTCCGCCGGAGGTTCGACATCGTCAGCTTCGACCCGCGCGGTGTGGGGGGCAGCAGCCCGGTGACCTGCTCCGGTGACCTACTTGCCGAGCGGCCGTCACCGGAGCTGAAGAGCCAGGCGGACTTCGACGCCACTGTGACGTACGACAAGCGGCTCCGTGCCGACTGCCGGGCCCGTACCGGCCCGGTGTTCGACCACCTCGACACCGCCCAGACGGTCCAGGACCTGGAGGCCCTCCGGGCCGCCCTCGGCGAGCGGAAACTGACCTTCCACGGCAGCTCCTACGGAACGCTGCTCGGCGCGCAGTACGCCGAGACCTTCCCGCGCCGCGTGCGCGCGATGGTGCTGGAGAGCGTCATGGACCACAGCGTGCCGACCACCCGGGACTTCCTGCGGTCCGAGGCGGCCGCGGCAGCGGATTCGTTCCAGGAGTTCGTGAAGTGGTGCGACGGCACCGCGGACTGCGCGCTGCACGGCCGCGACGTACGCGCCCTCTGGCAGGGGTTGCTGGCCCGGGCCGGACGCGGCGAGCTGGAGGACCCGGCGAGGCCGGGTGTCTCGCTGTCGTCTTCGGATCTGGTCAACAAGGTCGCGTTCCGGAAGTTCTACGAGGCTGACTACGCGGGCCTGGCCGTGATGATGGCGGGGATGGAAACGAGCAGGCCGCTGCCGGCCTCTCCCACCTCGACCGCGCCGCTGCCGCCGGCCACCCCGGTCTTCTGCGCGGACTGGCACCTGCCGGTGCGTGGCTATCGGGAGTACGCCTCGCTCGTCGCCATGATGAACAGGACCGCACCCGACATGCCCTACCTGCTGCCGATCCACATGGTGGCGGCGTGTCTGGGCGCGCCGACCACCAACCCGCAGCACCGCCTGGACGCGGACGGTGCCCCGCCGATCCTGCTGTCCAACGCGCTGCACGACCCCGCAACCGGCTACCCGTGGGCGGTCTCGGTGGCCCGGCAGCTCGGCCGCAGCGGCGTGCTCCTCACCTACGAGGGCCAGGGGCACGGCAGCGTCACCAGCGGTCCGTGCATGGAGGACGCGGTGGACGACTACCTCACCGACCTGGCCGTCCCACCGAGGGGCGCCAGCTGTCCCGCGGTGCCGTCCTGAACCGGTTTCCGGAGCGCGCCGGTCAGTCCCGCAGGCCACCACCCGCCCTCAGGTGCGCGGGTCGCGTGCCGCACGCCTCTGCCGCACCAGCCCGACGACGATCAGGACCCCGGTCAGCGCCCCGGTCGCCAGCAGCTGGTCCCGGGTGCCCGGCTGGCGCAGCATCAGGAGGAAGATGCCCGCCATGGCGAGGAGCGCCACGACCGTCAGGCCCGGGAAGAGCCACATGCGGACGACGAGCCGGTCCGGCGCCTCGCGCTCCAGCCGCCGGCGCAGGACCAGCTGGGAGACGGCGATGAAGACCCAGACGACCAGGATCACCGCGCCGATCATGTTGAGCAGCCACGGGAAGACGTCGTCCGGACGCCAGTAGCTGAGCAGGACGCACAGGAAGCCGAAGGCGGACGAGACGAGTACGGCGTTGCGGGGCACACCCGAGGTGATCGTGCCGAGCCGCTTCGGGCCCTGGCCGCGCGCGACGAGCGAGCAGGCCATGCGCGAGGCGCCGTAGATGTTGGCGTTCATCGCGGAGAGCAGGGCGACCAGGATGACCACGTTCATGATCTCCGCGGCGCCGCTGATGCCGAGGTGGTCGAGGGTGGCGTAGAACGGCCCCACCTCGGCGACCTCCGGGAGGTCCCACGGCACGAGGGTGACGACGACCGCCATCGAGCCGACGTAGAAGACCGCGATCCGCCACATCGCCGTGCGCACCGCCTTGGCGACACCCGCCACCGGGTTCTCCGACTCGGCTGCGGCGATCGTGACCGTCTCCAGCCCGCCGTAGGCGAACACGGAGGCGAGCAGCCCGATGATGAAGCCGTTCGAACCGTTCGGCAGGAAACCGCCCGCCCCGGTGAGGTTCGAGCCGCCGGGGGAGTCGGTGCCGGGCAGGACGCCGAGGATAGCGAGCACGCCGAGCACGAGGAAGAGCGTGATCGCGACGACCTTGAGCGCGGCGAACCAGAACTCGAACTCGCCGAAGTTCTTCACGGCGGCCAGGTTGGTACCGAGGAAGACCAGCATGAACAGCGCGACCCACGCCCACGCGGGCGTGCCGGGCAGCCAGCCCGTCACGATCTGCGCGGCGCCGATGCCCTCCAGGCCGACGGCGACGCAGAGCAGCACCCAGAACGCCCACCCGGCGGTGAAGCCCGCCCACGGCCCGATCGCCCGTTCGGCGTGGACGGAGAACGAGCCGGACGCCGGGTCGGCCGCCGACATCTCGCCGAGCATGCGCATCACGAACATGACCAGCAGGCCCGAGATGCCGTAGGCGACGACGATCGAGGGGCCGGCGGCTGCGATGCCCGCCCCGGAGCCGACGAACAGCCCGGCCCCGATGACGCCCCCCAGGGCGATCATCGACAGGTGGCGCTGCTTGAGGCCGTGGGTCAGCGCGGAGTCGGCCGCGGGCGCGGCGGCCTCCGTGGAGGGCGGCGTGGAGGTCCGGGACATGGACAGGCTCTGTTCACTGGTCGGGCGGGAGGTCGGCACACAGTCTGGGCGCGCGCCCCGTCCACGGGGAACGGGTGTCCGCTATACGGTCACCAGGCTCACACGTGGTGCACATCCGCCTACGGTCCTTACCGTGGGACCCGGTTATGGGAAACCTACAGTCTCCTGTGCGGAGCGCCTTCCCTTCCGTCTCGGCCGATCCACCGCTCACCACCGTGACGAGCATCACTCGCCCGCGTGGTTGAGTCCCACCCTTTGTGTGAACCCGACGAAGCCGCCGACCATCGCTTTGTGGGCGGCTGATGGTGATCGGGCGACGCCCCGTCGGCTAACGTCACCCCCAGTCCGTCCCACCCGTCCTGCTGCCCTACCCGCGGAGTCCCGATGAGCACTGCTGCCGCCCCCACCCGTTCCGGAGTGGTCCTCGCCGACCTGCTGCCCGTGGCCCGGCACCGCTACGCCGTGGACACGGCGCTGGTCGCCGCCGGCGCCGCGCTCACCGGCATCGCGGCCCAGATCGCCGTGCCCGTCCCCGGCTCCCCGGTCCCCGTCACCGGCCAGACGTTCGCCGCGCTGCTCATCGGCACCGCGCTCGGCGCCCGCCGCGGCTTCCTCGCCCTGGCCCTGTACGCGGTCGTCGGCATGGCCGGCGTGCCGTGGTTCTCCGAGGGCAGCTCGGGAGCCGGCGGCGCCTCCTTCGGTTACGTCCTGGGCATGCTGCTCGCCGCCACGGTCACGGGCGCTCTGGCCCGCCGCGGCGGTGACCGCTCCGTCCTGCGCACCGCGGGCACCATGGCCGTCGGCTCACTGATCATCTACGCCGTCGGCGTGCCCTACCTCGCGCTCTCCACCGGGATGTCGGCGGGCGCGGCCGTCGCCGCCGGCCTCACCCCGTTCCTGATCGGCGACGCGCTCAAGGCCGCCCTGGCCATGGGCGCGCTGCCCGCCTCCTGGAAGCTCCTCGGGCGTCGCGGCTGACACCGCAGGAACCACCGAACAGGCTCGCCGGGTCGTGACGCGACACCAGCCCGGCGGGCCTTTCGCGTGTCCGGGCGCAGGGGGAACCCCCGGTGCGGCCGTCGCCGCCGAACGAGGAGTTCAGGGACCGGCCCACCCTCCGGCGCCAGTTCCCCGATGTCCCGCGCGTACGGCACGCGTACAGCGCCCGTACCGCCGCCACCTACGTGCCATCGGGCGGGGCGGACAGCCGCGGCAGGAAGCCCGCGTCGCGGAGGCCGGTCCCCACGCGGCCCATCCGCGGGTGCTGACCGGCGTCCCCATTCCGCTCGCGACCGGGCCGGACCGCCCGTGCCGGGTCGGCGTGGACCCTGACGCGCCGGCCCGCGAGGACGCGTCCCGCACGGCGGCCTGTGCGCCGGCCGGGTCCCGGGCCTCGGCGAGGAACGCGCACGGCGTACAGGGGGGAAAGCGGTCCGGAAAGGAGGCGGGGGCGGTGGTCATGGGAGAGGCTCTCCTCCCGCTCGCGTGACCCGCGCGCCGAAGGAGAGCCTCCCGCAATATCCGACACCCGCCGTCAGGTGTCCCGCCCGGTCACTCGACCGGGGCTGTTCCCGCCTTCCTGGCGCGGGCGTCGCGTACCAGGGAGACGGCCACCACCAGCGCGGCGACCAGCAGCGAGAGGAGCACCTGCTCCCGCCCGGCGTCGTCGGTCAGCATGTAGACGAGGACGAACGAGATCATCGCGATGGTCGCCCACGTCAGGTACGGGAAGAGCCACATCCGTACGACGAGCTTCTCGGGCGACTCGCGCAGGATGATGCCCCGCATCCGCAGCTGCGTGAAACAGATCACCAGCCAGACGAACAGGGCGACCGCACCGGAGGAGTTCAGCAGGAACTGGAACACCGTGTCGGGCCACTGGTAGTTGAAGAACACGGCCACGAAGCCGAACACGACGGACGAGAGGATGGCCGTCTGCGGCACGCCCCGCCTGTTCACCTTGGCGAACGCCCTGGGCGCGTCGCCCCGCTCCCCGAGCGAGAAGGCCATGCGCGAGGCCGTGTAGAGGCCGGAGTTGAGGCAGGACAGCACGGCGGTCAGCACGATGACGTCCATGACCTGGCCGGCGTGCGGAATGCCGATGACGTTCAGTGCGGCGACGTACGAGCCGTCCTCGACGATCGAGGGGTCGTTCCACGGCAGCAGCGTCAGGACGACGAAGATCGAGCCCAGGTAGAAGATGGCGATGCGCCAGATCACACTGTTGGTGGCTTTGGAGACCGCCCGCCGCGGGTCCTCCGACTCGCCGGCCGCCAGGGTCACGATCTCGCTCCCCATGAAGGAGAAGACGACCATCAGCACACCCGTGAGGATGGCGCCCGGACCCTCGGGGAAGAAGCCGCCGGTGTCCGTGAGATGGGCGAGTCCCGAACCCCCGCCGTCCGAGCCGGGCAGCACGCCGAAGACGGCGAGCAGGCCGACGACGACGAAGGCGCCGATCGCCACGACCTTGATCCCGGCGAACCAGAACTCGAACTCGCCGTACGAGCCCACGGAGACCAGGTTGGTCGCCGTCAGTACCACCATGACGATCAGGGCCCAGGCCCACTGCGGCACACCCGGGACCCAGCCCTCCAGGATCTTGGCACCCGCCGTGGCTTCGACGGCGAGCACCACGACCCAGAAGAACCAGTACAGCCAGCCGATCGAGAAGCCCGCCCAGCGGCCCAGGGCCCGGTCCGCGTAGGCGGAGAAGGAGCCGGAGCTCGGACGGGCGACGGCCATCTCGCCGAGCATCCGCATGACGAAGACGACCATCAGGCCGACCAGCGCGTACGACAGGAGAATGGCCGGTCCCGCGGCCGCTATGCCGGCGCCGGAGCCGACGAAGAGGCCCGCGCCGATGACGCCGCCGATGGCGATCATCGAGAGGTGGCGGTTCTTGAGGCCGGCCTTGAGGCCGTCCGGGGAGTGCGGCTGGTCCGGATCGCCGGGCTGGTGGCCCGACTGCTCCAGAGTCGTCTGCGACGTCATGGATCGAATCCTTACGTGTCTGATCGCGGGTGCCGGTCCTGCCGTCGCGAGGGTGGTGCGCGGCGCGTCACGCATTCAAGCCTGGACGGCACCGGAAGTGGAACCCTTTCATCCAGTTTTTTGACCCGATCGTTGCCGGAGTGGCGTCGCACACATCCGGGGTCCGGAGCCGCCCCGGTGGACGGCCCGACGGTCCGGACCCCGCTGACGGCTACCCCGTCCCGTCCGTGCCACACTTCGCCCCATGCGCGTGTACCTCGGTTCCGACCATGCCGGCTACGAACTCAAGAACCACCTCGTCGAGTGGCTCACGGCCCACGGCCACGAGGCCGTCGACTGCGGTCCCCACATCTATGACGCCCAGGACGACTACCCGCCGTTCTGCCTCCGCGCCGCCGAGCGGACGGCGGCGGACGAGGGCAGCCTCGGCATCGTCATCGGCGGCTCCGGCAACGGCGAGCAGATCGCCGCGAACAAGGTCAAGGGCGTACGGGCCGCACTCGCCTGGAGCGAGCAGACCGCCGCGCTCGGCCGTGAGCACAACAACGCCAACGTGGTCGCCGTCGGCGGCCGGATGCACACGCGTGAGGAGGCCACGAAGTTCGTCGAGATCTTCCTGGCCACCCCGTACTCGGGTGAGGAGCGCCACACCCGCCGCATCGAGATGCTGTCGGCTTACGAGACCACCGGCGAGCTCCCCCCCATTCCGGCGCACCACCCCCAGCAGGGCTGAACGGCCCCGTACCCGCTTCCCTGTGCCGCCGGGTCCCCGCCCGGCGGCACAGGCGTGTTCCCAGGAGATCCGCCGTGCCCGAGGGGCATACGATCCACCGCCTCGCCGCCGACCACCAGGAGCGGTTCGCCGGCGGGCCGGTGCGCGTCAGCAGCCCGCAGGGGAAGTTCGCCGCAGGCGCGGAGCTGCTCGACGGCCGGACCCTCACCGCCGTCGACGCCCACGGCAAGCACCTCTTCCTCGGCTTCGGCGGCGGCGGGGCCGCAGTCGGCGGACCCTCCTGGGTCCACATCCACCTCGGCCTGTTCGGCAAGCTCGGCTTCGGCACGGCGCCGGCCCCGCCGCCCACCGACACGGTCCGGCTCCGTCTCGTCAACGACGCCCACTACGCCGATCTGCGCGGCCCCACCACCTGCGCCCTGATCACCGGGCCCGAGAAACAGGCCATACACGACCGGCTCGGGCCGGACCCGTTGCGCACCGACGAGGACGGCGAGCGGGCCTGGCGCCGCATCTCCCGCAGCCGCGTCACGGTGGCCGCCCTGCTGATGGACCAGAAGACCGTCGCGGGCGTCGGCAACGTCTACCGTGCCGAGGTCCTCTTCCGGCACGGCATCGACCCGTACCGGCCGGGCAAGGACCTCACTCGCGGCGAGTGGGACGCCCTCTGGGCCGACCTCGGCGAGCTGATGCGCGAGGGCGTGCGGAACAACCGGATCGACACGGTCCGCCCGGAGCACCTGCCCGAGGCCATGGGCCGGCCGCCGCGCGTCGACGACCACGGGGGAGAGGTCTACGTCTACCGCCGCGCCCGCCAGGCCTGCCATGTCTGCGGCACCGCGATCCGTACGGCGGACCTGGCGGCCCGCAACCTCTTCTGGTGTCCGGCCTGCCAGAGCCGCTGAGGGCCGACCCACGTCCCGGTGGCACGGTCCGGCGCGTGCTCAGAACCCGTGGGGGCACCACGGCTCCACGTCCGAGGAGAACGCCGAGGACACCTCGGCCACCGCGCCCCGCCGCGTCTCCCGGACCCGCCCGGCGGCGGCCAGCGCCGTCAGCGACACCCCGCCGAGGTACACGGCCCCCAACTCGCGCACGGACAGCGCGAGATCAGCGGGGTCTTCGGTACGGCGGCAGGAGGCCACGCCCTTCGCGTCCGCGGTCAGCCGCCAACGCCCGGCGTTCCACGGGCAGAAGGAGTCCTCCACGTCCAGCACCACATTCACCGGGGACCGGTAGCTCCGCGCCTCGAGAGCCGTGCCCACCTCGACCAGGCGGACGTACAGCCCGTCCCGCACGCGCACGTCGCAGCGCCGTACGTCCGAGACCAGGTGCAGCACGGCGTCGTCCGGCGGCCGGTTGGAGCACTCGACGACCGAGGTCAGGTCGATCCCGAAGAGGAAGCGCCACAGGACCGCGTAGGAAGCCGGATCCAGCGCCCAGAGATCCCGCAGCAGCACCCGTCCCCTGGGCCCCTCGTGATCCCAGTCCGGCCTCATCCGGTACGTCGCGTAGCCGGTGACCCGGCCGTCCCGCTCCGCGAGGACGCACAGCAGAGGGGAACCGCCGTCCCTGTCCCGCGCCGAATCGAGGACCGCCATCCGGTCCCACCCGGGCTGCCGCACCGGGGCGCCGGGCCGGGCGGCCGCCAGCTCCGCGTACACCGCCTCGCAGGCGGCGAGCGCCTGCTCCGGGGACGCGTACCGCACCCGCACGCCGTCCGTGCCGGGCGGCACGTCGAGGTGCACGCGTGACGTGTCGATCCGCATGTTCATCTCGCGGGTGGCCGCGCCGTAACCGAAGCGGCCGTAGATGCCGGGCTCCGAGGCCAACAGCACCGCGAGGGGTTCCCCCCACGAACGGACATCGTCCAACTGCCGCCGCATCATCGAGGTCAGCAGTCCCCGCCTGCGGTGCGTGGCCGCGACGCTGACCATCGTCACACCGGCGGCGGCCACCTCGGACCCCCCGGGTACCGTCACACGGAAGCGGTGCGCGCCGGCCGTGGCCACCCAGTCGGCACCGTCCCGGTGGCCGATCGACCGCTCCGGGGCGGCCAGCTCGGCGTACATCTCGCGGGTCTCCGGGGACATGAGGGCACCGCCGAAGGCGAGTTCGAGACATTCGAACCACGCGGACCACTCGGACGCGCTCGGTACCCGCAGCTCTGTTGTCATATGCCATGCCTACCAGTGGCCGGGCAGACGGGCGACCCATTTTCCGACACATTGTCACAGGGGTCCCCCTGCACCGGAGGCCGCGCAGTGGATAAGGTCCCCGCAATGGCCCGTCGCGAAGGAGTAGACGCGTACCCGGCCCGGTGGCGAAGATCGGCGCACCGGGCGCGCATCGCGCTGCGCAGGTCGGGGGTCGACTACTTCCGTGGGGACGGGTCGGACTGGATAGCCCTCGCCGGTCTGCTGCTCACCGTTCCGGCGATCGCGGGGGCGGGCCTGATCAACCCGGTGTGGTGCTCACCGGCGGCCCTGGCCCTGCCGGTCGTCGCAGGCGGCCTGCTGCTGCGGCCGGCCAGCCTGCTGGGGCTCTACGCCGCCGCCGCGACCGCCCTGATCGTGGAGTCCATCGCCCTCGGCCCCTATACGGAGGGCCCCGCCCGGGTCACCCCGGGCATCGTCCTGGTCGTGGCCGCCTGCGGCTTCTTCGGACTCGTACTCGCCCAGTTCCGGGCCCGGGTCGGGGTGCCGTGGCGACGCGGCGGCACCATGCTCTTCGACCTCCGCGAACGCATCCGCGTCCAGAGCGCCCTGCCGCGGCTGCCCCAGGAGTGGCACTGCGAGATGGCGCTCCGTCCGGCGGGCGGCCAGTCCTTCTCCGGCGACTTCGTCGTCGCGGCCCGCACCGGCGGCGGACGGACGCTGGAAGCGGTGCTCACCGACGTGTCCGGCAAGGGCATGGACGCCGGCTCCCGGGCCCTGCTGCTGTCCGGGGCCTTCGGCGGTCTCCTGGGCTCACTGCCGCCGCACGGCTTCCTGCCCGCCGCCAACGGCTACCTCCTGCGCCAGGACTGGGACGAGGGCTTCGCCACGTCCATCCACCTCGTCCTGGACCTGGAGTCGGGGGACTACGAACTCCTCTCGGCCGGCCATCCTCCTGCCCTGCAACTGCACGCCGGAAGCGGCCGGTGGGAGGAGAAGGCGGCCGAGGGGCCGCTCCTGGGGGTGTACGACGGGGCGCAGTTCGACGCGGTGAAGGGCTCGCTGGCACCGGGTGACGTGCTGATGCTGTTCACGGACGGACTCGTGGAAGCCTCCGACCGGGACATGGCCGAGGGCATCGACCGGCTGACGGGCGAGGCCGACCGCTACGTCACCACCGGCTTCGAGGGCGCGGCCTGGCACCTCATCGAGGCCTGCGCGAAGGACGTCAACGACGACCGCGCGCTGCTCCTGTTGTCGCGTCGCGCCTGAACCGCAGGAACCGTGCGAACCGGACGAAATCCGTCCGTGCGTCAATGCGGCGCGACTTTTTCACTCGAACGTGAAGACGCCTGGCAGGACCGCCGGATGAGGGCACCGGGCGGACGCTCCGGGCGGAGGAAGCCCCCGGAGGCGGTTCGGGAGCCGGCCCGGGCAGGCGGAGGTCCGGGCACACGGCCCGGGTGGGTGGCCACCGCGCTCCGCCGTCCCGGGATGCGGCGCGCGAGGGCACCGCCCCGCCCCGGGCCGTGTGCCGTCCCTCAGACCGGTGCGGCCTCCCTCTCCGTGTCCCGTTCCCGCTCACGGCCTCCGGGCAGGATCCCGGCCAGCCAGTGCGACCGGCCGGCCGCCAGGGGTGACAGGACCGCGAGCAGGAGCACGTACCCGGCGATGAACGGGGAGAGCCGCTCGTCCAGACCCGCGCCCGCCGCCATGGTGGCGAGGATGAGCGCGAACTCGCCGCGCGCCAGCAGGGTGGTGGAGATGTTCGCCGTCGCCTGCGGACCGAAGCCGTAGACCCGGGCGGCGGCAAGCCCGGCGAAGACGTTCATCGCCATGGTCACCGCCACGGCGGCCAGCACCGGCCACACCACGCTCGGGAGGTCGCCCGGGTCGATGGACAGTCCGAAGGCGAAGAAGAAGATCGCGCCGAAGGCATCCCGGAGCGGATGGACCAGCTTGAGGATGCGGTCGCCCGATGCGGTGCTTCCCAGCATCAAGCCCACCATGAACGCGCCGATGGCGTCCGCGACGCCGAACCACTCCGAGACCCCGGCCACGAAGACGGCCGCCCCGAGGAAGGAGATGACGAGCAGTTCGTCGTCCCTGGTGTGGAACAGCCTGCCGACCACCTTGGTGCCGAACCTGGCCACCACGGCGAGCAGCAGCAGGAAGCCGAAGGCCTTGCCGCCGTCGAGCACCGCCGCGGCGAGGTTGTCCGCACCGGACAGGATCGGCTGCAGGGCGGCCAGGTAGAGGGCGAGGAAGACGTCCTCCACGACGATGATGCCCAGGATCGGCCGCGTCTCCGGATTGCCGATCCGGCCCAGGTCCACCAGGACCTTCGTGACGATCGCGGACGAGGAGATGCCCAGCACCCCGGCGAGCACCAGCGCCTCCGAGGTGCCCCAGCCCAGCGCGAAGCCGAAACCGAGACCCGCGCCCACGTTGAGGGCGAGATAGGTGCCGCCGGCGAGCGCCATCTTGCGCCCGCCCTTCTTCAGGTCGTCCAGATGGAATTCGAGGCCGAGGTAGAAGAGGAGGAGTACGAGGCCGAGTGCGGAGAGCATCTCCAGCTCGTGGGGATCCTCGACGAGGACGACCCCGGGGGTGTGCGGGCCGAGCAGCATTCCGGCCAGGATGAACAGCGGGATGGTCGGCAGTCCGATGCGGCCGCCGAGGCGGGCGAGAACGGCGGCGGCCAGGAAGGCGCCCCCCATGGCGATGAGTGTGTCTGCGTGTCCGATGAGCCTGTCCTTCGCTTGGTCAAGAGAGCGTCAAGAAATCGTCAGTAATTAGTTTACCGAACGACTGGCGCGGCTCTCCGGGACCGCAGGAGGTGCGGCGCACCTCGACCCCTGGGAGGAGTTGCCGGCCGGGCGTACAGTCGGGCGCATGCCGACTCCGCACCTGTCCCTGGCCGAGGTCGAGGCGATCGCCCGCGAGGCCCACCGCACCCGGACGGACAAGGCCGGCCGCCCCTATGCCGAGCATCTCGCCGCAGTCGCCGACGGGGTGCGGAGCCGGGGCGGCACGGACGAGCAGACAGCCGCCGCCTGGCTGCACGACGCCGTGGAGGACGACGCGCTCTCCCGGCAGTGGCTGGACGAGGCAGCCCTGCCGCAGCGGGTGAAGGACATGGTCCTCGCCGTCACCAGACGGGACGGCGAGGACCTGGCTGCGTACGTGGAGCGGATTCTGGCCACCCCGGGGGCGTTGCTGATCAAGGAGTCGGACCTGGCGCACAACGCGGACCCCGACCGCCTCGCGGTCCTGGAGCCGGCGACCCGTAGCCGCCTGACGGAGAAGTACGCCTTGATGCGCGGGCTGTTGGGGCTGTCCGGGGGCCCTGCGCCCGCCCCGGGGCGGGAACCGGACGAGTGAGTACCGGGCTGCGCCGACCCGGACGGGACCGGACGCTCAGGGCGGGCTCAGCGCTCGGTCAGGTCCCGGCGGAACGCCCAGTTCATCTCGGGCTCGGTGGCGAAGCGCAATGCGCGCCGGACCGGCGGGGTGCACAGCAGGGTCACCGCCGCAGCCGCGACGAGGGAGACGAGGACCAGCCCGGCGGGCTCCGAGAGCCACGGGTACCGGTCGAACAGCCCCACGTATCCGGCGCCCTTCACCAGGAAGCCGTGCAGGAGATAGCCGCAGATCGTTCCCGCGCCCAGCACCGTGAACCAGAGGTGACGGCGCGGTACCCAGGCCAGGAAGCCGGCCGTGAGAAGCAGCGCGCACCCGAACATCGCGAGGGACATCACGGCCCCTGACCACCACGGGGCCCCCAGTTCCTGGGCGCTGCTGCTGCGGTAGAACCAGCCGAGCCGCATGCGCGGTGCGGCCCAGTAGGCGAAGAGCAGGGCCCCCGCGAACAACGGCAGGGAGAGCAGCCTGACCTCGCGCCGGCGGACGAGCGCGAAGTGCTCGGGCTTCAGCAGGAGCCCGAGCACGAAGAACGGCAGGAGTTGCAGGACGCGTTGCAGGTCCAGGTCGTCACCGATGCCCGGCGTCAGGGAGGCGAGTACGGCGAGCGTGAGCGCCACCGGCAGCGGATGGCGCAGCGAACGCCACAGCGGCGTGGTGACCCGCCAGACGAACAGGGCGATCAGGAACCAGGTGAGGTACATCGGGTCGAGGAGTGTGATGGCCACGTCGTCCGCGCCCGCGTACCGCCTGAACAGCGAATAGGCCGTCTCGAACAGCACGTAGGGCACGGCGACCCCGGTGACCAGACGCTTCACCCTGGCCGGACTCATGTCGAACGACCGTGAGAAATAACCGGAAACAAGGATGAACGCGGGCATGTGGAACGTGTACACGAACATGTACAGCGCCCGCGTGGCACGGCTGCCGTCCATGACCGGTTCCCATGCGTGCGCCACGGCGACGAGCACGATCGCGAGGTACTTCACGTTGTCGAAGTAGGCGTCACGCCGCTTCGCCGACGCAGGGGCAGGCGCCGCCGGAGCATGGCGCGCGACCGTCGCGGCGGCCGTCGGAATCTGCTGGTGTCCGGGCTCCGACTCCCGGGTCTCCGGGGGGATCGGGGCCCTCTGAATTTCGCTCGGAGCTTTGAACATCTAAGGCACCCTAGACCCGTCGATCGGCGCGCGTAAAACCTCATTCCGTGGCGCGTGTTCCCGGCCGTCGAGAAATGAAACCACCAGCAAATGTCCTCTATGGAGCGTTTTGTCTCCACCAAATCGGTCAGATCGACAAGTGGTTGGCGGGGTCAATTTCCTCGCATCAGCCGCCCGCAGAATGCTGTGAATGAAGTGTGGGGATATGGAAACCGTCACATCGGCGAATATTCGAATGGGTTTCGCACAGTGGATGCACAGCTTTCCTTGAGCCCGCTGTGAGGCCGGTCCGCGCCCCGTGGCGAGGTCTGCCGTGCGGCCCGCCCCGGGCCCCGCGTGGCGAGGGCGCGGTGGGCCCGCCCGGGCGCCACCGGACCCGGCATCTCCCGGTGTTTCACCGGCACATGCTCCCCACGCGCCAGGCGTGCGCGGGCGCGGGTATGGCGCGATCCGGCCAGTCGGCTTCGTCACGCGGCAGCACGCACAGGGGAGTTGGTGGCACGATGGGCGCGACGGAGGTGTGCTCGGCCGCACGCCGCCGGGCCGGCAAGGCGGACCGACCAAGGGTGTGATCAGTCGTGGCCATTTCACTGTCTGTGGTGCTTCTGCTGGGGATTGTCCTGGTGGTGCTGATCCGCGGCGGATCCCTCAAGGGCGGGCCGGCGGTCGTCGCCGTGCTCTTCGGCTTCTTCCTGGCCTCGACGGGCATGGCTCCGTCGATCAACAGATTCATGAACTCGATAGCGGACACGATCAACCAGATCAGCTTCTGATCGGCTCCTGATCGTTCCTGAGCGGGCTCTGCTCCGCTTCCGGGCGGGTCCCGTCCGGTCCGCGGGCGGGGCCCGCTCCGGCATGCCGTCGGCCGGCTCTTCACGGGTCCGCGAACGCCACAGGGCCAGGCCGGAGGATGATCCTCTGACCTGGCCCTGAGCCGGTGGAGCGGGCGACGGGAATCGAACCCGCGTAGCTAGTTTGGAAGACTAGGGCTCTACCATTGAGCTACGCCCGCACGTGCCGTACCGCAGGTTCCTGGACCGCGGCACGGAAAGCATCGTAGCGGGTCGGGGAAGGTCCGCGCACACCCGCATGCCGGCGTGGCCCCCGCGGCGCTGTGCAAAACGGCCGACGCACCGCTTGCGGGCATGTACCCTACGTGTCGCACCGACGGGGTGTGGCGCAGCTTGGTAGCGCGTCCGCTTTGGGAGCGGAAGGTCGTCGGTTCGAATCCGGCCACCCCGACCACCAGCAAGATCGCACAGGCAAGATCGCGTTGTGGGAGTCATCCCGCTTGCCGTTACTATGCAAATTGCGTGCCCGTGTGTCTGATGTACCGGGCTCGATCCGCGAAGCCGCCTCTCGGCGGCCCAGCAGAACCCCAAGAAGTCAGCCACCAAGGAGACCGAACCGTGAAGAGCGCCGTGGAGACCCTGAACCCGACCCGGGTTCGGCTCAGCATCGAGGTGCCCTTCGAGGAGCTCAAGGACAGCCTCGACGCGGCGTACAAGAAGATCAACCAGCAGGTCACGGTGAAGGGCTTCCGTAAGGGCAAGATCCCCAACCGGGTCATCGACCAGCGGTTCGGCCGTGGTGCGGTGCTGGAGGAGGCCGTCAACGACGCCCTTCCGAAGTTCTACACCGAGGCTGTCAACGAGGGTGAGCTCAACGTTCTGGGCCAGCCCGAGGTCGACATCACCGAACTCAAGGACGGCGAGCTGCTGGCCTTCACCGCCGAGGTGGACGTCCGTCCCGAGATCGAGATTCCGGACTACTCCGGCATCGAGGTCACCGTGGACGCACTCGAGGTCACCGACGAGGACGTCGACAAGGCCGTGGAGCAGCTCCGTGAGCGCTTCGCCTCCACCAACCCGGTCGAGCGTCCCGCCGCCGAGGGCGACGTCGTGACGATCGACCTGGAGGCCAAGGTCGACGGAGAGGTCCTGGAGGACGGCGTGGCCGCCGGTGTCTCGTACACCATCGGTTCCGGCGAGCTCCTCGAGGGCATCGACGAGGCCGTGACCGGCCTGGAGGCCGGTGGCGAGGCCACCTTCACCTCCGAGCTGAAGGGCGGCTCCGCCGAGGGCAAGGAAGCGGAGGTCACCGTCAAGGTCGCTTCCGTCGCCTCCCGCGAACTTCCCGAGCTGGACGACGACTTCGCGCAGATGGCGAGCGAGTTCGACACGCTCGCCGAGCTCCGTGAGGACAGCCGCAAGCGCCTCGAGAACACCAAGCAGTACGACCAGGCCACCCAGGCCCAGGAGCGCGTCCTGGACGAGCTGCTGAAGCTGGCCGAGGTCCCGATCCCCGAGAAGCTCCTCGCGGACGAGGTCCAGACCCGCAAGCACAACCTCGAGCACCACCAGCTCGGCCAGATGGGTCTCGACCTCGAGAAGTACCTCGAGATCCAGGGCAAGACGCTCGAGGAGTTCGAGGCCGAGACCGCCGAGCAGGCCGTCAAGGGCATCAAGACCCAGTTCATCCTGGACGAGCTCGTCAACAAGGAGAAGCTGAACGTCAACCAGGAGGAGCTCACCGAGCACCTCATGCGGCGTGCCGCTTCCTCCGGCATGAGCCCGGACCAGTTCGCCCAGGCCGTCGTCGAGGGCGGCCAGGTGCCGATGCTCGTCGGCGAGGTAGCCCGCGGCAAGGCGCTCGCCGTCGTCGTGGAGGCCGCCAAGGTCGTCGACACCAACGGTGAGATCGTCGACCTGGAGGACGAGGAGGAGGAGGCCGCCGAGACGGCCGAGGCCGCCGCCGAGGACGCGTCCGAGGCTCCCGCCGCCGAGAAGGACGACGAGAAGAGCGACGAGAAGTCCGAGGCCTGAGCCTCGCACTGATCGGCACGCCCGATCGCACCGACGGGCTCCGGACGTATCGCGTCCGGAGCCCGTCGGCATATCGGCGCCCGCACCCCCGGACCCTTGTGCGGACTGCTGACCTTGCGCTCCCAGCGAACAGTTGGGGAACCGGGATGGCGTTGTCCCACCTGCGCGTTAGGGTCCATGAAGAGGAAGGGTCGGGTAATCCCGGCCCACCCGGTACGAAGACGCTGAGACGGCCGGAGCCGTCAGAGACGAGCAGGTGGATACGTGACGAATCTGATGCCCTACGCCGCCGGAGAGCCGTCCCTCGGTGGAGGCCTCGGTGACCAGGTCTACAGCCGACTGCTCGGCGAGCGCATCATCTTCCTCGGTCAGCAGGTCGACGATGACATCGCCAACAAGATCACCGCACAGCTCCTGCTCCTTGCCGCCGACCCCGACAAGGACATCTACCTCTACATCAACAGCCCCGGCGGTTCGGTGACGGCCGGCATGGCGGTCTACGACACCATGCAGTACATCCCGAACGACGTGGTCACCATCGGCATGGGCATGGCGGCCTCCATGGGCCAGTTCCTGCTCACCGGCGGTTCGGCGGGCAAGCGCTTCGCGCTTCCGAACACCGACATCCTCATGCACCAGGGCTCGGCCGGCATCGGCGGCACCGCCTCGGACATCAAGATCCAGGCCGAGTACCTGCTCCGCACGAAGAAGCGGATGGCGGAGATCACCGCCCACCACTCCGGCCAGACCGTGGAGACGATCATCCGCGACGGTGACCGCGACCGCTGGTACACCGCGGACGAGGCCAAGGAGTACGGCCTCATCGACGAGATCATCACGTTCGCGTCGGGCATCCCGGGCGGCGGCGGCACCGGCGCCTGATCCGGCCTCCCCACCGGACCACGCGCCCCCGCAGACCTCTCGTACGCCACTCGTACGCCGAGCAGCCCCCCAGCCCACATGAACGCCACCAGGATGGTGAACACGCATATGAACAACTTCCCCGGCGCCTCCGCGAGCGGCCTCTACACCGGCCCGCAGGTGGACAACCGCTACGTCGTCCCGCGCTTCGTCGAGCGCACCTCGCAGGGCGTGCGCGAGTACGACCCGTACGCGAAGCTCTTCGAGGAGCGCGTGATCTTCCTCGGTGTCCAGATCGACGACGCCTCGGCCAACGACGTCATGGCGCAGCTGCTGTGCCTGGAGTCGATGGACCCGGACCGCGACATCTCGATCTACATCAACAGCCCCGGCGGCTCGTTCACCGCGCTCACCGCGATCTACGACACGATGCAGTTCGTGAAGCCGGACATCCAGACGGTCTGCATGGGCCAGGCGGCCTCCGCCGCCGCCGTCCTGCTCGCCGCGGGCACGCCGGGCAAGCGCATGGCGCTCCCGCACGCCCGGGTGCTCATCCACCAGCCGTCCTCGCAGACGGGCCGTGAGCAGCTCTCCGACCTGGAGATCGCGGCCAACGAGATCCTGCGGATGCGCACCCAGCTCGAGGAGATGCTGGCCAAGCACTCCACCACCTCGCTGGAGAAGATCAGCGAGGACATCGAGCGCGACAAGATCCTTACCGCGGAGGACGCACTCGAGTACGGTCTGGTGGACCAGATCGTCTCCACCCGCAAGACCACAGCCGGCGCGTCCGTCTGACGTCGGTCTTTTCCCCTTGGCACCTTCCGTTCGCACGGCCCCGGCCGTGTGAACCGTGCCAAGGGGGGCCCGAACGGGGGGTCAGGCAAGGTACCGTCGGATAGAGGCACCAGGAGCCGCTGAACCAGGCTGCTCCCAGGCGAAGGGGAAGCACCTCGTGGCACGCATCGGTGATGGCGGCGACCTGCTCAAGTGCTCGTTCTGCGGAAAGAGCCAGAAGCAGGTGAAGAAGCTCATCGCGGGACCCGGTGTGTACATCTGCGACGAGTGCATCGATCTCTGCAACGAGATCATCGAGGAGGAGCTCGCCGAGACCTCCGAGGTGCGGTGGGAGGAACTCCCCAAGCCGCGCGAGATCTACGAGTTCCTCGAGGGGTACGTCGTCGGGCAGGAGCCCGCGAAGAAGGCCCTCTCGGTCGCTGTGTACAACCACTACAAACGGGTCCAGGCAGGGGAGAACGGCGGCGGTCGCGACGACGCGATCGAGCTCGCCAAGTCCAACATCCTGCTGCTCGGCCCCACGGGCTCGGGCAAGACGCTGCTGGCGCAGACGCTGGCCCGCATGCTCAACGTCCCGTTCGCCATCGCCGACGCGACGGCGCTGACGGAGGCCGGGTACGTCGGCGAGGACGTCGAGAACATCCTGCTCAAGCTGATCCAGGCGGCGGACTACGACGTCAAGAAGGCCGAGACCGGGATCATCTACATCGACGAGATCGACAAGGTCGCCCGCAAGAGCGAGAACCCGTCGATCACCCGCGATGTCTCCGGCGAGGGCGTCCAGCAGGCCCTGCTGAAGATCCTGGAGGGCACCACCGCCTCCGTACCCCCGCAGGGCGGACGGAAGCACCCGCACCAGGAGTTCATCCAGATCGACACGACGAACGTCCTGTTCATCGTGGGCGGCGCCTTCTCGGGCCTGGAGAAGATCATCGAGTCCCGGGCCGGCGCGAAGGGCATCGGTTTCGGCGCGACGATCCGGTCCAAGCTGGAGATCCAGGCGAGCGACCAGTTCCAGGAGGTCATGCCGGAGGACCTGGTGAAGTTCGGGATGATCCCCGAGTTCATCGGCCGTCTCCCCGTGCTGACCTCGGTCCACAACCTGGACCGCGAGGCGCTGCTCCAGATCCTGGTCGAGCCGCGCAACGCCCTGGTGAAGCAGTACCAAAGGCTGTTCGAACTCGACGGCGTGGAGCTGGACTTCGAGCGCGAGGCGCTGGAGGCCATCGCGGACCAGGCGATCCTGCGCCAGACCGGCGCACGTGGCCTGCGGGCCATCATGGAGGAAGTCCTCCAGTCCGTGATGTACGAGGTCCCGTCCCGCAAGGACGTGGCCCGCGTGGTCATCACCCCGGACGTCGTCCGCGACAACGTCAACCCGACGCTGGTCCCGCGCGAGCCGCGCACGATCGGCAAGAACGACGGCGGCCGCCACGAGAAGTCCGCGTAGCGGCGGCGCACCACAGACGCCGAAGGGGCGCCCGGCCACTGGCCGGGCGCCCCTTTTCGGGCCCGAGGGCATTAGTTAGTGCAAATATTTTTTTGCTGTGGACGGTCCGTACGAACTCAGATTCTTCGCAGATGTCCTGGACTGGATTCATAGGCTGGCCAAGGAGGATCCGGATAGTCACGATCACGTCATCGCCGCGCTGGAGCGTCTTGAGGAGGCCGGTCCGGCATTACGGCGACCGACGGTCGGGGCTGTCGAAGACAGTCGGTACCGCAACATGCGCGAGCTCCGCCCACGCAACGGCAGCACGGTCAGCATCCGGATGCTCTTCGTGTTCGGTCCCGTGCGGCGCGCTGTCTTCCTCGTCGCCGGAAACAAGGCGAGCGGACGGCAATGGGCGGCCTGGTACCCGAAGGCGGTCAAAGAGGCCGACGCCAAGTACATGGCTTACCTTGAGGCTCTGAAGGAGGAGGACGGATGAATCTCGGTGGCATGGCCGATCTCGCGGCTGACATCACCCCGGAGAAGCGCGCTCGCATTGACGCGATCAAGAACGAGATGGTCGACGCGGAGCGAGGACATGAGCTCGCCTCTCTCCGGAGGGCGCAGGGGATGACCCAGGTTCAGGTGGCGAAGGCGATGGGCGTGACACAGGGGCGGATCAGCCAGATCGAGCGTGGTGGCGTACGTCTGGACACGTCGACCATGTCGGCTTACCTGCACGCCATCGGCGGCGAGCTGACCATACTGGCCACCGTCGGAAACGTCTCGGTGAAGCTCTGACTCGACGATCGCCCGGTCCGCACACGATCGGCAAGAACGACGGCGGCCGCCACGAGAAGTCCGCGTAGCGGCGGCGCACCGCAGACGCCGAAGGGGCGCCCGGCCAGTGGCCGGGCGCCCCTTCGCGCTGTGCGGAATCAGACCTTGGTGCGGGAGGTGTTGTAGAGCTTGGCGGCGAGGCCCGCCGCCTCGTCCTGGGACATCGGCTTGTTCGTCATGGCGCCACCGATGTCGAAGCCGATGACGGCGGCGACCGTGCTGTAGTCGGCCCAGACGCACACCGGCATCGTCATGTCCTTGGGGCCGTTCTGGACCGAGCCGTCGCCCTTCTCGTTGACGATCTTCATGTTCTGGCACTTCATCAGTGCGCCCTTGAAACCGGCCGGAGTGACCTTCTCCGGGCTGCCTACCAGCGAGCCCTTCGTGTCCTCGTCCTTCATGGTCTCCTTCTCGGCGCTCTTGAAGAAGGCGTCGATGACCTTGGCGGGGTCGTCGATCTGGCCCCAGGCCCCGTAGAGCATGAGCATCTTCGTGGTGAGCGGGTTCTGTGCCATGTCACCGCTCACGTACTGGGCGCTCGCCTGGCTGGGGTTCTTGACTCCCATGGCCTCCGACTCGGACTTCTCCTTGCCCGTGAGCGGGCCGGAGGGCGTCTTCTCGGACGTGTCCTGCTTGTATGCCTCCACCGAGGTGGCCGGCGTCAGCTTGTACCCCTTGGTGGAGTCCGCGACGTCGCTGTTGCCGGAGCCCCCGCCCGAGGTGAGGAAGTACACGCCGCCCGCGATCACGGCGAGCGCCACGACGGCCGCGCCGATGATGAGCCCGGTCTTCTTCTTCGGGGCGTTCGGCTGCGGAGGCATGCCGTACGGCTGCTGGCCGCCGTACGCGGGCTGCTGGCCGTACGGCGGCGTCGGCGGCTGCTGGCCGTACGGGCCCGGCTGCTGCTGGCCCTGCTGCGGGTAGCCGTAGCCCGGCTGCGGGGGCTGCTGCTGCGGCGGGACGCCCTGGGGGGCCTGCTGCGGGTAGCCGTAGCCGGGCTGGCCCTGGGGCTGGCCCTGGGGCTGGCCCTGCGGCGGTCCGCCGTAGGGGCCCGGCTGCTGTCCGTACGGTCCGGGCTGGCCCTGCGGCGGCTGCCCGCCGTACGGGCCCGGCTGGTTGTAACTCATCGCGCTGTCCCCTCCAGAATGCTTATGCGTTCCGAACATCCTGACGGAAGCCGCGCTGACATGGGGCATCGCAGCTCACACCGTTACTGAACAATCCTGTTTCAGTGCAGGACTGTGACGGCCCTAAACTGTCCCCCGTGACCGAGAACACTCAGCAGCAGACAGCCAGCAACCCCGAACTGCCGACCCAGTACGCGCCGGCCGAGGTGGAGGGGAAGCTGTACGAGCGCTGGGTAGAACGCGGGTACTTCGAAGCCGACGAGCACAGCGACAAGCCGCCCTACAGCATCGTCATCCCGCCGCCGAACGTCACCGGAAGCCTCCACCTGGGGCACGCCTTCGAGCACACCCTGATCGACGCCCTCGTCCGCCGTAAGCGCATGCAGGGCTTCGAGGCGCTGTACCAGCCCGGCATGGACCACGCGGGCATCGCCACCCAGAACGTCGTCGAGCGCGAACTCGCCAAGGAGGGCAAGTCCCGTCACGACCTGGGCCGCGAGGCCTTCGTCGAGCGCGTCTGGCAGTGGAAGAACGAGTCGGGCGGCCAGATCTCCGGCCAGATGCGCCGCCTCGGCGAGGGCGTCGCCTGGTCCCGTGAGCGCTTCACCATGGACGAGGGCCTGTCCAAGGCCGTCCAGACCGTCTTCAAGAAGATGTACGACGACGAGCTGATCTACCGCGCCGAGCGCATCATCAACTGGTGCCCGCGCTGTCTGACGGCGATCTCCGACATCGAGGTCGAGTACCAGGAGGACGACGGCGAGCTCGTCTCCATGACGTACGGCGAGGGCGACGAGACCATCGTCGTCGCCACCACCCGCGCCGAGACGATGCTGGGTGACACGGCGGTCGCCGTCCACCCCGACGACGAGCGCTACAAGCACCTGGTCGGCAAGCAGATCAAACTGCCGCTCACCGACCGCACGATCCCGGTCGTCGCCGACCACCACGTCGACCCCGAGTTCGGCACGGGTGCCGTCAAGGTGACCCCCGCGCACGACCCGAACGACTTCGAGATCGGCCGACGCCACGACCTTCCGTTCCTCACGGTCATGGACGAGCGGGCGGTCATCACCGTCCCCGGCCCCTTCGAGGGCCTGGACCGTCTGGAGGCCCGCTCCGCCATCGTCGCCGCGCTGCGCGCCGACGGCCGGATCGTCGCCGAGAAGCGCCCGTACGTCCACTCCGTCGGCCACTGCTCGCGCTGCAAGACGACCATCGAGCCGCGGCTCTCCCTCCAGTGGTGGGTCAAGGTCGCCCCGCTCGCCAAGGCGGCCGGTGACGCCGTCCGCGACGGCAGCGTCAAGATCCACCCGCAGGAGATGGAGAAGCGGTACTTCGACTGGGTCGACAACCTCCACGACTGGACGATCTCGCGCCAGCTCTGGTGGGGGCACCGCATCCCCGTCTGGTACGGGCCGAACGGCGAGGTCGTCTGCGTCGGACCGGACGACGAGGCGCCCACCGGTGAGGGCTGGACCCAGGACAGCGATGTCCTGGACACCTGGTTCTCCTCCGGCCTGTGGCCGTTCTCGACACTCGGCTGGCCCGAACAGACCGACAGCCTCGCGAAGTTCTACCCGAACTCCGTCCTGGTCACCGGCTACGACATCCTCTTCTTCTGGGTCGCCCGGATGATGATGTTCGGCCTGTACGTCAACGACGGCGTCCCGCCGTTCGGCACCATCGTCCTGCACGGCATGGTCCGCGACGAGCACGGCAAGAAGATGTCGAAGTCGTTCGGCAACGTGGTCAACCCGCTGGACTGGATGGACAAGTACGGCTCCGACGCGCTGCGCTTCACCCTCGCCCGCGGAGCCAACCCGGGCACCGACGTCCCGATCGGTGAGGAGTGGGTCCAGGGTTCGGCGAAGTTCTCCAACAAGATCTGGAACGCCACCCGCTTCGCCCTGATGAACGGCGCCACGATCGAGGGCGCCCTTCCCCCGGTCGAGGAGATGTCGGTCACCGACCGCTGGATCCTCTCCCGCCTCAACAAGACGGTCGCCGACGTCGACGCCTTCTACGACGACTACCAGTTCGCCAAGATCAGCGAGACGCTGCGCCACTTCGCCTGGGACGAGGTCTTCGACTGGTACGTCGAGCTGTCCAAGACCACGTTCTTCGCGGGCGGCCGCCCGGCGGAGGTCTCGGGCCGGGTCCTCGGCGAGGTCCTGGACGTGATGCTGCGGCTGCTGCACCCGATCGTCCCGTTCGTCACGGAGGCGCTGTGGACCGCGCTCACCGGGCGCGAGTCGATCGTCATCGCCGAGTGGCCGAGCGACTCCGGCTTCCGCGACGACGCGGCCGAGAAGGAGATCGAACTCGTCCAGCAGGTCGTCACCGAGGTCCGCCGCTTCCGCAACGACCAGGGCCTCCAGCCCGGCCAGAAGGTCCCGGCCGCGCTCACCCTGAGCGGCACGGCGCTCGCCCCGCACGAGGCGGCCATCCGGCAGCTCCTGCGCCTGCAGCCCGCCGGGGACGGCTTCCACGCCACCGCCTCCCTGCCCGTCGCCGGCGCCGTCGTCGCGCTCGACCTCTCGGGCACGATCGACGTCGCGGCGGAGCGCAAGCGCCTGACCAAGGACCTCGAGGCGGCCGAGAAGGAGAAGGCGCAGGCCACCGGCAAGCTCGGCAACGAGGCCTTCCTCGCCAAGGCGCCGGACCACGTGGTCGACAAGATCCGCGGCCGGCTCGCCAAGGCCGAGGCCGACATCGCGCGCGTCTCCGCCCAGCTGGCGCATCTGCCGCAGGACTGATGAGCTGACCACGGAGCCCCCGCACCCCCGACCGACCGGGAGCGCGGGGGTTTCGCCGTGCCCGGGAGGGGGAGCCGGGGCGGCTGCCCACGAGGTCCCGCCGCGTCCGCCCGGAGCGTCCCACCGGGCGCCGCGCACGATGTCCGCGGCCATCCGTAGACTGGCCCTGTGAGTGAGCCCCGCCCTTCAGACCGGCACGACGCGTCAGATCCCGACGACACCTTCGAGGAGATCGTCGAAGAAGCGACCCAGCGCGACCCCGACCTGGCGGTGATCGAGGCCGGGAGCCGCACACTGCGCACCCAAGCGGGCCCGGCCCAGGCCGACGCGGTGCCCGCCCGCCCCGCCGACCCGGAGACGGACAGGGCGCTGCGCGCCGTGGAACAGGAGCTCGCCGGCCGCTGGGGCGAGACCAAGCTCGAGCCGTCCGTGACCCGCATCGCGGCCCTGATGGACGTGCTCGGCGAGCCGCAGCGCGCCTACCCCTCGATCCACATCACGGGGACGAACGGCAAGACCAGTACGGCCCGCATGATCGAGGCCCTGCTCAACGCCTTCGAGCTGCGCACCGGCCGCTACACCTCCCCGCACGTCCAGTCGATCACCGAGCGGATCAGCCTGGACGGCGCCCCGATCGACGCCCAGCGCTTCGTCGAGACGTACGACGACATCAAGCCGTACGTCGAGATGGTCGACGCCCAGCAGCCCTACCGGCTGTCGTTCTTCGAGGTGCTGACCGGCATGGCGTACGCGGCGTTCGCCGACGCGCCGGTCGACGTGGCGGTCGTCGAGGTCGGCATGGGTGGCACCTGGGACGCGACGAACGTCATCGACGGCTCGGTCGCCGTCGTCACGCCCATCTCGCTGGACCACACCGACCGCCTCGGCACCACACCGGCCGAGATCGCGGGCGAGAAGGCCGGAGTGATCAAGCAGGGGGCGACGGTGATCCTGGCGCAGCAGCCGGTCGACGCCGCTCAGGTGATGCTGAAGAAGGCCGTGGAGGTCGATGCCACCGTGGCCCGCGAGGGCATGGAGTTCGGCGTCGTCTCCCGCGAGGTCGCGGTCGGCGGTCAGTTGCTGACACTGCGCGGACTCGGCGGCGAGTACGACGACATCTTCCTGCCGCTCTACGGCGCCCACCAGGCGCACAACGCGGCGGTGGCGCTCGCCGCCGTCGAGGCGTTCTTCGGCATCGGGGCCGACCAGGCCCGCAGCCTCGACGTCGCATCCGTCCGCAAGGCCTTCCTCTCCGTGCTCTCACCGGGCCGTCTGGAGGTCGTCCGGTCGAGCCCGACCGTCGTCCTGGACGCCGCCCACAACCCGGCGGGGGCCGCTGCCGCCGCCGAGGGGATCTCCGAGGCGTTCAGCTTCTCCCGGCTCGTGGGAGTGGTCGGCACCAGTGGCGACAAGGACGTCAAGGGGTTGCTGGAGGCCTTCGAGCCGATCTTCGCCGAGGTGGTCGTGACGCAGAACTCCACCGCCCGCGCGATGGACGTGGACGCGCTCGCCGCGGTCGCCGTAGAGGTCTTCGGCAACGACCGCGTACAGGTCGAGCCGCGCCTGGACGACGCCCTGGAGGCGGCCATCACCCTCGCGGAGGAAGAGGCCGAGTACGCGGGCGCCGGGGTCCTGGTGACCGGTTCCGTCATCACGGTCGGCGAGGCCCGGCTGCTTCTGGGAAGGCGCTGACCCATGCGGACCCTCTGTGCGTCGACGCTGATCGGCGAGTTCTTCGTGATCGGCTTCGCCGGCCTGGTGGCGATGAAGCTGGACGGCATGTCCATGGCCACGGTGTGGACGGTCTGCGGCATCGGCATGCTGGTGTCCGTCCTGCTCTGCGGCGTGATCACCCGGCCAGGCGGCGTACAGCTCGGCTGGGTCCTGCAGGCCGCGCTCTTCATGAGCGGCCTCTTCGTGCCGATGATGTACATCCTCGGAGTGGTCTTCGCCGCCCTGTGGTGGGCCTCGGTGCACTACGGCCGCACGATCGACGAGGCGAAGGCGCGGTGGGCGGCGCAGGCGGAGGCCCAGGAGGCCGGACAGGCCTGAGGCGTGGCCCGGCAGCCCTGCCGGGCCACGCCCGGCGGGCCCACCCAGGAGGGGCCCCGCCCGCCATGCCGGGACGCTCCGGTACATCCGGTACCAGGGCGCCTTCCGGCCGCGCGACCGCCCGTGTCGGACCCCCGCCGGGCGGACTGCGCCGCTTTCGGGACACGTGCCGGGCCTGAGGATGACGCAGCGTAAACCCCGGCGTCGGCCCGCTCCCGTGCCCCTGTAATCTCAGGGCTCCCACCGCACCCGTAACGACCTGGGAGCAAGAGGGAGCGGCGTCGCGGCCGCTTGCTCGCCACGTCGTCAGCCCGCAAGGAGCCGCACATGACGCAGCGCACCCTCGTCCTTCTCAAGCCCGACGCCGTCCGGCGCGGGCTGATCGGCGAGATCGTCGGCCGTATCGAGCGCAAGGCCGGCTGGACGATCACCGCGCTGGAGCTGCGCACGCTGGACCTGGCGACGCTGGAGCAGCACTACGGCGAGCACAAGGGCCGCCCGTTCTACGAGCCGCTGGTCGAGTTCATGGCCTCGGGTCCCGTCGTCGCCCTGGTGGCCGAAGGCGAGCGGGTGATCGAAGGTGTCCGCGCCCTGGCCGGCCCCACCGACCCGATCGCCGCCGCGCCCGGCTCCATCCGGGGTGACTTCGGCACCGTCACCCGGGAGAACCTCATCCACGCCTCGGACTCCGAGGAGTCCGCAGAGCGGGAATTGAAGCTTTTCTTCCCCGGGCTTTCCTGACGCCGGCTCGGCCAAACAGCGCTCAGTACCTGGGGCGACCGAAGTAATTCGGCCGCCCTTCGGCATAGGGTCAGGTATCGCGGGAACGCATCGTTCCGACGTAACGTCACCATGGGTGGGACGGGCAGCCGTTCCACCCGCACAGGCGAAGGACCCTCGCGCTGTGTCCGTGCATACGGCACTACGATGGAAGCTTCCACGCCCGCAGCGCCAACCTCGCCTACCTGGAACAAGCCATTCTTCGCTTCCTGGGAAGGCCCGACGCATCCTCATGGGGAACAAGGGGAACTCAATGTCGTTCATCGGCCGTGACATGGCTATCGACCTCGGGACTGCCAACACGCTGGTGTACGTCAGGGGGCGCGGCATCGTCCTGAACGAGCCGTCCGTCGTGGCCATCAACACCAACACCGGCGGAATTCTGGCGGTCGGCTCCGAGGCCAAGAAGATGATCGGCCGCACGCCGGGCAACATCGTTGCCGTGCGGCCGCTGAAGGACGGCGTCATCGCCGACTTCGAGATCACGGAGCGCATGCTCCGCTACTTCATCCTCAAGATCCACAAGCGCCGCTACCTGGCCCGCCCGCGGGTCGTCGTCTGCGTGCCCTCCGGCATCACAGGGGTCGAGCGACGCGCCGTCATCGAGGCGTCGACGCAGGCAGGCGCGCGTCAGGTGCACATCATCGAGGAGCCCATGGCCGCGGCCATCGGTTCCGGGCTCCCGGTCCACGAGGCCACGGGCAACATGGTCGTCGACATCGGTGGCGGCACCACCGAGGTCGCCGTGATCTCGCTCGGCGGCATCGTCACCGCGCAGTCGATCCGGGTCGCCGGTGACGAGCTGGACAACGCGATCATCCAGCACATCAAGAAGGAGTACTCGCTCCTCCTCGGTGAGCGCACCGCCGAGCAGATCAAGATCACCATCGGCTCGGCCTACGACCTGGACAAGGACGAGCACACCGAGATCCGCGGACGCGACCTGGTCTCCGGGCTGCCCAAGACCGTGGTCATCTCGGCGGCCGAGGTCCGCAAGGCGATCGAGGAGCCGGTCAACGCGATCGTCGACGCCGTGAAGACGACGCTCGACAAGTGCCCGCCGGAGCTCTCGGGTGACGTGATGGACCGCGGCATCGTCCTCACCGGGGGCGGCGCGCTGCTGCGCGGACTCGACGAGCGCCTGCGCCACGAGACGGGCATGCCGATCCACATCGCCGAGGACCCGCTGGACTCGGTGGCGCTCGGATCCGGGAAGTGCGTCGAGGAGTTCGAGGCGCTCCAGCAGGTGCTGGACGCCCAGCCCCGACGGTAGGACCGGCGTTCCGCCGTACGGGCACTGCCGTCCCGTGCGGCGGAACGTTGATATACAGGCACGAACATTCCGACGAGGAAGGCACGGCCGCCGCACGTGAGGGACACACGAGAGAGCCGGCTGCTCCTGGTGCTGCTGATCGCCATCGCATTCGCCCTGGTCACGGTCGACATCCGCGGGGGCGAGGAGTCACCGGTGGACGGGGCCCGGCAGGCCGCCGCCACGGTCTTCGGACCGGTCGAGAACGGTGTCGCGGCGGTGGTGGACCCGGTGGGCAACGCCATCGGCGCCGTACGGGACTCCGGTGACCGGCACGACCGGATCGCGGCACTGGAGCACGAGAACGCGACGCTCAAGACGAAGCTCGGCAGCGACGACCGGACCGGCAGCAAGATCCGCCAGCTCGACACCATGCTGAAGAGCGCGGGGGCCGGCCAGTACGGCATCAAGGCCGCCGAGGTCATCGCCATAGGAGCGGCCCAGGGGTTCTCCTGGACGATCACCATCGACGCAGGTGCCCACGACGGCCTCAAGCGCGACATGACCGTACTGAACGGTGAGGGCCTGGTCGGCCGCATCACCACGGTCGGCCCGGACACGGCGACCGTCCTGCTGGCCAACGACCCCGACTTCACCGTCGGCACCCGGCTGGAGAAGACCGACGAGCTCGGGTTCGCCACCGGGCAGGGATCGCGGCCGCTGTCGGTCCAGTTCCTCAACGGCAAGGCCAAGGTGGGCAAGGGCGACCGGCTCGTCACCTTCGGCTCCAGCAAGGACAAGCCCTTCGTGCCCGGCGTGCCGGTCGGCGAGGTCGTTCGCGTGGACCCGTCCGGGGGCGGCCTCACCCGGACCGTCTACGTACGCCCGTTCGTGGGCTTCACCAAGCTCGACATCGTGGGCGTCGTCGTCCAGGCGCCCCGCGAGGACCCGCGCGACATGGTCCTGCCGCAGCAGCCCAGGAAGCCGGAGAAGCCCAAGCCCACCCCGACCGTCACCGTCACCGCCCAGCCGAACGGGGACCTCGTGGACGCCGACGGCAAAGTCGTCGGCACCATCAACGACAAGCCCGGCACGGAGGCCGGCGGCAGCGCCTCCCCGGACGCCGGTACAGACGCCGGTGACGCGGCAAACGAGCAGAGGTAGCGCTGATCCCCATGCCCTTCAACCGGACACTGCTCTCCGTCACCCTGGTCGTCGTCGCCCTCGTCGTCCAGGTATCCGTACTCGCCCGCCTCCAGCTCCCCGGCGCCACGCCCGATCTGCTGCTCCTCGTCGTCCTCGGACTCGCGTTCGTGTACGGGCCCGTGAGCGGCTCCCTCATCGGCTTCGCCGCGGGACTCCTCGCCGACCTGGCCCCGCCCGCCGACCACGCCGCCGGGCGCTACGCCCTCGTGCTCTGCGTCATCGGTTACGTCGCCGGAATGACCCGGCCCGAGAACGGCCAGATCAAGTCGGCGTTCGCCCCGATGGCCTTCGTCGTCGTCGCGGCCGTCGGATCGACGCTGCTCTACGCGGGCGTCGGCGCCCTCGTCGGCGACACGGCCGCCCGCCACGTGGGCCTGGGCAGCCTGCTGTTCACCGCCGTGGTGTACGACCTGCTCCTCGCGCCGTTCACCGTTCCACTGATCATGGCGCTGGCCAGACGCACCGAGAACGACCCGGTCGCCGAGAGCTCCACCGGCGGGGACGTCGCCGCGGGCTGGCTGGCCTCCGGCACCGGGCTGCGGATCGGCAGCCAGCGGAGCGGGATGCGCCTGAGGGCGGCCCGCGGCCGTGCCGCACGCGCAGGACGGATCAAGGGGGTCAAGCGACTGTGACGCCGCGTCAGCACCGGCCGGCCACCCGAGGCCCCATCCGCACCCCCGGCCGACCCACCACCACCGGGGGCGCCCCGTGAGGCTGTGTTCCTCCGGGGGCGACCCCCGCACCCCCGGCCGACCCACCACCACCGGGGGCGCCCCGTGAGCAACATCCCGGAGACCGGCCGGACCCCGCGGGTCCGCATCCGGCTCGTCGTCATCCAGGTCCTCGTCTTCTCCCTGCTCCTGACACTCGGCGGCCGGCTCTGGTACCTCCAGATCCGCAACGGCCAGGAGTACACGGACGAAGCCAAGAACAACCACGTCCAGCAGGTCGTGCAGCCCGCCGTGCGCGGCGCCATCCTCGACGCGCGCGGGGTGCCCCTCGCCGACAACGAGACCCGCCTCGTGGTCTCCGCCAGCCGCACCGAGCTGATGAAGATGAAGGACGACGGTGCCGCCGTCCTCGCCCGGCTCGCCGGCGTCCTGGGCATGACCCCCAAGGAGGTCCGGGACAAGGTCCGCCTCTGCGACGCCAAGACCCCGCAGCCCTGCTGGAACGGCTCGCCCTACCAGCCGATCCCGGTCACGGACGAGGCCACCACCCAGCAGGCCCTCACGATCCGCGAGCGTGCCGAGGACTTCCCCGGCATCACCGCCGAGCCCACCGCCGTACGCCGCTACGCCGCACCCGGCAAGGCGAACACCGCGCAGGTCCTCGGTTACCTCTCGCCGGTCACCGACGAAGAGGTCACCAAGGCCCAGGACACCGATTCGCCCTACCTCCGCTCCGACCAGGTCGGCCGCTCCGGCCTGGAGCGCACGTACGACAAGGAGCTGCGGGGCAAGGCCGGCGTCACCCGCTACGAGGTCGACAACCTCGGCCGCGTCATCGGCGAGGCGCAGAACGACGAGGCCGAGCCCGGCGCCAGCATCGTCACCTCCATCGACGCCCGGGTCCAGGCGGTCGCCGAGTACGAGCTCAACAAGGCCATGGAGACGGCCCGCAAGGAGATGGACCGCAACACCAACGAGTTCTACAAGGCCGACTCGGGCGCCGTCGTCGTCATGGAGGCCAAGACCGGCCGCATCGTCTCGATGGCGTCCCTGCCGACCTACGACCCCAACGCCTGGATCGGCGGCATCTCCGCCAAGGACTACGCCAAACTCACCGGCAAGAAGTCCAACTTCCCACTGCTGAACCGCGCCATCCAGGGCACCGCCGCCCCCGGCTCCGTCTTCAAGGTCATCTCCTCCACCGCCGCGGTCAACGCCGGATACGACTTCGACGGCAACTACCCGTGCCCCAGCTCGTACAACGTCGGCGGCCAGACCTTCAAGAACTTCGAGTCGCAGGGCTACGGCAGCATCACCATCGGCCGCGCCCTCGAGGTCTCCTGCGACACCGTCTACTACGGGCTGGCGCACAAGGAGTGGCTGAAGGACGGCGGCAACAAGCCCAAGAAGAACCCCAAGGACTGGTTCTACAAGACCGCCCACCAGTTCGGCCTCGGCAAGGAGACCGGCATCGACCTCCCCAACGAGGTCGCCGGCCGCGTCCCCGACCGCCGGTGGAAGCAGGACTTCTACGACGCCAACAAGGCCGCCTGGTGCAAGCAGGGCAAGAAGAACGGCACGTACGTCGAGAAGATCGCGTACGAGGGCTGCGTCGAGGGCAACAAGATGCGTGCCGGTGACTCCGTCAACTACTCGATCGGCCAGGGGGACACCCTCGTCACCCCGATCCAGATGGCGACCATCTACGCCGGGATCTCCAACGGCGGCACGCTGTACGACCCCACCGTGGGCAAGGCCGTTATCAGCGGCGACGGCCGGACCGTCCAGGAGATCAAGCCCCGGTCGCACGGCAGGCTGCCCTTCACCGGAGACACCCGCGACAAAATAGACGAAGCCCTCGCGGGAGTCGCGACCCGGGGCAGCGCCGCCTGGCGATTCGGCGGATGGCCCCAGGACAAGATCCCGATGCACGCCAAGACGGGTACGGCCGAGGTCTACGGCAAGCAGACGACCTCCTGGTTCGCCACGTACACCAAGGAATACTCGATCGTCATGACGATCTCCCAGGGTGGTACGGGCTCCGGGGCGTCCGGACCTGCCGTGCGCAACATCTACAACGCGCTCTACGGACTCGACGCCACCGGGAAGCAGGACCTCAGGAAGGCCCTCCTCCCCAAGCCCCAGAAGGCCCTGCCGAAGATCCAGCCGGACGGCTCGATCGACGCACCGAAGATCAAGCCCTACACACCCGAGCCGCCCGCGGACGACGGGACGCAGGCACTCGCGGGGGCGCTCGCCGCGGCCCCGGGGAGGCGCGACTGATGGCAGGCTTCTCCGTCTCCCGCTACGCCCCCGAGCGTTCCTCCTGGGCCAGGCTCACCGCCCGCGACTCCGTCGTGCGGCGGCTGGACTGGCCGCTGCTCGGCTCGGCCGTCGCGCTCTCCGTGATCGGGTCGCTGCTGGTCTGGTCGGCGACCCGCGGCCGTGACTCGCTCACCCACGGCGACCCCTACTACTTCCTGTTCCGGCACGTCCTCAACACCGGCATCGGCCTGGCGCTGATGATCGGCACCGTCTGGCTCGGCCACCGCACCCTGCGGGGCGCCGTACCCGTCCTCTACGGGATCTCCGTCCTGCTGGTCCTCGCCGTCCTCACCCCGCTGGGCGCCACCGTCAACGGCGCCCACGCCTGGATCATCATCGGCGGCGGCTTCTCGCTGCAGCCCTCCGAGTTCACCAAGATCACGATCATCCTGGGGATGGCGATGCTGCTCGCCTCCCGCGTCGACGCGGGCGACCAGCTGCACCCCGACCACCGCACGGTCGCCAAGGCACTCGGCGTGGCGATCGTCCCCATGGCGGTCGTCATGCTGATGCCCGACCTCGGCTCCGTCATGGTCATGGCCGTCATCGTGCTCGGCGTCCTCCTCGCCTCCGGCGCGTCCAACCGCTGGGTCTTCGGGCTCCTCGGCGCGGGTGCCACCGGAGCCGTCGCGGTCTGGCAGCTCGGTCTGCTCGACGAGTACCAGATCGCCCGCTTCGCCGCCTTCGCCAACCCGGCGCTGGACCCGGCGGGCGTCGGCTACAACACCAACCAGGCCCGCATCGCGATCGGGTCCGGCGGACTCACCGGTACCGGTCTGTTCAACGGCTCGCAGACCACCGGCCAGTTCGTCCCCGAGCAGCAGACCGACTTCGTCTTCACGGTCGCCGGCGAGGAGCTCGGCTTCCTCGGCGCCGGACTGATCATCGTCCTGCTCGGCGTCGTGCTGTGGCGCGCCTGCCGCATCGCCCGCGAGACCACCGAGCTGTACGGCACCGTCGTCGCCGCCGGGATCATCGCGTGGTTCGCCTTCCAGTCCTTCGAGAACATCGGGATGACGCTCGGCATCATGCCGGTGGCCGGACTCCCGCTGCCCTTCGTCTCGTACGGCGGGTCGTCGATGTTCGCCGTATGGGTGGCCATCGGACTGCTCCAGTCGATCCGGGTGCAACGGCCGATAACGGCCTGAACGGGTACGGACCAGCCTGCATATCCGCCCCGGTCGCGGATAGATTCGGTATATGGCGGACTCCAAGCGCGAGATCGAGCGGAAGTACGAAGCCACGGCCGACACCCGGCTGCCCGACCTGAGGAAGGCGGCCGGGGTCGCGGCCGTCGTCCACCGCGGAGTGAGCGAACTCGACGCCGTCTACTACGACACCCCCGACTTCCGCCTGGCCGCGGCCTCCCTCACCCTGCGGCGCAGGACCGGGGGGAGCGACGCCGGCTGGCACCTCAAGTTCCCCGTCGCCCCCGGAGTCCGCGACGAGATCCAGGCCCCCGCGGCCGACACCCTCCCGCCGGATCTCGCCGCGCTGCTCCGCTCCCGGACCCGCGGCGCGGAGGTCGTTCCCGTGGTCCGGCTCCTCACCACCCGCGACGTCCACCACCTCACCGGTGCCGAGGGAGGCCTGCTGGCCGAACTCAGCGTCGACGAGGTCTGCGCCGAACGGCTGACGGAGGGCGGCGGGCCCACGGTTACCTGGACCGAGATCGAGGTCGAACTCGCCGACGACGGGGACCCCGCCCTCCTGGACGCCGTCGAGAAGCGGCTGCGCAAGGCGGGCGTGCGGCCCGCGGCCTCCGCCTCCAAGCTGGCCAGGGCCCTCGGGGAGACGGCACCGGGATCCCGCCCCGCCCCCACCGAGGGGCCGGAGCGCCCCGCCCCCGTCACCGCGGGGGACCACGTCCTCGCCTACGTACGCCGCCAGGCCGAGGCGATCGTCACCCTCGACCCGGCGGTCCGGCGCGACCTGCCCGACTCCGTGCACCGGATGCGGGTCGCCACCCGACGGCTGCGCAGCGCCCTCAAGACGTACCGTGCCGTCCTGGACCGGACCGTCACCGATCCCGTCGGCGACGAGCTGAAGTGGCTCGCCACCGAGCTCGGCGCCGGACGTGACCACGAGGTACTCGAAGCGCGCCTGCGCGCCGACCTCGGCCGCGTCCCGCAGACCCTGCTGCTGGGACCGGCCACCGCCCGGCTGGACATCTGGTCCACCGCCCACGGCATCGAATCCCGCGAGCGCGTCCTCGCCGCGCTGGACGGCGAGCGCTACCTGGCCCTCCTGGAGACCCTCGACGCACTCCTCGCCGACCCGCCGCTGCGCCCGGCCGCCGGCCGGGCCCCGGGCGAGGTGCTGCCGCGGGCCGTCCTGAAGGAGTACGACCGGCTGGCAGCCCGGGTTGCCCGCGCCTTCGAGCAGCCGCCCGGCCACGACCGCGACGTGGCGACGCACGAGGCCCGCAAGGCCGCCAAGCGCGCCCGCTACGCGGCGGAGGCCGCCCGGCCCGCCCTCGGCAAGCCCGCCAAGAAGTTCGCCAAGCGGATGAAGGCCGTGCAGTCCGTGCTCGGCGACCACCAGGACAGCGTCGTCGCCCGCGCCACCCTGCGCGCCCTGGCCGTCCAGGCGCACGCGGCGGGGGAGACCGCCTTCACCTGGGGTCTTCTGTACGGGGAGGAGGAGGCGGCGGCCGCGGGCCGGGAGCGCGAACTGCCGGAGGTGTGGGCCCGGGCGTCGCGGCCACGGCTGCGGTCGGCGTTGACGGGCTGAGCGCCGGGGTACGCTGGATGGTCACCCCTGCCAGCCCAGCTCACGAAGGTCCCAGATGTCTGCCGAGTCGGTCTTCCCACAGCTCGAAGCTCTGCTCCCGCATGTGCAGAAGCCCATCCAGTACGTCGGCGGTGAGCTGAACTCCACCGTCAAGCCGTGGGACGAATGCGACGTCCGATGGGCCCTCATGTACCCGGACGCGTACGAGGTCGGGCTCCCTAACCAGGGCGTCATGATCCTGTACGAGGTGCTCAACGAGCGCGAAGGCGTCCTCGCCGAGCGCACGTACAGCGTCTGGCCGGACCTCGAGGAGCTGATGCGCGAGCACCGCGTGCCCCAGTTCACCGTGGACAGCCACCGTCCCGTCGGCGCCTTCGACGTCTTCGGGCTCAGCTTCTCCACCGAGCTCGGCTACACCAACATGCTCACGGCGCTGGACCTGGCGGGTATCCCGCTGGAGTCCAAGGACCGCACCGTCGATCACCCGATCGTGCTGGCGGGCGGGCACGCCGCCTTCAACCCCGAGCCGATCGCGGACTTCATCGACTGCGCGGTCATCGGCGACGGCGAGCAGGCCGTCCTGGAGATCACCGACATCATCCGGGCCTGGAAGGCCGAGGGCAGGCCCGGCGGCCGCGAAGAGGTCCTGTTCCGTCTCGCGAAGACCGGAGGCGTGTACGTCCCGGGCTTCTACGACGTCGAGTACCTCCCCGACGGCCGCATCGGCCGTGTCGTGCCCAACAGGTCCGGGGTGCCGTGGCGGGTGTCCAAGCACACCGTCATGGACCTCGACGAGTGGCCCTACCCCAAGCAGCCCCTCGTCCCGCTCGCCGAGACCGTCCACGAGCGGATGTCCGTGGAGATCTTCCGCGGCTGCACCCGCGGCTGCCGTTTCTGCCAGGCCGGCATGATCACGCGCCCCGTCCGGGAGCGAAGCATCACCGGCATCGGCGAGATGGTCGACAAGGGCCTCAAGGCCACCGGCTTCGAGGAGGTCGGCCTCCTCTCGCTCTCCTCGGCCGACCACAGCGAGATCGGGGACATCGCCAAGGGCCTCGCCGACCGGTACACCGAGGACAAGATCGGCCTCTCCCTGCCCTCGACCCGCGTCGACGCGTTCAACGTCGACCTGGCCAACGAGCTGACCCGCAACGGCCGCAGGTCCGGGCTCACCTTCGCCCCCGAAGGCGGCTCCGAGCGCATGCGCAAGGTCATCAACAAGATGGTCTCGGAGGAGGACCTGATCCGCACGGTCGCCACCGCGTACGGCAACGGCTGGCGCCAGGTGAAGCTGTACTTCATGTGCGGCCTGCCCACGGAGACCGACGAGGACGTCCTCCAGATCGGCGACATGGCGGTCAACGTGATCGCCAAGGGCCGCGAGGTGTCCGGCCAGAACGACATCCGCTGCACCGTCTCCATCGGCGGCTTCGTGCCCAAGCCGCACACCCCCTTCCAGTGGGCGCCGCAGCTCAGCGCCGAGGACACCGACGCCCGGCTGAAGAAGCTGCGGGACAAGATCCGCGACGACAAGAAGTACGGCCGGTCCATCGGCTTCCGCTACCACGACGGCAAGCCCGGCATCGTCGAAGGCCTGCTCTCCCGCGGCGACCGCCGCGTCGGCTCCGTCATCCGCGCGGTCTACGAGTCCGGCGGCCGTTTCGACGGCTGGCGCGAGCACTTCAGCTACGACCTGTGGATGCGGAGCGCCGGGGAGACGCTGCCCGCCTTCGGCGTGGACGTCGACTGGTACACCACCCGCGAGCGGACGTACGAGGAGGTCCTGCCCTGGGACCACCTGGACTCCGGCCTCGACAAGGACTGGCTCTGGGAGGACTGGCAGGACTCGCTCGACGAGACCGAGGTCGAGGACTGCCGCTGGACCCCGTGCTTCGACTGTGGTGTGTGCCCCCAGCTCGACCTCGACATCCAGATCGGCCCGACCGGCAAGAAGCTCCTGCCGCTCACCGTCGTGAAGTAGCGCATGACGTGACACCGCCGGGGTGACAGCCCGGTGACGAAGGCCCCGACCGGGAAACCCCGGTCGGGGCCTTCGCGTCCTGGAGGACATGGACGACGAGAAGGACCGGACACCCGTGCCGTACGAGGGCGGGGAGGGCTGCCTCACCACGCTCGTCAGGATTCCCGTGCGCATCGTGGTGCTGGTTCTCGTGCTGCCCGTGCGGATGGTGTGGGACCTGGCCGCGGCCGGGGCGCGGGCCCTCGACCGGACGCTGCTGCGCCCGCTGGGGCGCGGCCTGGAGTGGCTGTACGCCACCGTGCTCACCCCCGCCGGAAGGGCGCTCGCGTGGCTGGCCGTCGCCGTCCTCGTCCGGCCCTGGACCGCACTGTGGCACTACGTGGTCGTGCCGGGCGTCCGGTACGGGATCGTCGTCCCGCTGGTGTGGCTCCACGCCACCGTGCTCACCCCCGCCGGGCACGGGCTGCGGTGGGTGTACCGCACGCTGCTCGTCCCGGCGGGGCGGGCCGTCGCCGCAGCGGTCGCGGCCCTGGTGACCGTGGTCCTGGTGTGGCCCGTGGCCGGGGTGTGGCGCTACGTCCTGAAGCCGCTCGGGAGGGTGGGCGCATGGCTGGCCGTGCACGGGCTCGTGAGGCCGGCCCTGTGGGTGCACCGGCATCTCCTGACGCCCCTCGGCCAGGCCTTCGTGCAGACGCTCCGCGTGCTGGGGCGTGGGCTCGCCGCCACCGGGCGGGGGCTGGGGGCCGTCGTCAGGTGGCTGGTCGTGACGCTGCTCGTCGTGCCCGTCTCCTGGGTGTACCGCCGGATCCTCGTCCCGGTCGGCCGGGAGACCGCCGCGGCCGTGGGCGTCGCGTGGCGGATCGCGGGCTTCGTCTCCCGGGCGGTCGGCCGGGGACTGGCGTGGCTCGCGTGGCACCTGGTCGGCGCGCCGGTCACGTGGGTCTACCGCGCGGTGTGCACTCCCGTGGGGCACCTGGTGCGCGACGCGGTCTGGGCGCCCGTCCGGCGCGCCGGCCTGGAAGCGGGACGTGCGGCCCGCAGCGCCCTGCGCGCGGCCCGGGAGACCCTGCGCGCGGCACGCCGGGACGTTTGGCACGCTTTGGCGGGGACGCCGCAGGTCAGGAAGGTGCGGGAACTCGAGGGGTCCGCTGCGCGTACCCTGGGTAGGACAACGACTGTCCCCAGCGCGGCGCCCGCGCCCGAGATCTCTCCGCACACCGGCTCAGCCGGCGAGCGGGGGTGAGCCGGAGCGGCACCCCGGGGCACCCCGTACTTCGTGGGCGGTACGCCACCGCGTCCGCCCCGCACCGAGGAGAAGAACCACTGGGCAAGCGACAGCCCGAAGGCCCGCCGCCCGCACCGGCGGTGCAGCGCATCCGACTGCGCTACACCAAGCGGGGCCGCCTCCGGTTCACCAGTCACCGAGACTTCCAGCGTGCCTTCGAGCGGGCGCTGCGCCGCTCCCAGGTGCCCATGGCCTACTCGGCGGGCTTCACCCCGCACCCGAAGGTGTCGTACGCCAACGCCGCCCCCACCGGTACGGGCAGTGAGGCCGAGTTCCTGGAGATCGCCCTCACCGAGGCGCGTGACCCCGAGGTCCTGCGCGAACTGCTCGACGCGTCGATGCCCGCGGGCCTCGACATCGTCGACGCGGTGGAGGCCCGTACCTCCGGCCTCGCCGACCGTCTGACCGCCTCCGTATGGGAGATGCGGCTGGACGGGGTCGCGGTGCAGGACGCGGAGAAGGCCGTGGCCGCCTTCCTGGCGGCCGGGACCGTCGAGGTCCAGCGCCGGGCGAAGAACGGCGTGCGGAGCTTCGACGCCCGAGCGGCCGTGGCCGACCTGCAGGCCCTTGATCCACAGGCCGATAGGCCCGGGGACAGGCCCTGTGCGATACTGCGCCTGGTAGTGCGGCACGTGACACCTGCCGTGCGACCCGACGACGTCCTGTCCGGTCTCCGAGCTGTGGCCGACCTGGCGCCGCCGGTCCCCGCAGCGGTGACCAGGCTGGCGCAGGGGCTCTTCGACGAGGAGTCCGGCACGGTGACCGACCCGCTCGCGCCCGACCGCGAGGCAGCCCCGGCCGTTTCCACGGCCGACCCGGCAGCCGCCGCGGCGGCGCCGGAAGGTGCAGGTTCCGCGTAAGGCGGTCGTTGTAGCACAGCCCTCGGACCCGGGAGCCACCTGGGTCGGGCCGTGCACCGCCCCATAAGACTTTCGCCAGGCCGTGCTGAGTACGTACGGAACCGGCGAGCCAGACATCAGCTCCCGTGCGGCGCCCGCGCCCCGGACGGCGGTCCTGCGCACATCAGGCGGACCGGCCGGACCGGAATCAGACGCGGCGCCCGGGAGCGTGACGGGAGAACCACCCGCATGCCCGAGCCGATCGAACCCGGAACCACCGGAAACACCGAGAACAGCAACGCTCCCGGGGACAAGCTGCCGCCGCGCCGCAGGCGCCGTGCGGCCTCCCGGCCCGCCGGCCCGCCCGGCGCGGCCGGTGCCGAGAGCGTCTCCGCCGCCGTGACGGCCGAGGACACCTCCGAGACCACGCCGGCCCCGGCGCAGAACGCCGAGGCCGAGGAGTCGGCGCCTCCGGCACGTACCCGCCGCCGCGCGGTCCGCAAGGCGACCGCTCCGGCGGGCGCGCCGCAGGCCGCTGAGATCGTGGCCGAAGCCGCGCCCGTCGAAGCCGCGCCCGTGGAGGAGCCGGCCGTCGAGGCCGAGACCGCCGAACCCGCGCCGCCGGTACGTGGCCGCCGCCGCGCGGTCCGTAAGGCGACCGCTCCGGCGGGTGCGCCGCAGGCCGCCGAGATCGTGGCCGAGCCGGCCGCCCCGGCAGCCGCGGAGATCCCCGCCGCGACTCCCGGCGTCGAAGAGACCGCCGAGGCCCCCGCCGAAGCACCCCGTCGTCGTCGCGCCACGCGCAAGGCGACCGCTCCGGCGGGCGCCCCGCAGGCCGCCGGCACCGAGACGGTGGAGCTCCCCCAGGCCGAGCCGGCGAAGGCCGAAGAGCCCGCCCCAGCCGAGGGACCCGTCGTCGAGCCCGCCGCACCGCGTGGCCGTACCCGGCGCCGTGCGTCGGCCCCGGCCGGTGCCCCGCAGGGGGCCCGGACCGCCGAGGCCGCTGCCGAGCCCGCCGAGGCACCCGCCGTCGAGGCTGCGGAGACCCCTGAGGCCGCAGAGACCCCCGAGGTCTCCGAAGCCCCCGAGGCCCCCGCCGCTCCGCGCGGCCGTCGTCGCGCCACCCGCAGGGCGTCCGCCCCGGCCGGCGCGCCGCAGTCCGACGAGGAGGAAGCCGCCGAGCAGGCCGCCGAGACCGGCGAGAGCCTCCCCGAGGCCGTCGCCGAGGAGCTGGCCGCCGAGACCGAAGAGGTCGAGGAGGCCGCGCCGCGCGGCCGGCAGCGCCGCCGGGCCACCGCCGCCGCGGGCCGCCCGGAGTTCACCGCCAAGGCCGAGGAACCGGCTCGCAGGAGCCGGCGTGCCACGCGCCCCGCCGTCGCCGTCTTCCAGGCTCCGGTCTTCGCCGAGCCGATGTTCCAGACCCCCGAGACGGCCGCCGCGGCAGCCGCCGCCGCGCCGCAGCAGGAGAGCGACATCCACGAGGAGCCCAAGGCTCCGGAGCGGGTGTCCCGCAGGACCGGCGGTACGCAGGCCGCCGAGCCCGCCGCCGAGAGCGCCGCACCCGCCGAGGCCGCCGAAGAGGCGCCGCAGGGCGGATCGCGCCGTCGCCGCCGCCGTCGTGGCGAGGCCGTGGAGACCGAGCCGGCGGCGACGCCGGTCACGCTCCCCGCCGAGCAGCCCGCCGAGGACGAGCACGAGGCCGAGACCGACGCGGACGCCGACCACGAGGGCGACGAGCAGGACGAGTACGGCGACCGCCCCTCGCGCCGCCGCCGCCGGGGCGGCCGTCGCCGTCGCCGCGGTGAGGCCAACGACGCGGACGAGGCCGAGCAGCACGAGGACGCCTCCACCGACCGCTCCGAGGAGGAGCCGCAGGCCCGGGACGACGAGGACGAGGACGACGACTCCTCCGGGTCCAGCAGCAGCCGTCGCCGTCGCCGCCGTCGCCGTCGCAGCGGGGACGCCTCGGGCGAGGAGACCGCCACGGGCGCCGACGACCCGGAGCGTACGGTCGTCAAGGTCCGCGAGCCGCGCCGCAAGGAAGTCGAGCGCGAGCCCGGCACCGGCTTCGACGAGGTCCAGTCCATCAAGGGCTCGACCCGTATGGAGGCCAAGAAGCAGCGCCGCCGTGAAGGCCGCGAGCAGGGACGCCGCCGCGTCCCGATCATCACCGAGGCGGAGTTCCTGGCGCGCCGCGAGGCCGTCGAGCGCGTCATGGTCGTCCGTCAGAGCGGTGAGCGCACCCAGATCGGTGTCCTCGAGGACAACGTGCTCGTCGAGCACTACGTCAACAAGGAGCAGGCCACCAGCTACGTCGGCAACGTCTACCTGGGCAAGGTGCAGAACGTACTGCCGTCCATGGAGGCCGCCTTCGTCGACATCGGCAAGGGCCGCAACGCCGTGCTCTACGCCGGCGAGGTCAACTTCGAGGCGCTCGGCATGGCCCACGGGCCGCGCCGCATCGAGACCGCGCTGAAGTCCGGCCAGTCCGTCCTCGTCCAGGTGACGAAGGACCCGATCGGCCACAAGGGCGCCCGCCTTACCAGCCAGGTCTCGCTGCCCGGCCGCTACCTGGTCTACGTGCCCGAGGGCTCCATGACCGGCATCAGCCGCAAGCTGCCCGACACCGAGCGCGCCCGGCTCAAGAGCATCCTCAAGAAGATCGTTCCCGAGGACGCGGGCGTCATCGTGCGCACCGCCGCCGAGGGAGCGAGCGAGGACGAGCTGCGCCGTGACGTCGAGCGGCTGCAGGGCCAGTGGGAAGAGATCCAGAAGAAGTCCAGGAACACCACCGGTTCCAACGCGCCGACGCTCCTCTACGGCGAGCCGGACATGACCGTCAGGGTCGTCCGGGACATCTTCAACGAGGACTTCTCGAAGGTGATCGTCAGCGGTGACGACGCCTGGGAGACGATCCACGGCTACGTCTCGCACGTGGCACCGGACCTCACGGACCGGCTGTCGCGCTGGACGTCCGAGGTCGACGTCTTCGCGACGTACCGGATCGACGAGCAGCTGATGAAGGCGCTGGACCGCAAGGTCTACCTGCCGAGCGGCGGCTCGCTCGTGATCGACAAGACCGAGGCGATGGTCGTCGTCGACGTCAACACCGGCAAGTTCACCGGGCAGGGCGGGAACCTCGAGGAGACCGTCACCAAGAACAACCTGGAGGCGGCCGAGGAGATCGTGCGCCAGCTGCGGCTGCGCGACCTCGGCGGGATCGTCGTCGTCGACTTCATCGACATGGTGCTGGAGTCCAACCGGGACCTGGTGCTGCGGCGTCTGCTGGAGTGCCTGGGCCGGGACCGTACGAAGCACCAGGTCGCCGAGGTCACCTCGCTGGGTCTGGTGCAGATGACCCGCAAGCGGGTGGGCCAGGGTCTGCTGGAATCCTTCTCCGAGACCTGCGTCCACTGCAACGGCCGCGGAGTGATCGTCCACATGGAGCAGCCGACGTCCACCGGTGGTGGCGGCGGAGGCAAGCGCTCCAAGAAGCGCGGACGTGGCGGCGCGGGGCACGAGCACGACCACGAGCAGCACGAGCACGCCGAGCTCGCCGAGGAGACGGCCGGCCACGAGGCCGAGAGCGAGGCCGAGCTGGCCGCGGAGGTCGCCGCCCCGGTGGCGCTGCCCGAGCCGGAGTTCGTCGCGGACGAGGAGCTGTACAGCAGCCCGGCCGAGGCGGAGGCCGCCGCCTCGCGCGGTCGTGGCCGTCGCCGCGCCACCCGCAAGGTGTCGGCGCCCGCCGGTGCCCCGAAGGTCCCGGCCCCGGCCGTGGCCGAGGAGACACGGGCCGCGCAGGAGACGCCCGTCGTCGAGGAGCCGGCCGCGGCGCCGGCCGCCGAGCCGGTGGCTGAGGCCCCGGTGGCCGCCGAGGCCGCGCCGCAGGGCCGTACCCGCCGCAGGGCGACCAGGAAGGCGACCGCTCCGGCGGGCTCGCCGAAGCCGGCCGGTACGGCGGAGCCGGTGCAGCCGGCCGAGCCGTCGGCCGAGCCGGTCGCCGTGGAGGACCCGGTCGTCGAGGCCCCCGCCCCGGCCGCCGAGGCTTCCGGAGCCGCTGAGACCCCCGGGACGCCTGAGGTGCCCGAGGTCCCTGAGGCGCCCGAGGCCAAGGCTCCGCGTGCCCGGCGTCGCGCGACCCGCAAGGTGACCGCTCCTGCCGGCTCGCCCTCCGGCGCCGAGGAGGCCGAGATCGTCGTGGTGACGGGAGCCCCCGCCGCCGAGGCACCGGCTCCCGAGGCACCGGCCGCCGACGCGTCCGCCGAGGCACCGGCCGCGGAAGAGGCCCCGTCCGAGGAGGGGGAGACGGCTCCGCCGGCCAGGAAGACGGCCACCCGCAAGGCCGCCAAGACGGCTCCGGCCAAGAAGGCGGCGGCGAAGAAGACGGCGGCCAAGAAGACCACGGCGGCCAAGAAGACGACGGCGAAGAAGACGACCGCGAAGAAGGCGACGAAGAAGTCCGTCGCCGCCGAGCAGCCGTCGCCTTCCGTGACCGCTCCGGCAGGGACCGACGAGTCCTGACGTCCGACCGCGCGGACGCACCGTAATCGGTCGTCCGACCATCCGTGTCCCGCTCTCGCCCAGCACGAGGGCGGGACACGGATTTGTTTCAATACTGATGCACGCGCGGGTTAACGAGCCTGAAATCGCCTGAGAGATCCCTGATAATCTGACGACGATCGCTGGCTGTGAGTCTCCCTGAACGGGATGACGGTCGGTGACCAACCCGGTTTGAGAACCGACCGGGCCCAGATTCCTCGGTAGGGCGTCGGCCATGCGCCGGTAGGGTATGCGCGGCCTCGGAAGGCGTCCCGCATCCCGGACCTCTGCCTGTGAAGAGCTCTTGCGGTGTTCAAGGAGGACGTCCATGACGAGCATCAACGAGCAGCCCATCCCTGCTGCCCGGCCGGTCATCGGTGAAGAAGAGATCGAGGCCGCGGTACGTGTGCTGCGCAGCGGCCGCGTCGTGCAGGGCCCTGAGGTCGCGGCGTTCGAGGAGGGTTTCTCCGAGCTGGTCGACGGCCGTCACTGCGTCGCCGTCAACTCCGGGACGTCCGCGCTGCACATGCTCCTGCTTGCCCTCGGGATCGGCCCGGGCGACGAGGTGATCGTCCCGTCCTTCTCCTTCGCGGCCTCCGCCAACGCCGTCCGACTGGTCGGCGCCGACGTGGTGTTCGCCGACATCGAGCCCGGCAGCTTCGGCCTGGACCCGGCCGCCGTCGAGGCCGCGATAACGCCGCGTACCGCAGCGATCATGCCGGTGCACCTCTACGGTCACCCCGCGGCGATGGACAAGCTCATGCCCATCGCCGAGAAGCACAAGCTCGCCGTGGTCGAGGACGCCTGCCAGGCCCACGCCGCGGCCCTGAACGGCACACCGGTCGGCGCCTTCGGCGCCGGAGGAACGTTCAGCTTCTACCCGACCAAGAACATGCACTCCCTCGAGGGCGGCATAGTCACCACGGCGGACGCCGAACTCGCCCGTACCCTGCGCCTCCTGCGTAACCAGGGCATGGAGGCGCGCTACGCCAACGAGATCGTCGGCGCCAACATGCGGATGACGGATGTGGCCGCCGCCGTCGGCCGTGTGCAGCTCGGCAAGGTCGGCGGCTGGACCGAGCAGCGCCGCGCCAACGCCGCGTACCTCGATGCCCACATCACCGCCCCGAACATCACGACACCGCCGGTCGCCGAGGGCGCCCGCCACGTCTATCACCAGTACACGATCCGGGTGCAGGGCGACCGCGAGGCCGCGATGGCCAAGCTCACCGAGGCGGGCATCGGCAACGCCGTCTACTACCCGACCCCGATCCACCGGCTCAAGCCGTACTGGGAGCCGGACCAGAAGGCCGGGCGGACCTGGGACCTGCCCGAGACCGAGCGGGCCGCCGCAGAGGTCGTCTCGCTCCCCGTCCATCCGTCGCTCGGCGAAGGTGACCTCGAGCGCATCGCCAACGCAGTGAACGCACTGGGAGAGAGCCTGTGACCACCGCCGTACTGAGGGCCGGCCTCGTCGGACTCGGCTCCATGGGGCGCCACCACGCTCGCGTGCTCGCGGGCCTCGACGGTGTGCAACTGGTCGGCGTCGTCGACCCGATGGGCGACAAGAACGGCTGGGCGCAGGGCGCCCCCGTCCTGTCGACGGTCGAGGACCTCATCGCGCTCGGCGTCGACTACGCGGTGGTGGCCTGCCCCACCGCCCTGCACGAAGAGGTCGGCCTCCAGCTGGCCGACGCCGGCGTCTGCGCCCTGATCGAGAAGCCGCTGGCCGACACCGTCGAGGGCGCGCGCCGCCTCGTCGCGGCGTTCGAGTCGCGCGGCCTCGTGGCCGGAGTGGGCCACATCGAGCGCTGCAACCCGGCGCTGCGCTCCCTGCGCAGCCGCCTGGAGGCCGGCGAGCTCGGTGACGTCTTCCAGGTCGTCACCCGCCGTCAGGGGCCTTTCCCCCACCGCATCGCGGACGTCGGCGTGGTCAAGGACCTGGCCACGCACGACATCGACCTGACGGGCTGGGTGACCGGCCAGACGTACACCTCGATAGCGGCCCACACCGTCTCCAAGTCCGGTCGTCCTCACGAGGACATGGTCTCCGCAGTGGGGCAGCTCTCCGACGGCACCATGGTCAATCACCTGGTCAACTGGCTGAGCCCGCTCAAGGAGCGCTTCACCTCGGTCACCGGTGAGCGCGGCTGCTACATCGCCGACACCCTCACCGCCGACCTCACCTTCCACTCCAACGCGGCGGTGACGACCGAGTGGGAGGCGCTGCGCGCTTTCCGCGGTGTCTCCGAGGGCGACATGATCCGCTACGCGATCCCGAAGCGAGAGCCGCTGCTGGTCGAGCACGAGCTCTTCAGGGACGCCGTGCTGGGCGAGGCGGCCGACATATGTACGCTGCGGCAGGGGCTTCAGACGGTCGAGGTGGCGGCAGCAGTACTGGAGTCCGCGGTGAGCGGCACGACCATGCATCTGTCCAACGAACGTCAAGCCGGCCAGGGGCGGGAGAGTTGACCACACCGGATGTGACGGTCGTCGTCGCCGTCTACAACACGATGCCGTACCTGACCGAGTGCCTGCAGTCACTCGTCGGGCAGAGCATCGGGCTCGAACGATTGCAGGTCGTCGCCGTCGACGACGGCTCGACCGACGACAGCGGGGCGGAACTCGATCGCTTCGCGGAGAAGTACCCCGGTACCTTCACCGTGCTGCACCAGGAGAATTCCGGCGGTCCTGCCGCGCCCAGTAATCGCGCCCTGGAATTGGCCACGGGCCGTTACGTGTACTTCATCGGCTCCGACGATTATCTCGGCGACGAGGCGTTGGAACGCATGGTGACGTGCGCCGATGAACGCGGATCCGACGTCGTCGTGGGGAAGATGGTCGGAACCAACGGCCGTTACGTGCACCAGAAACTCTATACGGACGACAACCCCGATATCAGTCTCTATGATTCGGCGCTGCCGTACACGTTGGCCAACACCAAACTGTTCCGGCGCGACCTCGTCGAAAAGCACGCGCTGCGCTTCCCGGAGGACATGCCGGTCGGTAGTGACCAGCCCTTCACCATCGAGGCGTGCTTCCGGGCCCGGAAGATCTCCGTCGTCGGTGACTACACGTGCTACTACGCCGTGAAGCGCGGTGACGCGAGCAATATCACCTACCGAGCCGATCATGTGGCCCGACTGCGGTGCGTCGCGAAGATCATGGAGCGCACGGCAGCTCTGATCGAAGCCGGTCCGAAGCGTGACGCCGTTTTCAAGCGCCACTTCGAATGGGAGCTCTCCAAGCTTCTCCAGAAGGATTTCACTGGCCTCGACGCGGAAACCAAGCGTCAGGTGTGCAACGGGGTAGCGGTGCTTCTGGACGCCTACTACACCGACGAGCTGCGCGACCTCACGGGCGTCGTACGGCGGGTGCGCTTCGGGCTGGCCTGGCGTGGGGCGGTCGACGCACTCTCCGAGGCCCTCGCGAGCGACGCGGAGCGGGGTGCACCGCCTTTCCTCCTGGAGGAAGGACGGGCCTTCGCGGTCTACCCGGGCTTCAGGTCCGAGACCGTCGGGCTGCCCGACCACTTCTACGAGGTCCTGGGTGAAGGCGTGGCAGGCAGGCTGGCCAAGAACACGCGGCTCGAGTCGGTCGAGTGGGAGCAGGAGGGCGCCGACCTCGCACTTCTGCTCACCGTTCGCATCGGCGTCATCGGTGACACCTCCTCCGCGGTGGCGGCGCTCGCCCAAGGCGCGATGCCCGCGTCCGCGGACAAGGCCGGGGCTCGCAGACTGCCCAGTGGCACCGCCCGGCCGGAGGCCGAGGGCGACTTCGTCCGTGAGACCACCGCGGACGGCACGGGGACCAGACTCACCGCACGCATTCCGATCCGGCCGGTCGAGGCCAAGCGAGGCGTACGGATCTACGTCGACGTCTCCGGCTCGACCTACGAGATCCCGGTGCGGGCCGACGAAATGCCCATGCCCCTCGCCCGGCGCTGGGGCCGGCACGTCCCGTACCGTGTCGCGGCGAACGTGAACCCCAAGGGCCGTCTCGTCATCACGACGGCGCCGCTCTGGGAGACCAGGACCGGCGTGTTCAGGCGCCTGCGGCGGAAGCTGTCCAGGCTGAAGAGGAAAGTAGTCCGATGAACATCTGTGTAGTCGCGCTCGGCAAGATCGGCCTGCCGCTCGCCGTGCAGTTCGCCGCCAAGGGCCACAAGGTCATCGGCGCGGACGTCAATGCGAAGGTCGTGGAGCTGGTCAACGCGGCCACCGAGCCGTTCCCCGGCGAGTACGACCTCGACGTGAAGCTCAAGGAGACCGTGAGCGCCGGTCTGCTGTCCGCGACGACCGACACCACGGCCGCGGTCGCCGCGTCCGACGCCGTCGTGGTCGTCGTACCGCTCTTCGTGGATGCCGAGGGCACCCCGGACTTCGGCTGGATGGACTCGGCGACGAGGGCCATCGCCGCGGGCCTCAAGCCGGGCACCCTCGTCAGCTATGAGACGACCCTGCCCGTCGGCACCACCCGCACCCGCTGGGCGCCGATGCTCGCCGAGGGATCCGGCCTCACGCCGGGCCGTGACTTCCACCTCGTCTTCTCCCCGGAGCGTGTGCTGACCGGGCGCGTCTTCGCCGACCTGCGCCGCTACCCCAAGCTCGTGGGGGGCATCGACGAGGCGTCCACGCAGCGCGGTGTGGAGTTCTACGAGGAGGTGCTCGACTTCGACGAGCGCGGGGACCTGCCGCGTCCGAACGGTGTCTGGGACCTCGGCACGGCGGAGGCCTCCGAGCTGGCCAAGCTCGCCGAGACCACCTACCGCGACGTCAACATCGGTCTGGCCAACCAGTTCGCCCGGTTCGCCGACCAGAACGACATCGACGTCAAGAAGGTCATCGAGGCCTGCAACAGCCAGCCCTACAGCCACATCCACCAGCCCGGCATCGCCGTGGGCGGCCACTGCATCCCCATCTACCCGCGGATGTACCTGTGGAACGACCCGGAGGCCACCGTCGTGCGCTCGGCCCGCGAGGCCAACGCCGCGATGCCCGCCTACGCCGTCGACCTGCTGGCCGCCGCCTACGGCGACCTCGACGGTGCGGGCGTCCTGGTGCTCGGCGCCGCCTACCGCGGGGGCGTCAAGGAGACCGCGTTCTCCGGGGTCTTCGGTGTCGTCGAGGCCTTGAAGGCCCGCGGCGCGGTGCCGTTCGTATCGGACCCGATGTACACGTCCGACGAGCTGACCGCGCACGGTCTCGTGCCGCACGAGGGTCAGGCCGTCACGGCCGCGATCCTCCAGGCCGACCACGCCGAGTACCGCGAACTGGCCGCAGCCGACCTGCCGGACGTCCGCGTGCTGGTCGACGGCCGGCGCACGACGGACCCGGCCAAGTGGGCAGGCGTCCGCCGCGTCGTCATCGGTGGCTGATCGCCGATGACCTGGCTGATCACCGGCGGAGCCGGTTACATCGGATCGCATGTGGTGCAGGAGATGGTGCGGCGGGAGCCCGTCGTCGTCCTCGACGACCTCAGCACGGGCCGCGCCGAGCGGCTGCCTCAGGACACTCCTCTGGTCGTGGGTTCGGTCCTGGACCGGGAACTGCTCGACCGGGTGCTGGCCGAGCACGCCGTTACGGGCATCGTGCACCTCGCAGGGAAAAAGCAGGTCGGTGAGTCCGTCGAGCGCCCCCTGTACTACTACCGCGAGAACGTCGACGGGCTGCGTAGCCTTCTCGACGCCGCGGTCGCCGCAGGTGTCGGACGCTTTCTCTTCTCCTCGTCGGCGGCGGTCTATGGCATGCCCGATGTCGACCTCGTCACGGAGGAGACTCCATGCCTGCCTCTCAGCCCGTATGGTGAAACCAAACTGGCCGGAGAGTGGATGGTCTCCGCGGTCGGCAGGGCGCACGGCATGGCCACCGCCTCGTTGCGCTACTTCAACGTGGCGGGTGCGGCCTCTGCCGAGTTGGGCGACGACGGTGTCTTCAACTTGGTGCCGATGGTGTTCGAACGGCTGACCGGGAACGAGCCACCACGTGTCTTCGGTGACGACTACGAGACCCCGGACGGCACGTGCATCCGGGACTACATCCATGTGGAGGACGTGGCGACCGCCCATGTGGCGGCGGCACAGCGGCTCACCGACGACCTCTCGACCTCCCTCATCCTGAACATTGGCCGTGGGCAGGGCGTTTCGGTATCCGAGATGGTGGCTGTCATTCAGGACGTCACCGGGCTTCGAGACCTACCACCCGTCGTCGAAGGGCGTCGGGCGGGCGATGCCGCCCGCGTCGTGGCGTCGGCCGACCGGATCCGGCAGGAGTTGGGCTGGACATCCCGCCACGACATCCGATCGATGGTCGCCTCGGCGTGGGCGGGGTGGTGCCTGCGCCACCCCACGTCGGCCTGACACGCCCGTACGACGGATGAGGGTCTGCCCCCCCGCGGGGGGCAGACCCTCATCCGTTGTCTCTTACGGTTCAGCTCTCGCCGAGGAACAGCCGGTCGAACTGCTTCTGGACGACGCTCCAATCCCAGGCGGAGACGGCGTACTCGGAAGCCAGCTTGCCGGCTTCGAGCCAGGCCTCCTCGCTGGAGGTGACGTCCAGGATGCGACGGGCGGCCTCCTCGGGTGACCCGACGACCCAGCCTTCCGGGTACAGGGTCCGTGCGCTGTTGTCCCGTCCGGCGTAGAAGGGCCAGTCACGGGCCACCGGCAAAGCGGCGCTCGCCGCACCTTCCATCAGACCCACGTGACAACCCTCGCGCACGGAGGAGCTCAGGATCACACCGATATCCGTGAGCGCGGCAGGCACGTCATCGGTGGGGCCCAGCCGTACCACCGCTCCGGATTCGACGAGTGGATCGAGCTCCCGCTCCAGCGCGGTCCGGTATTCGGCGGTTGCCTTGCTGGTCTTGCGATCCATGTCACCGCCCACGAGCAGCAACCGGTAACGCTCGTCCTGCTTCCGCACTCGCTTGAGCACGTCCACGGCCCAGAGCGGGTCCTTGGCGACCTGGCTGACGCCGACCAGCCCGAGGTTGAAACGGGCGTCCGCGGTCTTCGGGCGGACGAAGCCTGACAGCTCCATCGCGTTGTCGAGGACATGCATGCGTGGCGCGGTGTCCCCACGGAGCTGTGGCACCAACGAGGTGACGAGATCCCTGACATGAGGTGCCACGAAGATCAGATCGTCGATGCGTGAGAAGTCCGTCATGTGCGGCCACCGGGTGAACGCTTCGTAGCTGTGCAGGCGCACCACGATCCTCGTATCTCCGGGGTCGATGGTGGTCAGCATGGCCGCTGGGCCGACCGACCAGTCGAGGAACACGGTGTCCGCCCAGTCGAGGTGCGGGCGCATCAGCCGCTCGACGTCCGCCTGGTAGGTGGACGCGCCATCGGCCAGCCGGTCCTCCAGCATGAGACGCGCAGCCCAGGAGATGCGCTTGAGCGACTTCTGGGCCGCGAGGTCCAGGTAACGGAGCTCGACCCGGGGGTGGTCCGCGTACAGGGCCAGGATGTGCTGGAGGAAGTTCGCGTTGGCACTCGTGGTGACGAGCAGGCGCAGGGGGCGGTCGGCCGGCGGGGCTGCCGGCGGCTTCCTTCGGCCATGGGCGCGCGCGAGGGCCTGGAACGCGGTGGAACGGTGGAAGCGCTCCATGTACTTCTGCGCGTCCTCAGCGAGCGGGGAGCTCAACTGGTCTATATGGAGCACCCGGTGAAAGCCGAGGAACAGTGCGCGGTTCAGGGCTTCGGAGGCGACCTCGTAATTGCCCTCGGCCTGCTGTTCGTCGGCTCGGGCCAGATGGGCGTCGACGGCCTTGCCGAGATCACGAGGACTGATGCCTCGGGAGATCTCCGTCATGACGCCCTTGTCGAGAAGCTCCGCCCGGACCGCGAGGTCGGAGATCCTGGAGGCCGCCTCCGTGAGCGCGATGGCCGCACCGCTGGTACGGCCGGCCCATTGCATGCCTTCGGCCACATATTGGGAAGCCGCCACACGCGCCTTGACGGGCATACCCGGAACGGTCACGGCGGAACGCCAGAGCCGGGCCCCCAGAGCCGAGCGCATGACGGGGCGTGCTGTCGCCGTACGCATCATGGCGGCCGGTAGACCGTCGATCGTGCGGCGCACGTCCTTGGCCACGGCGCCGAGCGGCGGGAGAGCGGCCTGGCGCGTGGTCGTCCCCTGCTGCCTGACCTTGTCGAGGGCTGTCAGGGCGGCGGCGACACCGAAGTGTGCCTCTGCCGCCGGGGCGTACTGCGAAAGACGCCACACCGTGTAGACGGCGCCGGGGTCCAGTGCGACGATGATCTGGGCGTTCATGGCGCGGCGGCGAAGCCACCGGTCGCGCTGAGCCTGCAGCCACACCCGCATGCCTGCGGGGGAGGCGGCCGCCTTACGCCGCAGTGCGTCACTCCTCTTGGAGAGGTTGCGCGGCAGTTGGTGCACGCCTTCCAGATCTGTCTGGGAGAGGTCTTCGGAGACCGGCAGCACGTGGAAGGTGCCCGCCAGGTAGACCTTGGCGCCACGCTCCCGGAACTTGGCCACGGAGTCAGTGAGGAGGCCCAGCTGAGGTCTTTTGCTGGCCACGAACAGAACCTCGGTCACGATGCGGGCCCTCCTGCGACGGTCGACTTCTCGGCGAGGACAGGCGCGTCCACTTCTCTGTTGCCAGGCGCCAGGTCCGCGGTGAGCTGATCGATCAACTCGTTCACTGCGACAGCCATCAGGGCCTCGCGGGTGAACTGATCCGCGTGCGCCATCGCCTCCGCGTGCAGGGCGTCGCTGGTTTCGACGGCCATGTGCGCGGCCTTGATGAAGGATTGGGCCAGGGCCTCCTCGTCGAGACCGACGGCGCCGGTCCACAAGGGGTGTCCTCTGAGGACGTTCGACGCATCGTGTTCGACCACGTGCGCGGAGACGATGGGAAGCCCCGTCGCCATGTACTCGTAGACCTTGCCCGAGGTGACGTAACGGCCGCCGATGAGAATGAGGACCATGGCGTCCCAGCGGGCGTATATCGAAGCGACCTCGGCCTTGGCCGCAGGACCACCGAAGTGGACACCGTGCTCCTCCGCCTGCTTCAGGATCTCCGCATGCCGATTGGCTTCGCGGCCCGAGCCGTTGCCGATGTGACCGCGCACCTCGAAGCGCGCCTCGGCAAGCAAGGGTTCCTGCTCGCGTGCCGACTGCCAGGCGCTGAGTACTGTTTCCAGGTGCTGAGCCGTGAAGTTCACCGTGCCCAGATAGCCGAAGACGAGACCGGCGTCCGGGTCGGGCGAGTGGACCCGGCCCGGCGAGCTGTCCGCGTCGTAGCCGTTCCGCACGACACGGACTCGTTCGGCGAAGGCCGGATAGCGCGTGCGGTAGTGCTCGGCGATCGGGTCGTTGACCACCCACAGGGAAACCGCGTGATCCAGGATCTTCTGTTCCCAGCGGCCCAGTTCGGAGTCCCGGGAGAAAGCTTCCACACCCTCGATGACGTCGATGGACCAGCCATCGCGGAAGTCCACCGCGTAAGGGACGTGCGCGTGCTCCCACAGCTTCCATGCAGCGGCGAGGTTGACGTAGGGGACACAGCTCGCCAGCAGGAGGTCTGCAGGGTGGTCCTCATGGATGTCCACCACGGCCTGTTCGAGAGCGCCTCGCCAATCGCCGAAGTTGGGCTCGGGGAAGGTGGTGGTCTGCCGGACGCGGAGCTTCGCGACCCAGTCGGCAGGCCGGAGGGCACGCGCTTCGTCGTAGAGGCGGATGTCCGTCTCCAGGTCCTCCCTCGCCAAGGGAAGTTCGACGACGTTGACGCGGGAGTCGACCTGCTCGAGAAGGGTGAGGTCGACGCCGGAGTCCCGTTCCCAGGATTCCTGGGCGATCGTGACGACGGTGACGTCCCAGCCCGCCTTGATGAACTGGTTCGCGGTCTCGCGCATGCGGTAGGCGCAGCTCTTGGCGGCCGGCGGGAAACCGATGGCGAGGTAGATCACATGGGGCCGTGTGCCTTTCACGGGCAGCCCTGACCTGGGAGACACTGACATAGCGGATGACGCTAGCACGGTGACATTTACGTATAAGCGCCGCTCGCGGCGCTTCGCATGTCACGCGCGCCGGCTTCCCCCTTTCCATTCTTCCATGAGCCGGACGACGTTCTCCGCTGCGTGCCCGTCGCCGTAGGGCGTCCCAGGGTCGGCCGTGGGTGCGGGGCGCGTCACAGTGTCTGCCCATGTGTGGGCATCCATCGTGTGCGGATCGGGTACGAGCACGTTCCAGCCGGTACGGACCGTCTCCACCCATTCCGTCTCCGGACGGATCGTGGTCGTGATCCGCTCGAGGAGAAACGCTTCTTTCTGCAGGCCTCCGGAGTCCGTGACGACGCCGGCCGAGGCCAGTACCGCCGCGATCAGGCCGGCGTAGGGCAGCGGTCGACCGATGTGGACGGAACCTCGCTGCAGTTCGATGCCATGGGCCTCGGCGCGGGCGACCAGACGCGGATGGGCGAGCAGGGCCACGGGGATCGGCAGGCCGGCCAACGAGTCGATGATCGCCTCGAGACGGGCTGGGTCGTCGGTGTTGTCCGGGCGGTGCAGGGTGGCGAGCAGGAAAGGCCGGCCGGGGTCGATGCCCGCAGGCAGCATCGGTGTCGCGTGGTCACCGGCCAGTACGGCGTCACGGACGCGCAGGCAGATGTCGACCATGACGTCGCCCGCCAACTGGGTGCGCGCGGACAGTCCTTCTGCCGCGAGGTGGCGCATGGCTTCCTCGGTCGGTGCCAGGAGGAGGTCGGCGCAGTGGTCGGTCAGCACCCGGTTGTGCTCCTCCGGCATGCGCCGGTTGAAACTGCGGAGTCCCGCCTCCAGGTGCGCCACCGGGAGGTGCATCTTCACAGCGGAGAGCGCCCCGGCGATGGTCGAGTTGGTGTCGCCGTAGACCAGGACCCAGTCCGGCTTCTCGCGTTCCAGTACGGGGTCGAGCGCGGAGAGAACGGATCCCGTCTGTGCGCCGTGACTGCCTGATCCGACTCCCAGATGGACATCGGGGTCGGGGATGCCCAGCCCGTCGAAGAAGACATCGGACAGATCGGCGTCGTAGTGCTGCCCCGTGTGCACGATGAGGTGCTCGTGGTCCGTGGCTGCGAACGCTGCCGAGATGGGTGCCAGTTTCACCAATTGTGGACGGGCGCCGACGATGCTGATGACTTTCACTGAGCACTCTTCTTCTGGGTCAGGGCATATGTGAGGGGTGTCAGCACAATGGTAGGCAATCACGGGGGGGTCGATGATCGCACCGGGTGAACCTCCCGCAGCGACCGCAGAGCCCTTCACCTGCGCCGGGGCGCTCGTACGGGCTCTGGCGGGCCTGAATAACGATCGGGCGAACAAAAACGGGGCGGTCAGATCCGGAGGGGCGAATGCGGAACGCCTCGCCTGAAAACCCGCGAGACGCCCCTTACATCCCGACTCGGGCGCCGGCGAGTATGGGTCGGGCCTCCAGCAGCCGGTCAGCCGGCCTGCTGGTGATGTGTCCCATGCGGCGCCCGTCGACAAGGGCGCGCCCGCCGAACGGCGCGTTGGCCTTTTCGGCGCGGAACGTCGTGCCCGTCCACTCCAGTCTGTGCCGAACTTGTGACAGACACTGTCGCCCTCGGCCAGGGAGGAGGCCGCTCGGTGCGGGGTGCAGAGGGTGGTCGGGCACCTTCCGTACCGACGTCTTCTCCGGCACACACACCCACCCACCAGGCGAGGAGGCGCCCGCGGCGAGGCAGCAGCGGACGCCACGGTCTTGGCCGCGGTGTCGAAGGGCGTCAGTCGCCGGAGCCGATCCACAGCCGCGCCCGAACCAGCACCTGCGGGGTGGCGCCGGTCGTTGCTGCGGCCCCGGGGCCGCACGCGCGTAGCCGGCGGGCCGCAGTGACGGAACCGGCCAGGACGGCCGCCGGCCACAATGGCGGCCCGTTCACGCGGCTTCAGGGAATCCGGCGTCCGGCCGCGATACTCGCTGTTCAGCCCCGGGAACAACTTCTCCGCAAGGAGGATCACTGACCCGGGGGCGCGAGACCTGTGGAGAATGCGAAGGACCGCCGGTGCCGACGTCTTGTCAGCGTTCGGCCAGGACGCCGTCGCTCTCCTCGTATGCCGAACCTGACTGGGGGCACAGCCACACGCCGGGCTCGTCCTCGCTTGCCACCAGGCGCACGCCGTTGCGGCCCACCCAGCCGATCCGGCGGGCCGGGACACCCACGACCAGGCCGAAGTCCGGCACGTCCTTGGTCACGACGGCTCCGGCGGCCACCATGGCCCAGCGCCCGATCCGTACGGGCGCGACACATACGGACCGTGCGCCCAGGGAGGCGCCCTCGGCAACCTTCACGCCCACGGCCTCCCAGTCGCCGCCGCGTTTCTGCTTGCCCTCCGGGTCGACGGAGCGGGGGTTGTGGTCGTTGGTGAGAACCACGGCCGGTCCCACGAACACGCCGTCGCCGAGTTCGGCCGGCTCATAGACGAGGGCGTAGTTCTGGATCTTCACGTTGTTACCGATCTGCACACCGGTCCCGACGTACGCGCCACGGCCGACGACGCAGCCCTCGCCGAGCCGGGCTTCTTCCCGGATCTGTGCGAGTTCCCAGACACTGCTCCCGGCACCGATTTCGGCACGGTCGTCGACCTGGGCGGTGGGCTGGACTCTGTAGCTCACGACTACACCTTCCGGGGCACGGATTCGAAGGCACAGCATACGATCCCCGAGCGTGTGGTCAGGGCGTGCTGCGTCGTCGCGGTCAGAGCCAGGAAGCGAACGGCCTGCGACAGCTGTCCCCGGGCGAGGAGGCTGTCCCCGGGCGAGGACGTTCTTCGCCCCGGACGGCGCGTCGCCGTGGTCCTGTCGTTCGGAACCTGACCGGTCATGGTGGTGCCGTGCGCCCCGGTGGCACACGTCTGCTCCCGGCGGCGGTCACTGCCGGGAGCAGACGAAGCGGTGTACGCCAGTGCTACTGAGTGCTGCCGGTCAGTGCAACGGTCGCCGGGGCGCCTGGGTAACCGACGACCTGTTCGGTGGCGTCCCACTTACCGTCGGCGTGGCGCACGGTGTGCTTGATCTTCCCGCCCGTGGTGACGACGGCCGCCTGCAGCTCGCCGTTGACGGCGGTGGCGTCGACACCGATGGTGGTGTCGCGTCCGAGTTCGTCGCCGAGGTCACCGAACCTGCTCCACGTCCCGTCGGCCTTCCGTATGGCGTGCTTCTTCTCACCGGTGACACTGGTGAGGACGACGTGAAGGTCCCCCGCGACGCTGGCGAAGGACATGCCGTTGATCGCTGAGGTCACGTTGGTCTCCAGCGAGCTGACGGCGTGCCAGCGGTCGCTCCACGTTCCATCGGCTTCCCGGATGCCGTGGTACGCCTTGCCGTCGGCGGTTACGCCCACCTGCGTCTGGCCACCGGTGGTGTGGGCGACGGTGACCTGGGTGGCGTTGCCGAGAACGCCGAGCTTGGCCGTGACGTCCCCCCACCTCGACCAGACTTCGCTGGCGTCCTGGGTGGCGTGGTAGACACGTCCGTCGGCGAGACCGATCAGCGCCAGTCCGGTACCGGTTGATGTCACGGCGATACGGGTCAACCCGGGCTTGTCGCCGAGTTCGGCCGTCAGGTCGCGGAAGGCCCCCCAGCCGCCGGTGGCGCGCCGGTTGGCCTGATGGAGGTGTCCGTTGCCGCTGACGGCGAAGACGTAGTTCTTGCCCTTGATGGCGGCCTCGGCGGCGAACTGGATTCCCTCGACGGTGCCGGCGGCGTTCTGCACGTTGCCGAACGAGGTCCAGTCGCCGTTGCTGTTACGCATGGAGTGGTACAGGCCGGTGGAGGTCTTGGTGAGCATCTGGAGGTTCCACACATTCAGGGTGGACGCAGTGCTCTCGGTGATCCACGCCCGAAGGTCGTCCACCCGGGTGGCGATGGCGCCCGTGCGGGTCTCGGTGGTCCCGAGGCAGCCGCCCTGCCACGACCTGACGGCGACCGCGACGAGTTCGGGACGGCCGTCCGTCTCACGGAAGACAGGCGCTCCGGTGTCACCCTTGCAGACGGGGGTGCCGTCGATGCCCACGGTGGTGGGCTCCACCGCGCCCACGGTGAACGCGCCGGTGTGGAGCGAGTCGGGCACCCAGGTGTCCGCGGTCCGGCCGTAACCGGCACCCTTCAGGGTTTCGCCCATCGCGGCGGCGCCGGCCGTCGGGTGGAGGAAGGAGGGGCCGGAGACCGGGGTGGCCAGCTTGGCCAGCACGAGGTCGCGGTCCGTACGGGGCACCAGCTCGGCGATCTCCCGGACCTGGCCGGCCGTGGTGGTGAGGTCGGTACGCCCGATGGTCGCGGTGGACTTCAGCTTCGGAGCCCCTGCGGTCAGGGTGGCCCACTGAGCCGGATCGTCGGTGAAGCAGCTGGCTGCGGTGATCAGCCATTGGTTGTTGACGAGGGTCCCGGTGCAGGCCCGGCTGGTGTCCCCGTCACCGATCTGGATCTTCGCGGTGAACGTGTAGGCGTTGGCGGCGGCTACTTCGCCACTCATGGCCTGGGCCGGGAAGGCGACGGTGAGGGACCCCACTGCGGTGGTGGCGGCCAGCAGTGATGCGGCCCGCACCCGGCGGGAGGTTCTGAGGAGCACGTTACTTCCTTATTGACTTGGGAGGTTCCGAGGAACAGCGAACGTCCGGGCCCGGGGCACGGACTCGTACGCGGCCGTCAGACGACGCTGCCGCTCCAGTGCCTGACAGGTGCCTGCACGTCGGTGCCCGTGCTGGTGAAGGAGAACAGGGAGTCGATGCGTCGGCCGTCGGCGGTCGTCCCGGAGCGGTAGAGGACGCCGATGTCGTCCTTGCCGTCCTTGTTGAAGTCGCCGGTGACGGGCTGGCTGGCGGCCCAGCTGAAGGACCCGGAGCTCGTCCAGACCTCACGGGGCGCGGCGAAGTCGGTGCCGTCGCCGGTGAGGGTGAAGAGGGCGGACTGGTGAACGCCCTCTGCCGTGGTGCCGCGGTTGTAGAGGATGCCGATGTCGGCCCGGCCGTCTCCGGTGTAGTCGCCGGAGGTCACCTTGCCGGCATTCCAGTTGAAGGATCCGCTGCTGGTCCAGGACTTGCGGGGGTTGTCGAAGACGGTGCCGTCGCTCGTGAAGGTGTAGAGCGAGGAGATGAACTTGCCGTCGGCGGACTTGCCTCCGTTGTAGAAGACCGCGACGTCGTCCTTGCCGTCCTTGTTGTAGTCGCCCGAGGTGACCTGGCCGGCGGACCAGGTGAAGCCACCGGGAGTGGTCCAGGTCTTGCGGGGGTTGTCGAAGTCGGTGCCGTTGCTGGTGAAGGTGTAGAGCGAGGAGACCCTGCCGGTGTCGGAGGACCCGTTGTCGTAGAAGACGGCTACGTCGTCCTTGCCGTCACCGTTGTAGTCGCCGGAGGTCACCTTGCTGACAGCCCAGTTGAAGCCGCCGGTGGTGGTCCAGGTCTTCCGGGGAGCCTTGAAGCCGGTGCCGGTGCTCGTGAAGGTGTAGAGCGAGGAGACGGCGCCGGTGTCGGAGGATCCACTGTCGTAGAAGACGGCGACGTCGTCCTTGCCGTCCCCGTCGAAGTCACCCGAGGTCAGCTTGCTCTTGCTCCAGGTGAAGCCGCCGGGCGTGCTCCATACGTTCTTCGGAGCGGCGAAGCCGGTCCCCGTGCTGTAGAAGGCGAACAGCGAGGACCGGTTCTTGCCCTCGGGGGAAGTGCCGTTGTCGTAGAAGGCGGCGATGTCCTCCTTGCCGTCCGCGTTGAAGTCACCGGAGACGACCTGGGACTCTCCGGGCAGGGCGCGGACCTGCCGCACCCACTCGGTGATGTCGTCGAGGCGGGTCTCCACGGCGCCGGTGCGGGTCTCCTCCGAGCCGAGACATCCGGCCTGCCAGGACGCGCTGTGGACGGCCACCAGTTCGGCCTTGCCGCCGGTCTCGCGCAGCGCGGGGCCGCCGGCGTCGCCCTTGCAGATGCTGCCGCCGTCCCGGGTGATGGCGACGGTGGTGGCATCGGCCTGCGTCACCGTGAAGGCGCCGGCGTGCAGACGGTCGGGCACCCAGGTGTTCTCAGTGCGCCCGTAGCCCACTGCCTGCAGCGCCTCACCCGCGGTGGGCGGGGCGGTGGCGAGGAGTACGGGGGCGATGTCGGTGACCGGGGTGGCGAGCTTGGCCATCACCAGGTCGCGGTCCGCGCGGGGGACCAGTTCGGTGATCTCGACGACCTTGCCCGCGGTGCCGGTCAGGTCCGTACGCCCGATGGTCGCGGTGGCCTTCTCGGCCGGCGCGCCTGCGGGGATCGGGAAGGCGGGCTGGCCGGCGGCGGCGAAGCAGCTGCTGGCGGTGAGGACGTACTGGGCGTCGACGAGGGAGCCGGTGCAGGCGCGGCTGGTGTCGCCCTCGCCGATCTGGATCTTCGCGGTGAAGGCGTAGGTGTTGTCGGCGACCGCGTCACCGATGACGGCCTGAGCCGGGGTGGTGAGGGTGAGTGCGCCGGCCGCGGCCGTGGCTGCCAGCAGCGATATGGCCCGCACTCTGCGGAGAGGTCTGACAGGCACGTGGGTTTGCTCCGAGTGGTTGCGCGCCGCGGGGCGGCCGGGGGCGGGGGAGGGCTGGTGCCGTGTCACCCGGTGACGCGAATCTCGACGAGGACGGAGCGGGCGCCGCCGACCGTGCCTTCGCCGACGGCCTCGAAGCCGTTCTGAGCTACGTCGACGGTTGTCGTCTCGCCGTTGGCGGTGAGGTCGGCGCTGATGGGGTGGTCCGCGGCTTCCAGGGCGAATACCCGGGGCAGGGAGAGCGTGACGTACCCGGTCTTGCCGGTTGCCCGGAAGCAGTAGGTACCGGCGCGGCCGACGGAGTCGTCCTTGACGGTCAGGACCCTGATCTGCTCGGCTGCCAGGTCGCAGTCGGCGAGAAGGATGTGGCCGTCGCCCTTCTTCAGCTCGATGCCCTTGGTCGCCAGGATGCCGGCGGCACCAGGGTAGGAGAAGTCCTCGACCGCTGACGGCGGGGCCTCTTCGTTCACTGCGGACGTGGTGTTCTCGGCGGCGAAAGCGAGCGGCACCCCGATCAGTGCCGCCAGGGCGCTTATCGCTCCTGAAATAAACCATGCGCGCGTACGGAAAATCACCGGAATTCCTTTCAGGCGTGACAGCCTGCGAATCCGGAGGCCCCCCGCCCAGTCGTGTGTAGAAAGAGTAAAGATGTAAGCGCAATCTAGCCGTCGGGTGAGGGGGCGTCAAACAGTTTATTTGCGCTAAAAGTCGCCGCTGTGGGGCGTGATGCTCGGTTTTGCCCCTTTGGTTGAATGCCCGTAATTGCGGTCAATCTTGCATTTCGTCCGGTGACTCCTGGTCATCAGACTTGGCGTGCTGCTGCGGTGCAAGGGTGTCCAGGGTGAAGGCGCGTGAACACTTCAAGTCAGTAAACCGGCCGAATATCGCTGCTCCGTGTGCTCTTCCGTAATTCGCAGAAGGGGGCATTCAGGGCTCGGCGTGCGTGGTTCTCCTTTACGATCACGGCGTCGATATCCGCGATCGGTAACGAGAGTTGCCGACATCAGAGATGGAAATTTCGTGAAGCGAAGATTCGCCCGATCTGATCACAAGAGGGGCATGCGGGGCGCGATGCGCGCCCTTGTTTTGGGCGTGCTGCCCCTGGCCCTCACGTTCGGTCTTCTCAGTTCCCCACCTGCCACCGCGGCTGCCTCCGCGTCCAGCACAGAAGAGGTCGCGGCCCTGGCGGAGGTGACGGCGACCGACCGCGGCCGTGTGGTCGACTACTGGAAGGAAGGCGGCCCCGGAGTCAAGGCGGCGGCCGAAGCTGCCCTGACCGGCAGCGACGCCGAACTCGCGGCATTCCTGACCGTAGTGAACGACCTCTCCTTCCAGGACGAGCGGGTAAGCGCCGCGCAGATCGCATCCGTAGGCGGTACAGAGCTGCTCACCGCCGCCCGGGCGGCGCTCGCGGGGCCGCAGGAGGACCTGGAGATCTTCCTCAACTGGGGCTGGGAAGCTCCCATGAAAGAAGACCAGCGGGTTCAGGTGGCGCAGGTTATCGACGCGGGTGGGCCTGCTGTGCGGGATGCGGGGCGGGCTGCGCTGGAGGGCTCGTCGGACGATGTGGCCGCATTCCTCAAGGAGGGGCAGTTCGTTCAGCGGGAGCAGGACGAGCGGGTGCAGCTCGTCCAGGTCATCAGTGTGGGCGGCACGAATGTCCGAGCTGCGGGCCGACTGGCTTTGTCCGGTGGGCCTGAGGACATCCGGGAGTTCTTGACGGTCGGTCAGTTCGTTGCCAGGGACAAGGACCAGGAGCAGTCGACGGTCGCTCAGCTGGCCGCGCAGGCGAAGGAAGCCGGCAGACAGGCCGCTGTGGAGACCACGGCTGCGAAGGCGGAGTCCGCGAAGGCGGTGGAGGCCGCCAAGCTGGCGAAGGAAGCGGCGCTGAAGGCCGCGGCCGAGGCCGAGGCGGCGAAGGACGACACGGAGAAAGCGGCCCGTGCCGCCAGCCGTGCGGCGAAGGCGGCTACGCAGGCCGCTGCCGCCGCGCAGACGGCGATCGACGCGTCCCGCGCCGCGAACAATTCCGCTCGTGTCGCGGCGAACGCCGCCTCGCAGGCTGCCGCGGCTGCTGCGGGTGCCTCGCAGGCAGCAACACGAGCCCGGAACGCGGCCGCAAACGCCGCGGTGGACGCGGGTGACGCCGCTGCCGCCCGTGCGGCTGCCGAGAACGCGCGGGATGCCGGTAAGGGCGCCGCACTGGCGGCCGATGCCGCCGATCAGGCCGCGATCGCGGCCGACGCAGCCGGTGATGCCGCGCATTCCGCCGCCAGCGCGGGGTCCAACGCCAACCTCGCGGCCGACGCGGCCGTCGAGGCGAGCAACTACGCCGGCCAGTCCAGCGCCGCGGCCGCTGAGGCGCGTGCCGCGGCCGCCGCGACCAAGCGTCACGCCGCGGAGGCCAACCGTGCCGCGGCGGCCGCCGAAGCACTGGCCCGCAAGGCCGCTACCGCCGCACGCGAAGCCCGTGACGCGGCCAGATCCGCGGCCACGCACGCGAACAACGCGGCCGCAGCCGCCGATGACGCAGCCGACCACGCAGGCGACTCAGCCCAGGCAGCGGAGAAATCCACTCTGCACGCCAACGCGGCCACCACTGCGGCGAACGTGGCGAGTGCCGCGGTCGCCACAGCCCAGAAGGTCTACGCCCTCGCACGCGAGGTCGAGACGCAGGAACTCCTGGGACGAACCAACGCGGGCATCGAACGCGCCCGGGATCAGAAGGCGGCCGACGAGGCCCGTACCGCCGGTCTGGCCGAGCTGCGGCAGGCGGCCAAGGACCGCGACACCGAGCGGGACCGCCTGGTGGCGCTGGCCGCAGCACCTGGAGCCGATCCCACGGCCGTGGCAGCTCAGGGCCGTGAGCTGGCCGTCCTGACGATGAAGAACGGCACCGCCTGGGGCAGAGCCGCAGCCGAGGCGGCCCTCGCCGGCCCCGATGAGGTGGTCATCGACCACCTCCGCAACGGCTGGCTGACAGCGCGGGAGCAGGACGACCGCTCCTACGTCGAGCGCCTGGCGGAAGAGAGCGCGGCCAGGGAAGTACGTGAGGCGGCCGAGACCGCGCTCGACGGGGACGCCGCAGCGATCGCCGCGTTCATCACCGACGGCCAGTACCAGGCCGGCGCCGAGAGCATGCGCGTCACCATCGCCCAGACGATCGAGGGCGCCGGACCCATCCTGGCCGAAGCCGGCCGGAAGGCCCTGGCCACCGATGACCCGAAGCAGTACAACACCTTCCTGAGCGACACTCAGTTCACCGCACGCACCCAGGACGAACGGGTCCGGGCAGCACAACTGGTCTCCTCCGGCGGCCCCGAGGTCAAGTCCGCGGCCCGGATCTCGCTGGAGGGCTCCGACCAGACCCTGCACGCCTTCATCGCCACCGGCCAGTACAGGGCCCAGCGACAGGACCTCCTCAACACCACCCACGTGGCCCAGGTCCAGAAAATGATCGCGGACGCAGCGAAGATCGCGGCCACCGCGCAGCAGAACGCCGCCACCGCACAGAAGGTCGCCGCCACCGCCCGCAAGGCAGCCGCCGAAGCCAACGAATGGGCAGCCAAGGCCAGTGCCTCCGCCGCCCAGGCCCAGGACTACGCCGACCAGGCCGCCCAGCATGCCAAGGACGCTGCGGCATCCGCGGCCAGCGCGGCCACCTCCGCCAAAACCGCACGGGACGCGGCCGACAGTGCCGACATCGCAGCCACCGACGCCGCGAACTCGGCAGCCGACGCCACTCTCTCCTCGGAAATGGCACAGGTCCACGCCTCCAACGCCTGGTACTCCGCCGACCAGGCGCGCCAGTCGGCGATCGCCGCGGGCAAGGACGCGGCAGCCGCGCTCGAGGCGGCCACCGAAGCGTTCTCGATCGCGGTCACCAAGCAGCGCGAGGAAGAAGAAGCCCGGCGCAAGGCCGCCGTCGCGGAAAAGGAGAAGAACGAAGCCGGCCAACGCGCCGCCGCGCTCTACCGCTGCGGGCAGGCACTCATTCCCTGTGACCCCCAGGAATTCGCTCGCTGGTGCCAGCACAACGAGATCTACTGCACCATCCTGGCCCACGGCGACGAGTTCGGCGACGCCATGGACCAGCTGTGGGACGGCGCCAAGGAGCTTGCCGGACTCAGTGACCTCGAAACATGCATGAAGAACAAGGACCTCGAGCACTGCTGGACACTCGCGGCAGACGTCCTCGTCGGCGCCAAACTCAGAGCGCTGGAGAAGGCATTCGACGCCCTCAAACTACTCAAGCGCGGCTGCAAAGTCGTCGGTCGTTCCACTCTGACCGCCGCCTCTTCCGCTATGTCCTCGGATCTCCCTTGCGGAGTGCACGGCGTCCCCGGACTGCCCCGCGACAAGTCGATGATCACGAATGGACCCGGCGACTGTCAGGCGTGTGCTGAGAGGATCCGCGACAGTATCGGTGGGGAGGTCGTCAGAATCCCTGCACCGGGCCCGTTCTTCGGCAAGTACCGCGACCAGGAGACCCCCAACTGGAATAACGGCTACCATGCCGTGGTGGTGCTCAATGGGCGGGTCTACGACGCGTTCACTCCGAAGGGCGGGGAGTCGATCTCCGAGTTCAAGTCCCGATTCGAGTACGGCGACATCATCAATTTCGGATTTTAGGGACGTCCGTGAACGATAGGAAGTTCTTCGAGGGCGTGAGGTCGCGGCCCGGGGTCTACGGTCTCAATGGCTCATACAACGGCGCGGTCATGTTCCTCATCGGATTTGACGAAGCGCGCTCCGGTGGGCTTATGCGGGGCTTCACCGAGTGGCTGGTCGTACGCAAGGGAGAATGCTCCAGCTTCGGATGGCAGGCGCTCGTCCTTGAAGAGGCGCTGCCCGATGTCGAGTCGTGGGGCTGGAACAAACTGAACGAAGCGACTGTGGAGCAGGAACGAGAGGCCGTAGAACTGCTGCTCTCCCTCCTGCTCGAATTCCTGACGGTGCGGGACGACGTGATGATGTTGGCTCGCATGTATACGGAATACCACTTCCTTAATTCGAGGGCTGGTGAATCTGCAGAAGGTTAGAGCAGGTATAGCCCCGCGATGCGCATCGGCCGCAGCCAGGGTTGATGCGTTCTCAGGTGGCGCATGAGGAGTTCGCCCGGTGTGGTGCGCGGTGACCGATGTGCTCTCCTGGACAGGTGAAATGCGCGAACAGGGTTCGCGTTCGCGTGTCATCCACGTTCAAGGTCCCGGATCCTGTTGCCAGCCTTTTCGGCCACCAAAGAGCCGCCACGGGTTCAAGTGGGCAGACGAAGCGATCGACTGCCCGCCGGAGGAATCTGCTCGAGGACGTCGCCGCATGTCGGCGACGTCATCGAGCAGAGCCACTGGGGCCCCGGTGTCGATCAGCCGCGGAAGCTCAGCAGTCCCTGCAGACCGGCAGAGGAGCGCTGCCCCGGCCGAGCTGTCTGATGCAGCCGCGGCCACACGGTTTGACCCCCCGCACCCCGCCCCGTAATCTTGACCCTCGGCGTGTTTCTGTGCGCCTACCCCTGAGCACATCCCTCCCGGTGATCCGTCCCCGGGGGAGGCCGCTCATCCTTCCGGACTGTCGTGGGCCCCGGCCCGCGCGGGCGGCTGGCATCAGGGGATCCGTTCCGAGTGAGAGAGAGATCCGCGTGTACGCCATCGTGCGCAGCGGTGGTCGCCAGCACAAGGTTGCTGTCGGCGACATCGTTGAGGTTGACAAGATTCCCACCGCCAAGGTTGGCGACACGGTCGAGCTCTCGACCCTGCTCGTTGTCGACGGCGACGCCGTGACCAGCGACCCCTGGGTGCTGGACGGCATCAAGGTCCAGGCCGAGATCGTGGACCACCACAAGGGCGCGAAGATCGACATCCTTCGCTACAAGAACAAGACCGGTTACCGCCGCCGCCAGGGTCACCGCCAGCAGTACACGGCGATCAAGGTCACCGGCATCCCCGCGGCTGCGAAGTAAGGGACTGAGAACACATGGCACACAAGAAGGGCGCATCGTCCACTCGGAACGGGCGCGATTCCAATGCTCAGCGGCTCGGCGTGAAGCGCTTCGGCGGCCAGGCCGTCAACGCCGGTGAGATCCTGGTCCGCCAGCGCGGCACCCACTTCCACCCGGGCACGGGCGTCGGCCGTGGCGGCGACGACACGCTGTTCGCGCTGACCGCCGGTGCGGTGGAGTTCGGTACGCACCGCGGCCGCAAGGTCGTGAACATCGTTCCCGTCGCCGCCTGATCCAGGCAGTGACCGGCTGAACGACTCAGCACCTTCCGAGGGCGGATCTCGGCTTTCCCGGCGGCACCGGGGAAGCGGGTCCGCCCTCGGCGCGTTACGTCAAGAGACAATTTCCTGTTGTACCGGCAGTACCTGGAGGCACCAACCATGACCACCTTCGTGGACCGCGTCGAGCTGCATGCCGCCGCGGGTAACGGAGGCCACGGCGTGGCCTCCGTACACCGTGAGAAGTTCAAGCCGCTGGGCGGCCCCGACGGGGGCAACGGCGGGCGCGGCGGCGACGTGATCCTCGTCGTCGAGCAGTCGGTCACCACGCTGCTCGACTACCACCACCACCCTCACCGCAAGGCCACCAACGGCCAGCCCGGCGCGGGTGACAACCGTTCGGGCAAGGACGGCCAGGACCTCGTACTGCCCGTTCCGGACGGCACCGTCGTCCTCGACAAGGCCGGCAACGTCCTGGCCGACCTGGTCGGCCAGGGCACCACCTTCGTCGCGGGTCAGGGTGGACGCGGTGGCCTCGGCAACGCCGCGCTGGCCTCTGCCCGCCGCAAGGCGCCCGGGTTCGCGCTGCTCGGCGAGCCGGGGGAGAGCCGGGACATCGTCCTGGAGCTCAAGACCGTCGCCGACGTCGCTCTCGTCGGCTACCCGAGCGCCGGCAAGTCCTCGCTGATCTCGGTGCTCTCCGCGGCCAAGCCGAAGATCGCGGACTACCCGTTCACGACCCTCGTCCCGAACCTGGGCGTCGTCACCGCGGGCTCCACCGTTTACACCATCGCGGACGTTCCGGGCCTCATTCCGGGCGCGAGCCAGGGCAAGGGCCTCGGCCTGGAGTTCCTGCGGCACGTCGAGCGCTGCTCCGTGCTGGTGCACGTCCTGGACACCGCGACGCTGGAGTCGGACCGCGACCCCGTCTCGGACCTCGACATGATCGAGGAGGAACTGCGGCTGTACGGCGGCCTCGAGAACCGCCCGCGCATCGTCGCGCTCAACAAGGTCGACATCCCGGACGGCCAGGACCTGGCCGACATGATCCGCCCCGACCTGGAGGCGCGCGGCTACCGCGTCTTCGAGGTCTCGGCCATCGCGCACAAGGGCCTCAACGACCTCAGCTACGCGCTGGCGGGGATCATCGCCGAGGCGAGGGCGAGCAAGCCGAAGGAGGAGTCGACGCGCGTCGTCATCCGCCCCAAGGCCGTCGACGACGCCGGTTTCACCGTGACGGTCGAGGAGGACGGCCTCTACCGGGTGCGGGGCGAGAAGCCCGAGCGCTGGATCCGGCAGACTGACTTCAACAACGACGAGGCCGTCGGCTACCTCGCCGACCGGCTCAACCGCCTCGGTGTAGAGGACGAGCTCCGCAAGGCGGGTGCCCAGGCCGGCGACGGCGTGGCCATCGGTCCCGAGGACAACGCGGTCGTCTTCGACTGGGAGCCGACCATGGCTGCCGGCGCCGAGATGCTGGGCCGACGCGGTGAGGACCATCGCCTGGAGGCGCCCCGCCCTGCCGCGCAGCGACGCCGCGAGCGCGAGTCGGAGCGCGACGACCCGCAGCGCGAGTACGACGAGTTCGACCCCTTCTAGGCCTGGCCGGGCCCGCGCTCCGGGCACTCCCGCGCTGAGGGGGTGCCCGGATTCACAGAGAACTGCCAGGTGGCGGGCGGTGCGGCGGCCGGGGATGTGCGGATTGCGTAACACGTCTGTGGAGTCTGTCACCCCGGGGGCCTTCCCCGGAGGGCCCAATCCGCCTGGCCAGGCGGTGAACAGCGGGTTTCCCAGGGACGAGCGCCGTTAAACGTCCGCCTTGCGAGACGGTCACGGAGAGTGCGACCATCACACCGTTCCCCCCTGTCATCGCAAGGTAGGTCGTCTGTGTCTGTGCCGCATGAAGCCAAGCCCCGGACCACAGCGGTCGTGCTCGCCGGTGGGACCGGTCAGCGCGTGGGACTGTCGATCCCCAAGCAGCTGCTGAAGATCGCCGGTAAGGCAGTCATCGAGCACACGCTGAGCATCTTCCAGAACGCCGAGTGCATCGACGATGTCATCGTGCTGATGGCGCCGGGCTTCGTGCCCGATGTCGAGAAGATCGTCGCCAAGGCCGGGTTGACCAAGGTCACCCGGATCATCGAGGGCGGCAGCACCCGGAACGAGACCACCGAGCGCGCCATCGCGGTCCTCGGCGAAGGGCTCGCGGAGGGCGAGGACCGCAACGTCCTCTTCCACGACGCGGTCCGCCCGCTGCTGTCACAGCGTGTCATCAAGGACTGCGTCGACGCCCTGGGCCGCTACCAGGCGGTCGACGTCGCCATCCCGTCCGCCGACACGATCATCGTGACCAGGACCCATGGCGAGGACGGCGAGTTCATCACCGACGTCCCGGACCGTTCCCGGCTGCGCCGTGGTCAGACCCCGCAGGCGTTCAAGCTGTCCACGATCCGCAAGGCGTACGAGATCGCGGCAGGCGACCCGAACTTCCAGGCCACCGACGACTGCTCCGTCGTCCTGCGGTACCTCCCCGACGTGCCGATCTACGTGGTCGCGGGCGACGAATACAACATGAAGGTCACCCAGCCGGTCGACGTCTTCATCACCGACAAGCTCTTCCAGCTGGCCTCCACCGCGGCACCGCGCCAGGCCGACGAGGCCGCCTATCGCGAACTGCTGTCGGGTAAGACCCTGGTCGTCTTCGGCGGTTCGTACGGCATCGGCGCCGACATCGCCGCGCTGGCCGAGCAGTACGGTGCAAGCGTGTACGCGCTGGGCCGGTCCACCACCGGTACACACGTCGAGAATCCCGAGCACATCGACGACGCGCTGTCCAAGGCGTACGCCGAGACCGGCCGCATCGACTACGTGATCAACACCGCGGGTGTGCTCCGCATCGGCAAGCTGGCCGAGACGGACAACACGACGATCCAGGAAGCGCTCAACGTCAACTACCTGGCGCCCGTGCAGATCGCCCGTGCCTCGTACAAGTACCTGGCGGAGACCCGGGGGCAGTTGCTGCTGTACACCTCCAGCAGTTACACCCGGGGCCGTGCCGAGTACAGCCTCTACTCCTCCACCAAGGCCGCGATGGTGAACCTCACCCAGGCGCTGGCCGACGAGTGGGCGGGCGAGGGCATCAGGGTCAACTGCGTCAACCCGGAGCGCACCGCCACCCCCATGCGGACCAAGGCGTTCGGCCAGGAGCCGGAGGGCTCCCTGCTCTCCTCCGAGGCTGTGGCGCGCACCTCCCTCGACGTCCTCCTGTCCGCGATGACAGGTCACGTCATCGACGTACGGCAGCAGGATCCGACCCGTGACGTCACCGAAGCCTCCGGCTTCGAGCAGGCCCTGGCCTCGGTGCTGGACCGTCAGGAAGATGTGTAATAATTCTTGACAAATGTACTTTTACGGGCCTCTGGGCTCACCGAACGGTGAGCCCAGAGGCCCGAGTGCGTAAAGCCGCACCTTCACATTTCCCTCCATACGTGAAAAAATCGGCACCCTCTGGAGCAGGTTCTTCGTGATCTCGACAGCCATTCGCCTGGCCCGTGTGGGCAGCCGGTCGGAACTGGCGGCAGCAATACTGATGGCGCTGGGATACCCCTGTGTCATGATCGCCGCTCTTCTGCCTGATATCTGGTTCTTCGCGGCGGCCACGGCTGTCACGTATACCGCGGACTGGTATCTGCATCAGCGCGGCAGCTATCTGATCAACCGGCTCGGCAAGGTCCGGGCGGGACTGTCCGTCCGCTTCCTGCTCCGCCAGTTGATGGTCATCCTGCTGTTGGCCCGGCTCGACCTCGCCGAGGAGCCGCTCTTCTACGCGGCAGTCGCGTGCTTCCTCGTCTTCCACGGTCTGCAGGCTCCGCACGGTGCGCTGACGACCCTGGTGAAACTGCGCCGCACCCTGCCGATCGTCACCCGGAACGTGGACCTGCACGCCGTCCGCATCCCCGACGCCCCGCCGCGCGCGCTGTTGCACCGCTCCAGCGAGAAGATGCTGCACTTCGACGTTCCGGCGGTGGCAGGCGTTCTTGTCGCCGCCGGCACGGGCGAATACGTCGTCGGGTACATCGGCGCCGGCGTGATGCTGCTGCTGGCCGTCGGCTACAACGCGCTGCTCGTCCCGTACCTGCGCCGGAGCCGGCGGGTGCCGTCGACTCCTTCCGTGTTCAAGGCACTCGACATCTGGCTGGGTGAGTACCAGCCGACCGTCGTGCTCTACTTCTCCGGCTCGGTCGATTCCGCTTACCAGTGCAACATGTGGCTCGACACCATGGCTTCCGTCGAGGGGCGTCCGCTGATCGTGATGCGCGAGCGCAACCTGGTTCCGGCGCTCGCCGACACGTCCGTACCCGTGGTCTGCGTGCCGGCCGGCACGCACCTGATGAACCTGAACCTCTCCACCGTGCGTGTGTGCCTGTACCCGGCCAACGTTGGCAAGAACATCCACATGCTGCGCGTGCCGACCATGAAGCACGTGTTCATCGGCCACGGCGACAGCGACAAGCTGGCCAGCGTCAACCCGTACTCCAAGGTGTACGACGAGGTGTGGACCGCCGGGCGGGCGGGACGTGACCGCTACGCCCTGGCCGATGTGGGGGTCCGCGACGAGGACATCGTCGAGGTCGGACGGCCTCAGCTGGCCCCTATCGAGCGCTGGACCGGTGCGACGAGGAACCCCGTTCCCACGGTGCTGTACGCCCCCACGTGGGAGGGCTGGGACGACAATCCGGGCAACACCTCGTTGCTGCTGGCGGGGGAGAACATCGTCCGTCGACTGCTGAACGCGGACAGTCCGATCCGGGTCATCTACAAGCCGCACCCGTTCACCGGCATCCGCAGCCCCAAGGCGAAGGCCGTCGACGCCCGGATCAAGGCCCTGGTGGCCAAGGCCGCGCAGGAGCGCGCTGCCGACCCCCGCTGGGCGAAGGAGGCCTCGGCTGCCGCCGGACAGGCCGCAGCCAAGGCCGAGCTGGTCCGTGTCGAAGCACGGCTGGCGGAGCTGGCGAAGCTCGGCCGGGCCGGGGGCGACGAGTCGGAGGAGTCGCGGGTCGCGCTCGCCGACCCGGCCCGCCAGGCCGAGATCGCCACCCTGCGGGCCAAGTGGAACGACGCCTACTGGCGTTCCTTCGGCTGGTGGGAGCACAGGACGGTGACCGGCGCGCAGCCGAAGCTCTACGACTGTTTCAACCAGTCCGACGCCATGGTCTCGGACATCTCCAGTGTGGTGTCCGACTTCATCGCGAGCGGCAAGCCGTACGCGGTCACGGACTCGGCAGAGCTCGGTGCGGAGGAGTTCCGGCGCCAGAACACGGCGGTCCGGGCAGCCGTCATCCTCTCCAACGGCGCCGAGGAGATCGACGAGCTGCTGCGTGCCGTCGCCGATCCGGCAGCGGACCCGTTGGCCGAAGCCCGCCACCAGTTGAAGACCTACCTGCTGGGCCCGGACGAGCCGACCTCCATGGAGCAGTTCAACGCCGCCGTGCAGGCACTCGCCGCCAAGGCCGAAGCTCGCAACGCGGGGGTCGCGCAGCGCATCGGCGGGCAGCTGCCCGCCCCGCTGCCCGACGAGGAGGCCGCGTCCCGGATTGCCGGGGATGCGGACTCCGGAAGCGTTGTCGAGGCGATTGCCGCGGCCGATCCCGACGTACCGTCCCCGGACGCCGGCGCGGGAGTGGGGGCCGGGCCCTCGGCGAACCGCTGAGACCAAGGTCCGTCCGGGTGGGCAAGTGACGGGGTCTACTGGACCGGCACCTGACCGCGCGGTGTCATCCCGTCGTCATCCGTGGTTCGAAATCCACCCGGTCAGTGACGCAACCCATGCCCCGGCCCGCCCGTCTTCTTCTCCGGGAAGAAAACGTACGGGCCGTTCGGCTTCTTCGTACGGGAACGGGGATGCGTCGTCGTCTTGTCGATTTCTCCCACTTGATACGTTTTGCATGTGAACCGGGGAGAGATGAGCACCACCACACCAGATGTGACCGTCATCATCGGCGCCTACGAAGCCATGCCCTACCTGACCCGTTGCCTGGAGTCCGTCGAGGCGCAGACGCTTCCGGCCGGGCGTATGGAGATCGTGGCTGTCGACGACGGGTCCACCGACGGCACGGGGGAGTACCTGGAGGAGTTCGCCGCCCGGACCGCCATCGATATGCGTGTCGTGCACCAGGAGAACTCCGGCGGCCCCAGCGGCCCTCGCAACGTCGGGCTCGCTCTCGCCCGCGGCCGGTACGTCTTCTTCCTCGACGCGGACGACTACTTCGGTGAGGAAGCCCTGGAGCGCATGGTCGCCATGGGGGACCGGGCCGGCACGGACGTGGTGCTCGGCAAGGTGGTGGGTGTCAACCGTGGCGCGGCGAAGTCGATGTGGAAGCAGACGGTCGAGCGGGCCGACCTCTACTCGTCCAACATCAAGTTCACTCTGAGTGCCCAGAAGTTGTTCAGGCGGAGCCTTCTGGTGCGGCACGGGATGAGGTTCGACGAGGAGCTCAAGACGGGTGAGGACGCGCTCTTCACCATGGAGGCGTATCTGCGGGGCAGCGGCGTCTCCGTCGTGGCCGACTACACCTGCTACTACCTGGTGGGCCGGGACGACGGCAAGCACGTGACGAAGAGCGGAAGCTACATGCTCCGCTTCGATTCGGCCCGTGCGTTGATGAGCCTCATCGCCGCTCACGTACCGCCGGGTGCGCGTCGGGACGTGCTTATGGTCCGGCCGTTCGTCATCACGCTGCTTCCGCAGTTCGGTCCCGCTCTGCTGCGGCAGTCCGACGACGTGCGAAAGAAGAAGATGGAGCTGGCGGCCCCCCTGCTCGAGGCCTACTGGTCCCCAGGGCTGGCCCGTCTCCTCAAGGTCAACGAGCGGCTCAGGCTCCTCTGTATCGCCAAGGGCAGACTCGACCTGCTTCTGGAGATTCTGCGGTTCATGAGCGAGAAGAAGGAACCCCGTGCGGTCCGTAAGGGCCTTCGAGGCCGGCTGTATCTGGTCTATCCCCACTTCGGCGAGGGCGAGGGACTGCCCCTGTCGGCGTACGAACTGACCGTGCCCGAATGGATCGGCCGCAAGCGAATCGACGTTCCGGGGCGTCAGTCCACTGCCGCCTTCCTCCGGCGGCTGGCAGGCAAGGCGCGCAGGACGGTCAGGTCCATGGGCCTGCGAGGTCAAGCCCACAAGGTCTGAGGCAGACGGCAAGCGGCAGTGGACGTGCTGCCTACTGTTCGGGGCGCAGGAGCTTGCGGACCGGACGCCCTACCACACGCCGGGCGCGCCGGTAGGCGGACGGCCACGCGGCCGCTCCGTCGCTCCTCTGCACCTTGATGCTGACCGGGACGGCTTTCCTCTCGAGCTGGCCGCGCAGGAGGGCGTTCTCCGCGGCCAGTTCCTCCATCCGGTTCTGCATCCAGCTGAAACGGCTGCTCAGCGACCCAGGGTCGGAGTCGGTCCAGGGGCGTACGGCGGGCGGAAGAGCGAGCCTTGAGAGCTGCTCGTCGAACGCCTTGCCGCTGTCACCGTGATGGAAGGTGTTCTCCAGACCGTTCTTCTCCATGAAGCCGGTGAAACGGAGGAAGCGTTCCTTGTGGCCGTTCACCAGATCGCCGAAGTCGGCCGCCTCGTACAGCTCTGCGGGGTCGATGTTCCTGGGCGTTTCGGAGATCTTGCGGTGCGGAATGCCGAAGTACCGGCAGAGTTCCAGGGTTCGCGAGTCGCTGCAGAGTACCGTGCTCGGGACGCCGGCCAGCAGTGCCGCGATGTTGCCGTGGATGCGCGAGCCGAACGAGAAGTCGAACGAGCGTAGTTCGTCGATCCAGGTGGCGGGGTCGACATAGAGCCTGACCTTGCCCTCGCGGTACATCGGGTGGGAGGGATGCGTCGGCATCGACGTCTGCGCGCCGACCGGGTTCGGCGTCTCCCGCCAGTGGAGCAGCTGAGCCTCCAGGAGGTTCTGCCCGATGAACCGCAGATGCGGATACCGCTCGTGGGCCTGCCTGATTATGGCATCGAGGCCCTGTGAACGTACGGCGCTGTGCGAGCCGTTCATCGAGATGCGGGACTCCGAGGTGAGCGCGTCCAGCCGCTTCTCGAGTGTGAACGTCTCGCCGTTCATGAACATCGAGGGGCATCCGATGACCTCGACATCCCGAAAACCCATGGAGTTGAGGTACTGCTCGGTGAACTCTCCCCGCACGCCGATGGAGGCGCTGCGGTTGAGTACCTCGGTGACGAACTCCCTGACCGTCGGCTCCATCGGCTTCAGCCGTGAGGGGTCGTAGTTGAGGTCGGCCTGTGCTCCGACTCCCAGTACGACCACGGGTATGCGCAGCTTCTTGATCAGCTGGGTTATCCGCTTGAGCGGCCGCTCGAAGGTGGGGCGGAACGCGTTGGCCAGCGGCACGACGAAGACGTCGTACTCCTCGTTGATGCGCTCGGCAGCCGACGGGATCGCACGGATGCCGTTGGAGAAGACCTCGGCCCGCGGCGTCGTCAGGATTTTGTGCGCCGCGTCACTGAAGATCAGGTTACCCGCGTTCGTCGCGAAGACGTCTCTGTGGAGCGACTGTTCCACGGAAGCCACATCGAAGGGGCTCTTGCCCGATCGGAGCAGAATGCGTCTTTTGCGCGTCGGTTCGTCTGTCACGCATAAAGAGTAGCCCGATGAATGGTCGGTGGAGAGGACGTGAATGGCTCATCTCCGCCGTGAGCCGACGGGCTGTCAGCCGTCCCGGCGCGACGCCGGACGCTGACGTTCCGCCGGCCGGCCGCGGCGTCGGAACGATTGGCGCTACGGGCGTGGATACGGGTGCCGCTACGGCAGCTGAGACGATACGGCGCGGCCCCGGCCACCTCGCGTAGATTGTGGGAACCGAGCAGGTCGACGTGATGGGGACGTACGTGTCAGGGGCAACGGAATCCGAAGGCGCACTGCGCTCACCCTCCGGTGGCGGCGCGGGGCGAAGGCCGGGTGTGACGGACGCCCGCCGGATCGTGGTCAAGGTCGGGTCCTCCTCGCTCACCACCGCGGCCGGCGGCCTCGACGCCGACCGCGTCGACGCGCTCGTCGACGTTCTCGCCAAGGTCAGGAGCGGCGGGGAGCGGGAGATCGTCCTCGTCTCCAGCGGTGCCATCGCTGCCGGCCTCGCCCCTCTCGGACTCGTCCGCAGGCCCAAGGACCTGGCCCGCCAGCAGGCCGCGGCCAGCGTCGGCCAGGGACTGCTCGTCGCCCGGTACACCGCGTCCTTCGCCCGCTACGGCGTACGCGTCGGCCAGGTGCTCCTCACCTCCGACGACACCAGCCGGCGTGCGCACTACCGCAACGCCTACAGCACGCTCGACCAGCTCCTGGAGATGGGCGCGTTCCCCGTCGTCAACGAGAACGACACCGTCGCCACGGACGAGATCCGGTTCGGCGACAACGACCGGCTCGCGGCGCTCGTCGCCCATCTGGTCCACGCCGATCTCCTCGTGCTGCTCTCCGACGTGGACGGCCTCTACGACGGTGACCCGAGCACGCCCGGCACCTCCCGCATCGCCGAGGTGAGCGGACAGGCCGACCTGGAGGGCGTCACGATCGGCAGCGCGGGCAAGGCGGGCGTCGGTACCGGGGGCATGGTCACCAAGGTGGAGGCCGCCCGGATCGCCACCGCGGCCGGGATCCCCGTGGTCCTGACGTCCGCGAGCCAGGTCGCCGACGCCCTCGCCGGCCGCGATACGGGTACGTACTTCCACCGCACCGGGCGGCGCTCGGCCGACCGGCTGCTCTGGCTGGCCCACGCCTCCACCCCGCAGGGAGCGCTCGTCCTGGACGACGGCGCCGTGCAGGCCGTCGTCGAGCGCCGGACCTCGCTGCTGCCCGCCGGGATCTGCTCCGTCGAGGGCGAGTTCTCGGCGGGCGACCCCGTGGAGTTGCGGGACACGGCCGGGGCGGCGGTCGCCCGCGGGCTCGTCAACTTCGACGCCAAGGAGATCCCCCAGCTGCTCGGCCGTTCCACCCGGGACCTGGCGCGCGAGCTCGGCCCCGCGTACGAGCGGGAGGTCGTACACAGGGACGATCTCGTCGTCCTCACGCCTCGCCCGGGCCCCTGAAACGACTGAAAGTCCGGTCTCCGGAGGAGAGCTTTACCAAAACCGCCCCAAGCCCGCCCCCGGACTGGTCAACTTTGTCACGGGGATACGAGGGGGCAGTACTGCCACGCATTCAGGACCGCTACGCATGCACAGGAGGCCGCCGGTGAGACGAGCGCGCCCGGGGGCGCCGCCCCGCGGAACGGGCAGCCGTGCCCTGACCAGCGTCGGAGCAGGAGCCGACTTCCACGGCCCGCCCGCCGACCACACCCCCGAGCAGGAACCGGTGGCCCCGGACGGGGAGCGTGTCAGGTCCAGGCTGTGGCACATCACCCTCAGCGTCTCCGGCAGTGAGACACCGCTGAAGGAGGTCAGACGCGGACTGGAACAGCTGGCACACGACCACCCCTTCCTGCTGACCAGCCGGTACGCCAACGACCATGCGGAGGTCCGCTACTGGGAGGAGGCGCGCGACCTGCACGACGCCGCGGCGGTGGCGCTGCGGCTGTGGGGTGAGCACCGTTCCAGCGCCGGACTGCCGCCCTGGGAGATCGTCGGCCTGGAGGTCATCGACCGGGAGACGTACCACCAGCGCATCGCGGAGGGCTACGGTCCGCCGCCGGCGGCGCCGGTGGGGGTGCATCCGTACTGAGCGGGGACGCGTCCGTACCGGCCGCCCGACGACGGGGGCGGCGCGCCGAGCGCCGGTTGCGCGCGGGCTGCGCACGGAGCGGGCGGTGAGCCGGGCGGGGAGCTCGCATCCGCCCCCGACGTGCGCGCCGGAGCGTGCTGCGAGCGTGCCACCCCGCGGGGAGTCCCCTGCCGTGCGTACGGGTGCGGGGAGGGCGGGGCGCGCGCCCGTGCTGCTCACGGGCTGTGTGGGCGTGGGCGGGGCCGGAGTGCCGGCCGTCTTGGGACGCCCGTCTCGCATCACGGGATGTGTGGCGGATGCCCGCGGCCCGCGCATTACCCTGCGGGCATGACCACGCTTTCGCCGTACGACAACATGTCCCCGGTCGTCCAGGCCGCCTACCGGTCGCGTGCCGCCGCCGCCGACATCGCGCCACTCCCGCGCTCGGCGAAGGACGACGCTCTGCTGGCGATCGCGGACGCGCTGGAGGTACGCACCAGCGAACTCGTCGAGGCCAACGCGGAGGACGTCGCACGGGCCCGAGAGGCGGGAACGGGCGAGTCGATCGTCGACCGGCTCACGCTCACTCCCGAGCGCATCCGGGCCATCGCCGCGGACGTCCGCGCCGTGGCGGCACTGCCCGACCCCGTCGGCGAGGTGGTGCGCGGATCCACCCTTCCCAACGGCATCGATCTGCGCCAGGTGCGGGTGCCGCTCGGTGTGGTCGGCATCATCTACGAGGCGCGTCCCAACGTGACGGTCGACGCCGCCGCGCTCTGCCTGAAGTCCGGCAACGCCGTGCTCCTGCGCGGGTCCTCGTCCGCCCACGCCTCCAACACGGCCCTCGTGCGGGTGCTGCGCGACGCGGTGGGAGGTTCCGGTCTGCCGGCCGACGCGGTGCAGCTCGTCCCGGGCGAGAGCCGCGACTCGGTGCGCGAACTGATGCGCGCCCGCGGCCTGGTCGACGTACTGATCCCGCGCGGGGGTGCGTCCCTGATCCGCACGGTCGTGGAGGAGTCGACGGTACCGGTCATCGAGACCGGTACCGGCAACTGCCACGTGTACGTGGACGCGCAGACGGACCTGGACATGGCCGTCGACATCCTGATCAACTCCAAGGCCCAGCGGCCGAGCGTCTGCAACTCCGCCGAGACCCTCCTCGTCCACAAGGACGTCGCCGCGGCCTTCCTGCCGCGGGCTCTGGACGCGCTGGCCACGGCGGGGGTGACGGTGCACGGCGACGAGCGGGTGCTGGAGCACGCCCGGGGGACGAAGGCGACGGTCGTCGCGGCGACGCCGGAGGACTGGGAGACCGAGTACCTCTCGTACGACATCGCGGCGGCGGTCGTGGAGTCCCTGGACGCGGCCGTGGCACACATCCGGCTCTGGTCCTCCGGACACACCGAGGCGATCGTCACCACTTCGCAGGCGGCGGCCCGCCGGTTCACCCAGTTGGTGGATTCCACGACGGTGGCGGTGAACGCGTCCACGCGTTTCACGGATGGCGGGGAGTTCGGCTTCGGCGCCGAGATCGGCATCTCCACCCAGAAGCTGCACGCCCGCGGCCCGATGGGGCTGCCGGAACTCACGTCGACGAAGTACATCGTCACGGGGGACGGCCACATCCGGTAGGCCCGGTGCTCCCGAGTCCCCGGTGGGGCGCTCGAAGACCCCTCCGCAGCTGTTCGGAGCGCTCTCCGCGGGATTCGACGGGCCCTCCGCGGGTGTGTGTGGCGGGTGCTCATGGGGGGTTCGTCGCAGTCGGTCCGCAGGTGTTTCGCCTTTGGCCTGCCGGTGGTTCGGCGGACTCCCCGGGTGCGGGCGCCCGATCCGGGGGCCGAGGGAGCGGGCGCCGTGCGCAGCCCGGTGAGCCGGCGGCAGGCCCGGCTGGTGCCTGGGAGGGTGAGTTCGTGAGCTGTCTGCCCAAAACGCCCCGCCGGGGCTACGCTGATGCTGTGCCGGACGACGTGGGGGGCAGGCCGTTCCCGGACGGCTGGGAGCCCGACGACGACCGCGGGGGCGCGGACGAGGACTTCGCCTCCGTGGTGTTCGACGAGGACTTCGTGAGGTCTGCGGAGATCCACGAACCCACCGCGGTGGAGCGACTGCTCGAGGCCGCGCAGGCCCGCGCCGAAGCCGAGGCGAGCCGAGCACGGTCCGGCGGCGGCGCCATGGACGACGACCTCTACGACGAGGACAACGGGCCGGACGGCACGTACGGCCGCGGAGGGGCCTTCGGCGGCTCGTACGACCTCGATCAGCCCTACAGCGACGTTGACGGCCTCGACGGCCCGTACGGTCGCCATGGCGGCGCCCTACGGCCTTACCGCAGCACCGCGCGATGGCATCGGCCGGTCGCCTGGCTCCTTGCCGTGCTGATGGGCCTCGGGATGGTCGCCCTGGCGTTCAACGCCGTCTACAGAGGCGGCGCCGCCTCTCGGGAGGAACAGGTGCCCTCACCGATGACCAGCGGCTCCGGCGCACCGGGCGCGGCGCCCACCGCCACCGCCGGGCAACCCCGCCCCGCCGTCTCCGCGATTCCCCGCACTCCCTGAGCCCCGCACTTCCTTAACCCCGCACTTCCTTAGCCCCGCACTTCCTTAGCCCCGCTCGGGGGCGAGTGCCGTACCGCTGACGCACGACACTCTCCCCTCAGGGACCGGCAGCCCGGGGCCGCGCCGCAGACCGGCCGTGGACAGAGCGAGGAACATACCGGTCCAGTTCTCGCCTCTCCTCCGGTCCTCCGGACGACCGAGGCCCGCAGCACCAGCCGGCCGCTGCTCTCGCCCTGGCGGTGGGAGAGCCGGTATGCGGGCAGGGCCCCGCGCTGGTCCCGCCCGCTCGCCCGCTCGGGTCGCGGACGCAGGCCCGAGCCGCGTGCGCAGGCCCGCGCCTGCGCTGGTCCCGACCGCTGGGGCCGCGTGCCCAGGCGCGCGCCTCGTGCGTGGGCCCGTGCCTACGCTGGTCCCGACCGACAGCTCGGGTCGCGGACGCAGGCCCGCGCCTGCGCTGGTCCCGACCGGTCGGGCCGCGTGCCCAGGCGCGCGCCTCGTGCGCAGGCCCGCGCCTCGCGCGAGTGGGACGGTCACCCGCACGGGCACCGCCCGCTTGCGTCTGGCACGGGCGAGAGCCCCGGCCGCATGATCTCCGGCTGCCGGCTCTCGCCCGGACGTGAGGGGTACCGACGACGAGTTCGGCCCGGTGATGCCTGGTGATGGCTCGTCCCGGTGACAGCGTGCGAGGGCCCGCCCGGTGGTGACCGACCGTGGCTCGGCCCGGTGGCGTAACCGTGTGGGCTCCGGGCTGCGCTCTCACCTGCAGGGCGTTTACCTTGATGGCGATCGACCTACTCTGCATGTACGACCTGGTGACCCGGTCCCCCGCCCCCGTTGCCGCATTCCGGGCGGAGGGTCGCGGGTCGCGGGTCGCGGGTCGCGCACGGATCACTCCTCCATGTACGACCCGCGAAGACAGGTCCGCCCGACGCCACCCGGCCCGGGCGGAACCCGGCACCCGCCCTCGCCGACGGCGTGGAAATCGGGAGTAGTCATGACAGGCCACGGAGAACCCCCGGAAGGACCGACGCCGCCCGAAAACCCGTCGGATGGAGAGGACGAGTACCGCTCCCTCGTCTTCGACGAATCGTTTGTGCGCGCTGCCCAGCTCCAGGAATTCTCCGCGCAGGAACGGATGGGCGCACACGCGCGCGCCGTGCGCTCCCTCCCCGGCCGCGGCACCCGCCGGCGCTCCCGGGCCGCCATCGCTCTCGTCGTGCTGATAGCCCTCGCCTTCGCCACCGCCGTCTACATGGGTTTCCGCAGCCCCTACCCCACCCCCGTCGGCAGGCACGCGGAGCCGCTCCGCACGACAGTCGTCCCGTTGGCCCCCCGGGGCACCGTGCCAGGCGGCACCCCCGACTCCCTCCTGGCCGACGGTCCGGCTGCCGCCTTCCGGACCGGGGCGTCGGGGATCAACCCGCCGCCCGTCCGGCGGACGGAGAACTTCTCGGACAGCCAGGTCACCATCGCCCTGAGCACGGTCAAGGACTACCTGGTCGAGTCCTCGCTCGACCCCGACGTCCTCACCGGCGGGGTCATGCGGCCGGTCGGTCGGCTGCTCGACCCGGACCAGACGAGCCAGTTCGAAGCGAGCGTGAACTCACCGGCCGACGACGGCGCGCACTCCGCCACCGGCTGGCTGGTGCGTTTCGACCCCGCCCAGGTGGAACTGGCCGACCCCGACATCCGCGTCCACGGGACCCTCTCGTACGCGGAGGCGGGGTCGGACACCCTGGAGGTGGTGTCCGACCACACCTTCACCTACGCGCTGCGCCCCGCCGCATCGAACCCGCACCGGGCGGACGACGCGTCGCTGTTCACCGTGCGCCGTGTGCTGCACTTCCTCCTCGACCGGGAGGACCTGCGACTGCACCGGCTCGAGGTGCGCAGTGCCTACGTCCAGGCCGGACCGCAGTCCTGCTCGGCGGACACGGCCGGCGCCCTGCGGCCGCTTCTCGCCGGTGAGCGGACGGACACCCGGGGCCCGGACGGCACCGACCCGTACGCCACCGGTCCGCCCGCGGCCGCGCTGTGCGGGACGCTGGCCGTCAGATCCCCGTCCCCGGGGACTCCTCCTCGGGGCCCGGACGCCGCCAGGTCCCCTCGGAGCCGCCCGTAGCGTCCGCGTCCGGCGCGGAGCCGCCCTTGCCGGCCGCGCCGCCGTTGCCCCCGCCGCCCGCGCCGGTGAACTTGTCGCGAAGCTTGCCGCCCAGGTCACCCGCCCCGCCCGCGATGTCACCCACGAGCTTCATCAGCGGGTCCTTGCTGGTGCGCACCGTGTCCGCGTAATGAGCAGCCGACTCCCGGAAGGAGTCCGTCACGGACGTGTCCTTGTCCTCCTCGCGCTTCGGGTAGTGGCCGTCCATGATGCGCTGGTAGTCCCGGGTCTCCGACCATTTCTTCAGCTCCGCCGCACGCACGGTGGCGAAGGGGTGCGAGCGGGGCAGCACGTTGAGGATCTTGAGGACGGAGTCGCGGAGGTCTCCGCCCTTCTCGTACTCGTCCGCCTGTGCGAGGAACGCGTCGACGTTCATCTCGTGGAGGTGGTTACCGCCCGCGATCTTCATCAGGCCACGCATGGACGCCTGCAGGTCCTGCCCGACCAGCAACCCGGCCCGGTCGGCCGACAGCTCCGACTTGCGGAACCACTCCCGCAGCGCCGTGACGATCGTCATGACCGCGACGTTGCCGAGCGGAATCCACGCCACCTTGACGGCGAGGCCGGTGAGGAAGAGCAATATCGTGCGGTACACCGAGTGACCGGAGAGGGCGTGGCCCACCTCGTGGCCCACGACGGCCCGCATCTCCTCCTCGTCCAGCAGCTCCACCAGCCCGGTCGTCACCACGATGATCGGCTCGTCCAGACCGATGCACATGGCGTTGGGCTGCGGATCCTGCCTGACGTACATCGCCGGGACCTTCTTCAGGTCCAGGATGTAACAGGCGTCCCGCAGCATGTCGTTGAGGTGGGCGAACTGGGCATCGCTCACCCGGACGGAGTCCGACAGGAAGAGCAGCCGCAGACTGCGCTCGGGAAGCAGCCCGCTGAGCGCCTTGAACACGGTGTCGAAACCGCTCAGCCTGCGCAGGGCCACCAAGGCCGAGCGGTCCGCCGGGTGCTCGTAGGCCCGGGACGAGATACCCGGGAACCGCTTACGCTGCCTGCTCGGCATGCTCTCGTGACTGTTTTCGGTCATGGATGGCCCCCTGTTCGTACGAGACGTCGCTCGTCCCCCTGGCACAAGCCAGCGTATGTGCTGGCGCTACGGTGTGCGGGGGGGCTGTGGATAACTTTGAGGAGCGCCCGAAATGCCGCACACCGCCGTACTGCTCGCTGCCGCGTCCGAGGACCAGGGGCCGGGCAGCACACTCCGCGTCGTGCTGCTCGTCTCCCTCGTCGGCGCCGCCCTGCTCGCCTGGTTCCTCCTGCGCGGATACCGCAACGACGATGACAACGACTGAGTCGGCGTGAGCGTGCCCGGAGCTCCCGCATACGATGTGCGCGACGTCTTCCTTCCGACTCCCGATCGATAGGTCCTGCAGAAGATGAGCCTCACGAGCACCGCGCACCAGCTGGTCACCCTCGCCTCCGAAGGCGGCGAGCAGGGTGGAAACCACGAAAGCCTCAGCCCGTACCTCACCGGTGGTGGCGCGTTCGTCGTCCTGCTGCTCCTGCTGTGGATCACCACCCGCTTCAACCGCGACCGCTGAGGCAGAGGCGAACAGCCGTGCCAGTAGGGTCTGCACGCATGGGAGAGCAGGAAGTGCCTACCGGCCGGGGCAGACGCCGACTCGGCGTGATGGGCGGGACGTTCGACCCGATCCACCACGGCCACCTGGTCGCGGCGAGCGAGGTGGCCGCCCAGTTCGACCTCGACGAGGTCGTCTTCGTACCGACCGGGCAGCCGTGGCAGAAGAGCCACAAGCAGGTGTCCCCGGCCGAGGACCGTTATCTGATGACAGTCATCGCCACGGCGTCCAACCCGCAGTTCTCCGTCTCCCGCAGCGACATCGATCGCAAGGGACCGACGTACACGATCGATACGCTGCGGGACCTGCGCGCGGTGCACGGCGACGCGGACCTCTTCTTCATCACCGGCGCCGACGCGCTGGCCCAGATCCTCACGTGGCGGGACGCCGAGGAATTGTTCTCGCTCTCCCACTTCATCGGGGTGACCCGCCCCGGGCACGTACTGACGGACGACGGGCTGCCCAAGGGCGGCGTGTCACTCGTGGAGGTGCCCGCACTGGCGATCTCGTCCACGGACTGCCGTGCGAGGGTCGCGCAGGGAGAGCCGGTCTGGTATCTGGTGCCGGACGGTGTCGTCCGCTACATCGACAAGCGCCAGCTGTACCGCGGCGAATGAGCCACGGAGAGGGGCACCGGTGAACGACCGCCAGAACCCGTACGACCCGTACTACCCGCAGCAGCCGCAGATCGTCGGCTACGACGAGTACGGGCAGCCGGTCTATCAGCAGCAGGAGCAGCAACAACGACAGGAGCAGCAGCAGTACGACCCGTACGCGCAGCAGTCCCAGCAGGGCGGGCAGACCCAGCAGGATCCCGGCGCCTCCCAGACGTACGGCTACGACCCGTACGCGGGCACGCAGCAGCAGTACGACCCGTACGCTGCCCAGCAGACGCAGCAGACGCAGCAGACGCAGCAGACGCAGCAGACGCAGCAGACGCAGCAGGGCTACGCCTACGGCGACGGCTCTGCGGGCTACGGCAACGGCCCCGCAGGCTATGGCGACGGTTCCGCGGGCTACGGCTACGACACCGGTCGGCAGCCCGCCGTGGACGGCACCGCCCAGCAGTGGTCCACCCCGCAGGCCGCGCCGGCGGCCGCACCTCCGGAGCCGCGGCGCGAGCCCGAGCCGGCCCCCGACGCCGTCGTCCCCGAACAGCGGCGGGCCGACCGTGACTACCGCACCGAGCAGTTCTCGTTCATCGAGGAACCGGACGAGGACTCCGAAGACGTCATCGACTGGCTGAAATTCACCGAGAGCCGCAGCGAGCGGCGCGAGGAGGCACGGCGCCGCGGGCGTAACCGGATGGTCGCGCTCATAGTCGTCGTGGTCCTGGTGGTCGTCGGCGGTGCCGGCTACCTCTGGTTCGCCGGAAAGATCCCCGGGGTCTCCGGCCAGGACGAGAGGACGTCCGCGGTGACGGGCCCGCAGAAGAGGGACGTCATCGTCGTCCACCTGCACGACACGAAGAACGGCGGCACCTCCACGGCGCTGCTCGTCGACAACGTCACCACCGGTCAGGGCACCACCGTCCTGCTACCCAACTCGCTGTCCGTGACCTCGGATGACGGTTCCACCACCACACTCGGCAAGTCGGTGGACGAGGACGGGTCCACCGGCACACGCGAGGCCATCGACTCGCTCTTCGGTACGGCGATCAGCGGCACCTGGCGGCTGGACACCCCCTATCTGGAGAACCTCGTCGAGCTGGTCGGCACCATCGAGGTCGACACCGACATCGAGGTACCCGACCCCAAGAAGGGTGCGGCGCCGCTCGTCAGCAAGGGGGAGGCGCAGACGCTGAACGGGCAGATGGCCGTCGCGTACGCCACCTACCGAGGGCCCGGCGAACCGGAGGCCGAGCAGTTGATGCGCTTCGGGCAGGTCATGCGCGGCGTGCTGCGCAAGATGTCCGAGGACCCCAAGTCCGCGACGGTCACCGTCGAGACGCTGGCACAGATCCTCGACCCGTCGCTGCCCGAGCAGGACCTGGGCGCCTCGCTGGCCAAGCTCGCCGGACACGCGAAGGTCGGCGACTACAAGACCTCGCTGCTTCCGGTCCAGGACGACGGCACGCTGACCGAGAAGGCCACGGAGGAGGTCGTCAAGGACATCCTCGGCGGCGCGGTGAAGTCCTCGGAGCAGGGCGCCGCCGTACGCGTCGGGATCAAGAACGCCACCGGCAGCACGCGCGGCACGGAAGCCGCCAGGGTCCAGCTCGTCAACGGTGGCTACGCGGCCGTCGACAGCGGCAAGGCGGACGTCCAGGCCACCTCCGAGGTCCTCTACGGCACGGCGGGGGACAAGGCCAAGGCGGTCGAGATCGCCAAGACCCTGGGGCTGCCCGACAGTGCGGCGAAACAGGGCAAGCCGGCGGCGAACGCCGACGTGTCCGTCGTCCTCGGCCAGGACTACGAGGTCCCGGACCGCACGTAGTGAGGGCTGTCGGCGGTCCGTGAGACCCTAGGAGGGTACTGAAGGGCGTGGCTCGGCCCGCGACCACGATCTTCAGCACCCTCCCGGAGGGTGACCCCGACCGCCGACGAAAGCCTGCATGTGACCGCCACGGACCGCTCCATCGAGCTCATCACCACCGCCGCCCAGGCGGCGGCCGACCGGCTCGCGCACGACATCATCGCCTACGACGTCAGCGACGTGCTGTCGATCACCGACGCCTTCCTGCTGGCCTCGGCCCCCAACGACCGCCAGGTCAAGTCGATCGTCGACGAGATCGAGGAGCGGCTCCAGAAGGAGCTCGGCGCCAAGCCGGTGCGCCGAGAAGGCGACCGTGACGCACGCTGGATCCTCCTCGACTACGTCGACATCGTGATCCATGTCCAGCACAGCGAGGAGCGCGTCTTCTACGCGCTCGAGCGCCTGTGGAAGGACTGCCCCGAGATCGCGCTCCCCGAGGACGCGCTGAAGACCCGCGGCAAGGCCGAGGAGCACGCCCAGCTCCACGGAGTCACGGAAGGTGAGCAGAGCTGAACGGCACCAGGAGCGGCAGAGGCCGCAGGATCGTCCTCTGGCGGCACGGCCAGACAGCGTGGAATCTGGAGCGCCGCTTCCAGGGTTCCACCGACATCGACCTCACGGAGACCGGCGTCAGCCAGGCCCGCCGGGCCGCCCGGCTCCTCGCCTCGCTGAAGCCGGACGCGATCGTGGCCTCCGACCTGCGGCGGGCAGCGGACACGGCCGCCGAGCTCGCCGCGGTCACGGGCCTCGACATCGCCCACGACTCAGGGCTGCGCGAAACGTACGCAGGCGCCTGGCAGGGACTCACGCACGAGGAGATCGTCGAACAGTACGGCGAGCAGTACGCCGCGTGGAAGCGCGGCGAGCCCGTACGCAGGGGTGGTGGCGAGCTGGAGACGGAGGTGGCCGACCGGGCCGCTCCGGTCGTGCTGGAGCACGCCGGCAAGCTTCCCGACGCGGGGACGCTGGTCGTCGTGAGTCACGGCGGCACGATCCGCACGACCATCGGTCGGCTGCTCGGACTGGACTCCCACCACTGGGAGGGACTCGGTGGACTTTCCAACTGCTGCTGGTCCGTGCTGGGCGAGGGCGCCCGCGGGTGGAGGCTGCTCGAGCACAACGCGGGGACCCTTCCCGAGCCGGTGCTCGGCGACGACGACTGACGCGTGCTCACCGGCGCGTGCTCCCGGGCCGTGCCCGGGCCGTCTCGGGGCGACCCGGGCCGGATTTCACTTTCCGGCTGGTCGCAGGCTAAAGTTCTTCTTGTTCGCAGCGCGGAAACGCAGGGAAACACAGCGGACAGCGGGGCTATAGCTCAGTTGGTAGAGCGCCTGCATGGCATGCAGGAGGTCAGGAGTTCAATTCTCCTTAGCTCCACAGTACGGATCCCGTCCCCGGTAGGGGGCGGGATCTTTTCGTTCTGCTCTTCCGCCCGGCCCCGGCCCTCGGCGCTCTCGCGCACTTCAGGGGTCCGTACCGGGTCGGCGGCGGCTGTTCCCGGCCGACACCGGCGGCGGGTTCCTCAGCGGGCTGACCTGCTTGCGGGGGCATGGCAGAATCGGAACGCCGGAGGGGGCGACGGACCGATCGGGAGGGAGCGCGATGCCTGCGAGCCGCGTACAGGTCCTGGACCTGCCCGTCACCTCCGCCCCGCCCGCCGGTCCCCGCGTACGTCCGCCCGATCGCGGCGCGCGTACGGCCTGTCCCCGCAGTCGGGGCTGACCGGATGGGTGTGCACAGGCGGAAGTGCGACTGGTGCGGCAGCGGTACGCCCATCGTCAGGGACATGGATCCCGTGAACGCCGAGTTCCAGTACTGGTGCGAGGAGTGCGCGCGGGCGCTGATCATAAAAGGCGACCCCATCGAGACGTACCGGGAGCTGGAAGGGGAGCCGATCTACGGCCGGCTCCTGGAGGAGCACTGCACCCTCAAGCGCTTCTACTCCTTTGCCACTGCCTGAACGGTGCCGACGGCCGGACACCCCCTGGTCAGGGCGTTGCCCGCCCGGCGTATCGGGACGTAGTGGAAACGATTTTTGATGGGCCGGGGGGACCGTGTAATGTTCTCGATGTCGCCAGGGAAACCGGGCGGCGGACAGCACGGGGCTATAGCTCAGTTGGTAGAGCGCCTGCATGGCATGCAGGAGGTCAGGAGTTCAATTCTCCTTAGCTCCACAGTGAAGAAGCGGGTCGTCCGAATCGGGCGACCCGCTTCTCGTTTTCCCGGACGGGTCTGGACGTCCCAGGAACCGGTGGGTCGATCGCGCCCGCCGTCCAGGACCGCTGGAGGGTGGTACGGGCGTGACGCTCGGAGCGCGGGTGGCCGCCGGCGGGAAGGGGCAACGGTGGGGCAGCGCTCGGGGGCCGTACGGTACCCTGGCGCCATGCGTGCCGTAGGCCTTCTGCTTAGCGAGCCGCGCTGATCAGTACCGACCGGTGAGAACGCCTGGTCGGACTCGGCGCGGCGTCCCCTCCTGTGCGAGGGGATTTTTCGTTTCCGTAGACGTGTGTCCGTAGACGTGTGTCCGTGGACGTGGGCGCCGCAGATGACGATCGATGGAGCTTTGAGGATCATGAGCGAGACGAACACCGCGGCCGAGGTCGCCGCGCCGCACCGCTACACGGCGGCGATGGCCGCTGACATCGAGGCACGCTGGCAGGACTTCTGGGATGCCGAGGGGACCTACGAGGCGCCGAACCCGACCGGCGACCTGGCGGGCGACCCGGAACTGGCCGCCAAGCCCAAGAAGTTCATCATGGACATGTTCCCCTATCCGTCGGGTGCGGGACTGCACGTCGGCCACCCGCTCGGCTACATCGCCACCGACGTCTACGCACGGCACCAGCGGATGACCGGACACAACGTCCTGCACACCCTGGGCTTCGACGCCTTCGGCCTGCCCGCGGAGCAGTACGCCGTGCAGACCGGCACGCATCCTCGGATCTCCACCGAGGCCAACATGGAGAACATGAAAGCCCAGCTGCGCCGGCTGGGCCTGGGCCATGACAAGCGCCGTTCCTTCGCGACGATCGACGCGGACTACTACAGGTGGACCCAGTGGATCTTCCTGCAGATCTTCAACTCCTGGTACGACACCGATGCGGACCGGGCGCGCCCGATCGCCGAACTGGTCACCCAGTTCGAGAACGGTGAGCGCCCGACCCCGGACGGCCGTGAGTGGACCGCGCTGAGCGCCACGGAGCGTGCCGACGTCCTGGGACGGTACCGCCTGGCGTACGCCTCGGACGCGCCCGTCAACTGGTCGCCGGGGCTGGGTACGGTGCTGGCCAACGAAGAGGTCACGGCTGACGGCCGCTCCGAGCGCGGCAACTTCCCCGTCTTCAAGGCCAAGCTGCGCCAGTGGAACATGCGCATCACCGCCTACGCCGACCGGCTGCTGAACGACCTGGACGGGCTGGACTGGCCCGAGGCCATCAAGCTGCAGCAGCGCAACTGGATCGGCCGTTCCGAGGGCGCGCGCGTCGACTTCCCGGTCGACGGCGCGGGCGACATCACGGTCTTCACCACCCGTCAGGACACCCTGTTCGGCGCCACCTACATGGTGCTGGCACCCGAACACGACCTGGTCGAGCGGATCATTCCCGCCGCTTGGCCGGAGGGCACCCACCCGGTGTGGACCGGTGGCCACGCGAGCCCGGCCGAGGCCGTGACGGCGTACCGCAAGCAGGCCGCCGCCAAGTCCGACGTCGAGCGGCAGGCCGAGGCCAAGGACAAGACCGGTGTCTTCACCGGCGCGTACGCGACCAACCCGGTCAGCGGGGAGAAGGTCCCCGTCTTCATCGCCGACTATGTCCTGATGGGCTACGGCACGGGCGCGATCATGGCTGTGCCGGCGCACGACGCACGCGACTTCGCGTTCGCACGCGCCTTCGAACTGCCGATGCGCTGTGTGGTCGAGCCGTCCGACGACCGCGGTACGGACCCCTCGACGTGGGAGGACGCCTTCTCCTCGTACGAGGCGAAGCTGGTCAACTCCGCCAACGAGGAGATCTCGCTGGACGGCCTGGGGGTCGTCGAGGCCAAGACGAAGATCACCGACTGGCTGCAGGCGCGGGGCGTCGGCGAGGGAACCGTCAACTTCCGTCTGCGTGACTGGCTGTTCAGCCGTCAGCGCTACTGGGGCGAGCCCTTCCCGATCGTGTACGACGAGGAGGGCATCGCCCACCCGCTGCCCGAGTCGATGCTGCCGCTGGAGCTGCCCGAGGTCGAGGACTACTCGCCGCGCACCTTCGACCCGGAGGATGCCGACACCCAGCCCGAGACACCGCTGTCCCGGAACGCCGACTGGGTCAACGTCACCCTGGATCTGGGCGACGGTGCCGGTCCGCGGAGTTACCGCCGCGAGACCAACACCATGCCGAACTGGGCGGGTTCCTGCTGGTACGAGCTGCGTTACCTGGACCCGAACAACGACCGCCGGCTGGTCGACCCCGAGATCGAGCAGTACTGGATGGGCCCGCGTGAAGGGCAGCCCACCGGGGGCGTCGACCTGTACGTGGGTGGCGCGGAACACGCGGTGCTGCACCTGCTGTACGCGCGCTTCTGGTCCAAGGTGCTGCACGACCTGGGCCACATCTCGTCCGCCGAGCCGTTCCACAAGCTGTACAACCAGGGCATGATCCAGGCCTTCGTGTACCGGGACAGCCGTGGCATCGCGGTCCCGGCCGCCGAGGTCGAGGAGCGCGACGGGGCGTACTACCACGGGGGTGAGAAGGTCAGCCGTGTCCTGGGCAAGATGGGCAAGTCCCTGAAGAACGCCGTGACGCCCGACGAGATCTGCGGCGAGTACGGGGCGGACACCCTGCGGCTGTACGAGATGGCCATGGGCCCGCTGGACGTCTCCCGCCCCTGGGACACGCGTGCCGTGGTCGGCCAGTACCGGCTGCTGCAGCGGCTGTGGCGCAACGTGGTCGACGAGGAGACCGGTGAGGTCACCGTCGTCGACACGGAGCCCGACGAGGACACGCTGCGGGCCCTGCACAAGGCCATCGACGGTGTGGGCCAGGACATGGCGGGGATGCGTTTCAACACGGCCATCGCCAAGGTGACCGAGCTGAACAACCACCTGACGAAGACGGGCGGCCCGCTGTCGCGGTCGGTCGCCGAACGCCTGGTGCTGCTGATCGCGCCGCTGGCACCGCACGTCGCGGAAGAGCTGTGGCGCCGGTTGGGCCACACGGAGTCGGTCGTGAACCAGGACTTCCCGGTCGCCGACCCCGCGTACGTCGTGGACGAGACCGTGACCTGTGTCGTGCAGGTCAAGGGCAAGGTCAAGGCGCGTCTGGAGGTCTCCCCGTCGATCACGGACGAGGAGCTGGAGGCGTTGGCACTGGCCGACGAGAGCGTCGTGGCCGCACTGGGCGGGACGGGCATCCGCAAGGTGATCGTGCGGGCGCCGAAGCTGGTCAACATCGTTCCCGCGTAAGCCGTCGGTCCCGGCCGCGCGCACGGCGACCGAACCCGTCTCGGCGCAGGGCGGTCGGTCTTGGCTCGGCATGGGCGGCCGGACGCGTCCCGGTGCGGGTGCAGGGGGTGGGCATCCTCCCGCGCGCGGGATGACGGGCGGGGCTTCGGGAGATCTTGGGGCTTTCCCCTACGGGCAGGTTGGGGGTTCCGGTGGAACCCTCGGCCTGCCCGTTCCGTTTACGGTAGAGGGGGCGACCGCACACCGGCAGCCGAGTCGACAACCGAGGGGCGTTCATGGAAGCCGTGATCCTGATCCTGACGCTGCTGTTCGTCGCCTTCGTGACCCTCGGGGTGTACGCGGGCGTCAAGGCGGTTCGCGCCGCGAAGCGTGGCGTGGACCGCACGATCACCCAGGCACGTCGCTCCGTGGAGGACACCGCGCTGCGGGCCAAGAGCTACGGTCAGCCGGGTGTGGCGGGTGAGCTCGCGCAGCTCCGCCTGGCGCTGCGCACGTCGATGCGGGCCACGCAGGAGACACTGAACGCCCAGGCGGCGCAGGACGCCTCGCTCTCGGAGTCACTGGGGCTCTTTCAGCGGCTCAGCGTGCACGGACGTGAGCTGGACGAGGACCTCAAGCGCCTGGAGCGGGAGCCGGACCGGGCGACCGTGGCCGCGCTGCTGCCGGGGCTGAAGGAGCGAACGGAGCGCATCACACACTCGGCGGAGTCGCTTCGCTGGGCCGCCCGCGACCGTGCGCGGCAGTTCGCCGACGACGATCTGGCGGCGCTGAACGCCCAGATCGGCGTGGAGGCGGGAGCACTGCGGCACTGGACGTCCGACGAGCTGCCGGAGCGGAGCGGCACAACTGGGGCCGCGGCCGGTGCCGGAGACGCGTGGAGCGGGCCGGACGACAGGAAGACACCCCAGGCGCTCACCCCTCCGGACCCGCGGCAGCACACCGGCTACCCCTGGCAGAAGTCCGCCCGGCCCGAGACCACGAACTGACGCGGCCCCTCCGTCCGAGACCGGCAGGACGTGTCCCGGGCCGACCGGGAACGATCAGCGAGCCGGGGCCGGGCTGCGATGTCTGCGTCCTGAGAGGTAACCTCCGGCTCATGTCCCGCCATGTCGCGATCGTCACCGATTCAACGGCCTACCTGCCGCCGCAGACGATGGAACGGCACAGCATCACCGCGGTGCCGCTGACCGTCGTTCTGGGCAATCAGGCCCTGGAGGAAGGTACGGAGATCTCGGCCCGGTCGCTGGCCCTGGCCCTGCAGAGGCGCCGTTCCGTGACTACGTCCCGGCCCAGCCCCGAAGTCATCGCGGCCGCCTACCGTGCCGCAGCCGACACGGGGGCGGAGGGCATCGTCTCGCTCCATCTGTCGGCCGAGTTCTCCGGCACGTACGACGCGGCACTGCTCGCGGCGCAGGACGTGCCGGTGCCGGTGCGCGTCGTCGACACCGGGATGGTCGCCATGGCCTTGGGCTTCTGCGCGCTCGCCGCCGCGCAGGCCGCCGAGGCGGGCGGAGGGCTCGACGAGGTGGTCGCCGCCGCTGAGAAGCGGGCCGCGGGCACATCCGCGTACTTCTACGTCGACACGCTGGACTACCTGCGGCGGGGCGGTCGGATCGGCGCCGCACAGGCACTGCTGGGTTCGGCTCTCGCGGTGAAGCCCCTGCTGCAGCTCGCGGGCGGACGTATCGAACTGCTGGAGAAGGTCCGGACGGCGTCCAAGGCGATCGCACGGCTGGAGGAGATCGTCGCGGAGCAGGCCGGAACGGGTGCGGTGGACATCGCCGTGCACCACCTCACCGCGCCGGACCGTGCTGAGCGGCTGGCGGAGCGGCTTCAGGAGCGGGTTCCGGGGCTTGTGGATCTGCATGTGAGCGAGGTGGGGGCGGTGATCGGGGCGCACACCGGGCCGGGACTTCTGGCCGCGGTCGTGTCGCCGCGCTGAACCGCGCTCCTTCGGCGCTACACCCCTTCCCTCCGGCACCGGATCTACCTCCTGCCGCGCCGGACGCACTCTTTCGGGTGGCGGAGCTATCCACAACTGCAGAGTTTTCCACCGTATGTGCGACGGCTCAGCGGGTGCGGGCGGAAGTGTCTAGCGTCCTGAGGCATGACTCTCCGATCACCTCACGCTGCCCTCCGCGCCACCGTCCGGCAGGCCGGCGATGCCCTCGCCGAGGCGATGCCCCGCGCCACGGGCTCAGGAACGCACCGGGCCACACACCGTGCGACGCGTCGGGCCGCTCCGGCTGCGACGCGGCACCGGGCGGCCGACGACGCTCGGCGAGGGCCAGGAGCCGGCCCCCGGGGAGCGGCAGGAACCGGGCCCCACGGCCGTGGCTTGCGCCGACGACGGACCCTGGGCGGAGCGGACGCCCAGGCCGTAGCCGCATTCCGGCTTCGGGCCGAGGCCCTGCTTGCCGGCGGTGGGGCCGCGGAGGGGACGGTGCGCGTGGTGCCGTCCGAAGGGGTGCCGTCGGGTGAGGAGCCGCTGGGTTCGGTGCCATCCGCTGTGGCGCCGCCCGGCGTGGTACCACCGGGCGGAAGGGTCTTCTTTCGCACCCGCATCCGCACCCGCACCCGCATCCGCACCCGCACCCGCCCCGCGCCGTCGTGGGCGCCGGCACCGATGCCGTCCGCGTCGCAGCTCTCCTCGACCGGGACGCGTCCCCCGACCCAGGCGCCGTCCTCCACCCGCGTGCGTGTTCCGTCCCAGGCGCCTTCCCGTAGCCAGGCGTCGCCCTCCATGCGCGCATCGCCCGGGGGTCCGGTGGCAGGGGTGGCCGTGGCGCGCCGTGCCACCTCGCCGCCGCGTTCGGCCCTGCCTCCGCACCCGCCACCGGCCGGGTCAGCCGACCGGGCACCCTCGCCGATCCCGATCCCGATCCCGATCCCGATCCCGATCCCGATCCCGAGCCCGAGCCCGATCGTGAGGACGAGCCCGATCGTGAGGACGAGCCCGATCGTGAGGACGAGCCCGATCGTGAGGACGAGCCCGATCGTGAGGACGAGCCCGAGTGCGGCCCCGAGTCCCGGCACCGGCCCGGGGAGTGACGGGCCGTCCGCGGGATCGGCCGCCCTGACACGGTGGTGGCGGACGGCCGGGCCTGCTCTCCGTGATCGGCTGCCCCTGTGGGTGCAGCTCCGCTGCGGCCTGGAGCTCCGGTCACTCGCCGCGCTCGCTGTCGTCCTGGTCGGGGCCGCAGTTCTCGCCGTGACTCACTTCTGGTCGTCGCGCCCCGAGTCCGTACGGGCTCCCGAGCAGGTGACGGAGGCAGCGGAAGCCCGTGCAGGAAGACCGGAGTCCTCCGACCGGCTGATCCCCGGCGCCCTGCCTGGGACGGGGCCGTCCCCCCGGGTTTCCGCCCTCGCCGTGAGCGGCGGACAGGTCGTCGTCGACGTGAGCGGCAAGGTGCGCCGGCCGGGCGTCCGGCATCTGCCGGCCGGCTCGCGTGTGGCTGACGCTCTGCGCGCTGCGGGGGGTGTGCGCGAGGGCACGGACGTCACCGGACTCAACCGGGCCCGTGTGCTGACGGACGGCGAGCAGGTGCTCGTGGGCCTGCCCGCGGCCCAGCCCGCCCCAGGCACGGCCGCCGGCGGCTCCGGTGGGGGACAGGCCGGACCGGCAGTGCCTGTCAGTCTCACCACGGCCACGGTCGAGCAGCTCGACGCCTTGCCCGGTGTCGGGCCGGTGCTCGCTCAGCACATCATCGACTACCGCACGGAACACGGGGGTTACCGCTCCGTCGACGAACTCCGCGAGGTCAAGGGGATCGGCGACCGCCGGTTCGCGGACCTGCGGCCACTGGTCCGGCCGTGAACAGCCACGCTGTCACCACCCACGCTGTCACCACCCACGCCGTCACCACGCACGGTCCCGCCGACCATGAGGGGGAAGGGCGGCGACCACCCGACCTCGACGCTCCCCCGGAAGGCCCGCTCGATCTCCGGCTCGTACCGCCGGCCCTCGCCACCTGGGCAGCCTCCGCACTTGCCCTCGGTGTACCCGGACGGTGGGCAGCAGTGGGGGCTCTTCTCAGCGCGGGTGCCGCTCTCTTCCTCGTATCCGTACCCCGTGCAGCGGCCGCGGTCCGCGCACGGCGCCGGGAAGCCGAGGTGCGCGGTGCCGGACGGGCACGGGACGCCGGACCGGGCCGAGCAGGGGAACCAGGTGCGAGCGGTACCGGCCGGCTCCAGCTCACATGGGGAAGTACCGCTGCCCCCGCCCCCGCGCGGTTGGGTAGGACCGCTGCCTCCGGCCCCGCGCGGTTTACGACCGCTGACTCCGGCCCTGCGCGGTTCCGGGCTCCCGCTACCTCGGGGTCACCGTGGTGGCGTACCACCGCCGTCCCCGGTACCCCGTGGTGGGGTACGACTGCTGCGTCCGGGCCCCCGTGGCTGCGTACGACCGCTGTCGCAGGGGTACTGCTCTGCGCCGCGGCCGGGGCGGCCACGGCGGGGCTCCACGGCGCGGACACCCGCAGGGGCCCCGTACCCGGACTGGCGCAGGACTACGCGCGCGTCGAAGCCGAGGTGACGCTCACCTCCGACGCCCGGCAGACCACGTCCCGGGTGAGGGGTGACCGCAGCACGCCGGTTTCCCTGCTCCTGGAAGCCGAAGTCGACAGGCTGACCGCACCCGGCGGGTCGGTCACCAGGGTCCGTACCCCGGTCCTCCTCATGGTCGCGCCGGGTGACGCCGCCGCGACGTGGAAGCGGTTGCTGCCCTCCACCCGGCTTCGTGTCAACGGGCGGCTCGCGCCGCCGCGCCACGACGGCGAGGGCATTGCGGCCGTGCTCGGCACGGACGCGGACGACCCACCCCGCGTCACATCCGCGCCGACCCTTCTCCAACGGGGCGCGGGGCGACTCCGCTCCGGCCTGCGGGAGGCCACCGACGGACTCGACGCCGACGCGCGGGCCCTGCTGCCGGGCCTCGTGGTCGGCGACACCTCGCGGGTCCCGCCCGAACTGCACGACGCTTTCCAGGCCACCGACCTCACCCATCTGCTCGCCGTGTCAGGCGCCAACCTGTCGATCCTCCTCTTTCTCCTCATCGGACCACCGGGCATGGCCCTGCGCAGCGAACGTCGTGGTCTGGCACCCCGGCTGGGCATCTCCCTGCGTGTGACCGCACTCATCGGAGGGGCGCTCGCACTCGCCTTCGTGATCGTGTGCCGGCCCGAGCCGAGTGTGCTGCGCGCCGCCGCCTGCGGCCTGATCACGTTGCTCGCCATCGGCACGGGCCGCCGCCGCTCGCTGCTGCCGGCCCTGGCCGCCGCTGTTCTCCTGCTGGTGCTCTACGATCCGTGGCTGGCGCGCAGTTACGGGTTCCTGCTGTCCGTGCTGGCCACCGGAGCGCTGCTGACACTGGCACCGCGCTGGAGCAGCGCCCTGCAGCGGCACGGCGTCCCACCGAGACTTGCCGAGATGCTGGCTGCCGCCGGAGCCGCCCAGGCCGTCTGCGCACCCGTCGTCGCCGTCCTCGCCTCGCGGGTCAGCCTCGTCGCGGTCCCTTGTAACCTGCTGGCCGAGTTCGCGGTGGCGCCCGCGACGGTCCTCGGGTTCGCCGCGCTCGCGGTGGCCCCCCTGTCGATACCGGCGGCCGAGGCGCTGGCCGGTGTCGCGGGCTGGCCCGTCGGGTGGATCGCGTCCGTGGCCCGCACCGGAGCGGGACTGCCCGGCGCGCAGGCCGACTGGCCGGGCGGCTGGCGCGGCGCCGCGCTGCTGGCCGCCCTCACGACCGTACTGGCACTGTCCGCCCGCCGTCTGGTGCGTCACCCGTGGGTGTGTTCGGCAGCCGCGTTGCTCCTCGTCCTGGCGGTCCTGCGGCCGGTGCCGCTGACCAGGCTGATGACCGGATGGCCGTCCCCGGGATGGGCGTTCGCCATGTGCGACGTGGGGCAGGGGGACGCGATGGTCCTCGCTGCGGGGAAGCACACGGGGGTGGTCGTGGACGCGGGCCCGGAGCCTCAGCTCGTCGACCGGTGCCTGCGAGATCTCGGCATCACCCGTGTGCCGCTCCTCTTGCTGACCCACTTCCACGCCGACCATGTACGCGGCCTGCCGGGGGTACTGCGGGCACGGCAGGTCGGCGCCGTCCAGACGACCGGTTTCGACGAACCGGCGGACCAGGCCGCCTTCGTCAGGAGAACTGCCGCGGAGGCGCACGTCCCCGTGGTCCGAGCTCTGCCGGGGGAGCGCCGCACGGTGGGCCCGCTCGACTGGCAGGTGCTCTGGCCGACGGCCGACCCGCGGGGAGCGGCCATGATGACGGAGGAGCCCAACGACTCCAGCGTGACGCTCTTCGTACGGTCCGGTGCGCTGACCCTGCTGCTCCTCGGCGACCTCGAACCTCCCGCCCAGCGGGGGGTGTTGCGCAGTTATCCGACCCTGCCGCGGGTGGATGTGCTCAAGGTCGCCCATCACGGCTCCGCCTACCAGGACCCCGCACTGCTGCGCAGCGCCAGTCCGCGGCTCGCCCTCATCAGCTGCGGTACGGACAATCCGTACGGGCACCCGGCAGCTCGTACGGTGCGGGCGCTCACGGAAGGCGGTGCGCGGGTGTTTCGTACGGACACCGACGGAGCGGTCGCCGTGGCGGGCGCCGGTGCAGGACTGCGCGCGGCAGGCCGCTCATGAGCGGGGGTGCCGGCCGGTCCCGCCGGTCCCGCCGGTCCCGCCGGTCAGATCAGCCATACGCCGTCGGCCATCAGATCGCGTCCGGCCAGTTCGTTCACCTCCCGCCAGGCCTTGACGGTACGGGGCGTGATGCGCAGGTACACCCAGGCAGGCCGACCGCGCGGGTCCCAGTGGAGCTTCGCCGCGAAGGCGTCCCCCGAGGAGGTGGGGAGAGCGGACCCTTCCACGGTCTCGGCCGTTCCCTCGATCAGCACCACGTCGCGCGTACCGCCCAGGACGATCCGGACCTGCCCGGAGTGCGTCACGTTGGCGGCGGTCGGGTTGGTACGCCGGGTGGCCAGGAGGAGCGTCTCCCGATCCCGGACGAACGACAGCGGCACCAGGCACGGCACAGCGTCCGAGGAGACCGTGGCAACCCAGGCGTCGTCCTGCTCCAGACGATCGAGTACGTCCTTCCGGCGCTGTTCCGGGCCACGTGCCGGCTTCTGTTCCGGCCTGTCCCGCACGCGAGTCAGCAGCCCTGTCCACCACCTCCGTCCGCGGACCTACGACCTGCGGCTCATGGTGCACCTGTGCGCGCCGCGACAGACTTCTGCCATGCAGCAGCAATCGGCGCGGCCTCGTCCGACGTCCAGCGACCAGTCGCCCGCCCGTGCGGACTGGGTAGACGCCTACCTGGAGCGCATAGGCGCCACCCACCCCACCCGCCCCGATGCGGAGGCCCTGCGGACGCTTCAGCTCCGGCACCTGATGACCGTGCCCTTCGAGAACCTCTCCGTCCATCTGGGCGAGGACATCGTCCTGAACGAGGAGAGGCTCGTCGACAAGATCGTCACGGGCCGCCGCGGTGGCTTCTGCTACGAACTCAACGGCGCCTTCGCGGCGCTGCTGCGCGAGCTGGGGTTCCGCGTCACGCTGCTTCAGGCACGGGTCTTCGGCGACGGTGGACGCCTCGGAATCCCGTACGACCACATGGCGCTTCAGGTGGAGACGGACGACGGGACCGGCCCCTGGCTCGCGGACGTGGGCTTCGGCGATCACGCCCTGCGGCCGCTGGCACTGGACGACCGCACCGAACAGGACGACCCGTGCGGTCTCTTCCGTTTCCGGGCGGCTCCGCAGGGAGATCTCGATCTGCTGCGCGGCGGCTCACGCCAGTTCCGCCTGGACCTGCGGCCGCGGGTGCTCGCGGACTTCCGTGCCGGTGCCTGGTACCACCGCACGGCGCCCGATTCCGTCTTCACGCGGTCACTCGTCTGCTCGCGCCCTACCGGCACGGACCGGGTGACGCTCAGCGGCCGCACCCTCGTCACGACCGTGGCGGGCGAACGGCACGAGACCCCGCTGGACACCGACACGGATGTGCTGGCCGCCTACCGCGACCACTTCGGCATTCACCTCGCGTCCCCGCCCACGGTGCGCCGGATTCCGGATGCGTGACACACGGGAGGGACGAGCGGAAGGGGCTCATAGGAGCTACCAGTGGCATCTCGTCACGACTTTGTGTGATGTGCCGCGTTTACCTCGAACATCACACGGGTGATCTGGGCCGCCGCGGTCCAGGGTCCCGCCGGAGTCCACTGGGATTCTCCGAGATCGCCCCGCGACACCGTCGAGGTCTCGCCTACAGCCGAGAGGCTGTCCCGGACGCGGCCGCGAGCTGTCCCGCCACTCCGCCCAGGCCTGTCCTGCCGTCCTCGGCACCGGCACCGGCACCGGCCCGGTACGGGTCCCGCCGGCCCCACCCCCCACCCCGCGCCCCCGCTACGGCCCCGCCTCGTCCCTGGCGCCTGCCCCCGCCACCCGCCCTCTGCCCCCGCTCGCCCCCGGCCGGAGGCCGGCGGGGCAGCCCTCAGGGCGCCTCCAGCCATCCCTCGTACTCCGAGGCGAACGCGTCGAGGGCGGTGGAGTCCAGCCGCCCGGCCGGGTCCTCCACCACGACCAGCCACTGGACGTCCTCCGCGTCGTCCTCGCCGGCCAGGGCGTCACGTACGAGCTGCGGCTCCTCCACGACCCCGAATCGGTCGGGGAGTTCCTCGGCCACCTCCTGGGCCGTGTCGCGGTCGGGCAGCACCAGTACATGTCTCATGTCGCTCACCCGGTCATTCTCCGATACGCCCGAGCTCGGCGGGTACGCACGTCCGCGCCCCGGCGGGCCCAGCAGTACGCCCGCCACGCCACCATCGGCCCCGGTCCGCGCCCCCAGCGGCCCCGGCCCGCGTTGTCACAGGGGCGTGGGATGCTGGAGCGCGATGGCCACCAGAAGCAAATCCTCCGACGACCCGCTCGCCCCCATCACGCTCGCCGTGGGCCAGGAAGACCTGCTCCTGGACCGTGCCGTGCAGCACGTGGTGGCCGCGGCCCGCGCCTCCGACGCCGACACGGACGTCCGCGACCTCACCTCCGACCAGCTGCAGCCAGGGACGCTCGCCGAGCTGACCAGCCCGTCGCTCTTCGCCGAGCGCAAGGTGGTGATCGTGCGCAACGCCCATGACCTCTCCGCCGACACCGTCAAGGACGTCAAGGCGTATCTGGGAGCTCCCGCGGAGGAGATCACCCTCGTCCTCCTGCACGCGGGTGGGGCGAAGGGTAAGGGGTTGCTGGACGCGGTGCGCAAGGCGGGTGCGCGCGAGGTCGCCTGCCCCAGGACGACCAAGCCGGCCGAGCGGCTCTCCTTCGTGCGGTCGGAGTTCCGGACCCTGGGACGCTCGGCGACCCCCGAGGCCTGCCAGGCGCTCGTGGACTCGATCGGCAGCGAACTGCGGGAGCTGGCCAGTGCCGTCTCGCAGCTGGTCGCGGATGTAGAGGGCACCATCGACGAAGCGGTCGTCGGGCGTTACTACACGGGCCGCGCGGAGGCCTCCTCGTTCACCGTCGCCGACCGCGCTGTCGAAGGCCGTGCGGCGGAGGCGCTGGAGGCGCTGCGCTGGTCCCTGTCCACGGGAGTCGCACCCGTCCTCATCACGAGCGCGCTCGCCCAGGGGGTCCGGGCCATCGGCAAGCTGTCCTCCGCCCGGGGCGGGCGGCCGGCCGACCTGGCCCGCGAGCTCGGCATGCCGCCCTGGAAGATCGACCGCGTGCGCCAGCAGATGCGCGGATGGACCCCGGACGGTGTGGCAGCCGCGCTGCGGGCGGTCGCGGCGGCCGACGCGGGGGTCAAGGGCGGCGGCGACGACCCGGAGTACGCGCTGGAGAAGGCCGTCGTCGCGGTCGCCCGCGCGGCACGGTCCGGCGGCCGCTGAGCGCCGCGCCGTCCACGGCCACTCCGGGTGCCCGCGACACACCGTCCGCACGCGCCCCGGCCACGGACCTCCGCGGGACGGCCAGCCGCCCCGCGGACCACGCCCTCCGGCGCGGACCCGACCCGGAGGAAGCGTCCCGCACAGACCGAAGGCCCCGGCCGGCGTCCTGGGGAGGACGCGGGCCGGGGCCTTCGGTTCACGCGTGGTGCGCCGCACCCGCGTGGCGAACGCAGGTTCGGTGTGCGGCGCGGGGTGCCGGTCAGGAGCGGGAGAGAGGGCCCACTGGGTCCGTCCCGGCGATCACATCAGTAGCTCAGCCCTGGAGGGCGGCAACCTTGAGCGCCAGCGCCGACTTCTTGTTGGCGGCGGCGTTCTTGTGGATGACACCCTTCGAGACAGCCTTGTCGAGCTGGCGCGACGCGTCACGGACGGCCACAGTGGCCTTCTCGACGTCACCGGCAGCGGCAGCCTCACGGGCCTTGCGGATCGAGGTCTTGAGCGAGGACTTGACGGCCTTGTTGCGCAGGCGCGCCTTCTCGTTCGTCTTGTTCCGCTTGATCTGGGACTTGATGTTCGCCACGAAAGAGCCTTTTCAGGTTCGTTGGATCTTCTATGTGCGCCACGCCGCTTCTTCAGGCCACGAGGCACAGCTGCCCACGGTACCAGTCGCCCTCGGACCGGCCCAAACCGGTCCCCGCCCCCCAGGCGTGGGACGATGGAAGCTACGTATCGATCCGTCCGACCCGACATCGACCCGAGACACGGCGTTCGGCGTCTCAAGAATCAGGACCCTGCGTGCCCGCGACTCCTACCAACGTGCCCGAGCCGAGCCGTACCGACCCGGCGCTGATCCGCAACTTCTGCATCATCGCGCACATCGACCACGGCAAGTCGACGCTTGCCGACCGGATGCTCCAGCTGACGGGTGTGGTCGACCAGCGGCAGATGCGCGCTCAGTACCTCGACCGTATGGACATCGAGCGCGAGCGCGGTATCACCATCAAATCCCAGGCGGTACGTCTGCCGTGGGCGCCCACCGAGGGCGAGGACCAGGGCGCGACCCACGTCCTCAACATGATCGACACCCCCGGCCACGTGGACTTCACCTACGAGGTCTCCCGGTCCCTCGCCGCCTGCGAGGGCACGGTCCTACTGGTCGACGCGGCCCAGGGCATCGAGGCGCAGACGCTCGCCAACCTGTACCTGGCGATGGAGAACGACCTCACCATCGTGCCGGTGCTGAACAAGATCGACCTGCCCGCCGCGCAGCCCGAGAAGTTCTCCGAGGAGCTGGCGAACCTCATCGGCTGCCAGCCCGAGGACGTGCTCAAGGTCTCCGCCAAGACGGGCGTCGGCGTGGACGCGCTGCTCAACCGGGTGGTCAGGGACGTGCCGGCCCCGATCGGTGTGGCGGACGCGGCGGCCCGCGCGATGATCTTCGACTCGGTCTACGACCCGTACCGCGGGGTCGTCACCTACGTCAGGGTCGTCGACGGCCAGCTCAACAAGCGCGAGCGCATTCGGATGATGTCGACGGGCGCCACCCACGAGCTGCTGGAGATCGGTGTCTCCTCCCCGGAGATGACGCCCGCCGACGGCATCGGTGTGGGCGAGGTCGGCTACATCATCACCGGGGTCAAGGACGTCCGGCAGTCCAAGGTCGGCGACACCATCACCTCCCTGAACAAGGGAGCGACCGAGGCGCTGGGCGGCTACAAGGACCCCAAGCCGATGGTGTTCTCGGGGCTGTACCCGCTGGACGGCTCGGACTACCCGGACCTGCGTGAGGCACTGGACAAGCTCCAGCTCAACGACGCCGCCCTGGTGTACGAGCCGGAGACCTCCGCCGCGCTCGGCTTCGGCTTCCGCGTCGGCTTCCTCGGCCTGCTGCACCTCGACGTGATCCGTGAGCGCCTGGAGCGCGAGTTCGGGCTCGAGCTCATCGCCACCGCCCCCAACGTGGTCTACCGCGTGGAGATGGAGGACGGCTCGGAGCACATCGTGACCAACCCGAGCGAGTTCCCCGAGGGCAAGATCGACAAGGTCCACGAGCCGGTCGTCCGGGCCACGGTCCTGGCGCCCAGCGAGTTCATCGGCGCGATCATGGAGCTGTGCCAGAACCGGCGCGGCACCCTGCTCGGCATGGACTACCTCTCCGAGGACCGGGTGGAGATCCGCTACACCCTGCCGCTCGCCGAGATCGTGTTCGACTTCTTCGACCAGCTGAAGTCGAAGACCCGCGGCTACGCCTCCCTGGACTACGAGCCCACGGGCGAGCAGTCCGCCCAGCTCGTCAAGGTCGACATCCTGCTGCACGGCGACAAGGTCGACGCCTTCTCCGCGGTGACCCACAAGGACAAGGCGTACGCGTACGGCGTCCGGCTGGTCGCCAAGCTCCAGAAGCTCATCCCCCGGCAGAACTTCGAGGTGCCGATCCAGGCGGCCATCGGCTCCCGGGTCATCGCCCGTGAGACCGTCCGCGCCATCCGCAAGGACGTCCTCGCCAAGTGCTACGGCGGTGACATCTCCCGTAAGCGGAAGCTGCTGGAGAAGCAGAAGGAGGGCAAGAAGCGGATGAAGATGGTCGGCAACGTCGAGGTGCCCCAGGACGCGTTCATCTCCATCCTGTCGACCGACGAGTCGGCAGCCGAGGGCAAGGGCAAGAAGTAGGCCCGCGCCGGCGTACGGGATGACCTCCCCCGGGGTGTTCGGGTCCGGCCACGGCTCCCCGTACCGGGGGGACCCCGCACGTGGGGCCGCCACTCCCGCCACGTGCTACCCGTGGGTAGCAGAACGGGCCCCCGCGCCGCAGACCTCTGCGGCGCGGGGGCCCGTTCGTTATGAACCGGCGGCCTGTTGCCCCTTACGCCACGGTCCCGTGCGCTCTAGTCTGATCACCACCCGTTAGTTACTCGCCAGTTAAACAAGCAGGTCGAGCGGGAACGAGAAGCAGGAACCCCCAAGCAGCAGCAACCAGCAACCGGTCGTAGCATGCCGCAGGCCCGGAGGACGTCGTGAGCGACAATCTGACCTTGATCGATAATCGGCCGCCCTCCGTGGCGACTCTCTTCATCGACCGTGTGGCGGCCACGCCGGAGGGGGAGGCCTACCGCTACCCGGTGCCGTCCCCGTCGGGGCAGGGCCCGGACGAGTGGAAGTCGCTGACCTGGGCGCAGGCCGCCGAGAGGGTCTACGCGATCGCCGCCGGTCTGATCGGTCTGGGCGTCGGGCCCGAGGAGCGGGTCGCGCTCGTCTCCTCCACCCGTGTCGAATGGATCCTGGCCGACCTCGGCGTGATGTGCGCCGGTGCCGCGACCACGACGGTCTATCCCTCCACCAACGCCGAGGAGTCGGCCTTCATCCTGGCCGACTCCGACAGCCGGGTGCTGATCGCCGAGGACGCCACCCAGCTGGCGAAGGCGAGGGAGCGCCGTGCCGACCTGCCCGGCCTGGCCCACGTCGTCGTCATCGACCCGGCCGGGGCCGAGTCCGCCGAGGGCGACCCCGAGGGCTGGGTCGTCACCCTGGCCGAGCTGGAGGCCCGGGGGAGCGCGTACCTCGCGAACAAGCCGGACGCGGTCACCGATCGGGTCGCCGCGATCACGGCGGACCAGCTGGCGACCATCATCTACACCTCGGGTACCACCGGCCGCCCCAAGGGCGTGCGGCTGCCGCACGACAACTGGTCGTACATGGCCAAGGCGACCGTGGCCACCGGGATGATCAACGCGGACGACACCCAGTACCTCTGGCTGCCGCTCGCCCACGTCTTCGGCAAGGTCCTCACCTCCGGCCAGATCGAGGTCGGCCACGTCACGGCGGTCGACGGCCGGGTCGACAAGATCATCGAGAATCTCCCGGTGGTGCAGCCGACCTACATGGCGGCCGTCCCCCGCATCTTCGAGAAGGTCTACAACGGGGTCGCGGCCAAGGCCCGCGCCGGCGGCGGAGCCAAGTACAAGATCTTCCAGTGGGCGGCCGGTGTCGCCCGCGAGTACGCGACGGTGTCGCAGGACAACTTCCGCCGCACCGGCAACGCCTCCGTGCCGTTCGGCCTCAGCGCCAGGCACAAGGTCGCCGACGCCCTGGTCTTCTCGAAGATCCGCGAGGCCTTCGGAGGCCGGCTCCGCGCCTGCATCTCCGGTTCCGCCGCGCTCGCGCCCGACATCGGCCTCTTCTTCGCCGGTGCCGGGATCCACATCCTGGAGGGTTACGGCCTCACCGAGTCCAGCGCCGCCTCCTTCGTCAACCGGGGCGAGGCGTACCGCACCGGGACCGTGGGCAAGCCGCTCCCCGGCACCGAGGTACGGATCGCGGACGACGGCGAGATCCTGCTCCGCGGCCCCGGCATCATGGAGGGCTACCACCGGCTGCCCGAGAAGACCGCGGAGGTGCTGGAGTCCGACGGCTGGTTCCACACCGGCGACATCGGCGAGCTCTCCCAGGACGGCTACCTGCGGATCACCGACCGCAAGAAGGACCTGATCAAGACGTCCGGCGGCAAGTACATCGCCCCGGCAGAGGTCGAAGGCCAGTTCAAGGCGGTGTGTCCGTACGTATCCAACATCCTGGTGCACGGCGCGGACCGTAACTTCTGCACCGCCCTGATCGCGCTCGACGAGCAGACGATCCTCGGCTGGGCGCAGGAGAACGGCCTGGGCGGCAAGCCGTACGCGGACGTGGTCGCCTCCCCGCAGGCCGTCGAGCTCATCGAGGGCTACGTGAAGGAGCTCAACGAGGGTCTGCAGCGCTGGCAGACCATCAAGAAGTTCCGCCTGCTGCCCCGCGACCTCGACATCGAGCACGGCGAACTGACCCCCAGTCTCAAGCTGAAGCGGCCGGTCGTCGAGCGCGAGTACCAGGATCTGATCGACGACATGTACGCGGGTTCCCGCGAGGCTTGAGGCGGCGGACCGGGCCCGCGCCCGGGAAGCCGTAAGCCGCGAACCGGGGCGTGAGCGGCGAAGCGGGGCACAACGGAACGGGTGGCGGAAGAGGAGAGGGAGAACAGGGGAGCGCGGGGGAACGGCGGAAGACGAGCAGGTGGGAGGCGGGGCCGGCGGGCGCGTGAGCAGTCGCCGACCCCGCCCGCCGGCCTGCTCCTCCCCCTTCAGCTTCGGCCACTTCGGTCACTCGGTGCTTATGGGCGCGGCCGGTCTGTCACTCTGTCGTAGACGTCAGCGGCGTTTCGAGAGAACTGTCAGGAGCCGCACCGTGGGGCCCATTCCCTTGCAGCGGGACATCGTGCACCGTCCCGGATCCCTCGTCGCCGGGCAGGGTGACGACCCGCGCCTGGTCACGCGGACGAGCCTGCCCGGAATCCCGCAGGCCCCCTCGGCGGGCCGGCGGTTCGTCCGCGCGGCGCTCGCCGGCTGGACCGCGCTCGGCCTGCCCTCCACCGGAGAGTTCGGCGACCGCCTCGCCGACGACGCCGTGACCGTGGCCAACGAACTGGTCACCAACGCCGTCGTGCACGCCGGCACGACGGTCGAGCTGCTCCTCAGGCTGGAGGAGGCAGCCGGCCGGGAACCCGCCGCGCTGGTGCTGGAGATCACCGACCACCATCCCGCACGCTCGGTGCGCGACGGAGGGGCCGAGCGGCCCGATCCCGCCGAGTACGGCCGGGGCCTCCAGCTCGTCGCCACCCTCGCCGAATCCTGGGGCATCACTTACCGCACCGGCCTCAAGACCGTCTGGGCCCGACTCCCGGCCGAGGACCGGGCGGCCCTGCCCGAGCCGTCGCCGGCCGAGGAGGCCGCCCGCCGACGAGGACTGCGCGCCGCCGAGATCCTCGCCCCGTCGGTCCGGCGCGCCGAACGCGACGACGCGGGCCGGGCCGGGGGCGGGGCGCTCTCCTTCCTGGCCGAGGCCTCCGGCATGCTCGCGGGCCAGCTCGACGAGGACCTCGTGGCGTCGACAGCCGGACAGCTCCTCGTGCCCAGGCTCGCGGACTGGTGCGCGATCTGGCTGGAGAGCGACGGCCCCGGTCCGGCTGCCGCCCCGCGCCTCGCCGGGGTCTGGCACAGCGACGAGACCCGGAGCGAGCTGCTCCGTCCGGCGCTGGAGAAGGACCCGATCCGCCTGCCCGGCAGCGTCGGCACCGCAGCCGTACCCGTGCCGTGGCCCGGCGACGTCCTGCCGGAGCGCGGCGGCGGAGCCGCGCTCGCCCACCGCATCACCTCGGGCGGCCGCACCCTCGGCGCCGTCCTGATGGGCCGCGCGGGCGTGGCGCAGTTCCCCGAGGAGGTGGCCGCGCTCATCGCGGACTTCGTGCGCCGCGTCGGCCTCGCCGTGGGCGCCGCCCGCGCGTACACCCGCCAGGCCACCATCAGCCGCATCCTGCAACGCGGGCTGCTGCCCAGCAAGGTGGCCGAGATACCCGGGGTCACCAGCGCCCTGGTGTACGAACCCGGTGACTACGGGGTGGTAGGCGGCGACTTCTACGACGTCTTCCCGTGCCCCGGCGGACGCTGGTGCTTCGTCCTCGGCGACGTGCAGGGCAGCGGCCCCGAGGCCGCCGTCGTGACCGGCCTCGCACGCCCGTGGCTGCGGCTGCTGTCCCGCGAGGGCTTCGGCGTCGGTGAGGTGCTCGACCGGCTCAACCGGCTCCTGCTGGACGACGCGATGGAAGCCGCCGAGGCCGCCGCCCTGATGGTCGCGGCGGCGGGCGGGCAGCAGATCCAGGAGGGCCCGCGGAGCCGGAGCGGGCCGGCGGCCCAGGACGGCACCCAGCCCCGCTTCCTCTCCCTGCTCTACGGCGACCTCGTCCCGCTCCCGGACGGCGGGGTGCGCTGCACCGTCGCGAGCGCCGGCCACCCGCTCCCCCTGCTGCTGCGCCCCGACGGCTCCGTACGCACGGCCGCCGAGCCGCAGGTGCTGCTCGGGATCGTCGAGGACGTGGCGTACGAGAGCCAGAGCTTCGACCTCGCCCCCGGCGACAGCCTTCTCTGCGTCACCGACGGGGTGACGGAGCGGCGCTCGGGGCGGCAGATGTTCGACGACGGGGACGGCCTCGCGCGGGCCCTGGCCGACTGCGCTGGACTGTCCGCCGACGGGATCGCCGACCGGATCAAGCGGGCCGTCCACGCCTTCGCCGTGCGTCCGCCCGACGACGATCTGGCCCTGCTCGTGCTCCAGGTCGGCTGAGGCGGCCGGGAGCTCCCGCCGAGCGTGGACCGGGGAACTCCGCGGGCGAGTGACAATGGACGGTATGCCTTCCGTACTGCCCGATGGTGAGCCCGTGCCCGACGACGGGGCACTGCCCCGCCATGCCCTGGAAGGCGCCGCCGGCCGTCCGCTCGGCTTCTACCTGCACGTGCCGTACTGCGCCACCCGCTGCGGCTACTGCGACTTCAACACCTACACCGCGTCGGAACTGCGCGGTTCCGGCGGGGCGCTGGCCTCCCGGGACACCTACGCGGCGCACCTGACCGAGGAGGTCCGCCAGGCCCGCAAGGTGCTCGGCGACGACCCGCGCCCGGTCCGCACCGTCTTCGTCGGCGGGGGTACGCCGACCCTGCTGCCCGCCGCCGACCTGGTCCGGATGCTCGCCGCGATCCGCGAGGAGTTCGGGCTCGCCGAGGACGCGGAGATCACCACGGAGGCCAATCCGGAGTCCGTCGATCCGGCCTATCTGTCGGCGCTGCGGGAGGGCGGCTTCAACCGCGTCTCCTTCGGGATGCAGAGCGCCCGGCAGCACGTCCTGAAGGTCCTGGACCGCACCCACACCCCGGGCAGGCCCGAGGCCTGCGTCGCCGAGGCCCGCGCGGCCGGCTTCGAGCACGTCAACCTCGACCTGATCTACGGAACCCCGGGCGAGTCCGACGACGACTGGCGGGCCTCGCTGGACGCGGCGATCGGCGCCGGCCCCGACCACGTGTCGGCGTACGCGCTGATCGTCGAGGAGGGCACCCAGCTCGCCCGGCGCATCCGGCGCGGCGAGGTCCCGATGACGGACGACGACGTCCACGCCGACCGCTACCTCATCGCCGACGAGGCGATGGCCGCCGCCGGGTTCTCCTGGTACGAGGTGTCGAACTGGTCCCGTACGCCCGAGGGCCGCTGCCTGCACAACGAGCTGTACTGGCGCGGGGCCGACTGGTGGGGCGCCGGACCGGGGGCGCACAGCCACGTCGGCGGCGTGCGCTGGTGGAACGTGAAGCACCCGGGGGCGTACGCACAGGCCCTGGCAGAGGGGCGCTCGCCCGGTGCCGGGCGGGAGATCCTCGGCGACGAGGACCGCCGGGTCGAGCGCATCCTGCTGGAGCTGCGCCTCGTCGAGGGGTGCCCGCTGTCCCTGCTCGCTCCCGCCGGCCTCGCGGCGGCCGGCCGGGCCGTGGCGGACGGGCTGCTGGAGCCCCGACCGTACGAGGAGGGGCGCGCGGTCCTCACCCTGCGCGGGCGGCTGCTGGCCGACGCCGTGGTGCGGGACCTGGTGGACTGAGGCCGGCACCGGCTCCCCGACGGGCTCGCGCGGGCCGGCCCCCGCGCTCAGGCCGGGACGGTGACGAAGTCGATCAGCTCCTCGACCCGGCCGAGCAGCTGCGGTTCCAGGTCCTTGTAGGAGCGGACCCGGGACAGGATGTGCTGCCACGCGGCACCCGTGTTCTCCGGCCACCCCAGCGCGCGGCACACCCCCGTCTTCCAGTCCTGGCCGTGCGGCACCGCCGGCCACGCGTCGATGCCCACGGACGACGGCTTCACGGCCTCCCAGACGTCGATGTACGGGTGCCCCACGACCAGGACGTGCGCGTCCGTGACCTGGGCGGCGATACGGGACTCCTTGGACCCGGGCACCAGGTGGTCGACGAGCACCCCCAGACGGGCGTCCGGCCCCGGCCCGAACTCGCGGACGATCGCCGGCAGGTCGTCGACGCCCTCCAGGTACTCCACGACGACCCCCTCGACGCGCAGGTCGTCGCCCCAGACCCGCTCGACCAGCTCGGCGTCGTGACGGCCCTCCACATAGATCCGGCCGGCCCGGGCCACCCGCGCCCGCGCCCCCGGGACGGCCACCGAGCCGGAGGCCGTACGGGCGGGCCGGACGGGCCCGCCGGCCGACGGGCGCACGAGGGTGACGACCCTCCCCTCCAGCAGGAAACCGCGCGGTTCCATCGGGAACACCCGGTGCTTGCCGAACCGGTCCTCCAGCGTGACCGTCGGCCCCTGGGCCGTCTTCTCGCAGCGGATCACCGCGCCGCAGAAGCCGGTGGCGACCTCCTCCACGACCAGATCGGGCTCGGCGGGTACCTCGGGAACGGGGGCGGACCTCTTCCACGGCGGGGTCAGATCCGGCTGGTAGCTGCGCATGGCACGACGATAAACGGCCCGCCGGCGCTGGGGGCCCGTTCGCGCGCGACGCCGTGGGAGGGCCGCGCGGCGATCAGGCGGACGCGTTCACGACATGCCGAAACGGCGGGCCAGCGCGTCGCGCTGCGCCCGTACGAACGCGGCGTCCACGACGGCGCCGTGTCCCGGCACGTACAGCGCGTCCTCGCCGCCCAGCTCCAGCAGCCGGTCCAGGGCGGCCGGCCAGTGGGAGGGGACGGCGTCCGGGCCCGCCTGCGGTTCGCCGGACTCCTCGACCAGATCGCCGCAGAGCACGACCACGGGCGAGCCCGGCACCAGCACCGCCAGGTCGTGGCCGCTGTGGCCCGGACCCACGTTGGCCAGCAGGACCTGCAGGCCACCGCCCAGATCGAGCGTCAGCTCACCGCTCACCTGATGGTGCGGCACCACCAGCGCGTCGGTCGCCGTGACGGCGTCGTCCTCGCTCATGCCGTGACGCAGCGCGTCCTCGCGCAGCTCTCCGGCGCCGTGCCGCAGCAGCCCGGCCGTGCCGACCGCGCCGTAGACCTCCGCCCCGGCGAACGCGGCGGTGCCCAGTACGTGATCGAAGTGCGGATGGCTGAATGCGATATGCGTCACCCTGCGGCCGAGCATGGCCTGCACCTGGGTCCGCAGTTCCACCCCCTCCCGGAGCGTCGCACCGGTGTCGTGGAGCAGGACGCCGTCGGCCCCCGCCACCAGGGAGACCGTCGCGTCCCAGACGGGAAGGCGCCGCCGCCCCGTACTGTCGCCCAACCGCTCCCAGCCGAAGTCTTCCCAAGAGACGTCCATGCGACGACGCTATCCGCAACGGCCCGCGCGGTCCCGCGACGGCCCGGCCGGTCACCCTTGCCCCGGGGCCGCCCCGCCCCCGTACACTGGCCGGGGGAGTTGCTGGCACTCGAACGCGCAGAGTGCCAGGCAGACGCCGGAGAACCACAGCTGGAGGTGTGCGCCGTGCTCAGTGAACGCAGACTCGAGGTGCTGCGCGCCATCGTCCAGGACTATGTGGGCACCGAGGAGCCCGTCGGCTCGAAGGCGCTCACGGAGCGGCACAGGCTGGGGGTCTCCCCGGCCACCGTCCGCAACGACATGGCGGTGCTGGAGGAAGAGGGCTTCATCGCCCAGCCGCACACCAGTGCGGGGCGTATCCCTACGGACAAGGGCTACCGCCTCTTCGTCGACAAGCTCGCGGGCGTCAAGCCCCTGTCGTCGCCGGAGCGCCGGGCCATTCAGAACTTCCTCGACGGCGCGGTCGACCTCGACGACGTCGTGGGCCGTACGGTGCGGCTGCTCGCGCAGCTGACCCGGCAGGTCGCCGTCGTGCAGTACCCCTCGCTGACCCGCTCGACGGTGCGGCACGTGGAACTGCTGTCCCTGGCCCCGGCCCGGCTGATGCTCGTACTGATCACGGACACGGGCCGGGTCGAACAGCGTATGATCGACTGCCCTGCACCGTTCGGTGACACCTCCCTGGCAGATCTGCGGGCCCGGCTCAACAGCCGGGTCGTCGGACGCCGCTTCGCGGATGTCCCGCATCTGGTGCAGGACCTGCCGGAGTCCTTCGAGAGTGAGGACCGGGGAACCGTATCCACGGTGCTCTCCGTTCTTCTCGAGACTCTGGTCGAAGAGACGGAGGAGCGGCTCATCATCGGCGGCACCTCCAACCTCACGCGCTTCGGGCACGACTTCCCTGTGATGATCCGGCCGGTGCTGGAGGCACTGGAGGAGCAGGTCGTGCTGCTGAAGCTGCTCGGTGAGGCGACGGACTCAGGCATGACCGTACGGATCGGGCACGAGAACGCTCACGAGGGCCTCAACGCCACGTCCGTCGTCGCGGTCGGCTACGGTTCGGGCGACGAGGCAGTCGCCAAACTCGGCGTGGTCGGACCGACCCGCATGGACTACCCCGGAACGATGGGAGCGGTACGCGCAGTGGCACGTTACGTCGGACAGATCCTGGCGGAGTCGTAAGTGGCCACGGACTACTACGCCGTACTCGGCGTGCGCCGCGACGCATCTCAGGACGAGATCAAGAAGGCATTCCGCAGGCTCGCCCGCGAGCTGCACCCGGATGTCAACCCGGATCCGAAGACCCAGGAGCGGTTCAAGGAGATCAACGCCGCATACGAGGTGTTGTCGGACCCGCAGAAGAAGCAGGTCTACGACCTCGGCGGCGACCCGCTGTCCGCCTCGGGCGGCGGCGGTGGCGCGGGCGGCTTCGGAGCCGGCGGCTTCGGCAACTTCAGCGACATCATGGACGCGTTCTTCGGCAACGCCACCCAGCGCGGGCCCCGTTCGCGCACCAGGCGCGGCCAGGACGCCATGATCCGGCTGGAGATCGACCTCAACGAGGCGGCCTTCGGCACGACCAAGGACATCCAGGTCGACACTGCGGTCGTCTGCACGACCTGCAGCGGCGAAGGAGCCGCGCCCGGCACCTCCGCGCAGACCTGTGACATGTGCCGCGGCCGCGGCGAGGTGTCCCAGGTCACCCGGTCCTTCCTCGGCCAGGTCATGACCTCGCGGCCCTGCCCGCAGTGCCAGGGCTTCGGTACGGTCGTGCCGACGCCGTGCCCCGAGTGCGCCGGCGACGGCCGCATCCGTTCGCGGCGCACCCTCACCGTGAAGATCCCCGCAGGTGTCGACAACGGCACCCGCATCCAGCTCGCGGGTGAGGGCGAGGTCGGCCCCGGGGGCGGCCCCGCCGGCGACCTGTACGTCGAGATCCACGAGGTCTCGCACGCCGTGTTCCAGCGCCGCGGCGACGACCTCCACTGCACGGTCACCATTCCGATGACGGCCGCGGCGCTGGGCACCCAGGTGCCGCTGGAGACGCTGGACGGCCTGGAGGAGATCGACATCCGGCCAGGCACCCAGTCCGGCCAGTCGGTCCCGCTGCACGGGCGCGGTATCACGCACCTGCGGGGCGGCGGACGCGGCGACCTGATCGTGCACGTCGAGGTCATGACCCCGACGAAGATGGACCCCGAGCAGGAGCGCCTGCTGCGGGAGCTGGCGAAGCTGCGCGGCGAGGAGCGGCCCACCGGCCAGTTCCAGCCAGGGCAGCAGGGCCTCTTTTCCCGCCTGAAGGACGCTTTCAACGGCCGCTGACGCCTGCCGGCCGCTCATCGGACGTGTCCTCCGCGGCGGCGACGAGGAGGGCCACCGCACCGCGCCGCAAGGGCGCCGAAGCACCACGCCGGGAGCGCGCTCAGGCGCCCGCCCCGACCGCGCCACCGCACCGCCCGCCGGTTCCTCACCGGCGGGCGGTGCCGCGTGACGGGGTGCCCGGCCGATCTGCGGAAAACGGCTGATTCGGCACGGTGCACCGGACGTGGCACGATGCGGGCATGTCCTTGGCGCTGACCGATCTCTGCCGGTATCCGATCGTGCAGGCCCCGATGGCGGGCGGCGTCTCCGGCCCGCAACTCGCCGGGGCCGTCGCGGAGGCGGGGGCCCTCGGTTTCCTCGCAGCCGGGTACAAGACGGCTGACGGGATGTACAACGAGGTCAAACAGCTGCGGCGGCTGACCGGCCGGCCCTTCGGCGTCAATCTGTTCATGCCCCAGCCGATGCTCGCCGACCCGAGCGCCGTCGAGGTGTACCGCCACCAGCTCGCCGGTGAGGCCTCCTGGTACGAGACCCCGCTCGGCGACCCCGAAGCCGACGGCGACGACGGCTACGAGGCCAAGGTCGCCATCCTGCTCGAGGACCCCGTACCCGTGGTCTCCTTCACCTTCGGCTGCCCCGACCGGGAGGTGCTCGACGCCTTCGCGCAGGCCGGTACCTTCACCGTCGTGACGGTCACCTCCGCCCAGGAGGCGCGCAACGCGCAGTGGGCGGGCGCCCGCGCGGTCTGCGTCCAGGGCACCGAGGCGGGCGGACACCGGTCCACGCACCGTGACGACCCGCAGGGCGGTCTCACCGGCACCGGGCTCCTCACCCTCGTCACCGAGGTCCGCGAGGCCGTCGCGCTGCCCCTGATCGCGGCCGGCGGGCTGATGCGCGGTTCACAGATCACGGCGGTGCTGGCAGCCGGTGCGGAGGCGGCGCAGCTGGGAACGGCGTTCCTCGCCTGCCCCGAGTCGGGAGCCCACCCGCTCCACAAGCAGGCCCTGACCAACCCGCTGTTCGTGACGACGACCCTGACCCGGGCCTTCACCGGCCGTCCGGCACGCGGGCTGGTCAACCGGTTCGTACGCGAGCACGGCCGGTACGCACCCGCGGCCTACCCGCAGGTGCACCAGCTGACCAGCGGTCTGCGCAAGGCCGCCGCGAAGGCCGGGGACGCCCAGGGCATGGCCCTGTGGGCGGGCCAGGGCCACCGGATGGCACGCGAGCTGCCCGCCGGGGAACTCGTGGAACTGCTCGCCGCCGAAACGGAAGCCGCGCGTGCGGCAGTGAGTGGGAGGAGTGCCCGGTGACGGCACCGGTCTTCGTCGTCGAACAGATGCCCAGCGGGGGGGAGTTCACCCTGGAAGGTCCCGAGGGGCGGCACGCCGTCTCCGTGCGACGGCTGAACCCCGGGGAGGACGTCGTCCTGACCGACGGGCGGGGCCGCTGGGCCGAGGGGGTCGTACGCGCGGCCGAGGGCAAGGACCGCCTGCTGCTCACCGGTCTGGAGCCGGTGCACGAGGAGCCCGCGCCCACGCCGTTCGTCACCGTCGTCCAGGCACTGCCCAAGGGCGACCGCGGGGAGCTCGCCGTCGAGACGATGACCGAGACGGGCGTCGACGCGATCGTTCCCTGGCAGGCGTCCCGGTGCATCACGCAGTGGAAGGGCGACCGCGGACTCAAGTCCCTGGCCAAGTGGCGCAGTACCGCCCGCGAGGCGGGGAAGCAGTCGCGGCGCGTGAGGTTTCCCGAGGTGGCGGAGGTCATGACGACCAAACAGGTCGCCGCGCTGCTCGCCACCGCGGACTTCGCGGGTGTCCTGCACGAGGACCGGGAGACCGGCAGCGCGGCGCTGGCGACCGCCCCGCTCCCGGGCCGGGGCTCGATCGTGCTGGTGGTGGGACCGGAGGGCGGGGTCTCCCCCCAGGAGCTCGCCGCCTTCGCCGCCGCCGGAGCTCCGCCCTACCGGCTCGGCCCCAGTGTGCTGCGCACCTCGACCGCGGGGACGGCCGCCGCCGCGCTGCTGATGGGGCGCACGGGGCGCTGGGGCTGAGAGCCCCGCCTCCCGGGCGGGCCGTCGCCGCCACCACCGGGCGGGCACGGCCCGCTAGCATGCCGGTGTACTGATCACGGTCCGTGCGACGCGCGCGGACCGCCGGCGCCGGCCGGTACGGCGGGCCCGGAGCACGATCACCGAGAGAGACGACCGAGGAGGCCGGGCCATGGCGGGAGAGCCGCAGACCGACTGCCTGTTCTGCAGGATCGTTACGGGCGACATCCCGGCGACCATCGTCCGCGAGAGCCACACGACCGTCGCCTTCCGCGACATAAACCCCCAGGCCCCCACGCACGTCCTGGTCATCCCCAAGGCGCACTACCCGGACGCCGCCGCGCTCGCCGCAGCCGAGCCGCAGATCGCCGCCGACGTGCTGCGCGAGGCCGGACTCGTCGCGGCCGACGAGGGGATCGTCGGCAGTGGCTACCGCATCGTCCTCAACACCGGCACCGGGGCCGGACAGACCGTCTTCCACGCGCACGCCCACGTCATGGGCGGACGCGGGATGCAGTGGCCCCCCGGTTAGCCCGTGTCCGCACGAGAACTCGTGGTCCTCGGCACCGCCAGCCAGGTCCCGACCCGCCACCGCAACCACAACGGCTACCTGCTGCGCTGGGACGGCGAGGGCATCCTCTTCGACCCGGGCGAGGGAACCCAGCGCCAGATGGTCAGGGCGGGCGTCGCCGCGCACGACATCAACCGGATCTGCGTCACACACTTCCACGGCGATCACTCGCTGGGCCTGGCCGGGGTGATCCAGCGGATCAGCCTCGACCAGGTCCCGCACACCGTCACCGCCCACTTCCCGGCGAGCGGACAGCACTTCTTCGACCGGCTGCGGTACGCGACCGCCTACCGCGCGTCCGCGGATCTGGCGGAGGCACCCGTCGCCGCCGACGGCGTCCTCGCCACCACGGACGCCTACACCCTGGACAGCCGCCTGCTCTCGCATCCCGTCGAGTCCTACGGCTACCGCCTGACCGAGCCCGACCGGCGGCGCATGCTGCCCGCGAAGCTCGCCGAGCACGGCATCGCCGGACCCGACGTCGGGCGCATCCAGCGCGAGGGCGTCCTGCGCGGCGTGACCCTCGACGAGGTGTCGGAGCACCGGCGCGGGCAGCGGTTCGCCTTCGTCATGGACACCCGGCTCTGCGACGGCGCCCACGCGCTCGCCGAAGGGTGCGACATGCTGGTCATCGAGTCGACCTTCCTCGACGAGGACGGCCGCCTCGCCGCCGACCACGGCCACCTCACCGCCGGGCAGGCGGCGGGGGTGGCGCGGGAGGCCGGCGTGCGGCACCTCGTGCTGACGCACTTCTCGCAGCGCTACCCCGACCCGGACGCCTTCGAGCGCCAGGCCAGGGCCGCCGGCTTCGAGGGCGAACTGACCATCGCGAAGGACCTGATCACGGTCCCCGTACCCACCCGACACCAGTGACGAGAACCCCGTGCACCTCCCCAAAGCAGAGCTCCACCTCCACATCGAAGGGACGCTCGAACCCGAGCTGGCCTTCACCCTCGCCGCGCGCAACGGCGTGGAACTGCCCTACGCGGACACCGACGAGCTGCGCACCGCCTACCAATTCGACGACCTGCAGAGCTTCCTCGACCTCTACTACGCCCTCATGGCCGTCCTGCGCACCGAGGACGACTTCACCGAGCTGGCCGACGCCTACCTCGCCCGGGCCGCGGCCCAGGGCGTCCGGCACGCGGAGATCTTCTTCGACCCGCAGGCCCACACCGACCGCGGTGTCCCGATCGGCACCGTGATCGAAGGGCTCGGCAGGGCGCTGGAGCGCAGCGAGGAGACGCACGGCGTCTCGACGCAGCTGATCCTGTGCTTCCTGCGCGACAAGTCCGCCGAGTCGGCCCTGGAGACCCTGGAGGCCGCCAAGCCCTACCTGCACCGCATCAGCGCCGTCGGCCTCGACTCCGCCGAGGTCGGCCACCCGCCCGCCGCGTTCCGCGAGGTGTACGAGGCGGCCGGCGCCCTCGGCCTGCGCAAGGTCGCGCACGCCGGCGAGGAGGGGCCGCCCTCCTACATCACCGAGGCCCTGGACGTCCTGGGCGTCGAGCGTGTCGATCACGGGCTGCGCTGCATGGAGGACCCCGAACTGGTGGAGCGGCTGGTCGCCGACCGGGTGCCGCTCACGCTCTGCCCGCTGTCCAACGTACGGCTGCGCGCGGTCGACGTCCTGGAGGACCACCCGCTGCCGGCCATGATGGCCGCCGGACTGCTCTGCACGGTGAACTCCGACGACCCCGCCTACTTCGGCGGCTACGCCGGAGACACCTTCCGCGCCGTCCACGAGGCCCTCGGCCTGGACCGCGAGCAGCTGCGCACCCTGGCCCGCAACTCCTTCGAGGCGGCCTTCCTCGACCACGACGAGGAGCGCAGGGCGCGCTACCTCTCCGAGGTCGAGGCGTACGCGTTCGACTGACCGGGCCCGCCGGCGGCCGTACGGAACGCGCTCCTGACCAGCCGCCGGCGGCGCAGCCCGGGCACGCTGATCTCCGCGACCGCCTGCTCCGGCGCACCCAGCTTGGGGACCGCGCCGGGCAGGCTGCCGGTCGTCGCCGCGAGCAGCGCCGCCGGGGCGCCGCCGCGGCGCCGCACCGAACCGGGGACCAGCGGGCGGCCACCGGTGTGCAGCGCGACGGCGGTGACCGGGGCGGCGACCAGTAGCGTGGCCGTCCCGAGGACCAGGCCCATCACCGCGTAGCCCGCCTGCTCGGAGAGCACACTGCCGAGGACGGGCCCGCATGCCGTGCCGACGGACGCCGCCGAGCCGGCGAGGACCGCCCAGCGGCCGCGGACGTCCAGCGAGGCGGCCAGGCCGATGAGGTAGGACAGGACCACCGGGTAGAAGGTGTTCCACACGATCTCGCCGGTCGCGAACGAGCCGAGCCCCTCGGCGGACGAACTGAGCACGATGCTCGCCGCGATGATCATCGTCCCGACGCCGATCGGCACCGCCCGGCCGAGCCGCGCCCCCAGCATCCCGGCGCCCATGACCCCGAGCAGGCCGGCGCCGAGCGCCGCGGCGAACACGGCGCCGATCGTCACCTCGGACAGCCCCACCTGTACGGCGCCGATGCGGCTGCTCACTCCCCACAGGGCGTTCTGGGACATGGACCAGACGAGCATGCCGCCGGCGAGCACCAGGCCCGACCGCCGGTGCGGCAGCCGTCCCTGGACGGACGGGGCCGTGCCCGCGGGCAGCGGGCCGCCGAGCCGGGAGGTGGCCGGCCAGACGAGGAGCGCGACCAGGGCGATCGAGGCGAAGGGCAGCCGGTGACCGCCGCCCAGGTGGGGAACGGTCAGATAGAGGGCACCCGCCGTCGCCGAGACGCTCAGCAGCCCCAGCGAGGAGGTGCGGTGCGGATCGCGCTGCGCGGCGATGCCGGCCGCGGCGACCGCGGTCGCCGTTCCGGAGCCGAGCCCGCCGATCACCACGCCCGCGACCACGAGAGGCACCGAGCCGGTCAGTGCCGCGCAGCCGTAACCCAGTGCAGCCAGTACCAGTCCGGCCCGCGCGGGCCGGCGGGACCCGAACCGCTCGACGCGTCCCGCCAGGGCGAAACCGGCCGACGCCGAACTCAGCAGCAGGGTGCTGCCGACCAGGCCGGCCTGGGCGGAGGTCAGCCCCAGGTAGACGCTGAGACGGCCGACGATGGTGGGGAGGAGGTAGGCGGCGAGGTAACCGGCGGTGAACACGGCGACCAAGGGCCACGCGGCGCGCGGGCGCGAGGACATGGGCGTTCCTGAGGACGTGCCAGAAGAGGCGGAAGGCAGGGGAGGGCAGAGCGGGGTAAGGCAGGTGCGTGGAGCCGCACGGAGGCAGGGGAGGGCGAAGCGGGAAAAAGCGGGAGACGCGGCACTCGTCGTCAACTGTCCCGAACGGTGCTCGCGGGCCAATTTGTATCAAGCGCGCACAGCGGACGGAAAGCCGCCTCGCTGTGAGGTGGGTCACTTTCGGGTTTACGAGTAATCCGACCGGGTATTCACCGGAGTTTGCGCAGGTCGGAGCGGATCGGAGCGAGTATGCGCACGTCGCCCGCGCACCCCCGGATGCCGCCCGACTTCCGGCACACTGGCCGAATCTCGCACTGTCCAGATCGACCACGGCCGGGGAGCGCACGGTGAGCACCGACAAGACAGGCAGCGACCCGCTGCTCGACCCCCTGCTCGGGCTGCGCGCCCCGCAGGACCCCGCCTGTGACGTCTTCCTGACGGGCACGGTCTTCCTGGACATCATCTTCACCGGCCTCGACAGCGCCCCGGTACGCGGCACCGAGTCCTGGGCCCGGGGCATGGGATCCAGCCCCGGCGGCGTCGCCAACATGGCCACCGCGCTCGCCCGACTGGGCCTGCGCACCTCGCTGGCCGCCGCGTTCGGCGACGACCACTACGGCGAGTACTGCTGGGACGCCCTCGAACAGGGAGAGGGCATCGACCTGTCGATGTCGCGCACGGTCCCCGGGTGGCACTCGCCGGTCACCGTCTCCATGGCGTACGAGGGCGAACGCACCATGGTCTCGCACGGCCACGAGGCGCCCGCCCCGGCCGCCCCCGCCCCGCCGGGCCGCACCTTCCCGCACTGCCCGCCCCGGGCCCGCGCCGCCATCGCCTCGCTGACCCCCGGCCGCAGTGAGCCCTGGGTGGCGGGAGCGGCCCGTAACGGCGCCCTCCTCTTCGCCGACGTCGGCTGGGACGAGACCGGCCGCTGGGACCTGGACGCGCTGCCCGATCTCGGGCACTGCCTGGCCTTCCTCCCCAACGCCGAGGAGGCGATGCGCTACACCCGCACCGCGTGCCCCCGCGCGGCCGCCCACGCCCTGGCCGAGCGGGTGCCGCTCGCCGTCGTCACCCTGGGCGCGGAGGGTGCGTACGCCGTGGACCGGGAGACCGGAGCCGCAGCCGAGGTGCCCGCCATCGAGGTGGAGGCCCTGGACCCCACCGGAGCGGGCGACGTCTTCGTCGCCGGGTTCGTCACCGGAACGCTGGCCGGCTGGCCGCTCGCCGACCGCCTCGCCTTCGCCGGACTCACCGCGGCCCTCTCGGTACAGGAGTTCGGCGGATCGCTGTCCGCGCCCGGCTGGGCCGAGATCGCCGCCTGGTGGCAGCGGGTACGCACCTGCGCCGGCCAGGCCCCGGCGGCGCTGGAGCGGTACGCGTTCCTCGACGACCTGCTGCCCGCCGCGAGCCGGGGATGGCCGCTGCGCCGGGCCGTGCCCACGATCGGCTTCCGGCAGTGACGGGCGGGACCGCTGGACGATCACCCGGTAAATCCACTCGGTGTTGTCGGTGGGGAGTCGTACGCTTGTAGTCCAGAGGCCGTCGACCGGCGACTGCCCTGTACAGGGAGGTATGCGCAGGCCCGAGGGCCGGCCCATGACGCAGTCACCCACACCGCCGCAGGCGCGCGCCCAGATCAGCATTCCGGCCGCACACCCCATGGTGATGCTCCTGGGATCGGGCGACTCCCTGCTTCGCGTAATCGAAACGGCGTTCCCGGCCGTCGATATCCATGTCCGGGGCAACGAGATCAGTGCGACGGGAAGCGCGGCGGACGTCGCGCTGATCCAGCGCCTGTTCGACGAGATGGTGCTGGTGCTCCGCACCGGGCTGCCGATGACGGAGGACGCTGTGGAACGCTCGATCGCCATGCTCAGGGCGAGCGGGAACGGCGAGGGGGACGGCACCGAGACCCCCGCGGAGGTGCTGACCCAGAACATCCTGTCCAGCCGCGGCCGCACGATCCGCCCGAAGACGCTCAACCAGAAGCGCTACGTCGACGCCATCGACAAGCACACCATCGTCTTCGGCATCGGCCCCGCGGGCACCGGCAAGACGTATCTCGCCATGGCCAAGGCGGTCCAGGCCCTGCAGGCCAAGCAGGTCAGCCGGATCATCCTGACCAGGCCCGCCGTCGAGGCGGGGGAGCGGCTCGGCTTCCTGCCCGGCACCCTCTTCGACAAGATCGACCCGTATCTGCGCCCGCTCTACGACGCCCTGCACGACATGCTCGACCCCGACTCGATCCCCCGGCTCATGGCCGCGGGCACGATCGAGGTCGCGCCGCTGGCTTATATGCGTGGCCGTACGCTGAATGATGCTTTCATCATCCTGGACGAGGCGCAGAACACCAGCGCCGAGCAGATGAAGATGTTCCTCACCCGGCTCGGCTTCGACTCGAAGATCGTCGTCACCGGTGACGTCACCCAGGTCGACCTGCCGAGCGGTACCAAGAGCGGCCTGCGCCAGGTCCAGGACATCCTGGAGGGCCTGGACGACGTGCACTTCTCCCGGCTCACCTCCCAGGACGTCGTCCGGCACAAGCTGGTCGGCCGTATCGTCGACGCGTACGAGAAGTACGACATCGCAGAGGGCCGTGACGGCCGCAACGGGAAGTAGTCGCAACGCACCATGTCGATCGACGTCAACAACGAGTCCGGAACCGAGGTCGACGAGCAGGCGATCCTCGACATCGCCCGCTACGCGCTCGCCCGGATGCGCATCCACCCCCTGTCCGAACTCTCGGTGATCGTGGTGGACACCGCCGCCATGGAGCAGCTCCACATCCAGTGGATGGACCTCCCGGGGCCGACGGACGTCATGTCCTTCCCGATGGACGAACTGCGTCCGCCGTCCAAGGACACCGAGGAGCCCCCCCAGGGACTCCTCGGCGACATCGTGCTCTGCCCGGAGGTCGCGAAGAAGCAGGGCGAGGAGGCGCCGACCCGGCACTCGATGGACGAGGAGCTCCAGCTGCTCACCGTCCACGGCGTGCTGCACCTCCTCGGGTACGACCACGAGGAGCCGGACGAGAAGGCCGAGATGTTCGGGCTCCAGGCGGCGATCGTCGACGGCTGGCGCGGTGAGCACGGGCTGACCGGGGCGTCCCCGGCCCCCACCGTCTCGTGAGCGTCCCCCTCGCCCTGGGCGCAGTCCTGCTGATCGTCGTCGGCTGGCTGGCGGCGTGCGCCGAGGCCGGTATCGCCCGCACGTCCAGTTTCCGTGCGGCGGAGGCGGTCCGCTCCGGGCGGCGGGGCAGCGCCAAGCTGGAGCAGGTGGCCGCCGACCCCACCCGCTACCTCAACGTGGCGCTGCTCGTCCGGGTCGCCTGCGAGATGTCGGCCGGGGTGCTCGTCACCTACGCCTGCCTGCGGGAGTTCTCCGAGACCTGGCAGGCGCTGGCCGTCGCCATGGGGGTCATGGTCCTCGTCAGCTACGTCGCCATCGGGGTGTCGCCGCGCACCATCGGCCGCCAGCACCCGCTGAACACGGCGACGGCGGCGGCGTACGTCCTGCTGCCGCTGGCCCGGATCATGGGCCCGGTCCCGCAGCTCCTCATCCTCCTCGGCAACGCCCTCACCCCCGGCAAGGGCTTCCGCAAGGGCCCCTTCGCCAGTGAGGCCGAACTGCGGGCGATGGTCGACCTCGCGGAGCAGGAGTCGCTCATCGAGGACGAGGAGCGCCGCATGGTGCACTCCGTCTTCGAGCTGGGGGACACCCTCGTACGCGAGGTGATGGTGCCCCGTACCGACCTGGTCGCCATCGAGCGCTACAAGACGGTCCGGCAGGCCCTGACCCTCGCCCTGCGCTCCGGCTTCTCGCGCATCCCGGTCACCGGGGAGAACGAGGACGACATCGTCGGGATCGTGTACCTCAAGGACCTGGTCCGCAAGACGCACGTCAACCGGGAGGCGGAGGCCGACCTGGTCTCCACGGCGATGCGCCCCGCCGCGTTCGTGCCCGACACGAAGAACGCCGGTGACCTGCTGCGCGAGATGCAGCAGGAGCGCAGCCACGTCGCCGTCGTCATCGACGAGTACGGCGGTACGGCCGGCATCGTCACCATCGAGGACATCCTCGAGGAGATCGTCGGCGAGATCACCGACGAGTACGACCGCGAACTCCCGCCCGTCCAGGAGCTGGAGAACGGCTGCTACCGGGTGACCGCCCGGCTCGACATCGGCGCCCTCGGCGAGCTCTTCGGCCTCGACGAGTACGACGACGAGGACGTGGAGACGGTCGGCGGTCTGCTGGCCAAGGCGCTCGGACGGGTCCCGATCGCCGGCGCCTCGTCCGTGGTCGAGCTCCCCGACGGACGGAAGGTCCGCCTGACCGCCGAGTCGCCGGCCGGACGCCGGAACAAGATCGTCACGGTGCTCGCCGAACCGGAGGGGACGGAAGCGGAATGACCCCCGAGCAGCTGCGCGCGCTCTGCCTGGAGTTCAACGCCAGTGCGGAGGAGTTCCCGTTCGGACCCGAAACCTCGGTGTTCAAGGTGCTCGGGAAGATGTTCGCACTGAGCGCCCTGGACGCGAGGCCCCTCACGGTCAACCTCAAGTGCGACCCGGACGAGGCCCTGCGGCTCCGGGAGGAGTACTCCGCGATCGTGCCCGGCTATCACATGAACAAGCGGCACTGGAACACGGTGACGGTCTCCGGGCTCCCGGACCGCATGGTCCGGGAGCTCGTCGAGGACAGCTACGACCTTGTGGTGGCCGGCCTCCCGAAAGCGGAACGGCTGCGCCTGGACCGGTCGTAGGCCGGGCCGCGGGGCCGCCGCACCCGGGCGGCCCCGCGGAGCCCTGCTCCGCGGTCCGCGAGGAGCTCGCCGACCTCCCGCAGCCGGGTCCGTCCGGCTGCGGGCACCGGCCCGTCCGGACCGCCTCGTCGTGCCGTACACCCACGGCCGGTCCGGGTACGCGCCTCGCCGGAGGGCCGGCGCGGACCGGTGACCCCTCCCGGCGCGAGCGTCCGCGCCGCGGCGGCGGGCCACGCGGAGGGACGGGCGACCCCGTTGCCGGGAGGGGGTGCGCCGCCTTCGTATGCTCAGCACATGACCGATACCACCGACCTCGGCCCCGAGGACCGCAAGATCGTCACGCTGGCACGCAGCGTCCGTGCCCGCAACGGAGTGCCGGAGGGCGCGGCGGTCCGGGACGAGACAGGACGTACGTACGCCGCGGGCACCGTGGAACTGGAGTCGCTGAAGCTCAGCGCGTTGCAGACCGCCGTCGCCATGGCGGTGGCGGGCGGCGCCACGTCCCTGGAGGCGGCAGCGGTCGTCACCGCGGCCGGGGTCCCCTCGGACGCCGACCGGGCGGCCGTACGGGACCTGGGCGGACCGGACACTCCCGTGCTGCTCGCGGGGCCCGACGGGACGCTCAGGATCCAGGTGACCGCCGGCTGAACCGGGGCCGCCGTGCCCCCTCCGGGGGTACCGGGCGCCCTGCTGTGCAACGGCGCCGCCGGGATCGGGGAGAATGGGCGCCATGAGCGCTCGACCGAACACAGAAGCTGCTGCGGAGCAGGCGGAGAACGACGCCCCCCACAGGGCGGGCTTCGCCTGCTTCGTGGGCCGCCCCAACGCGGGCAAGTCCACCCTCACGAACGCTCTGGTCGGTCAGAAGGTGGCGATCACCTCCAACCGCCCCCAGACCACCCGGCACACCGTGCGGGGCATCGTGCACCGCCCCGACGCCCAGCTGATCCTGGTGGACACGCCTGGTCTCCACAAGCCGCGCACGCTGCTCGGCGAGCGGCTGAACGACATCGTGCGGACCACCTGGGCCGAGGTCGACGTCATCGGCTTCTGCCTGCCCGCCGACCAGAAGCTCGGCCCCGGCGACACCTTCATCATCAAGGAACTCGCCGGGATCAAGAAGACCCCGAAGATCGCGATCATCACCAAGACCGACCTGGTCGACTCCAAGACGCTCGCCGAACAGCTGCTGGCCGTCTCCCGCCTCGGCGAGGAACTCGGCTTCGAGTGGGCGGAGATCGTCCCGGTCTCCGCGGTCAAGGAGGAGCAGGAGGCGGGACGCAGTCCCTCGAACAAGGGCGGTGGTGGGCGAGGGGCAGGCCAGGTCGGACTCCTGGCCGACCTGATCGCCCCGCTGCTTCCGCAGAGCCCGCCGCTCTACCCGGAGGGCGACCTCACCGACGAGCCCGAGATGGTCATGGTCGCGGAGCTGATCCGCGAGGCCGCCCTGGAAGGGGTGCGGGACGAACTGCCGCACTCCATCGCGGTCGTCGTCGAGGAGATGCTGCCGCGCGAGGACCGTCCGGCGGACAAGCCGCTGCTGGACATCCACGCGAACGTCTACATCGAGAGGCCGAGCCAGAAGGGCATCATCATCGGCCCGAAGGGCAAGCGGCTGAAGGACGTGGGCACGAAGTCGCGCAAGCACATCGAGGCGCTGCTGGGGACGCCGGTCTTCCTGGACCTGCACGTGAAGGTCGCCAAGGACTGGCAGCGGGACCCCAAGCAGCTGCGCAAGCTGGGGTTCTGAGTCGCCACGGATCCTGAGCCGGCCGGGATCGGGGTACGGCGGAGACCCGCGCACGGCCGTCCGCCGCCCCGGGCCCGGTAGGGCGCCCCGCTTCAGGCGCCTTCTTTCAGCACACGCGAGATCAACGTGCGCTGCGCGTCCGTCAGTCGGGGGTCCGCGCAGTGCACCGTCCGGTCGCCCACGGTGATCCGGTAGCGGAATCCGTCCGCCACCCCCGCGGGGGGGCCTTCCCGGCCGGCGGCGAGCGCCGCTTCGGCCAGGGACTCCCACTCCGCGGCGTCCGGCCGGTCCGAGGTGTCGACCTCGCCGTGACGTGCGATGCCGGCGAAACCGCCGGTCCGGCTCACCTGAATGCGCATGCGTAGCGGCTCCTGCCCGACCCGTCCGGACGACCCCGGTTCCGTATCCGTACCTACCCGGTCAGTCCGTACCTACCCGGTCAGCGGGTCGGCACGCCCACCTCCGACCAGGCCTTCAGTACCGCCTCGGCCTCGTCGCCCTCCCCGAAGCGGCTCCGGGTCGCGGCGACGGTGAGCTTCGCGAAGTCCGTGAACGACGCGTCCTGGGCCAGCTCGCCCCCGGTCAGTACGTCGAACCAGATCCGGCCGGCCCGCTCCCAGGCGTTGCCGCCGAGGGCGGTGGCGAAAAGGTAGAAGGCACGGTTGGGGATGCCGGAGTTGAGGTGCACCCCGCCGTTGTCCTCCTCCGTCTCGATGTAGTCGTCCATCGAGGCGGGCTGCGGGTCCTTGCCGAGGACGTCGTCGTCGTACGCCGTGCCCGGGGCCTTCATGGACCGCAGCGCGACCCCGCTGACCCGGGGCGCGAGCAGCCCCGCGCCGATCAGCCAGTCGCCCTGTTCCGCGCTCTGGCCGAGCGAGTACTGCTTGACCAGGGAGCCGAAGACGTCGGACACCGACTCGTTGAGCGCGCCCGACTGGCCCTCGTACGCCAGGTTGGCCGTGTACTGGGTCAGGCCGTGCGCCAGTTCGTGGGCGATGACGTCGATGGCGACGGTGAAGTCGAGGAAGATCTCCCCGTCCCCGTCCCCGAAGACCATCTGCTCACCGTCGAAGAAGGCGTTGTTGTACTTCTCGTCGTAGTGCACGGAGCCGATGAGCGGCAGCCCCCTGCCGTCGATCGAACTGCGGCCGTACTCCGTGAGCAGCAGGTCGAAGGTGGCGCCGAGACCGGCGTACGCGCGGTTGACGCTGGCGTCCCGGGTGGGCTCGTCGCCCTCGTCGCGGACCTTGTGGCCGGGCAGGTCCGTGCCGTGACGGCAGTCGTAGAGGGTGCGGTGGGGCTTCGTCGGCACCGGGTCGGCGTTGCGGGGGCCGGCGGGCGTCCGGGCCAGGGCGGTCGTGCGCCGGTGACGGCGCCGGGCCCCGTCGGTCTCCAGGGTGCGGCGGGCGGGACCGGCCAGGACCGGGTCGTCGGCCTGTGACAGCTTGTCGAGGAGGTGGGGCGGCACGATGGTGCAGAAGACGGGCTGGAACCTGTTGTTCGGTCGAGGCTGCATGCATGCGACTGTGGCACTCCGTCATCACACTGTCACTGCTTGCGACCGTGATTGACGAAATGGAGTGATGAGTCACCGTTTTGCCCCCGCGGGCGTCCGATCCCGCATACTGATACGGGCCGACGCGGTGGGGACCTCTCGGTTAGTCTCGTCGCATCATGCGTTTCGGGCTGCTCCTCCTTAGCTGCCGCGGCGAGGGCCTGTAGTCGTAGGCCGGCTCCCTCCCCGCGGAGTCCGCTGGTGCAGCGACCCGGTCGGCCGCCCCGCTGGACCTCAGAGGAGCCGTACGTCATGACTGCCGTAAACCCCGCCCCGAACACCGCGGACGCCGAGAGTGCCGCCCCCGTCGGGGGCCCCACCCCGGTCACCAACGCGACGCAGCTGCAGAAGCCGTCCGGGATGCCGGTCCACAAGTACCGCGGGTACGAGGCCGTGGACATCGCCGACCGCACCTGGCCGGACAACCGCATCACCCGCGCGCCCCGCTGGCTGTCCACGGACCTGCGCGACGGCAACCAGGCACTGATCGACCCGATGTCGCCCGCACGCAAGCGCGAGATGTTCGACCTGCTCGTACGCATGGGCTACAAGGAGATCGAGGTCGGCTTCCCCTCCTCCGGTGAGACCGACTTCGCGTTCGTGCGCTCCATCATCGAAGAGGGCGCGATCCCCGAGGACGTGACGATCTCCGTCCTGACACAGGCGCGCGAGGAGCTGATCGAGCGGACCGTCGAGTCGCTGGTCGGCGCGCGGCGTGCCACCGTCCACCTGTACAACGCCACCGCGCCCACCTTCCGCCGGGTGGTCTTCCGCGGTTCGAAGGAGCAGGTCAAGCAGATCGCCGTGGACGGCACCCGGCTGGTGATGGAGTACGCGGACAAGATCCTGGGCGACGAGACGATCTTCGGCTACCAGTACAGCCCGGAGATCTTCACCGACACGGAGCTGGACTTCGCCCTGGAGGTCTGCGAGGCCGTCTGCGACGTCTGGCAGCCCGAGGAGGGCCGGGAGATCATCCTGAACCTGCCGGCCACCGTGGAGCGTTCGACGCCGTCCACGCACGCGGACCGGTTCGAGTGGATGTCGCGCCACCTGACCCGCCGGGAGCACGTCTGCCTGTCGGTGCACCCGCACAACGACCGCGGCACCGCCGTCGCCGCCGCCGAGCTGGCCCTGATGGCCGGCGCGGACCGCATCGAGGGCTGCCTGTTCGGGCAGGGCGAGCGCACCGGCAACGTCGACCTGGTGACCCTGGGCATGAACCTCTTCTCCCAGGGCGTCGACCCGCAGATCGACTTCTCCCAGATCGACGAGATCCGCCGCACCAGCGAGTACTGCAACCAGATGGAGGTCCACCCGCGCCACCCCTACGCGGGCGACCTGGTCTACACCGCCTTCTCCGGCTCCCACCAGGACGCCATCAAGAAGGGCTTCGACGCCATGGAGGCCGACGCGGCCGCCCGGGGCGAGGGTGTCACCGTCGATGATCTCGAGTGGGCCGTGCCGTACCTGCCGATCGACCCGAAGGACGTCGGCCGTTCGTACGAGGCCGTCATCCGGGTCAACTCGCAGTCCGGCAAGGGCGGCATCGCCTACGTCCTGAAGAACGACCACAAGCTGGACCTGCCGCGCCGCATGCAGATCGAGTTCTCCCGGATCATTCAGGCCAAGACCGACGCCGAGGGCGGCGAGGTCACGCCGGACCAGATCTGGTCCGCCTTCCAGGACGAGTACCTGCCCAACCCGGACGACGCCGCGGACCGGTGGGGACGCGTACAGATCCGCTCCGGCCAGACCACGACCGGGTCGGACGGCCGCGACACGATCACCGTCGAGGCCACCGTCGACGGTGCGGACACCGTGCTGAGCGGCGTCGGCAACGGCCCCATCTCCGCCTTCTTCGAAGCGCTGCAGGCCATCGGCATCGACGCCCGCCTGCTGGACTACACCGAGCACACGATGAGCGAGGGCGCGAGCGCCCAGGCCGCCTCCTACATCGAGTGCGCCATCGACGGCAAGGTGCTGTGGGGCATCGGTATCGACGCCAACACCACGCGCGCCTCGCTCAAGGCCGTGGTCTCCGCGGTCAACCGCGCGACCCGCTGACACCTTCCGGCCTCGACGGCACAAACGTCCGATAAGCCGCGGAACCGTCCGGTCCACGAGCCCCGTCCGCCCGCCAGGGGTGGCCGGGGTTCGGCCATGTCCGGGTGGTGTGACGTCGGGGATGCTGACGTCACCACCCCCATGTGGCTAACATCACGTCCAACGCGGCAATGTCGCCGTGGGATACCTCCCGTGCCCGAAGGGCCGGGGGGAGTTGCGGAGGTGTGCGACGTGCGGCCGGCCAAAGGACAACGCGCCATAGGACTGCGCATGTACGGCATCCGTACCGTGTGGGACACCGTCGGCGACGGCGAGTTCTTCTGCCCGGGCTGCGGCGGTGACCGCAACTACCGGCGTCTCACCGGACGCCGGCGCCTCACCGTGCTCGGCCTGCCGCTCCGGGCGCGCGGGAGCGCGGGGCCCGTCGTCGAATGCGCCGCCTGCCGGGAGCACTTCCCGGTCGACACCCTCGACCACCCCACCACCACCCGCTTCTCCGCCATGCTGCGCGAGGCCGTGCACACCGTCGCCCTCGCCGTGCTCGCGGCCGGCGGCACCACCTCCCGTACGGTCCTGGAGACCGCCGCGGCCACCGTCCGCGACGCCGGAGTCGACGACTGCACCCAGGAGCAGCTCTTCACGATCGCCGAGGTCCTCGCCGCGAACACCGGACCGGACGGCACCGGTCCCGGGGCCTGCGGCGCCGCCCTCGCCATCGAGCTGCACGAGGTACTGGGGCCGCTCGCCCCGCACCTGGCCGTGGCCGGACGGGAGTCGGTGCTGCTGCAGGGCGCCAGGATCGCGCTCGCGGACGGCCCCTACGGCGTGGCGGAGCGCGAGGTGCTGGCCACGGTGGGCAGCGCCCTGCGGATCCGCCCCGACGACACCACGAGACTGCTCACCGCCGCGGCGCGTACGCCCTCCTGACCTCGCGCGAACCGGTGGCGTAGGCGGGGCACCGGAAGCGAGGACCGCCGACGGGCCGCCGTCCCGGTGGGCGACAATGGACGCATGAGCTTGTTCCGGGACGACGGCGTCGTACTGCGTACGCAGAAGCTGGGCGAGGCCGACCGGATCATCACGATCCTGACCCGGGGCCACGGCCGGGTGCGCGCCGTCGCGCGCGGGGTGCGCCGCACCAAGTCGAAGTTCGGGGCGCGCCTCGAACCCTTCTCCCACGTGGACGTGCAGTTCTTCGCCCGTGGCAGCGAGCTGATCGGCCGTGGACTGCCCCTGTGCACCCAGAGCGAGACGATCGCTCCGTACGGCGGCGGCATCGTCTCCGACTACGGCCGCTACACCGCGGGCACCGCGATGCTGGAGACCGCCGAGCGGTTCACCGACCACGAGGGCGAACCCGCGGTCCAGCAGTACCTGCTGCTCGTCGGCGGCCTGCGCACCCTCGCCCGCGCCGAACACGCCCCGAACCTCATCCTGGACGCCTTCCTGCTGCGTTCCCTCGCCGTCAACGGCTACGCCCCGAGTTTCGACGACTGCGCCAAGTGCGGAATGCCCGGACCGAACCGGTTCTTCTCCGTCGCGGCCGGCGGCGTCATATGCGGCGACTGCCGGGTGCCCGGCAGCGTCGTACCCTCGGCGGAGGCCGTCGAACTGCTGAGCGCACTGCTCACCGGTGACTGGGAGACGGCGGACGCGTCCGAGGCGCGTCATGTCAGGGAGGGGAGCGGGCTCGTGTCCGCCTATCTGCACTGGCATCTGGAGCGCGGCCTGCGCTCGCTCCGGTACGTAGAGAAGTGACACAGGGAGACGAGAGAAGCCCATGGCAGTACGCGGGATGCTCGGCGGCCGTAACCGGCGTGAGTACAAGACCCCCGAGCCGCACCCCTCCGGCGCCACCCCGCCGAAGATCCCCGGCGAGCTCGTGCCCAAGCACGTCGCCGTGGTGATGGACGGCAACGGACGCTGGGCCAAGGAGCGCGGCCTCCCGCGCACCGAGGGCCACAAGGTCGGGGAGGGCGTCGTCATGGACGTCCTCAAGGGCTGCATCGAGATGGGCGTCAAGAACCTGTCGCTGTACGCCTTCTCCACCGAGAACTGGAAGCGTTCGCCGGAGGAGGTGAAGTTCCTCATGAACTTCAACCGGGACGTCATCCGCCGCCGCCGTGACGAGATGGACGAGCTCGGTATCCGCATCCGCTGGGTAGGCCGCATGCCGAAGCTGTGGAAGTCCGTCGTCCAGGAGCTCCAGGTCGCCCAGGAGCAGACCAAGGACAACGACAGGATGACGCTGTACTTCTGCGTCAACTACGGCGGCCGGGCCGAGATCGCCGACGCCGCCCAGGCCATCGCGCGTGACGTCGCGGCGGGGAAGCTCGACCCGTCCAAGGTCAACGAGAAGACGTTCGCGAAGTACATCTACTACCCGGACATGCCGGACGTGGACCTCTTCGTGCGCCCCAGCGGTGAGCAGCGCACGTCCAACTACCTGATCTGGCAGAGCGCCTACGCCGAGATGGTCTTCCAGGACGTGCTGTGGCCCGACTTCGACCGTCGCGACCTGTGGCGGGCCTGCCTGGAGTTCGCCCAGCGGGACCGGCGCTTCGGCGGCGCGGTGGAGGCCGCCTCGTCCTGAGGCGGGGTGACGCCCGTCGGCGTGCGGGGACCCCGGGTGACACCGGGGGCTTCCGGGGACCGGGCCCCCGGAAGCCTCATCCCCGCGCGCCCGCGCAGTCGGCGCACGTGCCGAAGATCTCCACGGTGTGTGCCACGTTCACGTAGCCGTGCTGCGAGGCGATGGTCTCGGCCCACTGCTCCACGGCCGGGCCCTCCACCTCGACCGCCTTGCCGCAGACCCGGCACACCAGGTGGTGGTGGTGCTCGCCCGTCGAGCAGCGGCGGTAGACGGCCTCGCCGTCCGTCGTGCGCAGTACGTCGACCTCGCCCGCGTCGGCGAGGGACTGGAGCGTGCGGTAGACGGTGGTCAGCCCGACCGAGTCCCCCCGGTGCTTGAGCACGTCGTGGAGGTCCTGGGCGCTGCGGAACTCGTCCACCTCGTCGAGCGCCGCCGCGACCGCCGCCCGCTGCCGGGTGGACCGGCCGCGCACCGGAGCCGCGTTCGTGCCACTGCTCGGCGCCGTCGCCACAGCTGCCTCCTCGTGTCGCCCGTACGTGTGTCGGGCCATTGTGCCAGGCCGCCCCCGCACCGCGGTCACACCCGTACGTCGTCCCCGGCCGGGCGCGTCGCCGGTACCTCCAGGGTGCACTGCGCCGGGTCCTCCTCGCGTGCCCGGGCCCGCCTGCGGGCCAGCGGCGTGGCGAGCGCGGTCAGCGTGACGAACGCGGCGATGGCCAGCAGCACGATCGTCGCGCCGGGCGGTACGTCCTGGTAGTACGAGGTCACGGTGCCGGCCAGGGTCACGGCCGTGCCGAGGGCGACGGCCAGCACGAACGTCACCTTGAAGGACTTCGAGATCTGCTGGGCGGCGGCGACCGGGACCACCATCAGCGCGCTGACCAGCAGCAGGCCGACGACTCGCATCGCCACGGTGACCGTGACCGCCGCCGTCACCGCGACGAGCAGGTTGAGGGCGCGTACCGGAAGCCCGGTGACCCGGGCGAACTCCTCGTCCTGGCTGACCGCGAACAGCTGCCGTCGCAGCCCCACGGTCACCAGCACCACGAGGGCGGCCAGCACGACCATCGCGGTGACGTCCTCCTCGGAGACCGTCGACAGGGAGCCGAAGAGGAACGAGACGAGGTTGGCGTTCGAGCCGGTGTCGGAGAGGTTGATCAGCATCACTCCGCCCGCCATGCCGCCGTAGAACAGCATGGCCAGGGCGATGTCGCCGCGGGTGCGCCCGTACCAGCGGATCAGTTCCATGACGACGGAGCCCGCCACGGCGACGAGGGTGGCCATCCAGACGGGATTGGTGGAGAGCAGGAAGCCGAGGCCGACACCGGTCATGGCGACGTGCCCGATGCCGTCGCCCATGAGGGCCTGGCGGCGCTGGACGAGGTAGATGCCGATGGCGGGGGCGGTGATCCCGACCAGGACGGCCGCGACGAGTGCCCGCTGCATGAAGGGCGGTGTGAGGAATTCCATGATCAGCTCAGCAGTCCCGTCCGGGCGGGCTCGGAGGCCGCGTGGGGGTGTACGTGGTCGTGGCCGGGCAGGGCGTGCTGGCCCACGGCCTCGGGGGGCGGTCCGTCGTGCGTCACGCAGCCGTCGCGCAGCACGACCGCCCGGTCGATGAGCGGCTCCAGCGGGCCGAGCTCGTGCAGGACGAGCAGCACCGTCGTTCCGGCGGCGACCTGCTCGCGCAGGGTCTCGGCGAGGATCTCCTGACTGGCCAGGTCGACGCCCGCCATCGGCTCGTCCATGATCAGCAGCTCGGGTTCCGAGGCGAGGGCACGGGCGATCAGGACGCGCTGGTGCTGGCCGCCGGAGAGGGCGTTCACGGAGTCGGCGGCCCGGTCGGTGAGGCCGACGAGCCCGATGGCCCGCTCGACGGCCGCCCGGTCCGCCCGGCCCGGGGGCCTCAGCCTCGTACGGGACAGCCGGCCGGAGGCGACGATCTCGCGGACCGTGGCGGGGACGCCCCCGGCGGCGGTGGTGCGCTGCGGGACGTAGCCGACGCGGGCCCATCGGCGGAAGCGCCGCAGCGGCGTGCCGAAGAGCTCGACGGTGCCGCCGGTGAGCGGCACCTGCCCGATGACGGAGCGTACGGCGGTGGACTTGCCGGATCCGTTGGCGCCGAGCAGCGCCGCGACCTCCCCGGCGTGGACGGTGAGGTCGACGCCGCGCAGTACGGGGCGCCCGCCGAGCGTCGCCGTGGCTCCGCGCATGCTGATCACGGGTTCGGGCCTGCGGGGCTCGGGCACGATCGCCTCCGGTGCTGTTGCGGCTGGTACGGACGGTGCGGGGGTCACTTCGCGCCGAGGGCCTTCTGCAGCGCGGCCAGGTTGGACGTCATGACCTCGAGGTAGTCAGCGCCCTTGGACGTGCCGGTGATTCCCTCCAGGGGATCCAGGACGTCCGTCTTCAGGCCGAGGTCCTTCGCCAGCGTCTTGGCGGTCCGGTCGCTGGCGAGCGTCTCGAAGAACACCGTGGTGGCCTTGTTCTTCTCGGCGACGGAGTGGATCTCGCCGATCCGGGCGGGGCTGGGCTCGGTCTCGGGGTCGAGGCCGGCGATGCCCTCCTGGGTGAGGCCGTAGCGCTCGGCGAGGTAGCCGAAGGCGGAGTGCGTGGTGACGAACGTCCTGGTCGCGGTGGTCTTCAGCCCGTTCTCGTACGCCGTGTCCAGTGCGTCGAGCCTGCCGACCAGGGCGGTGGTGTTCTTGCGGTAGTCCGCGGCGTGGTCGGGGTCGGCCTTCTCCAGGGACTTCCCGACTCCTTCGGCGACCTCGGCGTACTTCACCGGGTCCAGCCAGATGTGGGGGTCCCGCCCGGCCTCCTCGTCCCCGTGCTCCTCGCCCTCCGCGTGCCCGTGGTCATGGCCGCCCACCTCGGAGCCGTGGTTCTCCAGCGTGGTGAACCCGGCCGCGTCCACGGTGTTCTTCACCCCCGCCTGGCCGACAGCGTCGTCGACGGCGGGCTGGACGCCCTTGAGGAAGAGGATGTAGTCGGCGTCGCCCAGTCCGCCGATCTGCTTCGGCGAGAGCTCCAGGTCGTGCGGCTCCACACCGGGCTTGGTCAGGGTGGTGACGGAGACGTGCGACCCGCCGATCTCCTCGGCGAGGAACGTCATCGGGTAGAAGGACGCCACCACGTTCAGCTTGCCGCCGTCCGCGTGGCCGGCCCCGTCGGAGGAGGAAGAGGAGGAGCAGGCGGTCAGCGCGGTGAGGCCGAGGGCGGCCGTGGCGGCGACGGCGGCGGTGGGTATGAGGCGGCGTACGTTCATGACAGTCATTTTCAACAAAAGTGGAAACGATTGTCAACAAGGCGTATGAGATGACTGGTCACGGTTCGGGGGCGGCGATACGGCCCCACCGATTTGATCCGGGGGGTGCGCCCGCCGGTAATCTGAGGTATTCGCCCGCCCGTCTTCCGATCACCACCCCCCACTGCGGCGCTCCGCGCCGTCCTTGTCCCGTTTCGTCGTCGTAATGAAGAGAGCACCGTGGCCGCCGACAAGATCGACACCATCGTCAGCCTGAGCAAGCGCCGTGGCTTCGTCTACCCCTGCAGTGAGATCTACGGTGGCCAGAAGGCCGCCTGGGACTACGGGCCGCTGGGCGTCGAGCTGAAGGAGAACCTCAAGCGCCAGTGGTGGCGCTACATGGTCACCTCCCGCGAGGACGTGGTCGGTCTCGACTCGTCGGTCATCCTGGCCCCCGAGGTGTGGGTCGCCTCCGGCCACGTCGCCACGTTCTCCGACCCGCTCACCGAGTGCACCTCCTGCCACAAGCGCTACCGCGCCGACCACCTGGAGGAGGCGTACGAGGAGAAGCACGGCAAGCCGCCCGTCGGCGGGCTGGCCGACCTCAACTGCCCCAACTGCGGCAACAAGGGCACGTTCACCGAGCCCAAGCAGTTCTCGGGTCTGCTCTCCACCCACCTCGGCCCGACCCAGGACTCCGGCTCGGTCGCCTACCTGCGCCCCGAGACCGCCCAGGGCATCTTCACCAACTTCGGCCAGGTGCAGCAGACCTCGCGCAAGAAGCCGCCGTTCGGCATCGCGCAGATGGGCAAGTCCTTCCGGAACGAGATCACTCCGGGCAACTTCATCTTCCGCACGCGCGAGTTCGAGCAGATGGAGATGGAGTTCTTCGTCAAGCCGGGCGAGGACGAGCAGTGGCAGGAGTACTGGATGGAGCAGCGCTGGAACTGGTACACCGGTCTCGGCCTGCGCGAGGAGAACATGCGGTGGTTCGAGCACCCGCAGGAGAAGCTCTCCCACTACTCCAAGCGCACCGCCGACATCGAGTACCGCTTCCGCTTCGGCGGCAGCGAGTGGGGTGAGCTGGAGGGCGTCGCCAACCGCACGGACTACGACCTCACCGCGCACTCCAAGGCCTCCGGCACGGACCTCTCCTACTTCGACCAGGAGAAGGGCGAGCGCTACACGCCGTACGTCATCGAGCCCGCCGCCGGCGTCGGCCGTTCGCTGCTGGCCTTCCTCCTGGACGCCTACAACGAGGACGAGGCGCCCAACGCCAAGGGCGTCATGGAGAAGCGCGCCGTGATGCGCCTCGACCCGCGCCTCGCGCCGGTCAAGGTCGCCGTCCTGCCGCTGTCCCGCAACCCGCAGCTGTCGCCGAAGGCCAAGGGCCTCGCCGCCGACCTGCGGCAGAACTGGAACATCGAGTTCGACGACGCGGGCGCCATCGGCCGCCGTTACCGCCGCCAGGACGAGATCGGCACGCCGTTCTGCGTCACCGTCGACTTCGACACCCTCGACGACAACGCGGTGACCGTGCGCGAGCGCGACTCCATGAAGCAGGAGCGCGTCTCCCTGGACCAGATCCAGAGCTACCTCGGCTCCCGCCTGCTGGGCTGCTGACCACCCCGCCGCGTACGAAGCCCCCGTTTCCCCACCGGGAAGCGGGGGCTTCGGGCACACTGGGCGCACTCGTCCACAGGAGGCCAGGATGCCGTCCATGACCACGAGCACGGTCAGGAGATGGGACCAGCACGGCCGTGAACACGTCGTGCACGTAAGGAAGTCGGGGATGCGGCGGCAGCTCGCCTGCGACACCTGCGGATGGCGGGAGGCCGTGCAGTTCCTGCCCTGGCTGAAGGCCGAGGGGCATCTGACCGAGGCCCACCAGGCGACGGTCGACCCGACCGCCTGAGCGGGGGAGCGGCGCGCTGCCGTGGAGGGTTGGGACCGGCGGCGGCGGAAAAGCGGATGAGGCGCACCCGCCGGGCGGGGTACCTTCTCGGTATGTATTCGTTCTTCCAGATCTACGAGTGAGCGCGCGACGGGCCGGAGCGCCCGTCGCCCATCGATTCGATCCCCGGTCCTCCGATCACGTCGGACCTCACGTCTCACCACGAATGGGAGAACCCCGTGGCCAAGAGCCGCAACAACCTCCTCGGTGTGGGCGGACAGCGCAAGAAGCTGTCCCGCGCCGAACAGCAGGGTGCGGGCCCCGCCCGCACAGCCGACCGCAAGGCCGCCGAGGACAAGAAGCAGGAACTGGTGCGCAAGATGCGTGAGCGGGCCGCCGAGGCCGCACCGGCGCAGGACGCACCGGCCGAGAGCTGACCTCCTCGCACGACCCGTACGACCGCGGGCCCGGACCACTGGAACCCAAGCTCGGTGGTCCGGGCACGTGTCCGTCCTCCGAAACCGATCGAGAACGGCACCACCAGGGTCAGACCGCGCCGCAGCGAGTCAAGCCGCAGCATGGCTCGGTGGCACCAGCGGAGCACGCCCCCGGGCGTCGGCCCGCCGTTCGACCCGGTGGAAGGCCACCGGCAGGACCGGCAGGACCGGCAGGCACAGCGGAACCCAGGTCCACAGCGGCCAGCCCGCCGCCCGTCCCTCCGTGAGCGGGGCCAGCAGCGTCGCCAGGGAGGCGGCCAGCAGCGTGCCCGGTACGTTGACGGGGGCCGGCCGGTCCGAGCGGCTCTCCGGCACCGAGCGGACCGCCAGGAACAGCCCCGCCACCGCCACCGGCACGTTCACCAGGAACACCGACCGCCAGCCCGCACTTCCGCCGAACACCGACCGGCGCTCCTCCGGGACCGCGCCTGACCGGGGTCGGCCCCCGCCAGGGGCCGCTGTCTGCCAGGAGACCGCTCGCCGACCGGGTCCCGGCCGGTGTACGCGACAATGGGGGAATGACCACGCTCGCCCCCGCCCTCCCGCTGCTCACGATCGGCCCGCACGCCGTGCGCCCACCGGTCGTGCTCGCCCCCATGGCCGGCATCACCAACGCACCGTTCCGCACCCTGTGCCGTGAGTTCTCCGGCGGCAAGGGGCTGTTCGTCAGCGAGATGATCACCACCCGGGCGCTGGTCGAGCGCAACGAGAAGACCATGCAGCTCATCCACTTCGACGCGAGCGAGACCCCGCGCTCCATCCAGCTGTACGGAGTGGACCCGGTCACCGTCGGCAAGGCGGTCCGCATGATCGTCGACGAGGACCTCGCCGACCACATCGACCTGAACTTCGGCTGCCCGGTCCCCAAGGTGACCCGTAAGGGCGGCGGTTCCGCGCTCCCGTACAAGCGGCCCCTGCTGCGCGCCATCCTCCGGGAGGCCGTGGCCCACGCGGGCGACCTCCCGGTGACCATCAAGATGCGCAAGGGTATCGACGACGACCACACGACCTACCTCGACGCCGGCCGGATCGCCGTCGAGGAAGGTGTCACGGCCGTCGCCCTGCACGGCAGGACCACCGCCCAGCACTACGGCGGCACCGCGGACTGGGACGCCATCGCCCGCCTCAAGGAGCACGTGCCCGAGATCCCGGTCCTCGGGAACGGCGACATCTGGTGCGCGGACGACGCCCTGCGGATGATGCGCGAGACGGGCTGCGACGGCGTGGTCGTCGGCCGCGGCTGCCTGGGGCGGCCCTGGCTCTTCGCCGACCTCGTCAGCGCGTTCGAGGGGACGGGCACCCGGCAGGCGCCCACCCTGCGGGAGGTCGCCGGCGTCATGGTGCGGCACGCGACACTGCTGGGGGAGTGGATCGGCGACGAGAGCAGGGGCGTGATCGACTTCCGCAAACACGTGGCCTGGTACCTCAAGGGCTTCGCGGTGGGTTCCGAGATGCGCAGGAAGCTCGCGGTCACCTCCTCGCTGGAGGAGCTGGACGGGCAGTTGCGGGAGCTGGACCTCGCCCAGCCGTGGCCGGAGGGCGCGGACGGCCCCCGTGGGCGCACCTCCGGGAACAACCGGGTGGCCCTGCCGGACGGCTGGCTCAAGGACCCCTACGACTGCGCGGGTGTGGGTGCCGAGGCGGAGCTGGACACCTCGGGCGGCTGAGACTCCTGGGGCACCGAGTGCCCTCACAAAGGCTCGCTCATATGAGCGGGCCTTTGTGGGTCGTGCTCGCGTTGTGGTGGCGTACAGAAAGCGGTACGCCCCTCTTCCGCTCCGGTTCATCACGTTCCGTCGAGGATGGGTGACCCCTGAGTGACCACGATGTGGCCATCGGGCGTCCGGATCGTGACATCTGAGCGGAGGGGGTGACGTGATTCTCGCCACCCTTGAGGTTGGGTTTGCTCAAATGAGCGCTCTTGTGATTGCTGTAATACTCAAATGATGGCACTGGGTGCCAGGTGACCGTATTTTGATCGATCGACGCGATCGGTGCTCTCCGTGGACGGATCAGGCCGGGAGTATGCACAGTGCGTCAGGAATCCTTCAAGAGGTGAACGGACGCGGCGGTGACCGTTGATCGCCGCGTCACTTTGGATCTGCTGGCGGACGGGTGGTGAGGACCCCATGACCCGCACGTGTGCGTACCCAGACACCTTTGATCTGGGTATGTTCCTCGCCGTCAGGGCAGCCACCGCGTCCTCGAGGAGTCGAGACCCGTGTCGGAAAACAAAGACCCCCAGAAGTTCGTCTACGACTTCACCGAGGGCAACAAGGATCTGAAGGATCTTCTGGGTGGCAAGGGCGCCAACCTCGCCGAGATGACCAACCTCGGACTGCCGGTCCCTCCCGGCTTCACCATCACCACCGAGGCGTGCAAGGTCTACCTCGACAGCGGGGACGAACCGTCCGCGCTGCGCGACGAGGTCAGCGCCCACCTCGCGGCGCTCGAGAAGCGGATGGGCAAGAACCTCGGCCAGGCGGACGACCCGCTGCTGGTCTCGGTCCGCTCCGGCGCGAAGTTCTCGATGCCCGGCATGATGGACACCGTCCTCAACATCGGCCTCTCCGACGCCTCGGTCGTCGGGCTGGCCGAGCAGGCCGGCGACGAGCGTTTCGCCTGGGACTCCTACCGCCGCCTCATCCAGATGTTCGGCAAGACCGTCCTCGGGGTCGACGGCGACCTCTTCGAGGAGGCGCTGGAGGCGGCGAAGCGGGCCAAGGGTGTCACGGTCGACGTGGACCTCGACGCCGCCGACCTGAAGAAGCTCGTCAAGCAGTTCAAGAAGATCGTCAGCAGGGACGCCGGGCGTGACTTCCCGCAGGACCCGCGCGAGCAGATGGACCTGGCCATAAAGGCGGTCTTCGACTCGTGGAACACCGACCGGGCCAAGCTCTACCGCCGCCAGGAGCGCATCCCCGGCGACCTCGGCACCGCCGTCAACGTGTGCTCGATGGTCTTCGGCAACCTCGGCCCCGACTCGGGTACGGGCGTCGCCTTCACCCGTGACCCGGCCAGCGGCCACCAGGGGGTCTACGGCGACTACCTGCAGAACGCGCAGGGCGAGGACGTCGTCGCGGGCATCCGCAACACCGTGCCGCTCGCCGATCTGGAGTCGATCGACAAGGCGTCGTACGACCAGCTGATGAAGATCATGGAGACGCTGGAGACCCACTACAAGGATCTCTGCGACATCGAGTTCACCATCGAGCGCGGCCACCTGTGGATGCTCCAGACCCGTGTCGGCAAGCGCACCGCGGGTGCCGCCTTCCGTATCGCCACGCAGCTCGTCGACCAGGGCCTCATCGACGAGGCCGAGGCCCTGCAGCGGGTCAACGGCGCCCAGCTCGCGCAGCTCATGTTCCCGCGCTTCGACGACCAGGCCACAACCGTCCTGCTGGGCCGGGGTATCGCCGCGTCGCCGGGCGCGGCCGTCGGCAAGGCCGTCTTCGACTCGTACACCGCCGTCAAGTGGTCGCGCTCCGGCGAGAAGGTCATCCTCATCCGCCGGGAGACCAACCCGGACGACCTGGACGGCATGATCGCCGCCGAGGGCATCCTCACCTCGCGCGGCGGCAAGACCTCGCACGCCGCCGTCGTCGCCCGTGGCATGGGCAAGACCTGTGTCTGCGGCGCCGAGGAGATCGAGGTCGACACCAAGCGCCGCCGGCTGACCGTCGGCACCACCGTCGTGGAGGAGGGCGACCTCGTCTCCGTCGACGGCTCCACCGGCAAGGTGTACCTCGGAGAGGTGCCCGTCGTACCGTCCCCGGTCGTCGAGTACTTCGAGGGCCGCATGCACGCCGGCGCCGACGACGCGGACGAACTGGTCGCCGCCGTGCACCGGATCATGGCCTACGCGGACCGGGTACGCCGCCTGCGCGTACGGGCCAACGCGGACAACGCCGAGGACGCGCTGCGGGCCCGCCGCTTCGGGGCCCAGGGCATCGGCCTGTGCCGCACCGAGCACATGTTCCTCGGCGAGCGCCGCGAGATGGTCGAGAAGCTGATCCTGGCGGACACCGACGACGAGCGCGAGGCGGCCCTGGCCGCTCTGCTGCCGCTCCAGAGGGCCGACTTCATCGAGCTGTTCGAGTCGATGGACGGGCTGCCCGTCACCGTACGACTGCTCGACCCGCCGCTGCACGAGTTCCTGCCCGACATCACGGAGCTCTCCGTGCGGGTCGCCCTCGCCGAGTCCCGCAAGGACGCCAACGAGAACGACCTGCGTCTGCTGCAGGCCGTGCACAAGCTGCACGAGCAGAACCCGATGCTCGGCCTGCGCGGAGTGCGCCTCGGCCTGGTCATCCCCGGCCTGTTCGCGATGCAGGTCCGGGCGATCGCCGAGGCCGCGGCGCACCGAAAGAACGCCAAGGGCGACCCGCGCGCCGAGATCATGATCCCGCTCGTCGGCACCGTCCAGGAGCTGGAGATCGTCCGGGAGGAGGCCGACCGGGTCATCGCCGAGGTCGAGGCCGCCACCGGCACCGGGCTGAAGCTGACCATCGGCACGATGATCGAGCTGCCGCGGGCGGCGCTGACCGCCGGTCAGATCGCCGAGGCGGCGCAGTTCTTCTCCTTCGGCACGAACGACCTCACCCAGACGGTCTGGGGCTTCTCCCGCGACGACGTGGAGGCCTCGTTCTTCACCGCGTACCTGGAGAAGGGCATCTTCGGGGTGTCGCCCTTCGAGACGATCGACAAGGACGGCGTCGGTTCGCTCGTGCGCAGCGCCGTGGCGGCGGGCCGGGCCACCCGTCCGGACCTCAAGCTCGGTGTCTGCGGGGAGCACGGCGGGGACCCGGAGTCCGTGCACTTCTTCCACGAGGTCGGCCTCGACTACGTCTCCTGCTCGCCGTTCCGCATTCCGGTCGCACGGCTCGAGGCGGGCCGGGCCGCCGCTGGACCGAAGGGCAGCGACAGCGCCTGAGAACGCGGCCGGGACACGGCCGCACGACTTCCGGGGCCGCCGTCGGACATGCCCACCCTCACCGGTCCGGCGGTGGACCCGGACCACCCGGAAGCGGCGGCACCCTGTGCGGGGGTGCCGCCGCTTCGTCAATTGAATGGCGCACCGTTCGGCTTTCTTTCTTTCCGCCGTTCGGTGCGCAAAGGCCGGGCCGAACGGACCGGGGTGCGGTCCATGGATCCCCACCCATGGACCGCACCCGGCTTACCCCCGCCGGGTGCGGAGCCGCACCGGTCACCACCGCCGCCGACCGGGCGAAGCCCCCCACGGCCCTCACCCGCTCTTTCGGTGGTGCCGGATGCGCACCCGACGTCGTACAGCCTTTCGTTCCGGGGGGATGCGGGCGAGACGTTTCAACTGTGGCCGAAACCCCGTGGTGACCTGCTGTGACTGTATGCATACCCTTCGATGGGGGCGATTGCTGTTGCAACAGGTGGGGGTTCGGTGCTGCGTATCCATGTGTCCGGAGTGGACCTGTCCAGAGTGCGGATGGCCACCAGGCCGGACGCAATGTGGGAAACCATTCTGAGTTTCCACCGGCTCAGGGACCGGCGGGGTTCCACGGTGTTCGGGAAATGGCGGACGGAAACCCGTGCCCGGTTGAATGGTGAAGCACGTCTGCTGTCGGCGGTGGTTCCCGCCCGCGGCTATTTCCCCGACTTCCTGACGCCTTCCCGGGAAGGCGGCGAGCCATTCGGTCTCGACGCGGGAATGGAGGCGCTGCGCGACACCCCCGAGGACCGTCTCCGCGACGAGGTGGCGCTGCTGGCCGGTGACCGGTCCCCGGCGCACCGGTCACCGCGTGGCGGGCGCTCGCCCGCCGCCCTGGCGGACGCGCTCGCCGAAGGCCGTACGGAGCCGCTGGGCCGCCTCGTCGCCACCCTGCGCGGCTACCATCGCGCCGCGGTCGAACCGTACTGGCCGCACATCCGGGCGAGCGTCGAGGCGGACCGGGCCCTGCGGGGCCGCGCGCTGCTGGACGGCGGCGCGGACGAGCTCCTCGCCACCCTCCCGTCCACGATCCGCTGGCGTGCGCCCGTGCTCGAGGCGGACTACCCGGTCGACCGCGACCTGCACCTGGACGGCCGGGGGCTCCTGCTGCAGCCCTCGTTCTTCTGCCGGGGTACGCCCGTCGTCTACCGCGACCCCCGGCTGGCGCCCGTCCTCGTCTACCCGGTCACCCACCCCGGCGCCCCGGGGTTCGCCGAGCCCGGACCGTGGCTCGGGCGCCTCGTGGGCCACACCCGCTCCGCCGTCCTCCAGGCGATCGGCGACGGCTGCACCACCAGCGAGCTGGCCCGCAGGGCGGGGGTCTCGCTGGCCTCGGCGAGTCAGCACGCCTGCGTACTGCGCGAGGCCGGCCTCGTCCTCACCCTGCGCCACGGCAGCTCGGTCCTGCACACGCTGACACCGCTCGGTGCCTCGCTGCTCAGGGGAGGGGCGCCGCTCGCGCCGGCCTGAGCGGAGGGCCGTACGGGACGGCCGTTACCGGGACCGGCGAAGGACCGGCCGGGGCGTGCCTCCCCGGCGGGCGATGAGTTCCGCCGTCGCCGGCCGTCCATCCCCGTGAAAGCGCTCGTACAGGGCGCCGCGGACCGCGTGGAAGCACGCCCGGACGGAAGAGTGGATCCCTCATGACACAGCCCCGGATGATCTTCGTGAACCTGCCCGTCAAGGATGTGGAGACGTCGAAGAGCTTCTTCTCGAAGCTCGGCTTCGGCTTCAACCCGCAGTTCAGTGACGACAGCACGGCCTGCCTGGTCATCAGCGACACCATCTTCGCCATGCTCATCGGCGAGTCGCGCTTCAAGGACTTCACCAAGAAGGAGATCGCCGACGCCGGCAGGTCGACCGAGGTGCTCATCGCCCTGAGCGCGGACAGCCGTGCCCAGGTCGACGAGATGGCGGACGCCGCGCTCGCCGCGGGCGGGTCCCCCGCCAACGACCCGATGGACGAGGGCTTCATGTACGGCCGGTCGTTCCAGGACCCGGACCACCACATCTGGGAGGTCGTGTGGATGGACCCGGCCGCCGTCGAGGCCGGCGGCCGGGCCTGACCGCCGCGGGGCAGCGGCGCGCCGCCGCTGCCCCGGCGTCCGGCCACGGGCGAGGTCAGCCCCGGAACGGCCCGGCGACCTCGTAGGTGATGCCACCGGAGGAACTGCCGCTCGTCCCGCGCTGCGAGGAGAAGTAGAGCCGCTTCCCGTCCGGGGAGAAGGCGGGCCCGGTGATCTCCGACCCCGACTGGCCGCTGATCCGCAGGAACGGTGCCACGGTGTCGTCCGGTGTGATCAGGCAGATCTCCATGGTGCCGCCGTCCTCGGCCACGTACAGGTCGCCCGAGGCGGACCTGGTGACGTTGTCGACGCCTGTGAGCGGTGCCGTGCCGCCGGTGACCAGCGAGTCGTCGTACGCGAGCGACAGGGAGGACGTGTTCGCGTCGTAGGCCCACACCCTGTTGTCACCCTTGGTGGTGAACCAGCAGGTGCCGGCCGCGTAGAAGCAGCCCTCGCCTCCGTTGAAGACCTTGGCGCCGGACACCTGGTAGCGGGTCTGGGTGGGGGAGCCGTCCGGGTCGGGGACGGTCGCCCAGGTCACCGGGCCCGAGGTTCCGGTGCCCGCCACCAGCACCTGGAGCGTGCCGGAGGAGAGGCTGCCCCATGTGGCGGGGCGGAAGCGGTAGAACCGGCCGTCCGTCTCGTCCTCGGTCAGGTAGACGTAGCCGTGGTCGGGGTCCGCGGCCGCCGCCTCGTGCTTGAAACGGCCCAGCGCGGGGCGCTGCACGGCGGCGTTCACTCCCCACGGGTCGGTCTCGTAGACGAAACCGCGGCTGACCTCCTCGCAGGAGAGCCAGGTGTTCCACGGGGTGCGCCCGCCCGCGCAGTTGTTGTTCGTGCCGGACAGGATCCGGTAGGCCGAGGTGACCGTCCCGGAGGAGTCGAAGCGCACCGCGCTCGCCCCGCCGCCGCTGCCCGAGGACACCTCCGCGTTGGAGACGTAGATCCAGCCGCTGCCGTCGGTGAACGTCGCGCCCCCGTCGGGTGCGCTGTGCCAGGCGTACGAGGTGCCGGGGACGGTCTGTCCCGAGCGGGCGACGACGCGGCTGCTGAAGCCGCTCGGCAGCAGGATGCCGTCGGCGTTCGCCGCCTGCAGGGCGCCGTAGGGGCCGGGGGCCGGCTGGGCCGGAGCGGCGACGGCGGCACCCCGCCAGAGGGTGCCGCCGAAGGCCGCCGCCGAGCTGCCGATCACCGCTGTGCGCAAGAAGGTCCGACGTTCCACGATCACTCCACGGGTGACGTGCGGGCCCGCCGGTCCGGTCGGCCCGGCGGGTCGAACGTCAGGACAGTAGAGGCCGTCAGTTGACGGTGCGTCAATGTTCGGTGAACGGAACGCGATCAGTCGGCGCGGACCGGGAAGACCGGTACGGTGACCTCGTCGTCGTCCAGGCAGACCCCGGTCTCCAGGTCGAACCGCTGCTTCAGCAGCGGGGAGGCGACGAACGGCCGGCCCTCCGCGGAGCCGACGAGGCCGCGCGAGAGGACGTAGGCGCCCGTGAACGGGTCGCGGTTGCCGATCGCGTACGCCCGGCCCGCCCGGTCCACGAACAGCGCGACCTGCCGGCCGTCCGGGAGGAGGGCGGCCACCCCGCGGCCCGGCGTCAGCAGCGCGCGGTCGCAGACCGTGAGCCAGTCCGCTCCGTCCGACAGCTGGATCGTCCGGGTTTCCTGCGCCGTTTCCGTCGTCCGGGTCGTCATCATGAGGGAGTCCCTTCGAGAGTGCGGACGGCAAGCACGGGGCCCGCGAGGATGTCCAGGTCGGGCTTGACCTGGTCGCGCTCGGGGACGAACTTGACCGAGGGGTCGGGTGCGTCGGGGGCATTGACGAAGGTGACGAAGCGGCGGAGCCGCTCCGGGTCGTTGATGGTCTCGGCCCACTCGTCGCGGTAGCCGGCGACGTGGTCGGCCATCAGCCGCTCCAGTTCGTCGCAGAGCCCCAGGGAGTCGTGGACGACGACGTCCCGTACGTGGTCCAGGCCGCCCTCGATCCGGTCCAGCCAGGTCGAGGTGCGCTCCAGGCGGTCCGCCGTACGGATGTAGAACATGAGGAACCTGTCGATGAGCCGGACCAGTTCGGCGTCGGAGAGGTCCTGGGCCAGCAGGTCCGCGTGGCGGGGGGTGGCTCCGCCGTTGCCGCCGACGTACAGGTTCCAGCCCTGGGCGGTGGCGATGATCCCGAAGTCCTTGCCGCGGGCCTCCGCGCACTCCCGGGCGCAGCCGGAGACCGCCGACTTCAGCTTGTGCGGGGAGCGCAGCCCCCGGTAGCGCAGCTCCAGGTCGATGGCCATCCGCACCGAGTCCTGCACGCCGTAGCGGCACCAGGTGCTGCCCACACAGGACTTGACCGTCCGCAGCGACTTCCCGTACGCGTGCCCCGATTCGAAGCCCGCGTCGACCAGCCGGGTCCAGATCAGCGGCAGCTGGTCCACGCGGGCGCCGAACAGGTCGATCCGCTGGCCTCCGGTGATCTTCGTGTAGAGGCCGAAGTCCCGGGCCACCTCGCCGATCACGATCAGCTTCTCCGGTGTGATCTCTCCGCCCGGGATGCGCGGCACGATCGAGTAGGAGCCGTTGCGCTGGAGGTTGGCCAGGAAGTGGTCGTTGGTGTCCTGCAGCGCCGCCTGCTCGCCGTCCAAAACGTAGCCGCTCGCCCCGACCGTCGGCGCCAGCGAGGCGATGATCGAGCCGACCGTGGGTTTGCACACCTCGCAGCCGTCCCCGCCCCTCGCCGCCTCGCGGCCGTGCGAGTCGAGCAGCCCGGCGTACGTCGTGACCCCCAGGGTGCGGACTATCTCGTACAGCTCGCTGCGGGTGTAGGCGAAGCAGCCGCACAGCCCCTGGTCCTCGGGCTGCGGCAGCAGCTGGCCGATGACCTTGAGGCAACTCCCGCAGCCGGTGCCCGCCTTGGTGCACTTCTTCACCTCGGGCAGCGTGGTGTGCTCGCAGATCGCACCCTTGGTGACGTTGTGGCAGGAGCAGATCACCGCCTCGTCCGGCAGCGAGGACGGCCCGAGGGTGACGGGGGCGCCCGCGCCGGCCGGCAGCACCAGCTGCTCCGGCGCGACCGGCAGGACCGTGCCGGTCATCGGCCGCAACGTGCCGTACTGGTCGGCGTCCCCGACCAGGACCCCGCCGAGCAGTGTGCCGTCCTGGCCGATCACCAGCTTCTTGTAGACGCCCGAGCGGGAGTCCGCGTACACGACGTCGAGGCAGCCCTCGGCCGCGCCGTGCGCGTCACCGAACGAGGCGACGTCCACACCGAGCAGCTTCAGCTTCGTCGACAGGTCGGCGCCGGTGAACGATCCCGCCAGCCCGGCGATCACCGCGGCGGCCGCCTGTGCCATCTCGTAGCCAGGCGCCACCAGCCCGTACACCCGGCCGTCCGAGGCCAGCGCGCACTCACCGATCGCGAAGACGGCGCTGTCCGAGGTGCGGCACCGCTCGTCGACGATGATGCCGCCGCGCGGCCCGACCGCCAGACCGCAGTCACGGGCCAGCTGGTCCCGGGGACGTACGCCGGCGGAGAAGACGACGAGGTCGGTGGCGAGCGAGGAGCCGTCGGACAGCGACATCCCGGTCACCCGGCCGTCCTCGCCCGCGGTGACCTCCTGGGTGCCGACGCCGGTGTGGACGGAGAGGCCCATGTTCTCGATCGTGCGCAGCAGCGCGGCGCCGCCGCCCTCGTCGACCTGGACCGGCATCAGGCGGGGGGCGAACTCCACGACGTGCGTCTCGAGCCCGAGGCCCTTCAGCGCGCCCGCGGCCTCCAGCCCGAGCAGCCCGCCGCCGACCACCGCGCCGGTCGTCGCGCCCTTCGCGTACGCCTCGATCGCGAGGAGGTCCTCGATGGTGCGGTAGACGAAGCAGCCCTCGGCGTCCTTGCCGGGGACCGGGGGGACGAAGGGGTACGAGCCGGTGGCCAGCACCAGCGTGTCGTAGGAGAAGGTCTCCCCGGAGCGCGCGGTGACGGTGCGCGCCGCACGGTCGACGCTCTCCGCCGGGTCGCCGACGCGCAGCTCGATGCCGTGGCGGGCCATGAAGTCCGGGTCGGCGAGGGAGAGTTCCTCCGGCGTCCGCCCGGCGAAGTACGAGGTCAGCTGGACGCGGTCGTAGGCGGGGCGGGGCTCCTCGCAGAGCACGACGACCCGGGCCGTGCCCGCCGCCGCGGTCAGTCCGCGGTCGGCGAGCGCCTCCAGGAACCGCTGGCCGACCATGCCGTGCCCGACGACCACGATCGTCGGCACGCCCGCGGTGGGGGCGGTCGGGGGGGTGGACACCGGCATCAGAAGCCTCCGTCGTTGGTGAGCAGGTGGAGCAGGGACATGTCTGCGGGGAGGGATGCGTCGTCCTGCCAGGTCCGGGCGAGGGTGCCGACCGCGGCGAGGTCGCCGAACAGCACCCCGCCGGCCAGCCGGTCGCCACGGACCACGACCGTGCGGTACGCGCCCCGGGTGGCGTCCGCCAGCCGGATCACGTCGTCGCCGGGCAGCGGGCGGGAGTCGCCGAAGGCAGCCAGGTCGAGCGGCCCGGGAGCCCCGGCGGCGACGGGGGCGGCGGGGGCGCGCAGGGTGAGACGGGTGAGGGCCCGGGTGCCCTCGTACCGGGCGGTCCCGCCGGCCAGCACCTCGGCCAGCACGTCCGCCTGTTCCAGCGCGGCACCCGCCAGCCCGTACACGGTGCCGCGGTGCTCGGCGCAGTCCCCGACCGCGTGGATGTACGGGTCCGAGGTCCGCAGCTCGTCGTCGACGACGACGCCCTGGCGGACGTCGAGACCGGCGGTCCGGGCCAGACCCGTCCTCGGGCGGACCCCGCAGGCCAGCACCGTGATCTCGGCCTCCAGTTCGTAACCGTCGGCCAGTTCCACGGCCCGCACGGCCGGTGCGGCGCCACCGGTGCGGCGCAGCCCGCGCACCCGGCACTCCGTGTGCACCTCGACGCCGAGGGCCTCCAGGTGGCTCCGCAGCATTCCGGCCGCCTCGGCGTCCAGCTGCCGCTCCATGAGGTGTTCGCCCTGCTGGGCCAGCACCACCTGGGCGCCGCGCTCGGCCAGGGCGCGTGCCGCCGAGACCCCGAGGAGCCCCCCGCCGATCACGACGGCGCGCACACCGGGGCGTACGGCCGCGCGCAGCGCCAGGCAGTCGTCGAGGGTGCGGAAGGGATGCACCCCGTCCGGCAGGGTGCGCCCGAGGCCCCGCAGCGGTGGCAGCACCGGGTTGGAGCCGGTGGCCAGCACGAGGCGCCCGTAGCCGATGACGCCGCCGTCGTCGCAGTGCACGAGCCGCTCGGCCCGGTCGATCCGTACGACCCGCACGCCCCGCCGTACCTCGGCGGGCGGCAGGGCGATGACGTCCGGCGCGTACCGGCCGGCGAGTACCTCGGCCAGGAGCACCCTGTTGTACGGCGCGTGCTCCTCCTCGCCGATGACGGTGACACCGGGGACCCGGGCGGCCAGCCGCGCGCCCGCCATCCCGGCACCGATCACCACCACCCGCTCCGCGTTCCCGCTCCGTGTCCTCATGGAGAAGAGACTGCGGGCCCGGTGTTACCCGACCGCATCCCCGCTGTTTCCCCGGAGGAACCTTGCGCTCAGCACGCCGGCCCGCTCCCTGTGAGGGCGGGGCGGCCGGTTGGACGGGGTACCGGCCGCCTGCTTAGGGTCCGGGCATGCCCGAGATAACGCTGACCACCCTTGTCCTCCTGTGCCTGGCCGCGGCGTTGGCCGGCTGGATCGACGCGGTGGTGGGCGGTGGCGGGCTCCTCCTGCTGCCCGCGCTGCTGCTGGGCCTGCCGCACGTCCCGGCGGCCCAGATCCTCGGGACCAACAAGGCGGTCGCCGTCGTCGGCACCACGGGCGCCGCCGTCACCTACGTACGCAAGGCGCCCGTCCAGGTCGGCACCGCCGTGCGGATCGGGCTGACGGCGCTGGCCGGGTCGATGGCGGGTGCCTTCTTCGCCGCCGGGATCAGCAGCGAGGTGCTGCGCCCGGTGATCATGGTGGTGCTGCTCGGTGTGGCGGCCTTCGTCCTGCTGCGTCCGTCGTTCGGTACGGCGGCGGCCGGTGACGGGGAGGGCCGGAAGGTCACCCGGACCCGTACGGTCACCGCCGTCGTGCTGGTCGGCGGTGGAATCGGCTTCTACGACGGGCTGTTCGGCCCGGGCACCGGAACCTTCCTGGTGCTGGCGCTGACCGCGGTGCTCCGCCTCGACCTGGTCACCGCGTCCGCCAACGCGAAGATCGTGAACGTGTGCACCAACGCCGGCGCCCTGGCGATGTTCGCCTACCAGGGCACCGTGCTGTGGCAACTCGCCGCGCTGATGGCCGTGTTCAATCTCGCCGGCGGCATGGCGGGGGCGCACATGGCCCTCAGGAAGGGCAGCGGCTTCGTTCGGGGGGTGCTGCTGGTCGTCGTGTTCTCGCTCGTCGCCAAGCTCGGCTTCGACCAGTGGACCGGCTGATCACCGCACTCCGGCGAGGTGGGCGTACGCCACCACGTTGCCCTGGTAGCCGGTCCTGCGGCTGAACCCCCCACCGCAGGTGATCAGCCGCAGCGAGGCGTCCGGCGAGGGGCCGTAGACGCGCCGGTCGGGGAAGTCGTCGTTCGCGTACACCTCGACCGCGTCGACGGCGAAGACTGCGGTGCTGCCGTCCCCGCGGTCGACCTCCACGCCGTCGCCCTTCTTCAGGGAGCCGAGGGCGTAGAAGACGGACGGCCCCTCGGCGTCGTCGACGTGCCCGGCGACGATCGCGGTGCCCTTCGCGCCCGGCGGGGTCCCCTTCGCGAACCAGCCCGCGAGGTTGCGGTCCCGGGCGGGCGGTACCTCCAGGCTGCCGTCCGCACGCAGCCCCAGCCGCACCATGGGCGCGTCCACGCCGATGCGCGGGATCCGGATGCGGACCGGTGCCGAGCGCGGCAGGGGTGCGGCGGCGCGTGCGCCCGGACGGGGTGCGGGTCCGGCGGCGAAGGCCTCGGCCGCGGCCGGCCGGGGCGGTTCTGTCCGGGTGGCCGCTCCGTTCTGGACCAGCCAGAGGCCGCAGAGCGCGGTGATGCCCACCAGCCAGGCCCTGGCCCGCAGGGCCGTCCGGGTCGTCCCGTTCACGGGTGGCGTTCCCGGCCGTGCCGCGTCAGGCGTCCTGCGCGCCGCTCGCGCGGCGTCGCACGAGGCAGGCACCGGCGACGGCGGCCGCGCCCAGGACACCGGCCCCCGCGGCGATGCGGGCGGTGTCGGGGCCGATGCTGCCGCCGACACCCGTGCTGACGTGTCCGGAGGGGCGGTCCGGCCATGCCTCGGTCGGGGTGGCGGGCTCGGGGCCGACCCCCAGGCCGGATTCCGGCACGGTCCCGGTCCCGGGCTCCGGCTTCTTCCCGGTGTCCGGCTTCTGCGCGGTGCCCGGGTCCGGCTCGGTGGTCGGCTTCGGCCAGGCGGAGGAGCCCGCCGCAGAGGCCCCGGAGGACGCCCCGGCAGCCGCCGTCGAGGAGGCGGCCGTCACCTGGACCTCCCCGGTGGCCTCCTCGCCGCTGTCGCAGAAGACCCCGACGGCGTAGGTCCCCGGCTCGGCCTCCTCCGGCACGGTGAACCGGCCGGTCGCCCCCGCCCCGGAGGTGCCCGGCTCCAGCTCGAACTCCCCGGCCTCCAGGTCGGCGGCGTCGCCGAAGCCCGTGCCGTCAGATCCGCAGGCGCCGGTGTTCACGGTGACCGGAGCGCCCGGCGAGGCCGTCGCCGGAGCGAACTCCAGCCGGCCGGGGTCCTCGGCGTACGCGGGAGGGGCGACGATGGCGGTGGCGGCGAGACCGAGCACGGCGGCGGTGAGGGCCGCGGCGGCGGTACCGGTCGCGAGGCGGGCAGGGCTGCGCATGGGAGTCCTCCGGGCAGACGGATGTGTCCTGCCTCCGAGGTAACGCCCGGTCCCCGGCCGCCGCCTGCTGACGCCTGGTCAGCTTTCACCCGGACGGGCGCGTGGACCACACCGGTTCCCCCGCGGCCGGCGCAGGTCGCGGCGGTGGCCCCCGCCGCTCGGGCCGTACGGCACCGATCGGGTGATGACGACCGCTGAAGCTGTGTGACGCACCTCACATGTGTGTCGCTGTCCTGTCCGGGCACACGACGGATACCCCCCCCCACGGGAACGGCAGCCCCCCGCCGTCCCCTGGCAACCGCCCTCACCCGCCCCTCCCCCCGGGCCCGGTGAGGGCGGTGTCGCGTCCGCCGGCCCCGGAGGACCGTCATGTCCCGTCCGTGGCCGACCATGTGATGTCCGGCGGACGGACACGGGCGCACCGGGGCTGTCCCCTGTCGTCGCTCAGCCTCAGCCGTGCGGTGAGGTGGCCGGTCCGGGCAGCCGCCTCCAGGACGTCCGGGTCGACGTCGCCGATCACCAGTTTGGCGCGCCGGAACATGGTGAACGCACCCGCCTCGTCCACGGTGCCCCAGGAGAGATAGACGAAGTGCCCGCCGAGCCGGTCCTGGATGTACGGGCCGGCGACCTCCAAGCCGTCCGGGCCCGGCGTCGTCGTGCAGTCCAGGGTCCAGGAGGCGGCGGGTGCGTCCCCCGGGTGCGGGGCGAGCACTTCACCGGGCCGGTCCTTGCGCTGCACGCCCACGTGGATGTTGTCGAAACCGGCGAAGTCGGTCCCGGGCCGGCAGGTGCGCCCCGGGAGTTCTGAACCTTCGATGTGGATCTGCATGTGCCCATGCTCCGGTACGGACGGCCCGTTCTCCGGCGCCCGGGCCCGCGCTGCCGCCCCGGAGGCCGTGCTCCCCGCACCGGCGGGTTCAGACGGCGTCCCCGGGAACCTCCTCGTACACCCGCCTCAGCAACGTCATCAGCTCCTCGTCGACCTCGAACGCCGTGCCGTCGATCCGGTGGACGGGTGCGATTCCCTGGGAGTTGGTGACGAACGCCGCCCGGTACGCACCGAGGCCGTCCAGCGTGACCGGCCGCCGCACCGACGGCCGGTCCGTCCTCGCGAGGCCGCGCTCCAGGAGCGACATGGTGATGCCGTTCAGCGCAGGGGCGTCGGGCCGGACCACCGAAAACCCGTCCAGGAATCCGACGTTGGTGATCGCGCCCTCGGTCACCACCCCGCCGGGCAGGGTCAGCAACGCCTCGTCGAAGCCCGCGCGCACGGCCGACCGGCCGTAGTGGACCTGCCCGAACTCGCCGGGACGCTTGATGTGCGGCAGGGCCCGGGCGTACGGGACCGACATGAGGGCCTTGGGGCCAGGGGGCATCCGGGCGGGCTCCCGTACGGTCACCATGACCGTGGTGACCGTGTCGCCGGGCGGCATGAACCCGTGCACGCGGACCGACGCGTCCCGCGCCCCGGTGCTGTCGAGGGCGTGTGCGATCAGCTCGCGCACCCGGGCCCCCTCCAGCGGCACGCCGAACACCTCCTGGTTCGCGGAGCCCAGTCGGTCCAGGTGCAGGCCGAGACCCCGTACCGTACGGTCCCTGACCTGCATCGCCGTGAAGTGGCCGTAGCCGTCGAACGCGGGGATCCGCAGGTCCCCGGCGGTCGCGGGACGGCCGTCGAACTCCACGTACGGGTCGGACGAGGCGCTTGTCATGCGCCCAGGCTAAGGGCTGTCCCGCACCGGGCGTATCGGCGGTTTCGTCGGGGCCGAGGCCAGGGCCGAGGTCACGGCACGGGCGTGGGGGCACGGACACACCACGCCCGCCCCCGTCTCTGCCGACGCCGCCGCCACGGCGTGACCCGCTCGTGTGTGGGGGCCGGTCCTGTGCGGGGCGAGGGAACGAGCGCGTACGGCGGCCGAGCCCGCCCGGGGCCGACAATCGGTGGTGCACGTAAGCCGAGACGACCGAGGAGACCCGGGATGACCGAGCCCGCATGGCTGACCGTACTGACCACGACGGACAGCGAGGAGAAGGCCCGCGCCCTCGCGCGGGACGCGGTGGAGGGACGGTTCGCCGCCTGCGCCCAGATCTCCGCGCCGGTCCACTCGGTCTACCGGTGGCAGAACGCCGTCGAGACGACCGAGGAGTGGCAGGTGCTGTTCAAGACGACAACAGAGCGCTACGACGAACTGGAGGCCCACCTCGTCGCGGCGCACGACTACGACACCCCCGAGATCATCGCGACCCCCGTCGTCCGCGGCAGCGCCGGCTACCTCGCCTGGGTGTCGGCGGAGACCGCGCCGCCCCCGGCCCTGTGACCGGCCCGGAACCGCCGTTCTCCATCCGTGGCGCCCTGCCCGGCGCGCCCACGAACACTTCGGCCCGACCTCCCCCGCCGTCCCCCGCTCCCCGCGCGCCGGTGGCACCCCCGTGCCCGGAGGCGGCCGGCTCAGACGGCGGCCTCCACCCGCACGGCGCACACCTTGAACTCGGGCATCCGCGAGGTCGGGTCCAGGGCCGGATTGGTCAGGGAGTTGGCCCGCCCCTGACCCGGCCAGTGGAACGGCATGAAGACGGTGTCCTGCCGGATCGCCACCGTGATCCGGGCCGGCGCCACAGCGCGCCCCCGCCGCGAGGTGACCGCGACCGGGTCGCCCTCGGCCACCCCGATCCGCTCGGCGAGCCGCGGATGCAGCTCGACGAACGGCCCCGGCGCCGCGGCGTTCAGCTCGGCGACCCTGCGCGTCTGCGCCCCCGACTGGTACTGGGACACCACCCGCCCCGTCGTCAGCACCACCGGATACTCGGCATCGGTCTCCTCCGCCGCGGGCCGGTGCGTCACCGGGACGAACCGGGCCCGCCCGTCGTCCGTCGCGAACCGGTCCAGGAACAGCCGCGGCGTCCCCGGGTGCGCCTCGTCCGGGCAGGGCCAGAACACCCCGTCCCGCTCCGCGATCCTGGCGTAGGTGATGCCCGCGTAGTCGGCGGGACCACCCGCCGACGCCCGCCGCAGCTCGTCGAAGACCTCCTCCGGCTCGGCAGGGAAGCCCTTCCCGTGCCCCAGCAGCCCCGCCAGCGCGTGCAGCACCTCCAGATCGCTGCGCACCCCCTCGGGTGCGGTGACCGCACGCTGCCGCAGCAGCACCCGGCCCTCCAGGCTGGTCGTGGTCCCGCTCTCCTCCGCCCACTGCGTCACCGGCAGCACCACGTCGGCCAGCGCCGCCGTCTCCGACAGCACGACGTCGGCGACCGCCAGGAAGTCCAGCGACCGCAGCCGCTCCTCGACATGGCCCGCGTGCGGCGCGGAGACGACCGGATTGGACCCCATCACCAGCAGCGCCCGCACGTCCCGGCCCAGGGCGTCCAGCAGCTCGTACGCGCTGCGCCCCGGCCCCGGCAGCGTGTCGGGGTCCACGCCCCACACCCCGGCCACGTGGCGGCGGGCCGCGGGGTCGGTCAGCTTGCGGTAGCCGGGCAGCTGATCGGCCTTCTGACCGTGCTCCCTGCCTCCCTGGCCGTTGCCCTGACCGGTCAGGCAGCCGTATCCGGACAGCGGACGCCCCGCCCGGCCGGTCGCCAGCGCGAAGTTGATCCACGCGCCGACGGTGTCCGTCCCCTTCGCCTGCTGCTCCGGGCCGCGCGCGGTGAGGACCATCCCGCTCTCCGCCCCGCAGAACAGGTCGACGGCCTCACGCAGTCGGGGTACGGGCACCCCGGTGATGCGCTCCACCAGCTCCGGCCAGTGCGCCATCGCCCCCGCCCTGGCCTCGTCCCAGCCGCTCGTGCGCGTACGGACGAAGTCCTCGTCCACCCGCCCGTCCGCCACCACCAGGTGCAGCATGCCGAGCGCCAGAGCCAGATCCGTGCCCGGCCGGGGGGCCAGGTGCAGGTCCGCCTGCTCGGCGGTCCGCGTCCGGCGCGGGTCGATGACGACGAGCCGGCCGCCGTTCTCCCGCAGTTCGGTCAGATAGCGCAGGGCCGGCGGCATCGTCTCCGCGAGGTTCGAACCGACCAGGATCACGCACCCCGTCCGGGGGATGTCCTCCAGCGGGAACGGCAGCCCCCGGTCGAGCCCGAACGCCCTCTGGTGTGCGGCGGCCGCCGAGGACATGCAGAAGCGGCCGTTGTAGTCGATCTGCGAGGTACCGAGCACCACACGGGCGAACTTGCCGAGTGCGTACGCCTTCTCGTTCGTGAGCCCGCCCCCGCCGAACACGCCCACGGCGTCCGCGCCGTGGCCGGCCCGCGTCCCCCGCAGCCCGTCGGCGATCCGGCCCAGGGCCTCGTCCCAGCTCGCGGGCTCCAGTTCGCCGCTCACCGTGCCGCGTACGAGGGGTGAGGTCAGCCGCACCCCGGCGGCGAGGACGGCGGGCGCGGTGCGGCCCTTGCCGCACAGGGCACCCCGGTTGACGGGGAAGTCGGTGCGCTCCACGACCTCGGCCACCGGTCCGCCGGGGACGGGGCGCAGGATCATCCCGCACTGGAGGGCGCAGTACGGGCAGTGCGTGGGAGTCTCGGTGCGGGCCATGCGCCCAGCGTGCGCGGCGGGTATTACGGGTGCCGGTTCCTCCGGTTACGCCCCCGGTACGCACCCCTCAGCCCGGGCCGCCCGGCCCCGTGAGGTCGGCGCTTCCCGGTGCCGGGGGAGCGGTGTGCGGCGCTCACCGGTCCCGCCCGCGCGGTGCGGGAAGGCCGCCGGCCGCCAGGGCGTCCGTCACCCCTGTCTCGCGCGGCCCCAGGAAGCGCGGGTCCGGCCGGAACACGGTGTCCAGGAGCGCCTTGCCCGCCGCCGCCACCTCCCGCGCCCCGCCGTAGTACCAGGTCACATCGTGTACGGCGTCGACCCCCACCCCGTACGCGTCGATCCCCGCGGCCCGGCACAGGGCGATCGCCCGCCGGATGTGGAAGCCCTGGCTCACCAGTACCGCCCGGTCGACGCCGAAGACCTTCTTGGCCCGGACGCAGGAGTCCCAGGTGTCGAAGCCGGCGTAGTCGCTGACGATCCGGCCGTCGGGCACCCCGTGCGCGGTGAGGTAGGCGCGCATGGCGTCCGGCTCGTCGTACTCCTCGCGGCTGTTGTCCCCGGTGACCAGGACGACCCTCACCTTCCCGGTCCGGTACAGCTCGGCCGCGGCGTCCAGCCGGTGGGCGAGGTACGGCGACGGCCTGCCCTGCCACAGCCCGGCCCCGAACACCACGGCGACCTGCCGCACCGGGGCGTCGCCCGTCGTCCGCACCCGGGCGTCGGCCGTGGCGTGCAGCCAGGTGGCGGGTACCAGGGCGACCACGCAGGCCGCCATCAGCCCCTGCACCAGCCGCCGTTGCCCGCGCCGGGTGCGGGGCAGCCGCGGCCGCGGTATCCCCGCGCGGGGACGCCACCTCGGCCGCTTCGGCGCGTGCGGTGCCTTCAGCCCCATGCGGCGTACCCCCTGTCCCTGTCGTCCTGTCCCTGCCGTCCGTCTCCCGGAGAGACGAAGAGGCGGCGGAAAAGGTTCGCCGCCCCCGCGTCCGCCCCTCCTGACAGCGCCGGGCGGCACCCCGTGAGGCGGCGGAAAACACCCGTCACCGGTGCGAAACGGCCCGGCAACGTCCACCCGGCACCCTTGCCGCATGACGGAGACGGCACCGGAACACCCTCGTGGGTCCCCGCCCCCCGACAGCACGGCCCACCTCCTCACCCGCGTCACCGCCCCGCTCGGACACCAGATCGGCCTCGTCTCCCGGAACGGAACCCGCAGATGCACCGCACCCGGAACGTCACCCGGCCCGCCGCCCCCACCCTGGTCGCCGTCGCGCACGGCAGCCGCGACCCGCAGGCCCTGCGTACCGTCCTGGAGCTCCTGGACCTCGTACGGGAGCTGCGCCCCGGGCTCGACGTCCGCCCGGGGCACATCGAGCTGAACGAGCCCCTGCTGCCGGCGACCCTGGCCGGCATCGGTACCGGCGACGCCGTGCTCGTACCGCTGCTGCTCGGCCGCGGACACCACGTCCGGCACGACCTGCCCCACGCGGCGGCCGAGGCCGGCGGCCTGCGGACCCGCATCGCCGCACCGCTCGGCCCGCACCCGCTGCTGATCGAAACCCTGTACGAACGACTGGTCGAGGCCGGCTGGCGGGCCGAGGACGGAGCCGATCGCGGTGCGGCCGTCATCCTCGCCGCCGCCGGATCACGTGACCCGGACTCGGTCGTCGACGCCCGCCGGAGCGCCCGCATGCTCAGCGACCGGCTCGGCGGGGTGCCCGTGCTGCCCGCGTACGCCTCGGCGGCCACGCCCACCGTGCCGGCCGCCCTGCGCGCCCTCGCCGCCCGGGGCCGTCACCGGGTCGCCGTCGCCTCGTACTTCACCGCCCCGGGCCGCTTCGCGACCGCCGCGGCCGCCGCCGCCCCGGGTGTCGCCGCCGCCCCGCTCGGCGCGCACCCGGCGATGGCGCGGCTCCTGCTGCACCGCTACGACCAGGCACGGGCCGACGCCGGCCCTCCGCGCGGCGCCCTGACCCGTCCCCACCTCCTGGCCCCCGCCTGACCCTCACCGCCGCGGGCAGGCCGCTACTGTCGGGAGCATGGACGGTACGCACGCCCGCCGGGACGCCCACACGCACGCCCCCCGGGACGCACAGGAGTACGGCACCACGCCCTACGGCAAGGGCGACACCGAGCGCTGGGACGCCGAGCCCGACAAGCGGCCCGGCCGCACCGCCTTCCAGCGCGACCGGGCGCGCGTACTGCACTCCGCCGCCCTGCGCAGGCTCGCCGGGAAGACCCAGGTGGTCACGCCCGGAACACGCGGCCTGGCCTGGGACGCCAGTCCCCGCACGCGGCTCACGCACTCCCTGGAGTGCGCCCAGGTCGGCCGGGAGCTGGGGGCCGCTCTCGGCTGCGACCCCGACCTCGTCGAGACGGCCTGCCTCGCCCACGACCTGGGCCACCCGCCCTTCGGGCACAACGGCGAACAGGCGCTCAACGACTTCGCCTCCGACTGCGGCGGCTTCGAGGGCAACGCCCAGTCGCTGCGCCTGCTGACCCGGCTCGAACCCAAGCGCTTCGTCCGCGACCCGCGCAGCGGCGAGCTCGTCAGCGTCGGGCTCAACCTGACCCGAGCCGCCCTGGACGCCGCGACCAAGTACCCCTGGTCCCGGGGCGCCCACCCGACCGACCCCGGCTCACCGAAGTTCGGGGTGTACGAGGACGACCTGCCGGTCTTCGACTGGGCCCGCACCGGCGCCCCCGGGAACCGCACGTGCTTCGAGGCCCAGGTCATGGACTGGTCCGACGACGTCGCCTACTCCGTGCACGACTTCGAGGACGGACTGCACGCCGGGCACATCGACCCGGACCGCCTCCTCGCCGCACCCGAGCGCGCGGAGATCTGGGAGGTCGCCATCGGGCGGTACGTCCCGGTGGACACCGACCCGCAGGAGCTCGCCGACGCCCTCGACCGGCTCGTCGCCCAGGAGTGGTGGCCGCACGGCTACGACGGCTCCGCTGTCGCCCAGGCCCGACTGAAGGACGCGACGAGCCAGCTCATCGGCCGGTTCTGCCTCGCCGCCGAGGCCGCCACCCACGCGGTGTACGGCCCCGGGCGCCTCGGCAGGTACGGCGCCGAACTCGTCGTCCCGGCCGAGGCGCGCAACGAGTGCGCCGTGCTCAAGGCGGTCGCCGACCGTTACGTCATGCAGCGCGCCGAGCAGGAGGCCATCCGCGCCGACCAGCGCATCGTGATCGCCGAACTCGCCGCCGCGCTCACCGCCCGCGCGCCCGAGGGCCTGGAGCCCCAGTTCCGGGCGCTCCACGAGGCGGCCACCGACGACCGGGCCCGCAAACGGGTCCTCGTCGACCAGATCGCCGCGCTCACCGACGCATCCGCACGCACCCTGCACGGAACACTCACCGGGGTTCGGCAGACTGGGTCCTGACCGGGCCGCACGCCCCATGGGGTGCGACCCGGCCGTGGCACACCCTCTTTCGTCATCACGCTGCGTGCGGGACGCTCGCAGGTGGCGGCGCAGCGCAGCACAGCACCGAGGAGGCACCAAGTGGTCGACGCACATCGCACGTTCGTCATCGTCGGCGGGGGACTGGCCGGAGCGAAGGCGGCCGAGACACTCCGGGCGGAGGGTTTCAGCGGCCGGGTGATCCTGATCGGCGACGAGCGTGACCATCCGTACGAACGGCCCCCCCTGTCCAAGGGATATCTGGCGGGCACGGCGGAACGGAACAGCGTCTTCGTCCACGAGACGGCCTGGTACGCCGGGGCCGACATCGAACTGCACCTCGGCCAGACCGTCACGTCCATCGACCGGGCCGGCCGGTCCGTGCAGCTCGGCGACAACACCGTCGTCCACTACGACAAGCTGCTGCTCGCCACCGGCGCCGAGCCGCGGCGCCTCGACATCCCCGGCACCGACCTGGCCGGGGTCCACCACCTGCGCCGCCTCGCCCACGCCGACCGGCTGCGCAACGTGCTGGCCTCGCTCGGCCGCGACAACGGCCACCTGGTCATCGCCGGAGGCGGCTGGATCGGCCTGGAGGTCGCCGCCGCCGCCCGCGGCTACGGTGCCGAGGTCACGATCGTCGAACCGTCCGCGACCCCGCTGCACCACGTCATCGGCCCGGAGCTCGGCCAGATCTTCACCGATCTGCACACCGAGCACGGCGTCCGCTTCCACTTCGGCGCCCGCCTCACCGAGATCACCGGACAGGACGGCCTGGTCCTCGCCGCCCGCACCGACGACGGTGAGGAGCATCCGGCCCACGACGTGCTCGCCGCGATCGGCGCGGCACCGCGCACCGCCCTCGCCGAAGCCGCCGGACTCGAGACGGCCGACCGTGCGCACGGCGGCGGCGTCGCCGTCGACGCCTCCCTGCGCACCTCCGACCCGCACATCTTCGCCGCCGGGGACATCGCCTCCGTCGAGCACCCGCTGTTCGGGACCCGGCTGCGCGTGGAGCACTGGGCGAACGCCCTGAACAGCGGCCCGGCCGCCGCGCGGGCCATGCTCGGCCTGGAGGTGTCGTACGACCGGGTGCCGTACTTCTTCTCCGACCAGTACGACCTCGGCCTGGAGTACTCCGGCTGGGCGCCGCCCGGCTCGTACGACCAGGTCGTCATCCGCGGGGACGCGGGCAAGCGGGAGTTCATCGCGTTCTGGCTGAAGGACCGCCGGGTGCTCGCCGGGATGAACGTCAACGTGTGGGACGTCACCGACACCGTCCAGGGCCTGGTCCGGGCCGGCCGGCCGGTCGACCCGGACGCGCTGGGGGACCCGTCGGTGCCGCTGGAATCCCTTCTCTGACCGGCCGCACGGCCCCTCCCGCCCTCTGCGCGGTTCCGCCGCGGCCTCCCGCCACCCTCGGACCGGCCGGCACCCCGGGGCCCGCCCCGCCGCCGGCCGGTCCCGGTTGTCCTACCCCACCCGTAGACTTCACCCGTGGCAGGCAGGATCAACGACGACGACGTGAAGGCGGTCCGGGACGCGGTCCCGATCGACGCCGTCGTGTCCGAATACCTCCAGCTGCGCAACGCCGGCGGCGGAAACCTCAAGGGCCTGTGCCCCTTCCACGACGAGAAGTCCCCCTCCTTCCAGGTGAGCCCGGGCAAGGGTCTCTTCCACTGCTTCGGCTGCCAGGAGGGCGGGGACACGATCGCCTTCGTGATGAAGATCGACCACCTCACCTTCTCCGAGACGGTCGAGCGCCTCGCCGCCAAGGCGGGCATCACCCTGCGCTACGAGGAGGGCGGTTACAACCCCTCCCACCAGCGCGGCGAGCGCATCCGGCTCATCGAGGCCCACCAGGCGGCCGCCGACTTCTACCGCGAGCAGCTGAACGGCCCGGAGGCGGAGATCGGCCGCAGGTTCCTCGCGGAGCGCGGATTCGACCAGGACGCGGCAGCCCACTTCGGCGTCGGTTACAGCCCCGCCGGCTGGGACCACCTCACCCGCTACCTCCGCGGCAAGGGCTTCAGCGACAAGGAGCTCATCAGCTCCGGCCTCTCCCAGGACGGCCGCCGCGGCCCCATCGACCGCTTCCGCGGCCGGCTGATGTGGCCGATCAGCGACACCTCCGGCGAGATCGTCGGCTTCGGCGCCCGCAAGCTCCGCGACGACGACAACGGCCCGAAGTACCTCAACACCCCCGAGACGTCGATCTACAAGAAGTCCCAGGTGCTGTACGGCATCGATCTGGCCAAGAAGGACATCGCCAAGGCCAGCCGGGCCGTCGTCGTCGAGGGCTACACCGACGTCATGGCCTGTCACCTGGCCGGGGTCACGACGGCCATCGCCACCTGCGGCACCGCCTTCGGCACCGACCACATCAAGATCCTGCGACGGCTCCTGATGGACAACGGCAGCGCCCGCGTCATCTTCACCTTCGACGGGGACGCGGCCGGCCAGAAGGCCGCCCTGCGCGCCTTCGAGGACGACCAGAAGTTCGCCGCCGAGACGTACATCGCGATCGCCCCGGACAACATGGACCCGTGCGACCTGCGCCTGGCCAAGGGCGACGACGCCGTCCGCGACCTGGTCGAACCCCGCACCCCGCTCTTCGAGTTCGCGCTCCGCCAGATCGTCGGCCGGTACGACCTGGAGACCCCGGCGGGCCGGGCCGCGGCTCTCGACGAGGCGGCGCCCGTCGTCGCCCGTATCAAGAACAGCTCCTCGCAGCACGAGGTCGCCGTCCAGCTGGCCGGGCTGCTGGGCATCCTCGACACCCAGTTCGTCGTCAAGCGGGTCGGTCAGCTCGCCCGCTGGGCCCGTGACCGGGGCGAGCGCGGCCCGGCGCAGGGCCGCCCCGCGCGGGGCGGTCCCCCGCAGCATCAGGTCCAGGCCGCGAAGGCGCCGTCGGGGCCCGCGCTCAACCTCCGCAGTCCCGCCCACCGCACCGAGCGCGAGCTGCTCAAGCTCGCCCTGCAGAAGCCCGCCCTGGTCTCCCCGGCCTTCGACGCCTACGGCGCCGACGAGTTCACCGCCCCGCCCTACGCGGCGGTGCGCCAGTGCATCGCGGAGGCCGGCGGCGCCGAGCAGGGGATGACCGAGACCCGCGACTACCTCGCGAGCGTGCTGGACGCCGCACCCCACGACACCGTGCGCAACCTCGTCACGGAGCTCGCCGTCGAGGTGTTCCACGGCAAGACCATCGACGAGACGTACGCGGGCATGCAGCTCGTCCAGGTCCGCCTGCGGGCCGTCGACCGCCGGATCAACGACGTCCAGGGCAGCCTCGCCCGCCTCGGGAGCAACGTGGCCCCCGAACACCTGGCCGCCGCGCAGAACGAGGTGTGGGTCCTCCAGCAGTACGCCCAGTCGCTGCGGAGCCACGGCGCCGCCGCGCTCTGAGCACCAGCACGTCCCGCCCCGCTGCCAGCGAAGAACTCGGAACGGCCCCCCCGGCACTGATCCCGCCCGACCTCGGCGCCCCGGTACTCCGCTGTGCGCTCCGCGCGTCTGCGCCCGTGACGCGCCGGGCGCAGAAAGTCACCGCACGCCCCTCGTGGCGGGGATGTGTCGTACCCCACACTGGGTGCCGGTGCCTGACTCATCGGAGCGCGGTCGGCTCGCCCCGGGCCTCCATCCCCCGCGATCCGGCAGCGATCACCTGGAGGTCGCCCCCGTGCAGACCCGGACCGTGACGACCACGACCGAGCACGTCCCGGCGATTCCCGCGCAGAACCGGGCCGCCCTCCACCCGGAGACGGCGGGCACGCCGGCCGCGGTGCTGGAGGAACCCGCGCTGGAGGAACCGGTGGACGCCCCCGGTCCGCCCGGGCCGAGGAGCCGCCCGGAAGCCGGCGGCCCCTCCTCCGACCTCTTCCGCCAGTACCTGCGGGAGATCGGCAGGATCCCGCTGCTCACCGCTGCCGAGGAGGTCGACCTCGCCCGCCGCGTGGAGGCCGGGCTGTTCGCGGAGGAACGCCTCGCCGGCACCCCCGACCCCGACTCCCGGCTCGCGTGGGACCTCGACCGGCTCGTCGTCATGGGCCGGATGGCCAAGCGCCGTCTCATCGAGGCCAACCTCCGCCTCGTCGTCTCCGTCGCCAAGCGGTACGTCGGCCGCGGCCTGACCGTGCTGGACCTCGTCCAGGAGGGCAACCTCGGTCTGATCAGGGCGGTCGAGAAGTTCGACTACACCCGGGGCTACAAGTTCTCCACGTACGCGACCTGGTGGATCCGCCAGGCCATGTCCCGCGCCCTCGCCGACCAGGCGCGGACCATCCGGATGCCGGTCCACGTCGTCGAGCTGATCAACCGCGTCGTACGCGCCCAGCGCCGCATGCTGCAGGAACGCGGCTACGAGCCGACCGCCGAGGAGGTCGCCGCACAGCTCGGCCTGACGCCCGAGCGCGTGGGCGAGGTCCTGCGCCTCGCCCAGGAACCCGTCTCGCTGCACGCACCCGTCGGCTCGGAGGACGACGTCGCCTTCGGTGACCTCATCGAGGACGGCGACGCCGCCTCACCCGTCGAGTCCGCGGCCTTCCTCCTGCTGCGCGAACACCTGGACGCGGTGCTCTCGACCCTCGGCGAACGCGAGCGGAAGGTGGTCCAGCTGCGCTACGGCCTCGACGACGGGCGGCCCCGCACCCTGGAGGAGATCGGCCGGATCTTCGGCGTGACACGCGAACGCATCCGCCAGATCGAGTCCAGGACCCTCGCCAAGCTGCGGGACCACGCCCTCGCCGACCAGCTACGCGGCTACCTCGACTGACGCGGGGGCCACCTCAGACGACCTCGGCCGGCGCCTGCGCGAACTGTGCCGCGTACAGCCGGGCGTAGGCGCCCTTCGCCGCCAGCAGTCCGTCGTGCGTGCCCTGTTCGACGATCGACCCGTCCTCCATGACCAGGATCACGTCGGCGTCCCGGATCGTGGAGAGCCGGTGCGCGATGACGAAGCTCGTACGGCCGTGCGCCAGGCGCGCCATCGCCTTCTGGATGAGCACCTCCGTACGGGTGTCCACCGAGCTGGTGGCCTCGTCGAGCACCAGGATCACCGGGTCGGACAGGAACGCCCGCGCGATGGTGATCAGCTGCTTCTCGCCCGCGCTGACCCCCGAACCCTCGTCGTCGATCACCGTGTCGTAGCCGTCGGGCAGGGTACGCACGAAGCGGTCGGCATGGGCCGCCCGGGCCGCCTCCTCGATCTCCTCCCGGGTGACCTCGCGCGAGGCGCCGTAGGCGATGTTCTCCGCTATCGTCCCGCCGAACAGCCAGGTGTCCTGCAGCACCATCCCTATGCCCGAGCGCAGTTCGTCACGCGACATCTTCGCCACGTCCACGCCGTCCAGGGTGATCCGGCCACCGGTGACCTCGTAGAACCGCATCAGCAGATTGACCAGGGTGGTCTTGCCTGCGCCGGTCGGGCCGACGATGGCGACGGTGTGGCCCGGTTCCACGCTCAGCGACAGGTCCTCGATGAGCGGCTTGTCCGGGTCGTACCGGAAGGCCACCTTCTCCAGCGACACGCTGCCGCTCAGCTCCTTCGGCCGCTCGGCGTTGTCGGGCTCGGGCGACTGCTCCTCGGCGTCCAGCAGTTCGAAGATCCGCTCGGCCGAGGCGACGCCCGACTGCAGCAGGTTCGCCATTGACGCGACCTGCGTCAACGGCATCGAGAACTGCCGCGAGTACTGGATGAACGCCTGTACGTCACCGATCGACAAGGCGCCCGAGGCCACCCGCAGACCGCCGACGACCGCGACCAGCACGTAGTTCAGGTTCGACACGAACATCATCAGGGGCTGCATGATCCCGCTGTTGAACTGGGCCTTGAAACCGGCCTCGTACAGCGCTTCGTTCTGCTCGGCGAAGTCCCTCGCGGACTCCTCCTGCCGCCCGAAGACCTTCACCAGGGCGTGGCCGGTGTACATCTCCTCGATGTGGGCGTTGAGCCGCCCCGTCACCTTCCACTGCGCCACGAACTGTGGCTGCGACCGCTTGCCGACCCGTGCGGCGACGAGCGCCGACAGCGGGATCGTGACGAGCGCCACCAGGGCGAGCAGCGGCGAGATCCAGAACATCATGATCAGTACGCCGATGATGGTCAGCACCGCGTTGATGAGCTGGCCCATCGTCTGCTGCATCGTCTGCGAGATGTTGTCGATGTCGTTCGTCGCCCGGCTCAGCACCTCGCCGCGCTTCTGCCGGTCGAAGTAGGAGAGCGGCAGCCGCGACAGCTTCGTCTGGAGGTCCTCACGCAACTGGAAGACGCCCCGGTTGATCACCCGGATCGACAGCCGGGTCGACACCAGCATCAGCAGCCCCGCGCCGACGTACACCAGCAGCGCCGCCAGCAGGACCCTGCCCACCGCGTCGAAGTCGATGCCCGCACCGGGGGTGAAGTCCACCCCGGACAGCATGTCGGCGAGCCCGCCGTCGCCCCGGTCCCGCAGGCCGTCGACGGCCTGCTCCTTCGTCGTCCCGGCCGGCATCTGCCGGCCGACGACCCCCGCGAAGATGAGGTCCGTGGCCCCGCCGAGGATCTTCGGCCCGACCACCGAGAGCGCGACGCTCAGCGCTCCGGCGCCCAGCATCAGGTACAGCGAGGACTTCTCCTTGCTGAACCGGCCCAGCAGCCGCTTCCCCGACCCCTTGAAGTCCGCGGACCGCTCGGTGGGTCCTGTGGCCATCATCCGTCCGCCCGGCCCTGCCATCAGGCGGCCTCCGCTTCCGTCAGCTGGGAGAGCACGATCTCCCGGTAGGTTTCGTTGCCGTCCATCAGCTCGTGGTGGCTGCCCGACCCGACGACCCGGCCCTCGTCGAGCACCAGGATCCGGTCGGCGTCACGGATCGTGGACACCCGCTGCGCCACGATCACGACGGTCGCCTCCGCGGTCTCCCGCGCAAGGGCCCCCCGCAGTGCGGCGTCCGTGGCGTAGTCCAGGGCCGAGAACGAGTCGTCGAAGAGATAGATCTCGGGCCGCTGCACCAGGGTCCTCGCGATGGCGAGCCGCTGCCGCTGCCCGCCGGAGACGTTCGTCCCGCCCTGGGCTATCGGTGCGTCCAGACCGTGCTCCAGCCCCTCCACGAAGTTCTTGGCCTGGGCCACCTCCAGGGCGTGCCAGAGCTCCTCGTCGGTGGCGTCGGGATTCCCGTAGCGCAGATTCGTCGCGACCGTCCCCGAGAACAGGTACGGCTTCTGCGGGACCAGGCTCACGGTCTTCGCCAGCAGGACCGGATCCAGGGTCCGCACGTCCACACCGTCGACCAGCACCGCGCCGTCCGTCGCGTCGAACAGCCGGGGCACGAGGCCGAGCAGTGTCGACTTCCCGCTGCCCGTCGACCCGATGATCGCGGTGGTCTCGCCGGGCCGCGCCGTGAGGGCGACCGACCGCAGGACGGGCTCCTCGGCGCCCGGGTAGCGGAACTCCGCGTCGCGTATCTCCAGGTGCCCCCGCCGGGTCAGCTCCGTGACCGGGGAGAGGGGCGGCACGACGCTCGACTCGGTCTCCAGGACCTCCTGGATGCGCTCGGCGCACACCTCGGCGCGCGGCACCATCATGAACATGAAGGTGGCCATCATCACCGACATGACGATCTGCATCAGATACGCAAGGAACGCGGTCAGCGCACCGATCTGCATCCCGCCGCTGTCGATGCGGTGCGCCCCGAACCAGACGACGGCGATGGAGGACAGGTTCACGACCGTCATCACGGTCGGGAACATCAGCGCCATCAGCCGGCCCGTCGACACGGCGACGTCCGTCAACTCCGTGTTGGCGGCCCGGAAGCGCTTCGTCTCGTAGTCGTCCCGGACGAAGGCGCGGATGACCCGGTTGCCGGTGATCTGCTCGCGCAGCACGCGGTTCACGGTGTCGAGCCGTGTCTGCATCGTGCGGAACAGGGGCCGCATCCGGCGGACGATGAGACTCACCGCGATACCGAGGACGGGGATCACGCCCAGCAGCACCGCGGACAGCGGGACGTCCTGGCCCAGCGCCATGATGACGCCCCCCACGCACATGATGGGTGCCGACACCATCAGCGTGAACGTCATCAGGACCAGCGTCTGGACCTGCTGGACGTCGTTGGTCGTACGGGTGATCAGCGAGGGCGCCCCGAACCGTCCGAGCTCGCGTGCCGAGAACGACTGCACCCGGTCGAAGACCGACGCCCGCACGTCGCGCCCGAGGGCGGAGGCGGTCCGCGCGCCGTAGTACACGGCGCCGACGTTGCAGAGGACCTGGGCGACGCTGACGGCGATCATCACGCCGCCGAACTCCAGGATGTAGCCCGTGTCACCCTTCACGACACCGTTGTCGATGATGTCGGCGTTGAGGCTCGGCAGATAGAGAGTGGCGCAGGTCTGCAGGAGCTGGAGCAGCACCAGCAGCACGATGGGTTTCTTGTACGGATCCAGATAGGTCCGCAGGATTTTTATGAGCACGCGTGTCTCTCGGAGTCGGCGGAGGGCAGAGGCCGGTCCATCCTGCGGCACCCCGAACCTCACGGCCAACGCTTTTCCCCAAGCGTGGGTCAAAACAGGCCCGTTGCCCCCTCAGTCCGTGCCGAACGCCCCCGGGTGGATCTGGTCACGGGTGGCCCCGTACTGCTGCCGCACGGCCCGCCCCACGGCGGCGTCCTCGCCCGGCTCCAGGACCTGCGTCGCGGCACCCTGCCAGGCCGGGGGAGTCCGCGGATCGAGCGTCCCCCGCGAGACCCCGAGCGCCCACGCCGCCTGCCGGGCCGCGCCCTGCGCGGCGTACTGGGCGGGCTGCGGCACGACGGCCTGGGTACCGAACACCGCGGGTGCCAGGGCCTGCACGGCAGGCAGCTCGGCCGCCGCGCCCAGGAGGAACACCCGCCGCACCTCCACGCCCCGGCCGCGCAGCACGTCCAGCGCGTCGGCCAGCGAACACAGCATGCCCTCGAACGCCGCCCGGGCCAGATGCTCGGGCTTCATCGACTCGCGCCGCAGCCCGGTCAGCGTCCCCGCCGTGTGCGGCAGACGCGGGGTGCGCTCGCCCTCCAGGTACGGGAGGAACACGAGCCCGGAGGAGCCCGGGGTCGACCTGAGCGCCAGCGCGGACAGCTCGTCCAGATCCTCCACGCCCAGCATCTCGGCCGTGCCGCGCAGCACGCGTACGGCGTTCGACGTGTGGACGACCGGCAGGTGCATCCCGGTCGCGTCGGCGAACGAGGTGATCATCCCGCTGGGATCGGCCAGCGCCTCGTGGTGCACGGCCATGACGGAACCGGACGCGCCCAGCGACACCACGGCGTCCCCGACGGCGACCCCCAGCCCGAAGGCCGCGGCCATCGTCTCGCCGGTCCCGGCCGAGATCAGCAGCCCCTCCGGCGTCGTACCGGCGGCGTCGGCCGGGCCGAGCACCTCCGGCAGCGCGGCCGGGTGGCCGAGCGCGAGTTCCACGAGGTCGGGCCGGTAGGAGCCGGAACGCGCCGACCAGTACCCCGTGCCCGAAGCGGCACCGCGGTCGGTCGTCCGGCGGGCAGGCCGGCCGAGCAGCTGCCACACCAGCCAGTCGTGCGGCTGCATGACCGCGGCGACACGCTGCGCGTTCTCGGGCTCCGTACGGGCCAGCCAGCGCAGCTTCGCCACAGGCTGCGCCGCCTGCGGTACGGCTCCGACGGCCTCGGCCCAGGCCTGCCGCCCGCCGAGCCCGTCGACCAGGTCGGCTGCGGCAGCCTGCGCCCGCCGGTCGTTGCCGAGCAGCGCGGGGCGTACGAGATTGCCCTGGTGGTCCAGTGGCACCAGGCCGTGCTGCTGCGCGGACACCCCGATGGCCTCCACGCCTTCGAGCAGCCCGCCGGAGGCCGCCTCACCGAGTGAGAGCAGCCACGCCTGCGGGTCCACCTCCGAGGCCTTGGCCTCGACGGGATGTGCGGCGTATCCCTGCCGCAGCACCGCACCGGTGTCCGTGTCGCAGACGACGATGTGCGTGTAGGCGGAAGAACTGTCCAAGCCGGCGACTATGCCCATACACAGAATTCTGCCGCACCGCCGGACCGTTCCGTGCCGGGCCCCACCCGTACCGGGCCGGGGCCCGGCACGGGGAGGGTCCCTCACGTGTTGGTCGTGCCCCAGTCGTCGCCGCCGGTGTGGCCGTTGCGTTCCCGCAGCGAACGCACCCGGTCGGCGACGGAGACGGGCACCTTGTCGCCGACCTTCTCGCTCACCGAGTGGTAGGCCTTGCCCGCGAAGTCCCGGCCGCCGTGCGCGGCGGACTCCGCCGCGTTGCGCACGGCGGGATTCTCGGAGAGCCGCTGCGCGGCCTTCCGGAGCTGCTCGTAACGCTCGCGCCCTGCTCGTGTGCCGAGCACGTAGCCGAGGGCCACTCCGGCGATGAACGTGAGCCGGTACCGCATGGCTGCCACCCTTCCTTCGCTCTGTGCGACGTGTGCTGCCCGCCTACCCGCGAGCACCCGAGATCACCCCGGCAGATACCGATTGGCGGAGCACCCCCCTGCTTGCGCTAATGTATGTGTCGCAGCGAACGCGCGCCGCCCGGCAGCCGCCAGGCAGGTGCGATTCGAGGCACCGCAGCAATCCCCTGTAGCTCAATTGGCAGAGCAGCCGGCTGTTAACCGGCAGGTTACTGGTTCGAGTCCAGTCGGGGGAGCGCGATCCCCTGTAGCTCAATTGGCAGAGCATTCGGCTGTTAACCGGAGGGTTACTGGTTCGAGTCCAGTCGGGGGAGCGATGCGGAAGAGGGCCCTTCGGGGTCCTTTTTCGTGTGTCCGCACGGGCCCCGCCAGGGCCCCGGCCACTCTTTCCGGGGCGATCTCCGACCGGCCGGAACCGGGCAGCACGCAGCGCCCTCTTCATGGTCACGCGAAGCCGACCATCCGCAGCAGGAGATCGTATGACCGGCTATGCTGCGGCAGACGGCGCGCACACATGTACGCGCCACGCCGAGACGGGGCGGTAGCTCAGCCGGTTAGAGCAGCGGACTCATAATCCGTCGGCCGTGGGTTCGAGTCCCACCCGCCCCACCCAGCGTCCCCAGGCAGAATCGTTCTGACCTGGGGAAACGTGTTTTTCGGGGGCATTTCGTGGCCACATGACCAGGCGAATCCCACGCCGGTCTCACCCGGATGCGGACGTCTTTTCGGGAAGCCAGCACCGACGCACCCGCCGACGGAACCTGGTCCTACCAACGGGTTGCCTCCAATAACCCGGCCGTACCCGGAGCCTGGACCCACCTGGCCGGTGTCTACGACGCCACCGCCAACACCATCAGCCTCTACGTAAACGGTGAATTCCAGGGCGTCACGCCCTTCACCGGCGCATGGGCAGCCACCGGTCCACTGTAGATCGGCCGCGTGCACTGGTCAGGCACCTACACCGACTACGGCCCGGTGGTCTGAACCGTCACCCCTGCCTCCCCGAGAGCCCAACCGTGCCCCACTTCGCGGTCGGCGTCGGTTTCCGGGCCCGGTTCGGCAAGCTCCGCGGCACCTTTCCGTGGGCCTGGCGCGAGCTGGTTGTACAGCGGTCGGATGCGTCCCATTCCAGCGGCCTCTGCGCCAGGTGACCGCGACCACCGTGCCTCGGCCTGCGGCCAGGACACTCCGACGGCGGCCCGTTCGCCGAGCGTGCCCAGCGTGAGCTGTCACTTCGGCCAGTGCCGCTCCGTGGCGTGGGCCCGGCAGCGGGCCCGACGGTCAGCGGCCTCGTCCCCAGCCGGGCAGGAACAGCCGCCGGGACAGCGGGCACGAAGAGATTCGCTGAGGCGCTCCGCGTCGGTCAGGGGGACAGCAGATCGCCAGTCGACTGCGCCCAGCTCGCCCATGGGCTTCCTCGTCTCGTCTCCCCGTGAGCGAGGGGCGTTGACAGGCTAGTTGGCAACGAAACCCATGTGCAACAGTTGCGCAGGCCTATCGAAAATGATTATCGTCTCGGTGTCCATGAACGACATGGACATGACCCATGGGGGGTTCCCTTGCATACCCGTAAGCGTCTGCTGACCGTCACCGGCGTTGCCGCCGCCGCGCTCGCTGTGGCCGGCTTCAACAGCTCCGCGTTCGCCGCGACGACGCTCTCCACCGGCCACGTCGACGTCCTCGACGCGGAGTGGGACGGCAGCGCCTTCGCGCTGCACGTGCATGACGAGACCAACGCCGCCGAGTACGCCCCTGCCGACGCAGTCCTCTCCGTACCGGCCGCAGCCAAGGTCACGCGCCCGTCCGGCACGCAGTACGGCTTCCTCGGCACGGGCGCCCAGGTCTGGGTCCTGCCTCAGGACGAGGCATCGGCGACCGTCAAGAACATCCTGTGGCCCGGCATCTCCACCGAGCACCTGGCCACCGGCGTGTTCGCCAACAACACCGTGCAGTACAAGCTCGGCACGGTGACCCGCAACGGCGCCGCCACCGACGACTTCAGCGTCTACAAGGTCAACGGCTCCACCGTGGACCGCTACTACGACAGCGGCACCACCACGTCGTACAAGAACAAGACGTTCGCCGTCGGCGGGCACGACCACGCCCACTGGGCCTTCGAGGAGCCCGGCACCTACAAGGTGAACTTCACCGTCACCGGCACGGTCGGCACTGTGGCCAAGTCGACCGCGGCCACGTACACGTTCACCGTCTCCAACTGACCCTGCACCGACCGCGGTGACCCGTCCGCGCTCGCCGCGCGGGCGGGTCGCCGCTCTGGCAAGGAGGCAGGACCGATGAGTGTCCTGACACACGGCCGACGAGCGGTCGCGGCGACCGCCGGCACCCTGGCCGCGGCGCTGCTCGCCACCGCGGCCGGACTGGTCGCCGCGGGTACGGGAACTGCCCACGCCGAAGGCGGGGCGGTGGTGCTCGCACAGGGCGACATCGACTTCGTGCCCCAACTCACCAACGGGCGTCTGGACCTGCGGATAGCTGACCGAACCGGCGCGGCGACGGTGGTGCGTGAACCGTCGGACGTGGTGCTGCATGTGGTGCCTGAGGCGAAGGAGTCGGTCATCTCGCCGGTGAACCCGCTTCTCGGCGACGGGCTGCACGGTTGGTTCCTGAATGGCCGTCACGCGAAGGACGTCTTCGCCCTGACACCCGGATGGACGGACCTGGCCGGGGCGCGATCGGTCGAGGTCACGCTCGACCGTTCCCAGGGGGATGGAAGGTTCGCGCTCTACACCTTCACCGAGGAGATGGAGTGGTCGGACCAGGAGCCGGTCCAGCACCTCAACAGCGACGATCCTGAGTTCCGTTCCTTCCCGATGCCGCAGGGACCGGACCGCTTCGCGCCGACGTGGGGCTTCGCCGCCGAAGGCGTCCACCGGCTCACCCTCACCGTGCGCGCGACGCTGGCCGACGGCAATGAGGTCACCGATACCGAGACCCTCGCCGTCGCGGTCGGATCGACGGACCCGACGCAGGTACGGCCCGGTGATGGCACCGCCACACCGGACCCGACGGCACCCACCCCGTCCACGACCCCCTCCACGCCCCTCCCGACGCCGACCTCGGCGGCGCCCACCGCGCACGTCATCGACGACGGGCACATCGACCTGGCCGCCCGGCCGGGGAAGAGCGGGGCCCTCGCGTTCGAGATCAAGGAAGGGGCGCCCCAGCACCCGCGGTGGCACGAGCCGGACGCCGTCGTCATTCACGTGAAACCCGCCGCCAAACGACGTATCAGCGAGGGTTACGACTTCCTTGGCACGCCCGGAGACCCGGTGTGGTGGCTTCCGTCCAGTCAACTGGCCGGACTCGTCTGGCCCGGCTGGAACACCGAGGAGTTGCCCGCCTCTCAGGTCAGGGGCCGGATCACCTATCGAGTCGACTCACTCCAGGGTCCCGGCACGCTCGCGATCATCAACGACAACTCGATGGACAGCACCGTCCTCGCCGACAGCGGCGACGGGCTGCCCGACGCGTTCGAGCACACCGCAGGCAGCCACTCCCACTCTGCCTGGGCCTTCACCCAGGAAGGCGTCTACCGGACGACCTTCACGGCCGCCGCCACCCTCGCCGACGGTACGAAGGTCAGTGACACCGCGACGATCGCCTGGGCAGTCGGGGCCATCGACCCCACGACGGTGAAGCCGGGCCGGGGTGCCGAGCCCACCGCCCCCTCGACGGCCCCGCCCACCGGCGCCCCGACCACCACCGTGCCCTCGTCCAGTGGTACCCCGACTACCAGTGCGTCCGCTCCCCAGCCCGGCCCCTCCGCATCGTCGCCTGTACCTGACGCCGGTGCCGCTGACGACCCGCCGGGTACGGGCACATCAGGAACGGCGGGCGGCACCGCGGTCGGCGGCCGTCTGGCCTCCACCGGTGCATCCGCCCTGTTGCCCATCGGTCTTGCGGTCGCCGCGGTCGGCGCCGGAGCTGTGGCCTTCCACGCCACCCGCCGCCGACGTGAGGGCCCGTCCGCCACCGCTTCCTGACCACCGGCTCCGAGGGCTCACAGCCGTCCCTCCCGCCCTCGGAGCCGGTCCTTCGCATCGATCTAGGAGTATCCGTCGTGCGCACCGCACCACGAAGAATCACTCTCGCGCTGGCCGGCGCACTGCTGCTGGCCGGCTGTTCGGGCACCGGCCCCGGCACGTCCGACGCCGCTCTGACGGTCTCGACGACGACCGGCGTCATCGCCGACCTGGTACGCCAGGTCGGCGGCGAGCGCGTCGACGTCACCTCGATCGTGCCGCACCACGGTGACCCGCACTCCTACGAGCCCAGTCCGGGTGACACCGTCAAGGTCGCCCGTGCCGACATGATCTTCTCCAACGGGCTGCTCCTGGAGGAGCCCGGAATTATGAAGATGATCCACAACAACGCCACCAAGGGCGCGCCGAAGATCGAGATAGCCGCCAAGCTCGAGCAGTTCGGCGGCACAGTGATGAAGCTGGAGGAGGACCTCGGACTCGACGTGCTCTGGCTGGGCTGGGCCGTCGAGGGCGAGGTCGCGGGGGAGGGCGCACACGTCCGTACCACCGCCGTGAAGCTCACCGGGCCGGGAGACCTGCACGTCTACCTCACCGACACACTCGGCAACCCCACCAGCTACATCGACTCCTCCGACGGCCTCGACGCCAAGGACTCCTTCACACTGCCGCCCGAGGCCCACACCCACGTCAACTGGGTGTTCACCAAGCCGGGTACGTACGAGTTGACCGTACGAGGCCAGGTCGAGGCCCTGGACGGCAAAACCACGGAGGCCGGGCAGGGCAGCGTCACCTTCACCGTCGGGGGCGCCGCACACAACAAGGCCGCCGCGGGTCGCAGGACACTCGACGACGGCCACGCCGACCTCACCCTCAACGCCCAGCAGAAGTCGGTCTACGTACGGACCGACGAGAAGGCCACCGGCGAGCGGCTGCGCACGGCCGGCAAGGAAGTGGCGCTGAACGTGCCCGACCGGGCGAAACAGAAGGTGCCCGAGGAACCGCAGTACCGCTTCCTCGGATCGGCCGGCCAGGACATCTGGGTGCTGCCGCAGGCCGTCATCGGCAAGCACGTCCACGGCGACATGGACCCGCACGCCTGGGGTGACGTCTCCAACGCCGAGGCGTACGCGCGCCGCATCCAGGCCGAACTCACCAAGGCCGACCCCGCTGGCAAAGCCGTCTACGAGCGCAACACGAAGGCGTATCTGAGCACGCTCGCCTCTCTCCACAAGGACATGGCCGCCACCCTCGCGACCGTCCCTGAAGCCAACCGCAAGCTCATCACCACGCACGACGCCTTCGGATACCTCGCCAAGGCGTACGGCATGGAGGTCGCCGGGTTCGTCGTCCCCGTACCGAACCAGGAACCGAGCGCGGCCGAGGTCGAGAAGCTGCGCAGCACCATCCGGGGCAAGAAGGTGCCGGCGGTCTTCCTCGAACCGAACCTCGCCGCACGCGCCGACATCCTGCGCCGCGTCGCCCAGGACGAGAGCGTCGGCATCTGCACGATCTACGGCGACTCCTTCGACGACAAGGTCCACGACTACGTCGGGATGATGCGCCACAACGCCGACGAACTCGCCCGCTGCCTGGGTGGAAAGGAAAGCAAGTCCTGATGACGAGCGTACGGAAAAGGGGGGCGGCGGGACGGATCGCGTTGGGCTGCTTCCTCGGAACAGCCCTGATCCTGGCCCCCGCCGCGGCGGCCGTCGCGGCTTCTGAGGAGCCTGGCACGGGCGGTACGGCGGCGCCCGAGGCACCGGTTTCCTCCGCCGAGACCACGACCCGCCCGCCGCTCGACATCGACGACACCCATCGGTTGGCCGTGCCGGACGACGCCGCGTACGCGTTCCTGGGCGCACCGGGCGCACCGGTCTGGGACATCGAGGAACCTGCCGACAGCGCTGGACTGACCCTCACGGGCGTCGAGGGCCCGGGTGCCCTCGTCGTCCACCGGGCAGCGGGGACAGCGGCCTCGGAGCTGCTGGCGCACAGCGGCGGTACCGAAGGGCTTGCCGAGGACGGGTACCCGATCCCGCCCCGTACCGCTGACATCGCCGTACCGGTCGCGCGCTGGGCGTTCACCGCCCCGGGTACGTACCGGCTCACCCTCGCCCACGCCTCGGTGGAGACTGACCCGGTCCGCAGGACGACCACGCTGGCGGTACGGGTGGGAGACGCGGCCGTCGTCACGCCGCCTGTTTCAGCACCGACGCCGACGCCACCCTCGTCCGACGCGCCGTCCACCTTCCCGGCCGAGGACGCGGCCGGGGAGACACCCCTCCAGCGGGGCGCTCCGATCAGGGGCGCACAGGCCGTCGAGGGGGCACCGGCCGACGCGCTGAGGGCGGCCGAGGCGCTCGCCACGGAGAAGGCCGCCACGGAGAAGAAGGTGCTCGACAACGGCCACGTCGACATCGCCGCCCGTGCGGTCGACGGGAAGCTGCAGATCCAGGTCAAGGACGGCACGGTCGCGGGGAAGACCACGTGGCGCGAACCCTCCTCGGTCGTGTTCCACGTCAAGTCGGCGGCGAGGAAGCAGGTTCCGGCGGGGGGCGCGTTCTCCTTCCTGGGCAAGGCCGGCGACCCCGTCTGGCTGCTCGACCAGGTCCAGCAGGAAGGTCTGCTGTGGCCGGGCTGGTCCACCGACAACGTCGCGTCGGGCGTGCTCAAGGGCGGCGTGAAGTTCGGCCTGGCCAAGGCCGAAGGACCCGGCGGCTTCGCCCTGTACACCTACGACGGACTTTCGGGTGCGACCGTGCTGCTCAACAGCAAGGACGGCGTTCCGGACGCCATCGACGTCCCGGCCAACACCCACGCGCACGGTGGATGGGCCTTCGGCGGTGAGGGCGTCCACAAGCTGACCTTCTCCATGACCGGAACCCTCGCGAACGGCTCCGCCTCCGCCGACACGGAGACCTTCACGTTCGTAGTGGGGGACAAGACGGACCCGGGTTCTGTCAGCCCGACAGGAGGCGGGTCCGGATCAGGCAGCTCCGGATCCGGGGACTCCTCCCCGGGGACCGACGACAAGCCCGGTTCCGATGCCGGCACGTCCGCGTCCGGAGCGACAGGCAACGACACAGGTGCGGGCAAGGGCACCTCGGGCGCCATGGCCCATACGGGTGCGGCCGATGTCGTGCTCATGGGTGGCGGCGCCGTGGCGCTCGCCGCAACCGGCGCCGCCCTCGTCGCCCTCAACCGGCGCCGGGAGCAGCGGAACGGAGCCCAGGCATGAGTGACAGCGATCCCGTACTGCGGGCCGAAGGCGTCACCGTCGCGCTCGGCGGCCGTGTGGCGCTCCAGGACGCGAACCTCTCCGTCGGCGCGGGGGAACTGGTCGGGCTGATCGGCCCCAACGGTGCGGGCAAGACGACGCTGCTGCGCGCCGTCCTCGGCCTGGTTCCGTTGTCTTCCGGTCGGGTCCTCGTGGCCGGTCAGCCGGTCGCGGAGGCCCGTCGGCTGATCGGCTACGTGCCCCAGCGGCACGAGTTCGCCTGGGACTTCCCCGTCGACATCGCGGGCGCCGTCCTCTCGGGTCGTACCCGACGCATCGGCTGGCTGCGGAGACCGGCGGCGGAGGACCACACAGCTGTGGAGAGCGCACTGGAACTCACCGGGCTCATGGATCTGCGGCGCCGCCCCATCGGCGAGCTGTCGGGCGGCCAGCGTCAACGTGTCCTCGTCGCCCGTGCGCTGGCCGCCGAACCACGGATCCTGCTGCTGGACGAGCCGTTCACCGGCGTCGACGTTCCCACGCAGGAACTACTCAACGACCTGTTCGGCCGACTGGCCGAGGACGGAACCGCACTGCTGATGACCACACACGACTTGGCGGCAGCCGCCCGCACCTGCACCCGCGTCGTCCTGCTCAACCGGACCGTGGTCGCCGAAGGCGGGCCGGAACTGCTGTCCGATCCGGACCGCATGCTCCGGGCCTTCGGCCTCGACCGCGCCCCCGTACCGCTGCAGCGGACGCCCGACAAGGAGGCTGCGGCGTGATTGAGTTCTTCCTCTCTCCGTGGGAACTGCCCTTCATGCAGCGCGCCTTCGCGGTCGCCGGGGTCGTCGGTCTCGTCTGCGGGGTCGTCGGGGTCTACGTCGTACTGCGAGGCATGGCCTTCATCGGCGACGCCGTGGCCCACTCCGCGTTCCCCGGAGTAGCCCTCGCTTACGCTCTGGAGGGCAACCTGCTGCTCGGCGGCGCCGCAGCCGGAATCACCACCGCCGTCCTTATCGCCTTCGTCTCCCAGAACCGGCGGCTGAAGGAGGACACCGTGATCGGCGTGTTCTTCGCTTTCGCGTTCGGACTCGGCATCGTCCTCGTGTCCACCCGCGACAGCTGGACGACCGACCTGTCCTCCTTCCTCTTCGGCCAGGTCCTCGCCGTCGGCCCCGAGGACGTGTGGACGGTGGCGGCCATCGGGGCCGTCGTCGTCACGGTCGTGCTGCTCCTGCGCAAGGAGCTCATCGCCGTGACGCTGGACCGTGAGACGGCCCGTGCCGCCGGCCTGCCGGTCTTCGGCCTCGACCTGGTGCTCTACATCGTCGTGACGACGACGATCGTCATGTCGCTGGAGGCGGTCGGCAACATCCTCGTCCTCGCCCTGCTCATCACGCCCGCCGCGACCGCACGGATGCTCACCGACCGGATCAGTGTCATGACCGCTCTGGCGTCCGGTATCGGCTGCGTCGGCACCCTGGGCGGACTGTACGTGTCTTACACCTACGACCTGGCGGCGGGCGGATCCATCGTCGTCGTCCTGACCGGGATCTTTGCCCTCACCTGGTGTCTCGCCCCGAAGCACGGACTTCTGGCGCGCGCCCGCAACCGAGTGTTGCCCGAGGCACCGAACACCCCCGAGCCCGCGACGGGAGTGACCGTGTAGGGGACGGACACGCAGCACAGACGAGTGGGGCGCCGCGAGGTCTTCGCGGCGCCCCACTCGTCCCGGGTCCTACCGGATCCGGATCGGGTGCTACGGCTACGGAATCGGGTCATCCGCGCCGGCGCCGACCGAAGAGCCCGCAAGGGCACCGAGGCTGCGGAGGATCATCTCCGACCGAGGCAAGATCCGCAGCCGACGCGTCACCCGCGCTGGGAGGATGAGCGTCGGCCCCGCGCCCGCGGAAATGGTGCGGACCATGAGCGAGGTCGGCTGGACCCCACCGCGGCGCGCAGTCGGGACTCTGCCGACGCAGCCGGGACCGTCCTTCCGATCCGTGAGGATAGGGCGCTTGGGGTCCGGCGCCTCACACTCCGTCGCGACGGTCCTCGGCGGTCACCTGGTGCTCCACGGGGATGGGTGTACCGGCTCGGGGGATCAGGAGGGGCTCTTCGCGAGTCGCCGGGTCCGGTACCGGACGTTCGCGCGGTGACGGCGGGCAAGCTGCCTGCGGCGTTCGAAGGCCCTCAGGCGGGGTTGCGGCGGACGATCGACGCGTTCAGGGCGGTGGCGAAGGCGCACCAAGCCGCGTAGGGGAGCAGGCTCCCTCCTGCTGTGCGATCGATGCAGGTGGTGCGGCGGATCAGCTCCGCGTTGCTCACATCGAGCGCGAGGGTGCCCAGGAGGCCCGCCTTCGGGCTGCGGCAGCCGAAGAACAACCAGTTCCACGCCGCGTTCAGAGCGAGGTTGGCCCCCATGCTCGCGGCGAGGCCGCGCCGTTCGTCTCCCCGGGCGCGGTGCAGGGCTCGGCCGCCCGCCCAGGCGATCGACGCGTACAGGGGTGTCCATACCGCGCCGAACGCCCAGGACGGGGGTTGCCACCGCGGTTTCTCCAGCCCTCGGTACCAGGCGCTGTCCGGGTTCACAGCTGCGGCCCCGGCTACCGCGCAGGCCGTGACGGCCACGGTGGTGAGCGCGTACGGCTGCCAGGAGGCGTACGGGGAAACGTACTTCGGTGTGTTGATCTGTCTCATGTGTTCCGTCTTTCCCCGGAACCCGCGTCCACCCCGACCGTGGACCTATGCGTCACGCCGCTTCGCGTGGCGATGTACGGAGCTTGCGCGGTCGGCGGACCCGGGCGGAGGCGAGCACCGTACGGACCGGCTCGCCTCCGCCCGTCCCGCAGCTCCCTGCGGTCAGCTGCTCTGCAGCTGACGGGTCAGGCCCAGCTGGCTCATGATGGCGCCGGTGTCCATGTAGACCCGGCCCTCCTTGATCTTGCCGTCCTTCACCTTGTAGACATCGCACGCGTGCACCGTGATGTGCTGCCCCGTGGCGGGCAGGGTGCCCGCGTGAAGGGCGAGGTCTCCCGTCTGGGTCCCGGTGCCCGTGTACTCGACGACCACCGTGTCCCCCTGGGACGTGAGGTGGTCCAGCGCGAAGCGGCCGTCGGGCATCGCGTCGAACAGGGCCTTCGCGAGCTGGGTGAAGCCCTCCGGGCCCTTCATGGTTCTGCCGCTGCCCTCCTCGACGACGGTGCAGTCAGGAGCCACGGCTCCCGCGATGGAGTCGTAGTCCCGGTGGTTCCACGCCGTGAACAGGTCGCGTACGAACATTTCGTTGTCAGCCATGGGAACCTCCGCTCAGACATATCCCGTACCTCCCATGCTGACGGGTGGGGCCTGACCGTGCATCCCCTGCCGGAGGGCCGACGCCTCCGAAGACGAAGGCCCCCGGAGCGCCTCCGCGCATCGCTGCTTGATGCCGTGTCACACCTGCTCCCGGGCGGCGTACGCGGGACGCGGGAGCGGGACAATCCGGGGCGACCGGTGGCCGGCTCGTCCGGGGGCGGCAGCCGGCCCCGCCCCCCGGATCGGATCGGGGCGGGGCCGTGAGAGGGCCCGGGCGCGGGCTCGACGAGCACCCGCCCGAACGGTGTCGGCGGCGGGTCAGCGTCTGCGGGAGGGGCGACCCGCTCCGATCCCCGCCACGTGCAGGGCGAGGAGTGCCAGGCCCAGGAGCATGACGTTCACGGAGGCGAAGACGTCGTTGGTGGTGATGTCCGCGGCGTTGATCAGGAAGGCGATGGCGAACAGGACGGCAGCGGCTATGCCGAGCATGGTGGTTTTCCTTTCCGAAGGGTGAGGTGCTTGTGCCCGGGGAACCCACGGACAGGCCTCGCGTCCGGCTTCCGGTCACGGCCGGGCCGCGTGGGTGTGTCTCGCAGGCGGGGGTAGAGGAAGAGGAGGGAGCCGAGAGAGGAGGACCCATGACGAAGGACACGTCGCTGCGTGCCGTGGGATGGGCGCAGTCGTTCCCGGCTTCGAACGGGGTGCGGGCAGGCCGCCGCTGGACCCGGGAGCATCTGGCGTCCTTGGAGTGGACGAAGGACGCGCCGGAAACCGTGGACGCGATCCTGCTCAGCGTTTCCGAGCTGATCACCAACGCTCACGTGCACGCGCACAGCGACGCCCAGTTGGTCCTGACCTGGGACAGCCGCTGCCTGCACGTCAGCGTCCACGACTCCGACCCCCTGCCCCCCGCCCAGCAGCCGGAGAACCTCACGACGACCGGCGGGCGCGGAATGGCCATCATCGACGCGCTCGCCGACGCGTGGACGACGCATCCACAGCGGTCGGGCAAGACCGTCTCCGCCTGTTTCGTGCCCCCGGGTGCTCCGAAGCCCCGGCACGACGCGGCCCTCGGCTGATCCGCGGTACGGGACCCGGGAGGCCGCAGGGCCGCCGACCCGTCCGGACCGGCGGCCGACCGCGTCCCGTAAAGGGACGAGACGCCGGTGCCCGTGACGCCCGCGAACCGTACGGCGACATGCGTGTGGCCCGGCGCCGGCCGGGCCACACGCGTCAGGGGGAGAGCGCCTCGCGCTCTCGTCGCCGTCAGTGCTTGAAGGCGTCCTTCGCCTTCTCCTTGGCCTGCCGGGCGTCGCCCTTGGACTGGTCGGCCCGGCCTTCGGCGGTGAGGCGCTCGTTGCCGGTCGCCCGGCCGGCGGCCTCCTTGACCTTGCCCTTGGCCTGCTCGGTCTTGGCCTGGGTCTTCTCGTCGGCAGCCATGTCATTCACACCTTGCTGTACTCGGCGTCAGGGTCACCTGCCGTATGACCGGGACCGGCCCGCGCAAACCCCCGGAGGCCCGGAGCGTGTGCCCGGCGTCCGGCACCGGGGAACGTCATCCACAGCCGGCCGGGGCGGGACCGTCGGCCGGATCGCCGCCCGCCGGGCCGACGACCGAGCGGGCGACGCCGAGTTCCACCAGGTCCTGCGGGCGCAGCCGCAGCTGGTCGGCGGTGGCACGCACCTCGTCCGGGCCGCGCTTCAGGATCGCGGCGGCCAGTTCCGGGGCGATGACCGAGAAGTAGCTGTCCGCCGTGACGTGGGTGTTGTCCGGCGCCGCCAGCGCGAGCGCGCCGCCCGAGCCGCCCTCACCGATCACCAGCGTCGTCACGGGCACCCGGGCGCCGGCGACCGCCGCGAAGGTCCCGGCGATGGCCGCTCCGGCACCCGCGCGCTCCGCCTCGGCGTCGTTGGCCGCGCCGGGGGTGTCGACCAGGGTCAGTACGGGGATACCGAGGCGGTCCGCCAGGTGGATCACCCGTGACGCCGTGCGGTATCCGGCCGGGAGGGTGGCGGTGCCGCACTGGGCGACGTACGCCACCGGCCGCCCGCCGTGCAGTCCGACACCGCAGAGCAGCCCCGGGTCGATGCCCCCGCAGCGGTCGCCGCTCAGCGCGAGCCGATCCTCGAAGTAGGCGTCCAGATACGCCGCTGCCCGCGGCCGGGCCGCCGAGCGGGCCTGCGCCACCGCCGCCCAGCCGGTCTCCGGCAGTCCCGTGCCCGACAGCGGCCCCGGCACCGGGGCCGGCCGCGCCGGACCGGACACCGTCAGCGCGGCCAGCCAGCGCCCCAGCGTCCCCGCCAGCTCCCCGGGGGGCACCACCGCGTCCACCTGACCCGCCGCCAGCTGCCCTTCCGCGGTGTAGGCGTACGGGTCCGCGCCGGCGGGCCGCACCCGGGACCCGGCGAAGCCGATCTGCGCCCCGGGCAGGGCCAGCACCACGTCGGCCCCCGCCCCCAGGGTGGCCCAGCCGCCCCCGGTGGTGGGATCACGCACCACCGCGATCTGCGGCAGGCCCGCCGCCCGCAGCAGCGCGGAGGCCCGGGCCACCCGCTGGAGCTGTATCAGCGCGATCATGCCCTCCTGCATCCGGCTGCCCCCGGTGGCGACCAACGAGACGAGCGGCAGGCGGCGTTGACGGGCCAGCGCGTACGCGGCCTCCAGCCGGTCCCCGGTGTGGCCCCCGAGTGACCCGCCCAGGAAGCCGAACTCGAAGGAGACCAGCACGCAGGAGAGGCCGCCGATCCCGGCCACCCCGTACACGACCGACTCCTCCTCGCCGGTGCGTGCCGCGGCGCGCGCCCGGGACTCGCCGTAACCGGCCCAGCCCAGCGGGCCGTCGGCCGGTGCCGGACGGACGGGCGGGCGGTGCTCGGTGAAGCTCCCGGCCACGGCGGCGACGATCTCCCGCGCCGTCATGCGGCCGCCGCCACCGTCGCCGTCACCGCGGGCGCTGGACACCGAGCGACCTCTTCATGATCTTGCCCAGTTCGTTGCGGGGCAGGGCATCGAGGTGGCGGACGACGCGCGGGCGCTTGTGGGGGGCCAGCAGGGCCGCCACATGGTCCGCCAACTCCCTCTCGCCGGGCGGTGATCCGGGGTCCTCGGGGACGATCCAGGCGACGATCCGCTCACCGAGGTCCGCGTCCGGCTCCCCGGTGACGGCGGCCTCACGTACCCCGGGGTGCTCCAGCAGGACGTTCTCGATCTCCCCGGCGCCGATCTTGTAACCACCGCTCTTGATCAGGTCGGTGGCCTTGCGCCCGACGATGCGTACGTAACCGTCGGGGTCGACCGTGGCCATGTCCCCGGTACGGAAGAAGCCGTCCGCGGTGAAGGCCGCCGCCGTCGCGTCGGGGCGGTTGAGGTAGCCGGTGAACAGGTTCGGCCCGCGCACCTGGATCTCCCCGATGGCCGCCGGGTCCCCGAGCACGCTGCCGTCCTCCTCGACGAGCCGCAGTTCCACCCCGGCCAGCGGCGGCCCGACCGTGCCGGCGCGCGGGATGCCGTCCGCCCGTACCCCCGTGTTCATCAGGGTCTCCGTCATGCCGTACCGCTCGACGACGCGGCGGCCGGTGGCCGCGGCGATCCGTTCGTGGTCGTGGACGGGCAGGGCGGCCGAGCCGGAGACCAGCAGCCGGGCGCCCGCCAGCGCCTTGGTGAGGCTCCCGGAGCCGGCCGGATCACTCAGCGCGCCCGCCAGCCGGTGGTACATCGTGGGCACGCCGAAGAGCATCGTGCCCCCGGAGAGCAGCTCCCGGGCCACCCCCTCGGGCGAGAAGCGCCCCAGGTGGCGCACCGAGCCGCCCCGGCGCAACGGGCCGAGGACGCCCAGGATCAGACCGTGTACGTGGAACAACGGCAGGGCGTGCACCAGGACGTCGTCGGCGGTCCACCGCCAGGCGTCCTCCAACGCGTCCAGCGAGGCGGCGATCGCCCGGCGGGGCAGGACCGCGCCCTTGGGCGGGCCGGTCGTGCCCGAGGTGTAGACGATCAGGGCGGGGGAGTCGGGGGCGGGCTCGTCCCGGAAGACACCCGCACCCGCACCTACCCCCGCACCCGCATCGCCCGTCTCCGCCCCCGTACCGGCGTCCAGCCGGCGCAGGCAAGCCAGCGCCGGCGGAAGCGTGTCGCCCTCCCCGGCGAGTACCACCGAGGGGACGCTGTCCGCGACGATGTGCGCCAGTTCCCGCTCACCCGTGTTCGGGTTGAGCGGTACGGCGGGCACGCCCGCCCGCAGCGCCGCGACCACCGCGATCACCGTCTGCGGCGTGGACGTCGCCCAGACGGCGACGCGCCCCGCCCCCGCGATCTCGGCCGCGAGCGCGTCGGACGCCGAGGCCAGCTGTGCGTACGTCAGGCTGTGTGCGCCGAAGCGGACGGCCTCCGAGGAGTCCGTCCGGCCGGCCGGCCCGTGCAGTGCGGGCAGAAGAAGGGTCACCCTAAGCAGCCTAGGGCCTGGAGGGAGTTGTCCGGCGGGACGCCTCCCTACAGGCCCGGAGGCTGTCCCGGCGACGGTCCCGGGGCCCGGGCGCCCCGTCAGGCGTCGCGCCGCAGGCTCCGCATCCGTCCGTACGCGTACACCGCGCCGGCCAGCGCCAGATCGGAGAGCAGCATGAAGCCGATCGCGTACGAGCCCTTCGCGCTGTAGATCGCGCCCATCACCAGCGGCGGCACGAAGCCGCCGAGGCCGCCCATCGCCCCGACGATGCCCGTCACGCTGCCCACCTTGGCCTGCGGCGTCACCTGGGAGACCAGGGCGAAGACGCTGCCGCTCGCGGTGCCCAGCCCGGCCGCCATGCAGAGCAGCGCGATCGTCCCGACCGGGTACAGCCCTGGCTCGAACGCCTGGGCGATCGCCATCAGGGCGGCGAGCAGCAGCGCCCCCGCCGTGACCAGGGCCGGGTGCACCCGGTCCGAGAGCCGGCCCCCGACCGGGCGGAAGACCACCGTCACCAGCGCGAAACCGGCGGCCTTGGTGCCCGCCTCGGTGGGGGACATCTCGTACCAGGTCTTCAGGTACGTCGGAAGGTAGACCCCGAACGCCACGATGCCGCCGAAGCCGATCGCGTAGAGCGCGGAGAGTTCCCAGGTGACCCGCAGCCGGCCGGCCCGTCCCAGCCGGTGGCCGAGCGAGTCCGCCGGCACCTGGCGCCCCGGCCGGTCCGTGACCAGGGCTGCGGCGAGCAGCGCGTACACGACGAGCGCCGCGGCGACGACCAGGAACGGCAGGTTCGCGCCGTGTTCCGCGATCCGGGGGGTGAAGTAGCCGGACAGCGCGACGCCCCCCATGCCCATGCCGAACACCCCCAGCGCCAGACCCCGGCTCGTGGGCGGGAACCACGAGTTGACCAGCGGGATGCCGATGGCGAACGTCGTTCCCCCGAGCCCCAGCAGGAAGCCGACGGCGAGCATCGCCCCGTACGAGTCCGCCGCCGGGATGAGCAGCAGCACCGGGAGGACCGTCAGCGCCGACACCGCGGGGAACATCCGCCGGGCCCCGTACCTGTCGGTCAGTGCGCCGACCGGGATGCGGCCCAGCGAGCCGACGAGCACGGGCACGGCGACCAGGAGCGACTGCTGGAACGAGGTGAGTCCCAGCCGTTCCTTGTAGTCACCCGACATCGGGGCGATCAGATTCCACGCCCAGAAGGTGAGGGTGAAACCGGCCGTGGCCATGATCAGGTTCCGGTAGGCGGCGGATCGGGTGCGTTCCGGGGCGGGGGCCTTCTTGACCGCTGTGTCCACACGGCAAGTCAACGCGGCGGGGGAAGGCCTGGCCCGCCGGATTGCGCCATCCGGGTAAGGGCCCCGTACGGCAGGCGCCCCTAGGCGTACGGGGCCCGCGGAGCCCTGGCGGACAGCCGCTCGCCCGCCGTTCACCGCCCCGGACTGCGACAATCGCGGGTATGGACCGCATGGACAGAGAGATCCTCGGGATCCTCCAGGAGGACGCGCGGATCTCGTACCGCGATCTCGGCCTGCGCGTGGGACTGAGCGCCAACGCGGCGGGCGACCGCGTACGCCGCATGCGCCGCGAGGGGGTGATCCGGGGCTTCACGGTGATCATCGACCCGGCCGCCGACACGCGCTCGGGCCTCGTCGTCTTCATCGACGTGTCGCTGCGCCTCGACACGACGAACGAGGAGTTCGAACGTGCCGTGCTCGCCCTTCCCGGCATCACCGAGGTGGTACACGTGACCGGCGGCCACGACTACCTGGTGCGGGCCACGGCTGCCGACTCCGGCTCCCTGGACGCCCTGCTGCGCCGGCTGAAACGGGACGCGGGCGTCGCGCACTCCAACACCCGCATCGCGCTCAGAGCGGCGCCTGCCAGATGACCGTGGGCGAGCGGGTGCCGTCCTCGGCCCGCCCGTCGTCGGCGACCACCAGGCGCACCGCGGGGCGCCCGTCGGGCAGCCGGGCCGTGACGTCCACCTCCACCTCGATGACCGACACCCCCGGCCGCCGGTGCGCGGTGGCCAGCGCCCCGCGCAGGACGCCGAGCAGCTGACCGTCCACGGGCTCCGGCACCAGGGCGTCCACCGCCCCCGTGAAGTGCACCGACGGCTGGAAGCCGAGCACCGCCGCCGCACCCGCCGTCTCGCGCAGCACCCGGCCGCGGAAGGTCGCCGGAGCCTCGGCCGGCGGCTGCTGGAGTGCGAAGATCGTCGTCCTGACCTCCTGGATCGTGGAATCCAGCTCGTCGACGGCCCGCGCCAGCAGCTCCGCCGTCGCGCCGTCGCCCGCCAGGTCCTTGCGGCGGGTGGACTCCAGCATCATCTCCGTCGCGAACAGCCGCTGGACGACGAGGTCGTGCAGATCGCGGGCGATCCGGTCGCGGTCCTCGTAGACCGCGAGCTGCTCCCGGTAGTGCTGGGCGTCGGCCATCACCAGGGCCAGCGCGGCCTGGGAGGCGAACTGCGAGGCCAGCAGCCGTTCCACCGCCGTGTACGGACGGCCGCCGCGCCGCCGGGGCAGGGCGAGGGTGCCGATGAGCCGCCCGCCGCTCTGCAGGGGGAGCATCATGCTCGGTCCGAACCGCTCCCGCACGTGTGTCGTCATCCGCGGATCCGTCGCGGAGTCCTCCAGGAACACCGGCTCGCCGCCCAGCAGTTGGACGAGGACCAGGGAGCCCGGCTCGATCACGGTGCCGACGATCCCCGCAGGGTCCTCGCGCGTGGAGGCGGCGACGATCTCCATCCCGCCGCCCGCGGTCGGCTGGAGGATCACCCCGGCCGAGGCGCCGGCCAGCACCCTGGCCCGCTCCGCGACGGTCACCAGGGCGTCCGTCGTGGACGTACCCGTCAGCAGGGCCCGGGTGACGGCGGCGGCCCCCTCGATCCACTGCTCCCGCTGCCGCGCCGCCTCGTACAGATGGGCGCCGTCGACCGCCGCGGCCGCCTGGGAGGCGAGCAGCCGCAGCAGGGCCAGGTCCGTGTCCGTGAACCGTCCGGGGTCCTCCCCGGTGAGGCAGAGACCGCCCAGCACCTCGGTGTGCAGGCGGATCGGGGCCCCCAGGAAGGAACGCTGCGGCGGACGTCCGGGCGCTGTGCCGCCGAAGCGCGGGTCGGTGCTCACGTCGTCGCCGCGCAGCGGCTCGCCGTCACGGACCAGGGCCCCGAGGAACGCGCCGCGCACGTCCAGGAGCGGGCCCGGGTGCCGGCGTTCGGCGTGCGGCAGGCCGGAGGTGAACAGGTCCGTGACGCGGGCGTGTTCGCGGTCCAGGAGCGCCAGGGCGCCGCGGTCCGCCCCGGCCAGCGCCGTGGCGGTGTCCACGATGTGCTGCAGGGTGCTCCGCAGGTAGGGACCGGTTCCGCCCACGGATCGGTGGGGCTCTCAGCCGGCGAGCGGGTCGAGGACCAGCGGCTGGACCGTGCCGTCCAGCATGGCGCCCAGTCCGAGCACGGAGCAGACATCGGGCCGCTCCGCGATCTGCACCGGCACGCCGGTGGCCTCGCGCAGCATCTGGTCCAGCCCGGGCAGCAGGGCGCTCCCGCCGACCATCATGATCCCGGAGTCAGCGATGTCCGCCACCAGGTCGGGCGGGCAGTCGCGCAGCACCTTGCCCAGGCCGTCGAGCACCGCGGTCAGCGGGGTGTGGATGGCCTCCCGGACGGCGGCCGTGTCGACCTGCACCGAGCGGGCCAGGCCGGTGACCACGTCACGGCCGTGGATCTCGGTGACCGCCGGGCCCTTGAGCGTCAGGCCGTTGCCACGCAGCGCCAGTTGCAGGGGGCGCACGGACTGGCTGGGCAGCATCAGCTGGTGGTGCTGGCGCAGGTGCTGGATCACCGCGCGGTCGATGGCCTCCCCGCCGATCGGGATGCGTACGGCCGTCACGATCGAGCCCAGCGAGAGCACCGCGATCTGGGTCGTGGCGGCCCCGCACACCATGATCATGGTGGCGGTCGGCTGCTCCACCGGCAGTCCGCAACCGACGGCCGCGGCGATCAGCGTGTCGACCAGCTCCACCCGCCGCGCGCCGAGGCCGACCAGCGTCTCGACGGTCGCCCGCTGGGCCAGCGGATCGGCTTCGTGCGGGGTACAGGCGGCGGCCCGCAGCCGGGGCTTGCGGCGCAGCTGGCGCCGGAGCTTCTCACCGAGGAGGTGGCGCAGCATGCGCTGGGCCATGTCGATGTCGACGACGGTACCGCCGGTCACCGGCCGGGCCACCCGGATGTACGCGGGCGTGCGGCCGGTCATCTGCTCGGCGAGGGCGCCGACGGCGATGAGCGAGCCGGTGCGGGTGTTCACTGCGGCGACGCTGGGCTCGTCGACGACGAGCCCGACTCCCTTGATGTACACACGGGTCCTCGCGGCCCCGAGATCGACGGCGACATGGCAACGGCGCAACTGCTCAAGACTGACGGTCACGGCAGGGTCTCCCGAGAGCGCTGACGGGCGGGTACCGGCGGCAGCCGGCTCTCCTGGCATCCTCGCGCCGGGCGTGGGGCGGCGCGCGCCGGGTGAGGCGTACGAGGGAAGGCCGGGCCCGGGCCGACGGGGCGACAGCCGGGGAGTCGCGCCGGGATCAGCCCGTGCCCGGGAGGAGGCGCTGGAAGAGGCCCCAGGTGAACTCGGCGACGTACCGGCGGCCGTCGGCGGGGTCCGTGAGGGCGAGCGCCCAGCGGGTCGGCGCGCTGCCCTCCATCGGACGGGCCTCCTCGAAGGCCCGGGCCACCTCGTCCACGGTGCACGACCACGGGCGCAGATCCCCGGCCGTACGCAGCTCGGGGCCCGGCAGGCCCGGGGTGCGGACCAGCCACTCGTTCCACACGGCTCCGCCGGGGCCCGCCATCACCTCGAACCGGAGGTCCGGCCAGAGCGGCAGCGGCCACCGCAGCGCATCGCACTCCAGGTCGCCCACCGTGCGGCGTACGGACGTCTCGGGCTCGCCGAGCACCGACCGGTAGCGGCGCAGGGCGCCCCGGCCGCGCGGGGCCCGCACCATGGCCTGCCAGCGCCGGTTCGCCTCGCGCATCTCGGCGAGCGAGGCGCTCAGTTCGTGGCGGGCGTCCTCCACCAGATCCGGCTGGTGATCGGCCATCCGGCGCAGCAGGACGAGCTGGAACTCCAGCGGCCCGAAGGGGGTGCGAGCGGTCATGGCGCCCATCCTGCCCCGTCTCACGCGTATCGGACGGCGTGCCTCGGTATCCGCTCTTCCACACAGGATCCTCACCTGGGTGGCTTCCTCCGCTGTTCGCCGCCCGTCTAGTCTGCGGGCGCCATGGATTATTGCCACCCGTGCCAACGGCACCTCAACGGCGCCCTGGCCTGCGCCGGATGTGGAACCCCCGCCGAGGCGTTGGCCCCGTACGCCGTCCCGGTCCACCACGGTCACGAACCGGAACCGCCGGGCGAGACCCTCGAGCCCTCCCGGGTGGGAGGGCCACGGCGTCGTGGCCGGGGGCCGGCGGGCAGGAAGGGCGGCCGTCGGGGGCACCGGCGCCGCAGGCGCGGGGCGCTGCTGACGGCGGCCGGGGTGGTGCTGGCCGCCGGTGCGCTGAGCCTGGCCGAGCTGGCCGCCGAGCCCGAGCACGACAGCGGCGCCGCCGAGTACGTGACCGAGGTCACGGACACCGCCACCGAATCCGCCCCGGCCCCGTCCGGGTCCACGGCACCCGACGGTCCGGGGCCGGTGGACGCACCCACCGCCGCACCGGTGACGGAGTCCGGAGCCGGGGAACCGGGGCCGTCCGCGTCGGCGGTGCCGAAGGCTTCCGGGGAGCCGGCGGGACCCGTGTCCGCCCCGCCCGAGGGCTCGCCCGCCGCGTCCGCGTCCGCCTCCGCCTCCGCCTCCCCGTCCTCGGCTCCCGAGGGCACCGGGGGGCCGGACGTACCGTCGCCGTCCGGTCGGCCGTCCGAGCAGCCGACGCGCCCGGAGCCGCCGGGCAGTCCCTCGCCCACTCCCTCGCCGACCGAGACCTGCACCCGGTGGCTCTGGTTCTGCACCTGAGGACGGGACGCCCGGCCGGGGCCCCGGGTGGCGGCGACCGCCCCGGCCGGCCCGCCCGGTCCGGGGTGCGTCAGGCCGCGGGAGGGTCATCCCACGGCGTGGCCCGGGGCTGACGGGGCCGCGTCCGCCGCGCCGGCGGGGTCCTTGCCGAGCATCCGGCGCAGCAGGTCGCGCAGCATCATCCGCTCCGCGTCCGACAGGTCGGCGAGCGGCTCGCGGGCGAAGTCCAGCGCGTCCCGCAGCTGCCGGGCCGTCCGTATCCCGTCCTCGGTCGGGGCGGCCAGCTTCACCCGCCGGTCGGCGGGGTCGGGGCGGCGCTCAACGAGGCCGCGGAGCTCCAGCCGGTCGACTATTCCGGTGATGTTGGAGGGCTCGCACTTCAGTGTGCGGGCGACCTTGCGCATGGGCATCGGTTCGAGGGACAGGAGAGCGAGGACACGGGCCTGTGCGCCGGTCAGGGCGTGCGAGGCCGCGGCGCGGTCGTACTCCTCGTGGTAGCGGGCCACGACGCCGCCGATGAGTTCGATGACGTCCAGGGTCAGCGGGTCCGTGCGCGAGGTGGCCATGACACCCAGGTTACCCAATTACTTGACAAGATGAAATATCGCTGCGCATGGTTGTTTCAGGTAGTGAAGCATTTACGCTTCCTTTCCCCACCGTTCCGTGAGACATCGAGGAGACCCCCAGCCCATGTCTGCAGCACTTCCCACGGTCAGCCGCGAATGGCACCTCGTCGCCCGCCCGCAGGGCTGGCCGGAGGCCAAGGACTTCGCGCTGCGCGAGGCGCCGGTGAAGGCCCCCGGCGAGGGCCGCGTCCTCGTCCGCAACCTGTACTTCTCCGTCGACCCGTACATGCGCGGCCGGATGAACGACGTGAAGTCGTACACCCCGCCCTTCAAGCTCGACCACCCCATGGACGGCGGCGCGGTCGGCGAGGTCATCGCCTCGAACGCCGACGGCTTCGCCGTCGGCGACCACGTGCTGCACGGCCTCGGCTGGCGCGAGTACGCCGACGTCCCGGCCCAGCACGCCGTGAAGGTCGACGCCTCGCTCGCCCCCCTCTCCGCCTACCTCGGCGTGCTCGGCATGACCGGACTCACGGCGTACGCGGGCCTGTTCGAGGTGGCCTCCTTCAAGGAGGGCGACGCCGTCTTCGTCTCCGGCGCGGCCGGGGCGGTCGGCAGCCAGGTCGGACAGATGGCGAAGCTCAAGGGTGCCTCCCGGGTCATCGGCTCCGCCGGGTCCGACGAGAAGGTCAGGCTCCTGGTCGAGGAGTACGGCTTCGACGCGGCCTTCAACTACAAGAACGGCCCCGTGGGTGAACAGCTCCGCAAGGCGGCGCCGGACGGCATCGACGTCTACTTCGACAACGTCGGCGGTGAGCACCTGGAGGCCGCGATCTCCTCGTTCAACGTCCACGGCCGCGCCACCATCTGCGGCATGATCGCCCAGTACAACGCCACGGAGCCCACCCCCGCCCCGCGCAACCTCGCGCTGGTCATCGGCAAGCGGCTGCGCCTGCAGGGCATGCTCGTCGGTGACCACTCCGCGCTGCAGCCGCAGTTCGTCCAGGAGGTCGCCGGCTGGCTGGCCTCCGGCGAGCTCAAGTACCGCGAGACGAAGGTCGAGGGCATCGAGAACGGCTTCGACGCGTTCCTGGGCCTCCTGTGCGGCGAGAACACCGGCAAGATGATCGTTTCGCTGGACGCCTGACCGGCCTGCGCCGTCACCCGTTAGGCTCGCTCCCAGGCCGTCGCGGTCGTGGGCGCGAGCCGCGGCGCACCAGCAGGAGGTATCCCCGGTATGACGATCCAGAACATCGACGTGGCCTACACGGCCGTGGCCACCGCGGAGAACGGCCGTGACGGCCGTGTCTCGAGCGACGACGGCAAGCTCGACGTCGTCGTCAACCCGCCCAAGGAGATGGGCGGCAGCGGGGCGGGCACCAACCCCGAGCAGCTCTTCGCGGCCGGCTACAGCGCCTGCTTCCAGGGCGCGCTCGGCGTGGTCGCCCGCAAGGAGAAGGCCGACATCTCCGGTTCGACGGTCACCGCGTCCGTCGGCATCGGCAGGACCGAGGCGGGCGGTTTCGGCCTGGAGGTGGCGATCACCGCCTCCATCCCGAACGTCGACAGGGCCACCGCCCGGTCGCTCGTCGAGAAGGCGCACGAGGTGTGCCCCTACTCGAACGCCACCCGCGGCAACATCAAGGTCGAGCTGTCGGTCGCCTGACCAGCTCACCCGTACGTCCGAGGGCCGCATTCCGTCACCGGGGTGCGGCCCTCGGACGTGGCCGGGGAGTCCTTCCTCGAGAGCGTCGTCGCCACCTGCGGCCCCGTGGGGGCGCATTGACGCGGGTCGGCGAGCCCCAGTCGTCGCCGGCGCCGATCCGGAGGCCCGGAACATGCACGCCGAGCCCGAGCGGGTCACCTCGCGTCCGGCCGACGGCACCGCACTGACCAGGGGCGTGACAGCGGCGGACGGCGCCCTCCCCGCCGGGGAAGGACGCCGTCCGCCGTCTGTGGTCAGCGTGCCGAGCGGGCGTGCACCGTCGTCGACGGGCTGCCGGAGAACGAGAAGGGGTGCCGGAACACAGTGCCGGGGGGCAGAGGGGTTCCGGGGGACGAGAAGGGTGTTACGAACCGACCTTCCGCTTGTTCCAGACGTCGAAGCCGACCGCGGCCAGCAGCACCGCGCCCTTGATGACCTGCTGCCAGTCGGTGCCGACGCCGACGAGGTTCATGCCGTTGTTCAGCACGCCCAGGACCAGACCACCGATGATCGCGCCGAGGACCGTGCCCACCCCGCCGCTCATCGACGCGCCGCCGATGAACGAGGCGGCGATGGCCTCCAGTTCGAAGTTGAGGCCCGCCTTGGGCGAGGCGGCGTTGAAGCGGGCGGCGAAGACCAGCCCCGCCAGGGCCGCGAGCATGCCCATGTTCAGGAAGACCAGGAAGGTGACCTTCTTGTCCTTCACGCCCGACAGCTTGGCCGCGGGCAGGTTGCCGCCGATGGCGTAGATGTGGCGGCCGATGATCGCGTTGCGCATCAGGTAGCCGAAGCCGACGACCAGCACACCGAGGATGAGCAGCACGACCGGGGCGCCCTTGTAGCTGGCGAGCAGCAGCGTGACCACGAGGACGGCCGAGACGAGGGCGACCAGCTTCAGCAGGAACAGCGTGGCGGGCGGCACGTCGAGGGCGAACTCCTGCTGCCGCTTGCGGTCGCGGACCTCCTGGAACACCACGAAGACGATCAGAGCGAGGCCCAGCAGCAGAGTGAGGTTGTGGTAGTTGGTGTCGGGGCCGACCTCGGGCAGGAAGCCGTTGGCGACCTTCTGCAGGTCCTTCGGGAAGGGGCCGAGGGTCTGGCCCTTCAGGAAGATCTCCGTCAGACCACGGAAGAGCAGCATGCCCGCGAGGGTCACGATGAACGACGGTATGCCGAGATAGGCGATGAAGAACCCCTGCACCGCGCCCGCGACGGCGCCGATGGCCAGGCACAGCACCACCGCGAGGGGCCAGGACAGATGGTGTTCGACCATCAGTACGGCGGCCATCGCGCCGATGAACGCGGTCAGCGAGCCGACCGACAGGTCGATGTGGCCCGCGATGATGACCAGCATCATGCCGATCGCGAGGATCAGGATGTAGCTGTTCTGCAGCACCAGGTTGGAGACGTTGCGCGGCAGCAGCAGGTCGCCGTCGGTCCACACCGCGAACAGCACCACGATCAGGCCGAGGGCCATCAGCATGCCGTACTGGCGCATGTTGCGGCGCATGCCGCCGAGCATCAGCTGCAGCAGGCCGTCGCCGGAGGCCGGTCCGCCTCCGCCGGACGGCGCGGGGGCCGGGGTCTTGGCAGTCACGTCCGTGCTCATCGGGTTACCTCTTTGTCCTTCGTCATCTGACGCATCAGCGCTTCCTGCGAGGCCTCGGCCCGCGAGAACTCACCCGTCAGCCGTCCCGCGGCCATCGTGTAGATGCGGTCGCACATGCCGAGCAGCTCCGGCAGTTCGGAGGAAATGAAGACGACCGCCTTGCCCTCGGCGGCCAGCCGGTCGATGACCGTGTAGATCTCGTACTTGGCGCCCACGTCGATGCCGCGCGTGGGCTCGTCCAGGATCAGCACCTCGGGACCCGCGAAGATCCACTTGCTGAGGACGACCTTCTGCTGGTTGCCGCCGGAGAGCTTGCCCACCGGTTCGTAGACGGTGGGCGCCTTGATGTTCATGGACGTGCGGAAGCCCTCGGCGACCTGCCGCTCCCCGTGCTCGTCGACGAGACCACGCCGGGCGACCTTGCCCAGCGCGGTCAGCGAGATGTTCCGGTTGATGGTGTCGATGAGGTTGAGGCCGTAGTGCTTGCGGTCCTCGGTGGCGTACGCGATGCCGTGCCCGACCGCCTCCGGGACGGTCTTCGTACGGATCTCGGTGCCGTCCCTGAGGACGGTGCCGCCCGCGTACCGGCCGTAGGAGCGGCCGAAGACGCTCATCGCCAGCTCGGTGCGACCGGCGCCCATCAGGCCGGCGATGCCGACGATCTCGCCGCGCCGCACCTCGATGGAGACGTCGTCGACGACCTTGCGCTGCTGGTCGATGGGGTGGTGGACGGTCCAGTTGCGGATCTCCAGGGCGGGCGCGGTGCCCTCCTCGGGGTGGTGCGGGGTCCGCTCGGGGAAGCGGTGCTCCAGGTCGCGGCCGACCATCCCGCTGATGATCCGGTCCTCGGTCGTCTCCGCCGCCTTCACGTCGAGCGTTTCGATGGAGCGCCCGTCGCGGATGATCGTGACCGAGTCGGCGACCCGGCGGATCTCGTTCAGCTTGTGCGAGATGATGATCGAGGTCATGCCCTGGTCCTTCAGCGAGAGGATCAGGTCGAGGAGTTTGCCGCTGTCCTCGTCGTTGAGGGCCGCGGTCGGCTCGTCGAGGATGAGCAGCTTCACCTTCTTCGACAGGGCCTTGGCGATCTCCACCAGTTGCTGTTTGCCCACGCCGATGTCGGCGACGCGGGTCTCCGGGTGCTCGTCGAGACCGACCCGGCGCAGCAGTTCACCGGCGTGCCTGAGGGTGTCGTTCCAGTTGATCAGTCCGCGCTTGGCGTGCTCGTTGCCGAGGAAGATGTTCTCCGCGATGGAGAGGTACGGCACCAGCGCCAGCTCCTGGTGGATGATCACGATGCCGTGCTGTTCGCTCGCCCGGATGTCCTTGAACCGGCAGGTCTCGCCCTCGAAGAGGATGTCCCCTTCGTAACTGCCGTGCGGATGGACACCGGAGAGGACCTTCATCAGGGTCGACTTGCCGGCGCCGTTCTCACCGCAGATGGCGTGGACCTCGCCCTGACGGACGGTCAACGTGACGTCCGACAGCGCTTTGACACCGGGAAAGGTCTTGACGATCGAGCGCATTTCCAGGACGGGTCCCGCCATGGTCTTGCCTTCCAATCCTTGAGGGAGCCCGGTTACTTGAGGTCGTTCTCGGTGTAGTAGCCGCCGTCGACGAGGACCTGCTTGTAGTTGGCCTTGTCGACGCTGACCGGCTGCAGCAGGAACGCGGGGACGACCTTGGCACCGTTGTCGTAGGACTTGGTGTCGTTGACCTCGGGCTTCTTGTCGTTCAGCACCGCGTCGACCATGTTCGAGGCGACCTTGGCGAGCTGGCGCAGGTCCTTGTAGACGGTCTGCGTCTGCTCGCCCGTGATGATCGACTTCACCGAGGCGACCTCGGCGTCCTGGCCCGTGACGACCGGCATCGGCTTGGCCTTGGTGCCGTAACCGTCCGACTTCAGGGCGGAGAGGATGCCGATGGAGATGCCGTCGTACGGCGAGAGCACGGCGTCGACCCGGGCGCTGCGGTAGCTGGACGTCAGCAGGTCGTCCATGCGCTTCTGCGCGGTGCCGCCGTCCCAGCGCAGGGTGGTGACCTGGTTGAGGGCGGTCTGCTTGGACCTGACGACCAGCTCGCCCTTGTCGATGTAGGGCTTGAGGACGTTCATCGCGCCCTGGAAGAAGTACTTCGTGTTGTTGTCGTCGTTGGAACCGGCGAACAGCTCGACGCTGAAGGGGCCCTTCTTGCCGTCCCCCAGGCCGAGCTTGTCCACGATGTACGTGCCCTGCAGCTCGCCGACCTTCTCGTTGTCGAACGAGGCGTAGTAGTCGACGTTCTCCGTGCCGAGGATCAGCCGGTCGTAGGAGATCACCGGGATGTCGGCGTCCTTGGCCTGCTGGAGGACGTTGCCGAGGGACTTGTTGTCGATCGCGGCGACGATCAGCGCGTCCACGCCCTGCGTGATCATGTTCTCGATCTGCGAGACCTGCTGGTCGGGGTCGTCCTCGCCGTAGACGAGCTTGGTCTTGTACCCCTTGGACTTCAGTTCCTTGACAACGTTGGCGCCGTCGGCGATCCAGCGCTCGGAGGACTTGGTCGGCATCGCGACGCCGATGGTGGCGCCGTCGGCACCCCCCTTGTCCTCCTCGCTGCCGCCCTCTCCGCTCTGGCCGCAGGCGGTCAGAGTGAGGGCGAGGGAGGCGGCGGAGGCTATGGCGGCGAGTGCGGCTCTGCGGTTGCGCATAGTCATCATCCTTGATGTGGGTCAGGGCTCTGCCCGGTGGTGCCGGAACGCGGGGGGCGGACCGATCAGGAACAGGTGTGTGGGATTGTGCGCGGCTGTGTCTTCTTTTGGGAGGTACGTTTCCGGAACGTTATGACGAGATCCCGAACCGGTTGAGCGGGCCCGGCAGCCGGGTGCCGAGCGGGGCCATGCCCCCGTCCGCCCCGTGCCGCGCGAGCAGGTCCAGGGCGAGCCGTCCGCGCCGCACCCGCTCCTTCGCGGAGGCCAGCGCCAGGTCCCGCAGGTGCCGGCCGTACGGATAGATCCCCGGCGACCTGGAGAGGCCGAACTTCAGGTACAGGGGCGCCCCGCGCCGGATCAGTTCGGCGACCTCGTACATCCGTACATAGCCGCCCAGATCGTCCGGGGCCTCGATGTAGAGGTCCATCGGCGCCCGGGAGACCCGGCGTATCTCAGTGAACTGGGCCAGCGTCAGGTCGGACGGGATGTTGATCGAGTCGGCGCCGAGCTGCTCGTACACGGCGTACGAGGCCGGGTTCACCGGCCCGATGAGCGCGGAGACCTTGAAGGTGGTGTCCGCCGGCAGGGCGCCCTGCTCGCGCAGCCGGTGCAGGGTCCACAGCACGCCCTCGTCGGCGACGAGCAGGCACTTCACCCCCAGCCCGGTGGCGCGCAGGGCGTCCTCGACACAGCCGGCCAGGGCGTCATGGCCCCGGGAGCGCAGTCCGGCGCCACCGGAGTCCGTGCGGACCGAGGCACCGGTGTCCCAGGTGCCGCGCGGCCCGGTGAACAGGCAGAGCTCGATGTCCCGTTCGGCACAGCCCTTCACCATCTCGGTGATCTCCGCGTCCGTGAGCATCCAGACGCCGCTGCCCTGGCTGACGCGGTGCACCGGGACGTCGAGGCGCGCGGACTCATCCAGGACCGCCCCGAGGGCCTCCGGGCCCTCCACGGACGGCACCTCGGTGCGCCAGGTCCCGCCGCCGGGGAAGGAGTGCGGGGAGGCGTCGGAGGGCAGCAGGGGCGCCGGACCGAGGCCGAGCGCGGTGAGAGCGGCGTCACCGGGGCGGCGGAAGCCGTCGGTGCCGGGGGGAGGGGCGGGGACGTCGTTCACGACTGGTCCTTCATGTTCGGTATTTCGGACGAAGTTCGGATCTTCGGGTACGCGCCGGTACGGAGGCGGGGCGCACCCGTCACGGGCGGAGCAGCACCTTCCCGGTCTCCGGACCTCCGGCGCCGACCAGCGCCACGGCCTGGGCGAACCGCTCCAGCGGGAACTCGTGGGTGATCAGCGGGGCCGGGTCGAGCAGCCCGGCCGCGAACGCCCGCACCGCGTACGACCAGGCCGCCGAGGGCGCCCCGAAGACACTGCGCACCGTGAGCTGGTTCAGGGACAGGTGCACCGGGTCGATGCCCACCGCGCCCGGCGTGAACATCCCGGTGAGGACGACGCGGCCGCCGCGCCGCGCCAGCAGGCAGGCGTCGGCCGCGGTGGTGGGGGCGCCGGCGGTCTCCACGACCAGGTCGTAACGGCCCCGCACCTCCTGCGCCTCGCCGGGGCTCCGTGCCTCGTGCGCCCCGAAGTCCAGGGACTGGGAGGCCCGCGCCCCGCGCGGGTCGATCACGGTGAGCTCCGCCGGCGACACGGCCGCCAGCAGCTGGACCGCGAGCAGCCCGAGCGTCCCCGCCCCGACCACGGCGATCCGCTCACCCGGCTCGGGCGCCCCGGCCCGTACCGCCGCCGCGACCACCGCGGCGGGTTCCAGCAGGGCGGCGGCCCGCAGGTCGGCGTCGTCGGGCAGGGGGTGCAGCAGCCGGGCCGGCACCACCACGTGGTCGGCGAACGCGCCGGGCCGGGTGAACCCCGTCTCCTCGTACCCTGCCGTGCACAGGGACGTCTCCCCGCACCGGCACCGCTCGCAGGAGCCGCAGGCGCGGAAGCCCTCGGCGACCGTGCGCCGGCCGGTGAGCGCGGGGTCGACGCCTTCGCCCACGGCGTCGACGGTTCCCGACCACTCGTGGCCGGGAACCACGGGATACCGCACGTAGGCCGCGTCGCGGTGGCCGTCGTACACCTCGCGGTCGCTCATGCAGATCCCGGCTGCCGCGACCCGCACCCGGACCTCGCCGGGGCCCGGCTCCGGGACGGCGCCCTCGGTCAGCCGGTGGCTGCCGGGGCGGTCGACGACCAGCGAACGCGAGAGGGTGCTCACTTGGGCTGCCTCTTCTCCCAGCCGTCCGCCCACAGGTCGAACCGCGCCTGCTGCTGCGGGAACTCCGCGGCGGCGTCCACGTCCAGCTCCACACCCAGCCCGGGGGCGTGGGAGAGCTCGAAGCAGCCGGTGGCCGGATCGACCTGCGGCGCTCCCTTGACGACCTTCTTGATGTCGGCGTCCGCGAAGTCGTTGAAGTGTTCGAGGATCTTGAAGTTCGGCGTGCACCCCGCGAGCTGGAGGCTGGCCGCCGTCAGCACCGAACCGCCCACGTTGTGCGGGGCGACCAGCGTGTAGTGGGTCTCGGCGGTGGCGGCGAGCTTACGGGTCTCCAGGATGCCGCCGATGTGGCCGAGGTCCGGCTGGATGATGTCGGCGGCCTGCGACTCGAAGAGCTCGCGGAACTCGATCCGGTCGTGGATGCGCTCACCCGTGGCGATCGGCAGATCGACCTTCTCCGCGACCTTCGCGAGCGCCTTGAGGTTCTCCGGCGGCACCGGCTCCTCCAGCCACGCCGGCGCGAACGGCGCCATCTCGCGGGCGATCCGCACCGCCGTGGCGGGGCTGAACCGCCCGTGCATCTCCAGCATCAGCTCGGTGTCGGGGCCGATGGCGTCCCGCACGGCCTCGATGAGGGAGACCGCGTACCGCGTCTCCTCCTGGCCCAGCTCGAAGTGGCCCGTCCCGAAGGGGTCGATCTTCAGCGCCCGGTAGCCACGCGCCACGACCCCCTGAGCGGCCTTGTGGTACGCCTCCGGGGTGCGCTCGGTGGTGTACCAGCCGTTGGCGTACGCCTTGACCCGGTCGGTGACCTTCCCGCCGAGCAGCTGCCAGACGGGCACGCCGAGAGCCTTGCCCTTGATGTCCCAGCAGGCCATCTCCACGACGGCGATGCCGGACATCACGATCTCGCCGGCCCGGCCGTAGTCGCCGTACTTCATCCGGCGCACCAGGTCTTCCACCGCGAACGGGTCGGAGCCGGTGATGTGGTTGGCGGACGCCTCCCGCAGATAGCCGACCAGCGCGTCCGTGCGCCCGAGCATCCGCGTCTCGCCGACCCCGGTGAGACCCTCGTCGGTGTGCACCTGGACGTAGGTGAGGTTGCGCCACGGCGTGCCCACGACATGCGTGCTGATTCCGGTGATACGCACGGGTGTTGCCTCTCTGGGTGTTCGGTCGTTCGTGTTCGGTATTTCGTCACACGTTCGAAATGCTGGCGTGACGGTAATGACGGGCCGGGGGACGTGTCAATGGTTCACGCAAGTACGCTGACGCGCATGAGTGATCTCGGGGCGGGTTTCGGTTACTTGGTCAAGGGGCAGCGCTGGGCCCTCGGACACGGCCGGTGGTTCGGATTCGGCCTGCTGCCGGGCCTCGTCACCCTCGTCCTGTACGTGGGTGCGCTGGTCGGACTCGGTTACGGCGCCGACGACTTCGTCGCCTGGGCCACCCCGTTCGCCGACGACTGGTCCTCACCCTGGGCGGCGCTCCTGCGCAACACCCTGGTCGTCCTCGTCTTCGTCCTCGGACTGTTTCTCGCGGTGATCACCTTCACCGCCGTGACCCTGCTGGTCGGCCAGCCCTTCTACGAGTCCCTCTCGGAGCAGGTCGACCGCAGCGAGGGCGGCGAGGTCCCGGAATCGGGACTGCCGCTCTGGCGGGAACTGTGGATCTCCGCCCGCGACTCCGTCCGCATCCTGGTACGCGTCGCGCTGTACGGCGTACTGCTCTTCGCCCTGGGCTTCGTCCCCGTCATCGGCCAGACCGTCGTCCCCGCGCTCGGCTTCTGCGTCTCCGGCTACTTCCTCTGCGAGGAACTCACGGCAGTCGCCCTCCAGCGCCGGGGCATGGTCCTGAAGGACCGGCTCGCGCTGCTGCGCGGACGCCGGGCGGCGGTGCTCGGCTTCGGCGTCCCGCTCGCCCTCGCCTTCCTCGTCCCCTTCGTCGCCGTGTTCCTGATGCCGGGCGCCGTCGCCGGGGCCACCCTGCTCGCCCGCGACCTCACCGCCCCCTCGCAGGACGAGGACGCCGCCCCGGCGCCGTACACCCTGGACAAGAGCTGAGGGACGCCCCCTGCCGGGCGTCCGCTGCGGCCCCGGCCTCGTCCTGACCGCCGACTCCACGGCGGGAGGAGCGGGAGGGGCGGGTGGGTGACGTGACGTCGGCGGACGCGGTCATGACGCCCCTGCCGGGCCGTGCCGGCCGGTGCCCCTCCGGACGCGCCGCCACCGCCGGAGGCACCCGCCGGTGCTTCCGCCCGCCCGGTGCCGGCGCGGGCCACCGGGCGCGCACCGGGGGAGGGGGACGGGGGAGCTGACGAGGGGGCCGGGGCGGCGGGCCACCGCTGCGCGCGGTCAGCGCACCGAGAAGCCGTACACCGTCGTGGACGTGAACTCTTCGCCCGGCCGCAGGACGGTGGACGGGAACTCCGGCCGGTTCGGGGAGTCGGGGAAGTGCTGGGTCTCCAGGGCGATCCCGGCACACGGCGGGAACGGCTGGCCGTCCAGGTGGTCGGCCGTGTAGAGCTGCATCCCCGGCTCCGTCGTGCGGACGGTCAGCAACCGCCCCGACGCGGGGTCGTACAGCTCGGCGACCGGCTCCCCGCCGGTCCCGTCGAGCACGTAGTTGGTGTCGTACCCGGCGCCCACCGGCTTCGCCAGCCGGAAGTCGAAGCGGGTGCCGTCCACCGGCGCGAACGCACCCGTCGGGACGGACTCCGCGTCCGACGGTGTGATCCGGCCGGCCGCGAGCCGCAGTTCGTGCCCGAGCGCGCTCCCGCTGTCCGCCCCGGCCAGGTTCCAGTAGGTGTGGTTCGTCAGGTTCGCGACCGTCGGCGCGTCCGTCGTCGCCCGGTAGGCGATCCGCAGCGCCCCGCCCTCGTCCAGGGTGTACGTCACCGAGACCGCCAGCCGTCCCGGGTAGCCCTCCTCGCCGTCCTGCGCGACCAGGGAGAGCCGCACGCCGTCCGGCACCTCCTCGGCGTCCCATACCCGCCGGTCGAAGCCGCGCGCCCCGCCGTGGAGGTGGTTGCGGCCCTCGTTGGGCGTCACCCGGTGCGTCCGCCCGTCGAGGACGAACGACGCGCCCCCGATCCGGTTCGCGTACCGCCCGACCACGGCGCCGAGGTACGGGCCCACGCACTTCTCGTAGGCCACCGCGTCCGGCAGCCCGAGCGCCACCCCGGTCCGTGTGCCGTCCCGGCCGGGCACCTCGACGGACTGCACCACGGCGCCGTACGTCAGCACGCGCACCCGCGTGCCGTCGCGCTCCAGGGTCCAGCGCCGGACGGGGGCGCCGTCCGTGAGCGTGGAGAAGTCTTCGCCGTGTACCGCCGCACCCGTCTTCATGATCAGGAACTTTACGCCGGAGGGCCTGCCGCCGTGACAGCGCGGTAAGCGATTTCCGCGAGCCTGGCCTGGCCGTCGCGGCCCGGGTGGAACCAGTCCCAGGGGCTGAGCTGCTCGCCCGTGAACCGGTAGTCGAACACCGCCCCGCCGTCGTACCGGCACCGCGCGTCCTTCGCGCAGACGTCCCTGAGCACGCCGTTGTACGCGACGACCCGCTCCCGCACCGCCTCGCGCCGGGCCACGGCCGCCGCACCCATGTCGTCCGCGTCCTGGAGCATCGACCGGCAGATCCCCAGCTTCCAGATCTGCTTGCCCATCGGGTTCACGCGCCCCGTCGACCAGAGCCGCTTCAGGTCCGGCACGCTCGACACGTACACCTGGGCCTTCGGAGCCGTACCGCGCAACTGACGCAGCGACGCCTCGAAGGAGGCCCGGAAATCCGCCACCGGGGTCATGAGCCGCACCGAGTCCCGGCAGGCGTCGTTGGCGCCGATCATCACCGTGACCAGTTCGGGCCGCTCCTTCGCGGCCAGGGCCATCTGCTCCGGCAGCTGGGCGATCCGGGCGCCCGCCACGGCGTGGTTCGAACTGTGCGAAGCCGCCCGCGCCGCCCCCAGGAGGCGCACCGCGAGGCTCCGGACCGCGCCGTCGCTCCCCGTCGCCCACGACACCTCGGGGCAGTCGGTCAGCACCGAGCAGGCGTCGAAGCCCGTGGTGATCGAGTCCCCGACGGCGGCGAGCGAGGCCGGGCTCACGTCCCAGAGAGGGGTCGTGGAGGGCGACGGGCTCCGCGGCGCGCTCCGCGCGGCGCCGTCCGGGCCGGTGGTGCAGCCGGCCAACGCGGCCGCGCCGACGAGCACCGCCGTGCCGGACGCCACGGCGGCTCTGCGGATGCGACGGCGTGACGCACGCTCAGGCATGCCTGTCTCCCCTCCGGTCACACAGGTGACGGTGCCTCCGGCACACCCCGGCACCCCCAGGTGGCGGGCCCGTGCTCCCTGGCGGGTGAATGATGAGCGAATCAAGGGCCCGGGACCGACGGTACGTCACACACCGGGCCCCGGCGCACGGTAGCTTTTCCCCGTCGACCCAGTGGCGAACCGTCCGGCCCGCGCATCCACGAGGATTCCGGTAAGTTATCTCTCGTCACATACTGTCCTTTTTCAGGAGATTCACTCCCGATGCTGTGTACGGATGACAACCTCGGGATGCGGCCGGAAAGAGGCGAGACGGGCGCGAGGCCGCTGGGGAAGGCGTACCTCGTCCCACACTGGAGGTCCCGGTGACGACACGTGGAGTCCTGTACGTTCACTCCGCACCGCGCGCGCTCTGCCCGCACGTCGAGTGGGCGGTGGGGGGTGTGCTCGGTGTGCGGGTCCAGCTCGACTGGATCCGACAGCCGGCCGCGCCCGGCACCTGGCGGTCCGAATTCTCCTGGAAGGGCCGTGCGGGCACGGCCTCCGAGCTGGCCTCGGCCCTCCGGGGCTGGGACATGCTGCGCTTCGAGGTGACGGCCGAACCCTGCCCCCAGGCGGAGGGCGAGCGCTACAGCTCCACGCCCGGCCTCGGCATCTTCCACGCCGTCACGGGCATGCACGGCGACATCCTGGTACCCGAGGACCGGCTGCGGGCCGCGCTGGCGCGCTCCGTGCGCGGGGAGACGGACCTGGAGGCGGAGATCGCCAAGCTCCTGGGCAAGCCCTGGGACGACGAGCTGGAGTCCTTCCGCCACGCCGGCGAGGGCGCCCCCGTGCGGTGGCTCCACCAGGTGGTGTGAGCCGGCCGCGCCCGGCACGGTCATGCGAGAGGCCCGCCTCCCGATCGGGAAGCGGGCCTCTCGCACGTGGGTCGGGACGTGCGGATCAGACGGACCGGAACGCCAGTACGACGTTGTGGCCGCCGAAGCCGAACGAGTTGTTGATCGCGGCGATCGGGCCCTCCGGCAGCGGCCGGGGCTCGCCGCGCACGACGTCGGCGTCCACCGCCTCGTCGAGGTCGTCGACGTTGATGGTGGGCGGCGCCATCCGGTTGTGCAGCGCCAGCACCGTCGCCACGGTCTCGATACCGCCCGCGCCACCCAGCAGGTGACCCGTCATCGACTTCGTGGCCGAGATGGCGACATGGTCGAGGTCGTCGCCGAGCACCGCGCGCAGCGCCTTGATCTCCGCCACGTCACCCTGCGGGGTGGAGGTGGCGTGCGCGTTCAGGTGCACGACCTCCGACGGCTTGAGGTCCGTGGAGTCCAGCAGGTTCTGCATGGCGGCGGCGATCCCGCGCCCGGTGGGCTCGGGCTGCGCGATGTGGTGGGCGTCCGCGGACAGCCCCTGTCCGAGCACCTCGCAGTAGACCCTGGCGCCACGGGCGGCCGCGTGCTCCGCGGACTCCAGGATGACGACGCCGGCGCCCTCACCGAGGACGAAGCCGTCACGGGCGGTGTCGTACGGACGCGAGGCCTTCTCGGGCTCATCGTTGCTCTTGGACATCGCCATCATGTTGGCGAACGCGGCGATGGGCAGCGGGTGGATGGCCGCCTCGGTGCCACCGGCGACGACGACGTCGGCACGGCCGGTGCGGATCATCTCGACGGCGTACCCGATGGCCTCCGCGCCCGAGGCGCAGGCCGAGACGGGGGTGTGGACACCCGCCTGGGCGTTGACCTCCAGGCCGACGTTGGCCGCCGGGCCGTTGGGCATGAGCATGGGAACGGTGTGCGGGGAGACGCGGCGTACGCCCTTCTCCTTCAGCACGTCGTACTGGTCGAGCAGGGTGATCACGCCGCCGATGCCGGAGGCGATGACCGAGCCCAGACGCTCGGGTTGGATCTTCTCGTCCTCACCGGCCTTGCCGGTGAAGCCCGCGTCGGCCCACGCCTCACGGGCCGCGATCAGCGCGAACTGCGCCGAACGGTCCAGCTTGCGGGCGAGGGGACGGGGCAGTACCTCGCCGGGGTCGACGGCCGCGAGGGCGGCGATCCGGACGGGCAGTTCGGCGAAACGTTCGCCCTCGAGAGGCTTGACGCCGGAGCGGCCGGCCATCAGACCTTCCCAGGTCGATGCGGAGTCGCCACCCAGCGGAGTGGTTGCGCCGATACCGGTGACGACCACGGTGCGATTGGTCGGGATCACTGGAAAATCTTCTCCACGTGTAGAGGGGCGTGAATCAGCGGCGCCACCGCCGGGTGGCGACACACGGGTCGGGCTGGGATCAGCCCTGGTGCTTCAGGATGTAGTCGGCGGCGTCGCCCACCGTCTTGAGGTTCTTGACGTCCTCGTCGGGGATCTTGACGTCGAAGCGCTCCTCGGCGGCGACGACGACCTCGACCATGGACAGCGAGTCGACGTCCAGGTCGTCGGTGAAGGACTTGTCCACCTGGACGTCCTCGACGGGGATACCGGCAATCTCGTTGACGATCTCGGCGAGACCGGAGACGATCTCTTCCTGAGTGGCGGCCATGTTGGCGCTCCTTCGGTGTGTTTCTGCAGGGTTCGGGCGTACGGACCGGGAGGTCCGGGGTGCCTAGGGGAGGGTAACGACCGTCGCGGCGTAGACGAGACCCGCCCCGAAGCCGATGATGAGCGCCGTGTCGCCGCTCTTGGCCTGACCGGTCGCCAGGAGCCGCTCCATCGCGAGCGGGATCGAGGCGGCCGATGTGTTGCCGGTGGTTTCCACGTCACGCGCGACCGTGACGTGCTCCGGCAGCTTGAGCGTCTTCACCATCGAGTCGATGATCCGCATGTTGGCCTGGTGCGGAATGAAGACATCCAGGTCTTCCGGGGCGATCCCGGCCGCGTCCAGCGCCTGCTGGGCGACCTTCGCCATCTCGAAGACGGCCCAGCGGAAGACCGCCTGGCCCTCCTGCGTGATGGCCGGGAACTTGATCTCGCCGTTCTTGTCGAGCGGCAGTTTCGAGACGTCGCCGACGTGATAGTCGTTCCACGGCACGGTCTGCTTGATCGTGCCGGACTTGTCGCCCTCGGAGCCCCAGACCGTGGGGCCGATGGCCGGCTCCTTGGAGGGACCCACGACGACCGCGCCGGCGCCGTCGCCGAAGAGGAAGGCCGTCGCGCGGTCCTCCAGGTCGGTGAGGTCGCTGAGCCGCTCGACGCCGATGACCAGGACGTACTCCGCCGAGCCCTCGACGACCATGCCCTTGGCGAGGGTCAGGCCGTAGCCGAAGCCTGCGCAGCCGGCCGAGATGTCGAAGGCGGCCGGCTTGCCCGCGCCGACCCGGTGGGCGATCTCGGTCGCGATGGCCGGGGTCTGCTGGAAGTGCGAGACGGTGGAGACGATGACTCCGCCGATCTGCTCGGGAGCGATCCCCGCGTCGGCGATCGCCTTGCCGGCGGCCTCCACGGACATCACGGCCACGGTCTCCTCGTCGGAGGCCCAGTGGCGGGTGGCGATGCCGGAGCGGGAGCGGATCCACTCGTCGGACGAGTCGATCGTTTCGAGGATCACCTCGTTGGGCACGACGCGGGTCGGCCGGTAGCCGCCGACACCCATGATCCGTGCGTACGGGGCGCCCTTGCTGGGCTTGATCTTCGACATGCTCTCGGGCTCCTTAGGCGCCCGCGTGCTCGGAGATGAGCGCGCGGGCCGCGTCGAGGTCGTCGGGGGTCTTGAGCGCGAGGGTCTTCACGCCGGGCAGCGCGCGCTTGGCGAGCCCGACCAGGGTGCCGCCCGGAGCCGCTTCGACGAGCGCCGTGACACCGAGCTCCTTGAAGGTCTCCATGCACAGGTCCCAGCGGACCGGGTTGGCGACCTGGCCGACGAGGCGCGTGATCACCTCGGCGCCGGTGGCGACCGTCTTCCCGTCGGCGTTCGAGACGTAGGTCACCGTGGGGTCGGCGGGATGGAGTTCTCCGGCGGCGACACGCAGCTTCTCCACGGCCGGAGCCATGTGGTGCGTGTGGAACGCGCCGGCGACCTTGAGCTCGACCACGCGGCGCACACCCTCGGGCATGTCCTTGGTCAGCGCGGCGATCTGCTCCGCGGTGCCCGCCGCGACGATCTGGCCGCTGCCGTTGACGTTGGCCGGGGTGAGCCCCAGCTTCTCCAGGTGCGCGACCGTCACCTCGGGGTCGCCGCCCAGGAGCGCGGCCATGCCGGTGTCGGTGACCGCGGCGGCCTCGGCCATGCCGAGCCCCCGGGTGCGGACGAAGCGCAGCGCCGCCTCGTCGTCGAGGACGCCGGCGAGCGCGGCCGCGGTGATCTCACCGACGCTGTGGCCCGCGACGACGCCGGGCGAGGCGCCCAGGGCGGCGGCGGACAGGAGACCCGCGGCGACGAGCAGCGGCTGGGCCACCGCCGTGTCGCGGATCTCGTCGGCGTCGGCCTTCGTGCCGTAGTGGGCGAGGTCGAGCCCGATGGCGTCGGACCAGGCCGCGATGCGGTCGGAGGCACCGGGGAGGTCGAGCCAGGGAGTCAGGAAGCCGGGCGTCTGAGCGCCTTGGCCGGGAGCGACGAGTACGAGCACCCTCACACTCTCTCTTGTGGACGGCTCCCGACGCCCGTGGGGACAGGGACGAAGAACCGTAAGGGGAATTGTTGAAGTCCGACAAAAGTCTAGGACCGAGTGTCTCCGGCGGCCAAGCGCCCCAGGATGAGGGCGATCCGCAGGGTGAAGGCGGAGCGGACGTCGGAGGGTGACCAGCCGGTGACGTCGGTCACACGTCGCAGCCGGTAGCGCACGGTATTGGGGTGCACGAACAGCATCCTGGCCGCGCCCTCCAGACTGCTCGCCTGTTCCAGGTAGACGCTCAGCGTCTCCAGGAGCGCCGAGCCCGCTTCTTCGAGTGGTCTGTAGATCTCCTCCACCAACTGATCACGCGCCGCCGGGTCGCCGGCCATCGCTCGTTCCGGAAGGAGATCGTCCGACAGGACGGGGCGCGGAGCGTCCTGCCACGCCGAGCAGGCCTTGAGTCCCGCTGCCGCGGCCTGCGCGGACCGGGTGGCCGCGAGCAGGTCGGGCACCACGGGTCCGGCGACGACGGGACCGGCCGCGTACGGGCCGATCAGTGACTTCGCGACGTTCAGGGGGTTGTCGCTGCCGCCCGCGATGACGACGAGACGGTGCCCGAGCACTCCGGTCAGCACCTGGAGCTTGGCGTGCCGGGCCGCCCGCCGGATCGCCTCCACGGTGAGTTCGCTGTCCCCGTCAGGCGCGGTGCCGAGGACGACGCACACGTGCTCGGGGGAGTTCCAGCCGAGCGCCGCGGCCCGGGACACGGCCCCCTCGTCGGCCTCGCCGGACAGCACCGCGTTGACCACGAGCGACTCCAGCCGGGCGTCCCACGCGCCGCGGGCCTCGGCTGCCTGCGCGTACACCTGGGCGGTCGCGAAGGCGATCTCCCGGGCGTAGACGAGCAGGGCCTCCCGCAGCACCGACTCGTCGCCGGGCGCCGCGACCTCCTCGATCGCGGTCTCCATCACCTCGATCGTCGTCCGCACCATCTCGACCGTCTGGCGCAGCGTGATCGCCCGGGTCAGCTCGCGCGGCGCCGTCCCGAACACGTCGGTCGAGATGGCCTGCGGGGTCTCCGGGTGCCGGAACCACTCGGTGAAGGCGGCGATACCGGCCTGGGCGACCAGGCCGATCCACGAACGGTTCTCCGGTGGCATGGCCCGGTACCACGGCAGCGTCTCGTCCATGCGGGCGATGGCGTTGGCGGCCAGCCGGCCGGAGGACTGCTCCAGCCGCTTCAGAGTCGCGGCGTGCAGGTGGGCGGCGTTCGCAGCGGGCTGCTCAGGATCGGGTCGGGACACGTACACAAGACTGCCTTATCGGAGCAGGTGCGCGGTGGGGTGGGGCCACGGCTCACCGTGCGGGGCTACCGTGGACGTGTGATGGACGTACGCCGCTCCGGGAGCCGCTTCCGCGGTGGGGACCCGGCCCCGGGTGTCTCCCCGGGCATCGAGACGCTGCACGCCTTCTCCTTCGGGCGCTTCTACGACCCGGACAATCTGCGCTTCGGGCCGATCCTCGCCTGCAACGAGGAGCGTCTCGCCCCGGGGGCCGGATTCGACGAGCACCCGCACAGCCACACCGAGATCGTCACCTGGGTGGTGGAGGGCGAGCTCACCCACCGGGACACGGCCGGTCACACCACCGTCGTACGGGCCGGGGACGTCCAGCACCTCAGCGCGGCGGCAGGGGTGCGCCACGTCGAACGCAACGACGGGAAACACCCGCTGACGTTCCTTCAGATGTGGCTGGCGCCGCTGTCACCCGGCGGGGAGCCCGCGTACACCCACGTCGCCCAGATCGCCGACTCCACCCCGTACGCGCTCCCGGAGGCGGGCGCGACGCTTCACGTGCGGCGCCAGGAGGCGGGCGAGCGGACCGCGGTGCCGGACGCGGCGGGGGTGTACGCGCACGTGGTGCGGGGCGGGGTACGCATCGGCGGCGAGGAGCTGGGCGAGGGCGACGCGGTACGGATCACGGGGTCGCGGGGGCTGGAGCTCGAGGCGCTGCGGGACGCCGAGGTGCTGATCTGGGAGCTCGGCGCGGTGTGACACGGCGGCGTGCGAGCGCCCGGGGCCAGACCCGTGTGCGCGCCGCCCCACCTCAGTCGCCCTTCCGCGGGGAGCGTTCGGTTCCCTTCTTCCACCAGTCACGGATGGCGAGCAGATCGACCACCGTGCCGACCACGTGGAACGCCAGCCGGCCCACGCCCCTCAGTGCCCGCACGATCGTCGAACCCGCAACGTCATCCATCGTCCGACCCCTCAGGGTGCGTCTTCGCGGCCTGCTGTGACCTCGGAGACGCGTTCCGGCGCCGTTCGGTTGGCCGAAGGAGTGGATCGCCGGACCGTGACCGGCCGGGCGACGGTCCGCGTCCTACCGCAGGCAGTCCACGAACGCCTGCCAGGCGTCGGCGCCCAGAACGAGGACGGGGCCGGCGGGGTTCTTGCTGTCGCGGACCGGGACGGACGCGGAGCAGCCGTCGGCCACCTCGACGCACTCACCGCCGTTGGTGCCGCTGAACGAGGACTTCCGCCAGGTGGCGCCGCCGGTGACGGTGCACTCGACGCAGTCGCCCCCGTTCGGGCCGCTGAACGAGGACTTCCGCCACCGTGCTGCGGCCAGGTCATGGGTTTCCATACCGTTCCTCCATCACGCGAGCGATCAGTGTCGCCGAGTCCTCGGGGGACAGGGCTGCGGCTTGCAATCGAGCGTAGCCGACCGAACGTTCCTTGATCACCTGTGGATTGGCGGTCATGTGGCCCTGGTCGTAGCTGTCCACGTAGAAGAGATCGGGGTCGTCCTCGAACCTGAGCAGATTGAACGAGCCAATCATGCCCGTGTGTTGACCGACGGAGAAGGGAAGAACCTGGATCTGCACCCAGGGGTTATGGCGGAAGTCCAACAGTCGTGCCAGTTGCTTTCGCATGACGTCTCGTCCTCCCACTTCCTGGAGCAGTGCTGCCTCGCTCAGGACTGCCCACAAGGCGAGCGAACGGTCGCTCTGCAGAATCCGCTGACGCTCCAGGCGGGCTGCGACGAGTTCATCCACCTTGTCGGGGTGACCGAGGGAGAACAGGGCCCGCGCGTACTCCTCCGTCTGCAGCAGCCCGTAGACCAACTGCGCCTGGTACGTGGAGATGTACGTCGCCCGCGCCTCCATCTCCGCGTACGGCTGGAACCAGGTCGGCAGTTGGCTCCGCAGCACCAGGCCGACCAGGCGCGAGAACACCCCGTCCGTGCCGAGTGCCGCGTCCAGGCGCTCCGAGAAGTCGCGGGTCGGCACCTTCTTCGTCGTCTCGATCTGGCCGATGAGCGAGCCCGTGCAGAAGATGATCTCGCCGAGCTGGCCCTGCCGCAGGCCGTGGGCCTCCCGCTGGCGGCGCAGCTCCCAGCCGTAGTAGTCGAGGGGGGAGGCGCTGGGGTCGAGCGATTGCACGTTGGCCACGGCGGGGTGCCTCCAGCGTTCAACGCCTGACGGCGTTCGTTTCAGGTCGTAGCCGAGCGTAATCAGGGCGCTGCACGCTGGTGACATGAATCACGTGAACGACACCCGGACCGGTGACCCGGAGGCCGCGGTCTACCGCGCCGACCTGGCGATGGGGGAGCACTCCGCCCGTCATCTGCGCCGCATCCTGCGGCTGTACCTCACCGCCTGGGGACTGCCCGACCTGGTGGACGCGGCCGAACTCGCCCTCACCGAGCTGATCGCCAACGTCGTACGGCACGTTCCCGGCCGCCGCTGCCAGACCCTCGTCTTCCTGCTCCCGGACGGGCGGGTGCGGGTGGAGGTCGCGGACGCCTCGCCCCGGCTGCCCCGCGCCGTCGCCGGGGACGTGCTCGACGAGGGCGGGCGGGGGCTGGTGCTGGTCGACGCCGTCACCGACGGCTGGGGCGTGGAGGTGCGGAGCGACGGCCGGGGGAAGACCGTGTGGTTCGAGTGCTGTCAGCGGGAGGCGCCGAGCTCCGCCAGTACCGCGTCCGTGAACGGGGGCCACGCCTCCGTCGCCCAGGGGCCGAAGGCCCGGTCCGTGAGGGCCACGCAGGCCGCGCCCGCCGCCGGGTCGATCCACAGGAAGGTGCCGGACTGGCCGAAGTGACCGAAGGTCGCCGGCGAGGAGGACAGGCCCGTCCAGTGCGGTGTCTTGGAGTCACGGATCTCGAAGCCGAGGCCCCAGTCGTTGGGGTTCTGGTTGCCGTAGCCGGGGAGTACGCCCTTGAGGCCGGGGTGGACGACGGTCTGGGCCTCCAGCACCGTGCGCGGGTCCAGCAGGCGCGGGGCCTGCACCTCCGCCGCGAACCGCACCAGGTCGTCCACGGTCGAGACGCCGTCCTTGGCGGGCGAGCCCTCCAGCGTCGTCGCCCCCATGCCCAGAGGCTCCAGGACCGCCTGGCGCACGTACTCCGGGAACGGGATCTCGGTCGCCTTGGCGATGTGGTCGCCGAGCACCTCGAAGCCCGCGTTCGAGTACAGCCGGCGGGTGCCGGGAGGAGCCGTGACCCGGTGCTCGTCGAAGGCCAGGCCGCTGGTGTGGGCGAGGAGGTGGCGGACCGTGGAGCCCTCGGGGCCGGCCGGCTCGTCCAGCTCCACGGCTCCCTCCTCGTACGCCACCAGCGCCGCGTAGGCCGCCAGCGGTTTGGTGACGGAGGCGAGGGGAAAGCGGTGTGCGGTCGGGCCGTGCGTACCGGCCACGCGGCCGTCCGCCCGTACGACCGCGGCCGCCGCGGTGGGGACGGGCCAGTTCTCGATCATCGCCAGGCTCTGCATGGGTACGAGCGTAAACGGAAGGCGTCACCCGTTTGCGCTTGCTTGGAGTGCACTCCAAGGTTCTAGCGTGGAGGACATGACGGTGATGGACAGCACTTCCGCACGGACGGACAACTGCGCCTCGGCTCCGCGGGCACATCCGCGGCCCGAGGGGCAGGACCGCTACACCATCAGCGAGGTCGCCGCCTTCACCGGGCTCACCGCGCACACCCTGCGCTGGTACGAGCGGATCGGGCTGATGCCGCACGTGGACCGTTCGCACACCGGCCAGCGCCGCTTCACCAACCGCGACCTGGACTGGCTGGCCTTCGTGGGCAAGCTGCGGCTGACCGGCATGCCGGTCGCCGACATGGTCCGGTACGCGGAACTGCTCCGCGAGGGCGACCACACGTTCGAGGAACGACAGGAGCTCCTGGAAGCGACCCGCCGGGACGTCCGGACCCGGATCGCGGAACTGCAGGGCACTCTCGCCGTACTCGACTTCAAGATCGATTTTTATGCCGGCGCCCGCAGGACGCCGGAAAGGGGCCTGACGACATGAGCGAGAACACGCAGAAGATAGCGACCGTGGAGCTCGGCACGGGAGGCCCGCGGGTGGGGGTCCAGGGACTCGGCTGCATGGGGATCAGCGAGTTCTACGGCGACACCGACGAGGCCGCGGCCCGGGACACCCTGGAAGCGGCACTGGAATGCGGCATCACCCTCTTCGACACCGCCGACGCCTACGGCCGCGGCGCCAACGAGAGGTTCCTGGCGCCGTTCGTCCACGCCCATCGGGACGCGATCACGATCGCCACCAAGTTCGGCATCGAGCGGACCGACGACCCGGGCTACCGGGGCGTGCGCAACGACCCCGCGTACATCAGGGAGGCCGTCGAGGGCAGCCTGCGGCGGCTGGACACCGATGTCATCGACCTGTACTACATGCACCGGCACGACCCGCGCGTCCCGCTCGCCGAGTCCGTCGGCGCGATGGCCGAACTGGTCGAGCAGGGCAAGGTCAAGCAGCTGGGTCTGAGCGAGGTGACCGGCGCGGAGCTCCGTGAGGCGCACGCCGTGCACCCGATCGCCGCCCTGCAGTCCGAGTGGTCCCTCTTCAGCCGCGACATCGAGCGCACCGCCGTTCCGGCGGCCGCCGAGCTCGGCGTGGCCCTCGTGCCGTACTCGCCGCTCGGCCGCGGCTTCCTGACCGGCGCCTTCCAGGACGCGGCCACAGACCTCGCCGCCGACGACTTCCGCCGGCACCAGCCGCGCTTCACGGGCGACAACGCCCAGGCGAACGCCGTCCTGCTGGAGCACGTCCGGGCGATCGCCGCGGCGCACGGGGCGTCGGCCGCCCAGGTGGCCCTGGCCTGGGTGCAGCAGCGGGCCCAGGTGCACGGGCTGACCGTGGTGCCGATCCCCGGCACCCGCAAGCGCGCCCGGGTCCTGGAGAACGTCGCGGCGACCCGGCTGACCCTGACCGACGACGAGCTCGCGCAGCTGGAGCCCCTCGCCGGACGGGTGGCGGGGGACAGGTACCCGGACATGAGCAGCACGTCGGCGGCGCGCGAGTAGGCGGGCCGGCGGGGCGCTCGGACCTCCGAGCCGGCCGAGGAGTCCTGGCGCTCCAGGACTTTTCGGCCGGCTCACGACGTGCTGCCTCCGGGCGCGTGCGCGACGGCTGCCGGAGACCGCGGGTCATAGGAGCCGCTTGTGGCCCCGGGCGATGACGAAGGCGGCGACGGCGGCGGTGAGGGCGAGCATGATGCCCGCTCCGAGCCATTGCATGGTCTGCATCTGCGAGACGGGCAGGTAGTCCAGGGACCAGCCGATGACGTGCTTGGACTCCAGGCAGGCGGTGTGCGCCTGGAGGTTCTCGGCCCGGTCGAGGCAGGTGGTCCAGCCGAGGCGGTCTCCGGAGCTGGTGAGGAAGTAGGTGCCTTGTCCCTGCTGTTCGGCCTGGGCGGGCAGCTCCGGGCGGACGGCACCGGGTCCGACACCCTTGCCGGTACTGATCGTGAGGACGTGCCCGAGGTTCCGCCAGAAGCGGTCCCAGACGAGGCTGATCGCCACGACGACGCCGAGCGTGACGACCATCGACACCAGTGTGCGGCGCAGGAGGAGGCCGGCCGCCGCGCCGACGGTGAAGGTGAGCAGGGCGTAGGCGACCGGCACGGGCCCGGTGACGCTGAAGAAGGATGTCCACGTCAGGCCGGCGGAGAGCCCCTTGACCGGGCTCCACCACCAGCTGAGGACACCGGAGAGCACGGCGGTCGACAGGGCGACCAGTGCGGCGGGCAGGGCGAGCTTCATGGTGATCCACCGCCGTCGGCTGACGGACTGCGAGGTCACGAGCGCGGCGGTGCCGCTCTCCAGGTCACCCGCGATGAGCGGGGCGCCGAGGAGGACACCCACCAGGACGGGGACGTAACCGAGGTAGCTCCCGGCAGCGAAGATGCGGTCGGCGTACGGCTCGAACCCGGGCGGCGGGCTTCCGGCCTTCCGCGCCGTCGGGTCCTGGGTGGTCAGGTAGTCCATCATCTGTCCGCGCAGGAGGACCATGACGGTCACGGCGAGGAGGGTGAGGGCGATGAGGGTCCAGAACGCGGCGCGGTGCTGGCGCCGGACGAGCCAGGCCGGGCCGCGGAGCCGGAGACCGGCCGGCCGGGAGCCCCGCCGGTTCCGGGGGCGCCCGGCGGGCGCGGGGAGGGCCGGGCCACGGGTGAGGGTGCTCATGCGGTCACAGCCTTTTGCCGGTCGCGGGTGAGGTTGTCGTGGATGTCGCCGACCTGGGCGCTCGGGGCGATCAGCGGAGGTGCGTCGGGCGACCGCAGATAGGCGAGCAGGAGCTCTTCCAGGGTGGGAGGCTCCGCCCGCCCGCCGTACTCGACGGGTCCGCCGAGACGCACCAGGACGCCGGGCCGGCCCTCGCCGCTGCGGGCGTCGATGACGCGGTGGGGGGCGACGGACGGGGACGGACCGCTCCCCGCGACATCGAGCAGGGCGTGTGCGGCGCGTAGTTCCTCCACCTCGCCGGCGAGGCGCAGGCCGCCGTTCGCGACGACGAGCAGGTAGTCACAGACGTACTGGAGCTCGGCCAGCATGTGGGAGGACACCAGCACCGTCGTGCCGTGCCCGGCGGCCTCCCGCGTCAGTGTGGCCATGAGCTCGCGGCGCACCAGTGGGTCCAGGTCGGACATGGGTTCGTCGAGGATGAGCAGGTCGGGGCGTTTCCCGAAGGCCAGGGCGAAGGCGACGCGGGTGCGCTGTCCGCCGGACAGGGTTCCGATCTTCGCCCCCATCGGCACCTGACCGGCGTGGACGATGCCTTCGGCGACTTCCTGGTCCCAGCGGGGGTTGAACTCGTGACCAAGCCGCAGGGTCTCGGCCACGGTGAAGCGCCGGAACAACGGCTTCTCCTGGGTCAGGAACGCGGTGCGCAGGACGGCCTCCGTCGACCCCGGAGCCGCACCGAACACCCGCAGGGCGCCGGTCGTGGGCCGGATCATGTGGGTGGCCAGACCCATCAGGGTGCTCTTGCCCGCGCCGTTGGGGCCGACGAGGCCGCATACCCGCCCCGCGGGCAGCCGGAAGGAAACGTCCTGCAAGGCCCAGCCACGCCGGTACTTCTTACCGAGCCCTCGGGCCTCGATCGCCGACTCACCTGAGGAGGGCGTGAACCCCTCCCCGCTTCCGGGGTGCATCTCTACGTGATCCATGGGTGGCTCCTGTGCGTGTGGAGGGGGCGGCCGTGTGCGTGGGGGGAGGGCGGCCTCGTGCGGCCGGCCGGTCGGGAGGGCCGCCTGGGGGGTCGGACGGGCAGCGCGCTTCCGGAGGGGCTTCACGGCCTCCGGGGGCGGCTCACTGCCGCTCTGCCGTCGGCCGGCGTCGCCGGAGAGGGCGGTCGGACGGGTCCACGCCGGCCCTGCGGGCCCCGACGACGCGTGGCGGCCGGGCACCGCGGCGTACGTGACCGACGTACCGGGATCCCGAGGCGGAAGCCGGACCCGGACCAGGGCGGCAGCACCTCCGGGGGGTTCCCCAGCGAGCTGAAGTCGGCCGTGATCATGACATGCTCCTCGGGTGATGAACGGCGAACGCCGCCCGGTGAAGACCACTCTTCTGCGCCGCGCCCCCGCGGCGGATCGGGCGAAAGACAGATCATGGGCGGCCGGCTCCGACTTTCGGCCGGTCGGCGGGAGGAGGGTGAGAGGAATGTCGAAGGCGGCGCACACGGTGGCCGGGGCCACACGGGGAATCGGACGTCCGCACCTGCTGCCCGTCACGGTCCGGCTGCTGCTCGTCGGGTGCCTGGCCACCCTCGTCGTGCTCGACTGGGTGGGCGGCGACTCCTACCGGATCCTGGACGACGGCCCCTCCGCGCTGGGCCCCGCCAAGCTGGGTGGCGCCCTGCTGGGCATCGCTCTCGCCGGGGCCTCGTCCCGGCTCGGCAGCCGGGCGCTGCCAGCGGCCGGCAGCGCACTCGCGGTCGTGTCGCTGTGCCTCTCCGCGGCGCTGCACCTGGAGTTGTCGGTCGGCTCTCAGGCCCTGGGATTCGCCGAACCGGCCGCGCTGGTGTGGCTCCTGCTGGTCACGGCCCGCCGCGGGAAGCCGTCGTGGGCGGCAGTGGCCGTCCCCGTGCTGTTCCTGGCGATCGTGCTGCGGCCGGTGTCGATCTCGATGAGGCAGTCCACCACGATCATGGCGCTGATCTTCGCCCTGGTGGCGGTCACGGCGTTGGGCGCCGGCCTGGGGATGCGACTGCTCCTGGTAGACCGGCGGCGGCAGGCGGCGGCGCTCCGGCTGGAGCAGCGGGCCGAGTTCGCCAGGGACCTGCACGACTTCGTCGCCCACCATGTGACCGGCATTGTCGTGCAGGCGCAGGGCGCCCAGGCGATCGTGGGCCGGCGGCCCGAACTGGTGCCGCCCGCGCTGGAGCGGATCGAGCAGGCGGGCTCCGAGGCGCTGACGTCGATGCGGCACATGGTGGGGATGCTGCGTGACGCCGACGGCGAAGTGGCGCTGACGCCGTTGGCGGGCATCGGGGAAGTGCGGTCGCTCGTCGAGGAGTTCTCGGCCGTCGGCGGCGCCCGGGCCCGGCTCGACGTGGAAGGCGCCTTCGACGACCTGCCGGTGGAGGTGACCACCACCGCGCACCGGGTGGTGATGGAGGCCCTCACGAACGTACGCAAACACGCCCAGGGGTGCACCGAGGTGCGGGTGCGTGTGGAGCGTTCGGGAGACCGGGTGACCCTGCGGGTCGGTGACGACGGACGACCGCGCCATGTCTCGCAGGGCGGCTTCGGACTGAAGGGGCTGTCCGAGCGGGTGGGGCTGATCGGCGGAAGCGTACAGGCGGGCCCGGTGACGGCCGGCGGCTGGGCCGTGGAGGCGACGCTCCCGGTGACGGCAGGGATGGCGGTCTCATGACGATCCGGGTGCTGATCGCCGACGACCAGGCCATGGTCCGTGCGGGGTTCGCGATGATCCTCGCCGCGGAGGACGACATCGAGGTCGTCGCCGAGGCCCCGGACGGGGTGCACGCCGTGGAGCTGGCGGAGCGCCACCGGCCCGACGTGGTGCTGATGGACATCCGCATGCCCCGTATGGACGGGCTGGAGGCGCTGCGCAGGCTGACGCGGCCCGGCACCGTGAACCCGCCGAAGGTCGTGGTGGTCACGACGTTCGACGACGACGAGTACGTCCAGCGCGCACTGGGCGAGGGCGCCTCCGGCTTCCTGCTCAAGGACTCCGGCCCGGCCCTGCTGGTCGAGGCCATCAGGGCGGCCGCCTCCGGTGAGGCGCTGGTGAGCCCGGCCATCACCGTCCGGCTGCTGCGGCACCTCCACAGCGCCGGGCCCGCCCCGCGGAGGCCGCACACGGCGCTCTCCGCCCGGGAGGAGGACCTGGTGCGTCTGGTGGCCAGAGGACTGACCAACGCCGAGATCGCCACCGAACTGACCATCTCGGTGGGCACGGTGAAGACCCACCTCGGCAACGTGCAGACCAAGCTGTCCGCTCGCAACCGCGTCGAGATCGCCGCCTGGGCCTGGGAATCCGGCCTCGTCCACGGACGGGGGTAGGGCGTCCCGAACGTGGGGCCGACTGGCCGAAGAGCAGGCCGGCCGCCGCCGGGCGGACGGGACGTCCGGAACACGGTCCGGGCCGGTGGGCGCGGTTCCGCGCGCTCAGGCCGGCCGGAGCGCGAAGACCGCGAACCCCGCCGCGAGCAGCCCGGCCGCGGCCCGGCGGGCGGTCCCGGCACGGCTGCCCTTCTCCCACGGTGCCTCGAACCGGCGGGCGTACCGGGAGATCAGCGCCAACAGGGCGGCGAAGAGCGGCATCCACAACAGCCGGGCCAGGATCCAGCCGGCCGAGTCCGGACGCGTCGTCAGCCCGGGCACCGCCCCGGCGAAGGACGCCGGCACGGCCGCGGCCAGCATCGCCGTCTGGTGCCAGCACAGGATCGTCATCGCCGACAGGTTGACCACCACCACCGGGGCCCACAGCGCGGGGCGGCGCAGTGCGCGGCCGATCCGGCCGTGCAGCAGGACCGCCGCACCGCTCTGCGCCGAGGCCAGCGCGAGGACCAGCAGCGACGGCGGGTGCGAATTGGTCCGTGCCTCGCCGGGTACGCCGACCATCGACGCCGGGTAGTGCAGGACGAGCAGCAGCACGGCGAACAGGACCGTGCCGCCGACGAGCAGTACGCGCGCACCGCGCCGGGAGAGGCGCCCTTCGCCCCAGCTGACCCCGAGTTGATAAGCGAAGAGCCAGCCCGGAAGGATGTTCAGCACCCCGATCCACGACGGCACGGCCTCCGCGTACGGGCCGTAGCGCAGGAAGTCCACCGCGGCGACCGAGCCGATCAGTGGTGCCGCCGCCCAGCCGCCGAGCCGCCGGGCCTGCCGCACGCACCAGGGCGTGAGGGCCGTGACCACGGCGTACACCCCGACGAACCAGAGCGGCTGGATCACCAGCTTCGCCCCCGTACGCAGGGTGTCGCCGGGCACGCCGGCCGCGTACAGCACCGGGATCATCAGCGCCCACACGGCGGTCACGCCGAGCACCGGCCTGCCCAGGCGGACCATCCGGCCGCGCAGCCAGGCACCGGTGGTGGACGGCCTGCGGTGGTAGGACAGGACGGAGGCGTACCCGCCGACCAGGAAGAAGATCCCCAGCATCTGGAGCACCCAGCTCACCGGGGAGAACACGGCGAAGGTGGAGAGCGGGCTGGCGTTGTGCAGGGCGCCCGCACCGTCCAGGTGGAAGCCGCCGAGCAGCCAGTGACCGGCCGGGACGGCCATCAGGGCGAGGGCGCGCAGCCCGTCGACCGCGCGGTCGCGGTGGGCGGGGGTGCCCGCGTCGATGCGGGAGACCAACCGGCGCACGCTCATCGGGAGACCCCCTCGGCGATGGCGGCGAAGGCGCGGAGCGAGTCCGTGCCGGGAACGAAGTACCCGGTGTGGCCCTCGGCGTCCTCCGCGGGCACCCGGCGCGCCCCGAACTCCTCGTCGGCCGGGTCGGCGCCGTGCCCCAGACCCGCCACCTCCACATGCGGTACGTCGTCGATCCAGTCGGTGTCGTCCTTGGCCGCCCAGACGCGGGCCCGGGTGTGCAGATCGGTCACGTCGTCGGCGCGCATCCCGGGAGAGCCGAGCACCACCAGGTCCGTGGCGCCGAGCCCGGAGGCCGCGAGCCCGCACACCACCGAGCCGTAGCTGTGGCAGAACACGGCCGGCGCCGGGAGCCCGTCGGCCGCCAGCCCGGCGGTGAACCGGGTCAGCCGCTTCGCCCCCGCCTCGGCGAGACCACCGGTCGCCGCGTCCAGGCCGAGGCCCACCGGTGTGGTGTAACCGGCCCACGCGATCACGGCGTTGCCCGGGCCCGTCCCCGCGTACAGCGACCGCGCCATGCCCGCCGGAGTGCCGTACACGTCACCACCACGCCGGTCGAAGGTTCCCGCGTCGATGTCCGAGCCGGGCACCACCACGGACACGTGCCGCGCGGAGCGGAGGTCCCCGAACACCTCGGCGACCTGGCCGCGCCCTCGCGGGTCGAACGCGAGGATCTGCCGTCCGGAGGCGGCAAGACGGGCATACCGGAAATCCGTGGAGGCCCGCAGCGCGAAGGAGTTGGCGCGGTAGCGGAGCTCCAGCGGCACACCGTCCAGATTGCCGACCACCGACGGGTGCCGCTCCAGCAGCGATTGCCGCTGATCGGCGCTCAACTCCCTGAAGAACCGGTCCACCTGCGCCGGTGTCGCGCGGCCCGGGTCGGGCAGAGCCCTGCCCAGCATCCCGTCGGCACGCCAGGCGGCGCTGCCGGGCGGTGGCCCCGTCACCGCCCGCTGGGTGTCCCCGGACGCCCAGCCGGCCGTCCCCGCCACCACTGCGGCAGCCAGTGCGAACCCGGCCAGCGTCCTCGCGAATCGGCGCATCGTGTCCTCCCCGTACGGCGTGCGCACACCGGCCGGTGTGCGCGGGAGGAAGGTAGGAGGATGGCGGGTGGCAGGGCGTCACCCCGCGGAGCCAAGCGTCCGTTGATACCGGGGTAGGGGGTGTACGGGGGGACAGCCCCACAGCGCACCGGGTGGCAGCTGGTGCAGCGGGGGGACGAGCTGCGAAGCGCCGGGGGGTACGGGGCAACGGGAGGGCGGTGAGAGGGTTCCGGGTGTCCGGGGGCGGGGATGGTGGGACGGGCTCGCGCGTCGGGCGCGGAGCGTGGCGGGAGTGCCCGGTGTCGGGGCGCGGGTGCCTCGAAGGGCTCGCGCGCAGGGGCGCGGAGGCGGTGGGACGGGTGGCCGCGTGCAGAGGCGCGGGGTGTCCGGAGGGTCCGGCGGGTCGGGGTGCGGTGGGACGGCCTCGCGTGGCGGGGCGCGGGTGTGGTGGGACGGTCTCATGGCCGGGTGCGGGCGCGGCCTACGCTTCGCCCGGGGCCACCAGCCCCGACTCGTACGCGAAGATCACAGCCTGCGCGCGGTCACGCAGCCCGAGCTTGGCCAGCACCCTGCCGATGTGCGTCTTCACCGTCTGCTCGGCCAGCACCAGCCGCGCCGCGATCTCCTGGTTCGACAGGCCCCGGGCGATCAGCTCCAGGACCTCGGTCTCACGCGGCGTCAGGCCGTTGAGCCGCAGGGCCGGTCCGCCGGACGGCGGGGCCGGCCGCTGACGCGCGAAGTCCGCGATGAGCCGCCGCGTCACGGACGGCGCGAGCAACGCGTCCCCCGCCGCCACGACGCGCACCGCCGCGATCAGATCCGCCGGCGGGGCGTCCTTCAGGAGGAACCCGGACGCCCCGGCGCGCAGCGCCTCGTACACGTAGTCGTCGACGTCGAACGTGGTGAGCATCAGCACCTTCGGCCGGTGGACCACCCCCACCGCCGGACTCAGCAGCTCGCGGGCGGCGGCCAGGCCGTCCATCTCCGGCATCCGGACATCCATCAGGACGACATCCGGATGCACCGTCCTGCTGACCTCGACACCCCGGCGCCCGTCCGGGGCCTCGCCCACCACGTCGATGTCGCTCTGCGCCGCCAGCAGCGCGGCGAATCCGGCCCGCACCATGGCCTGGTCGTCGACGATGATCACGCGGATGGTCACGGGTCCTCCGGGTTCACGGATGCCGGGGGCGGCTGGTCCGGCGGCAGCGGGAGCCGCGCGGCCACCCGGAAGCCCCCGTCCGGCAGGGGGCCGGTGTCGAGCGTGCCGCCGGTCAACCGTACGCGTTCCCGCATGCCGACCAGCCCGTGCCCCGTACCCGACACCTCCACCAGTGAACTCGGCTCCTGCGCCTCGTCGTTGACGACCAGCACCGTCAGATGACCGTCCCGCGCCGTGACGGACACCCGGGTCCGCGCACCCGGCGCGTGCCGCACGACATTGGCCAGCGCCTCCTGCACGATGCGGTACGCCGACAGGTCCACCGCCTGCGGCACACCGCCCCGCTCCACCGCCTCCCGTACGGCCGCCGCCAGCGACAGCTCCGCCGGGAGCCCGGCCCGCACCGTCGCCTCCACCAGCTGCTGCAGCCGGCCGAGACCGGGCTGCGGGGCCAGTTCCCCCGGGCTGCCGTCACTGCGCAGCACCGACAGCAACCGGCGCATCTCGGCCAGCGACTCCCGGGCCCCGGCCGCGATCGACGCGAACTCCGCCCGCGCCTCTTCGGAGAGCCCGTCGAGCCGGTACGGAGCCGAGTCGGCCTGCACGGTGATCACCGACATGTGGTGCGCGACCACGTCGTGCAGCTCACGGGCGATCCGGGTGCGCTCCTCCAGCAGCGTCCGCTGCGCACGCTCCGCCTCACTGATCGTCTCCTGCTCGACGAGCAGCCGCCGGGCCTCGCTGCGTTCCCGTAGGGCGGCCCCGATCACCAGCACCACCGCTCCGAGGACGGACATCAGGAGCGCGCCACCGCCGGCCCGCGACGGTACGAGGAGGTGCAGCAGCTGCCCGGCCACGCCCGTCACCAGCCACACCCCGACCAGGGTGCGCCTGCGCTCGCGCAGGCCGAGGGCCAGCAGCACGAAGAGATAGCCGATGATGACCGGTGGGGGCCATGGCCAGACGGCGTCCTGCCGCTCGGGCTGGACCAGCAGGGCGCCCAGGACATCGGCGGCGAAGACGATCCACCAGGTCTGCAGCGGCCGGTGGGCCAGCATCAGCAGCGGCGCGGCCTGCCCGACGGCCAGCGCCCCGGCGATCCCGCCGGACACCCCGTAGTCGCCGGTCAGCACATCGATGGTGACGGGGAGCAGGGTGGCGGTGAGGGCGACGACGGCCACGTAGGGCAGCAGCCGCAGCCAGCGCCTCGGGGAGTCGGCGAACAGCGGGGTCGGCGGATGGGACGCGTGGGACAACCCGTGGGCGAGCTCGCGCAGATTGCGGTGGGCGGCGCTCAGCAGACCGTCGGCGGGCGGCGGGGGCCCGGCAGGAGTGGTGGCCATGATCGGGTCAGGGTAGGCGGGGGACCCCGTGCCCGGCGTCATACCGAGGGGTCGATCACGGGCTCGCGCGCCGTACCGGGGTAGGGGGTGGCAGGCCGGCCCGGACTTCGGGCGGGCGCCTGCGGCGGCGGGGTGCCGCCTACAGCTCCGCGAGCAGCTGGGCCTTCTTCGCGCTGTACTCGTCGTCCGTCACCAGACCGGCCTCGTGCAGATCGCCGAGGTGCCGTATGCGCTCGGCGATGTCCGCCGGATGCGGCCGCTGCGCACCCACGGCGACGGGCGCCGCCAGGACCGGAGCCGGCTGGGTCCTGCGTACGGCCTCCAGCACGGCGGCGGCGAAGGGCAGTGACTCGTGCACCGGCCCGTACCCCAGGCCGAACACGACGGCGGCCGGGTCCTGGTCCGCCTGGGCGGGCCGCGCGGCCGGGCCGGTACGCGCCGCGTCCGCCCCGGGCGCGCCCAGGCCGTCCGGGCCGCGCTCCGAGGCCGCCGAACGCGGTACGAGACGCAGATAGCCCTCGAACGCCTCGGGAGAACGCCACTCGACCCCCCCGAGCTCCGCCACCGGGAACGTCTGGTCGCCCGCCTTCCACTTGGCGCTGGACGCACCCGTCCAGAACCACCGGAAGGAGACCCGGGCCCCGTCGAAGGCGGCCCGGCCGTCGTACGCCTTGAACTGCATCGGCGCGTCGGGGGCCGTGACCAGGAACCGGTCGGCGGGCAGGGAGGCATCGGGTTCGAGCAGGGCGCGCAGCTCTTCCGCGTAGTACTCGGCGAGCGTTTCGCGTTCGGCGGGCAGCACCAGGCGGTACGGGTCGCAGCTCTCCTTGAGCTGGCCCGCCGCGGCCTCCAGCAGCGGATCGGCGCCCGGTCTCGGCACCGCGCGCAGGACCACCGTGTCCCGCTTGCCCGGGGTCAGCGTCACCGACGACAGCGCCGCGTACGGTATACGGCGTTCACGCAGGCTCTGGAAGAGCCTGGGCGTACGGATCCCCCGTTCGAAGCGGATGAGCACGGAGTCGGCGTCGAACTCCCAGGTGGCTTGATTTCCGACCAGCACATCACCCATGTGCCTCATCGTATGCGGCACGGGCCCACACGTCCCCCCTCGGTCACCGGCAATCCCGGCACGGCTGTTCGGCGTTCTCTACGCGCGTCGGCCTCTCCCTACGCCAGTCCGACCGCCGGCTCGCCGGAGATCTCGCGGTGGCACGCCTGGTCGGTGCTCGCACAGCTGACCGAGTCGTACGCTCCCACGCCGATGGCCGCGAAGTTGCTGAGACTGCGGGTTCCCGGCTCGAAATAGCCGCTGTGCCCCATCGCCCCGCTCGCCGACAGGATGCGCGCGCCGAACCCCGGGTCGACCGGATCGGCGCCGTGGCCGAGCCCGCCGACCGCCATGTTCGGCACGTCCTGGATCCAGTCGTCGCCGTCGCGCATCGCCCACACCCGGGCCCGGGTGTGCAGGGCGCCCACGCTGGCGGCCCGCATCCCGGGGCTTCCCGCGACCGCGATGTCGGAGACCCGGGAAGGCAGGTCACGCGCGGCGAGGCCGCACAGCACGGAGCCGTAACTGTGGCAGAACAGCGTGACCGCCGACGTGCCGGGCAGCGCGCCCACGAGCGCGTTGAGCCGCCCCGCCCCGACCGCCGCGAGCCTGCCCAGCGCGGCGTCCATCCCGAGGCCGGCGGGTGCCGTGTAGTCCGCCCACGCGATGACCGCGGTGCGGGCACCGGGGCGGGCGGAGCGTTCGGCCCCGTACAGGGACCGCGCCATGCCGACGGGCGCCGCGTTCGTCTTGCTGCCGGTGCGTTCCAGGGTCAGCAGACTCGTGTCGACGCCGGGGACGACGACCGAGACCCGTTCGGCCCGGTCCAGGTCACCGAAGACCTCGGCCGCGTGGCCCCGGCCGGCCGGGTCGAAGGAGAGGATCTGCCGGTCACCGGCGAGTAGCGAGCCGAAGCGTTCCACCCGTCGAAGGGCTTCGTCGCGGCCGTCGGGGGAGAGTCTCGCGTCCCTGGTCCGTGCGAGCTCCTCCGACTTCGCCCGCCGGAGCGCCTCCCGGTTGGCCCGGTAGCGCAGTGTCACGGGGACGCCGTTCAGATTGCCCACCACCAACGGGTACTTGTCGGTGAGTGCGACCTGCTGGCCCGCCGTCAGCGTCGCGAAGAAGTGCGCGAGCCGGGCGGCGGGAGCGTCCGCGTCCGGGAGGGCGTGACCGGCTATCCGGTCCTTCGCCCAGGAGGCGAGCGCGGCCTCGCGCGGTCCGGCGGAGTGCTGATGACGCACGGCGGTCCACCCGGTGGTCGCCAGCATCACGAACACGACCGCGATGGCGAGCACAGCGCGCCATGCGGTGAGCGTGGGGGAGGAGTCGAAGGAAGTCACTGCGCCCCACCCTAGGAGACGCCCACGAGCGGTCGTCGCAGGGGTGACGCGGATCACCCGTCCGCAGGGAATCGGCCGTCCGTTTTTCACGCTGCGTGCACCCCGCTCTCACGGTGAGCGGTGCCGATGTCCGGTCCGGCTGCCGGAATCCGCCCCGGCACCCGACAGAGGCCGCGGCGCTGTGAGTTCGGCCATGGCGGCACAGTGAGGCGTACGGCACAGTTGTGCGGTTCGCCTAAGCGGCGCGCCAGTTGCCCGACAGTGCAGGTCCGAGATGGTCCAGGTGGTATTCGGTCAGCTGGCGGAGTGCGTCGACACCGGCGTCCTGGCGTCGGCCCCAGAGCTGGCCGGCCAGCCGCATCACACCCGAGAACGCGGCCACCGCCACCCTGGGGCGCGGGTCGGTCTCCGGGTCCAGCCCCTCACGCTCCGCGATCACCTGGGCGACCTGGGACTCGAGATCGATGCTGCGCCGCAGATGGGCGGCGAGTAGTGCGGGCGTCGATTCGATCATCCGGTAGGTGCGCGCCTGGAGTTCGCCCGTGACGTCCCCCGCGGCGGCCTCCGCCATACTGTCCCACGCGTGCAGCGCGGCCCGGCGCATGGCCTCGAAAGGGGGTTCGGCGGCGGGGCGTTGACGCAGCTCCGTGAGAAAGCGCGTCTCCACCGACTCCTGGACGGCGAAGGCGACGGCTTCCTTGTTCGCGAAGTAGCGGAAGAAGGTGCGCTGGGAGACCTCGACGGCCTCGACGATCTCGTCGACCGTGGTCCGCTCGTACCCCTGGGCGGCGAAGAGGTCGAGAGCGGCGTGCAGCAGGGCCTCGCGTGTGCGCTGCTTCCTGCGTTCACGCAATCCGGCCGGGGCCCCGCAGGGGAGCACCCCGGAATTCTGCCTGCGCGTCACGAACCGGACCTCTTTCCGCCGCTTTGACCGGCTCAGCCTACCTGTGAGCTACGTGACAGTTACTGTCATGTGAATTGGTTTGTTAACTGTCAGTGGCTGACACTAATCTCCTGCGCATGACTAGTCAGACCACTGTCGAGAAGGCGCCGCGGGAGCCCGAAGACACTCTCGTTCCCGCACCGGTGAAAGGACTGCGCGGCCACCCCTGGCTGACGCTGTTCGCCGTCGCCATCGGCGTGATGATGGTGGCGCTCGACGGCACGATCGTCGCCATCGCCAACCCCGCCATCCAGCAGGACCTCAAGGCCTCGCTCGCCGACGTCCAGTGGATCACCAACGGCTACATGCTGGCCCTCGCGGTCTCCCTGATCACCGCGGGCAAGCTCGGTGACCGCTTCGGACACCGCCAGACCTTCCTCATAGGCATCGCGGGGTTCGCCGCGGCCTCGGCGGCCATCGGCCTCTCCGGCAGCGTCTCCCTGGTGATCGCCTTCCGGGTGCTCCAGGGCCTCTTCGGCGCCCTGCTGATGCCCGCGGCGCTCGGCCTGCTGCGCGCCACCTTCCCCGCCGAGAAGCTGAACATGGCCATCGGCATCTGGGGCATGGTGATCGGCGCGTCGACCGCGGGCGGTCCCATCCTCGGCGGCGTGCTCGTCGAGCACGTCAGCTGGCAGTCCGTCTTCTTCATCAACGTGCCGGTCGGTGTGATCGCCCTCGTCTTCGGCCTGGTGATCCTCAAGGACCACCGCGCCGAGAACGCGCCCAGGTCCTTCGACATCGGCGGCATCGTGCTGCTGTCGCAGGCGATGTTCTGCCTGATCTGGTCGCTGATCAAGGGATCCGAGTGGGGCTGGGGCGACCCCAAGACCCTCGGCTTCCTCGGTGGCGCCCTGGTCCTCTTCTTCGTGTTCGCGCTCTCCCAGAAGAACGTCCGCGAACCGCTGATCCCGCTGGCGATGTTCCGCTCCGTGCCGCTCTCGGCCGGTGTGGTCCTGATGGTGCTGATGGCCTTCGCCTTCATGGGAGGCCTGTTCTTCGTCACCTTCTACCTGCAGAACGTGCACGGCATGAGCCCGGTCGACAGCGGTCTGCACCTGCTCCCGCTCACCGGGATGATGATCGTCGGCTCGCCGCTCGCGGGAGTCGCGATCACCCGGTTCGGTCCGCGGGTGCCGCTGGTCGGTGGCATGGTGTCCGTCGCGGTCGCCATGTTCGGCATGTCGCAGCTGACCATCGGCACGGGCACGCTCACCATGTCGCTCTGGTTCGCACTGCTCGGCTTCGGCCTCGCGCCGGTCATGGTCGGCGCCACCGAGGTCATCGTGGGCAACGCCCCGATGGAGCTCTCCGGTGTCGCGGGCGGGCTCCAGCAGGCCGCCATGCAGGTCGGCGGCAGCCTCGGTACGGCCGTCCTGGGCGCCGTCATGGCCGCCCAGGTCGACGCGAAGCTCGACGACAACTGGAAGGCCGCGCAGCTCCCGCCGGTCGACGCGGCGCAGCTGGACCAGGCGTCCTCCGCCATCAAGGTCGGCATGCCGCCGGTCGCGCCCGGCACCCCGCCGGAGGTCGCGGCGAAGATCGCGGGTGTCGCCCATGACACGTTCGTGTCGGGCATGAGCTCCGCCTTCATGGTCGCCGGAATCGTCGCGGTGGCCGCGGCCCTGGTCGCCACGCTCACCAAGCGGGGGGCGAACGCCGAGGCCGGCATGGGGGCGGGACACATCTGACCCCCCGCGTCCCGGAAAGTGCGCCCCGGCGCACGCCCGGCGCATCACGCCGCCACAGCGTCAACACGACGCACCCGACAGCCCCGCCGGACAGCACCGGCGGGGCAGTCGCCTATCAGGGTGGTCCGCCGGCCCGCCCCTTCCCCGCCCCCCTGTACGCAGGTCACAGTGCGGACATCGAAGCACTCGACCACGGGGGTAGATCCACCATGCGTACGACCGTTCTCGCCGCCACACTGGCAGCCACCGCACTCGTCCCGGCCACCGCCCTGGCCGGCACCGCGCCGGAGGCTCACCGGCCCGCCACCGGGCAGGAGCGCTCCCGCAGCGCCCCGCACGCCACCCCCGCCGGGCTCGCGCCGTGCGGATCCGGGCAGCTCTGCCTCTGGGCGGAGCCCGACTTCACGGGGGCGGCCCAGACCCACGAACTCTCCACCGTCGACATCGAGAGCTGCGTGCCCCTCGCCTCCGGCACCACCGCCCAGGCCGTCGTCAACCGCACCGGCCGCCCCGTCACCACCTTCCAGTCCGCCGAATGCGCGGAGACCGGCGAGTTCGAGACGTACCCGGGCGGCGGTACCTGGGTGCCGCGGTCCCCGTACACGGTGCGCGCCTTCAAGATCTGGGAGAGCTGAGCGGGCCGGAGAGGGCCGCGGGAGACGCCGAAGGGCGGCGGGACCGGTACGGCCCGCCGCCCGCAGGGCGTGTTTCGAAAGTCCCGTCTGCCCGGCGACGCCTGGCACGCGCACTCGCCGCGTTGTCGGGATCACCCCGATACACCAGTATCGGGGCGACCCTCCGCCTTGCGATCGCACGCACCAAACGCCGCCGGGCCTGCCCTGCGGGCAGACGACGCTACTTTCGAAACACGCCCCAGTGGGAGTACCGCGTCGTTACGCGTCGCCCCCGGCCGCGCCCGGGTCGGCCGCGGCCACGTCCAGGAGCGCGTACCGGTCGACGGCCGTCTTCAGCGCCGAACGGTCGATCCTGCCCTGCTTGGCCAGCTCCGTGAGGACCGCGAGCACGATCGACTGCGCGTCGATGTGGAAGAAGCGGCGGGCCGCACCCCGGGTGTCGGCGAAGCCGAAGCCGTCCGCGCCCAGCGACTGGTACGCGCCGGGCACCCAGCGCGCGATCTGGTCGGGCACCGCACGCATCCAGTCCGAGACCGCCACGAACGGGCCCTCGGACCCGGAGAGCTTCCGCGTCACGTACGGAACGCGCTGCTCCTCCTCCGGGTGGAGCAGGTTGTACCGCTCCACCTCCACGGCCTCGCGGCGCAGCTCGTTCCAGGAGGTCGCCGACCAGACGTCCGCCTTCACGTCCCACTCGTCGGCGAGGATCCGCTGCGCCTCGACCGCCCACGGGACCGCCACGCCGGACGCCATGATCTGGGCCGGGATGCTGCCCTTCTCACCGCTGCGGTAGCGGTGGACACCCGCGAGGATGCCCTCCACGTCCACGTCGGCGGGCTCGGCCGGATGCTGGATCGGCTCGTTGTAGACGGTGAGGTAGTAGAAGACGTCCTCGTTCTCCTCGGGGGTCCCGCCGTACATCCTGCGCAGACCGTCCTTGACGATGTGCGCGATCTCGTAGCCGAACGCCGGGTCGTAGGCGACGCAGCCCGGGTTCGTGGAGGCGAGCAGCTGCGAGTGGCCGTCCGCGTGCTGGAGGCCCTCACCGGTCAGCGTCGTGCGGCCGGCGGTCGCCCCCAGGACGAAGCCGCGGGCGAGCTGGTCGGCCATCTGCCAGAACTGGTCGCCGGTGCGCTGGAAACCGAACATCGAGTAGAAGACGTACACCGGGATCAGCGGCTCGCCGTGCGTGGCGTACGCGGAACCCGCGGCGATCAGCGACGCCGTGCAGCCCGCCTCGGAGATGCCGTCGTGCAGCATCTGCCCGGTCGGCGACTCCTTGTACGCGAGCAGCAGCTCACGGTCCACCGACTCGTACTGCTGCCCCAGCGGGTTGTAGATCTTCGCACTCGGGAAGAACGCGTCCATGCCGAACGTGCGGTACTCGTCGGGCGCGATCAGCACGAAGCGCTTGCCGATCTCCTTGTCCCGCATGAGGTCCTTCAGGACGCGGACGAACGCCATCGTGGTGGCGATCGACTGCTGCCCAGACCCCTTCTTCGCGGTCGCGTACGCCTTCTCGTCCGGCAGTGGCAGGGGCTTCGCCCGCACGACGCGCGTCGGGACGTAACCGCCCAGACGCCGCCGCCGGTCGTGCATGTACTGGATCTCCTCCGAGTCGCGCCCCGGGTGGTAGTACGGCGGGTTGCCGTCCTCCAGCCGGTCGTCGGAGATGGGGAGGTGCAGCCGGTCCCGGAAACGCTTGAGGTCCTCGGCCGTCAGCTTCTTCATCTGGTGCGTGGCGTTGCGGCCCTCGAAGTTCGGGCCGAGGGTCCAGCCCTTGACCGTCTGCGCCAGGATCACGGTCGGCTGGCCCTTGTGGGCCTTGGCCGCCGCGTACGCCGCGTAGACCTTGCGGTGGTCGTGCCCGCCGCGGCCCAGGTGCAGGATCTGCTGGTCGGACATGTCCTTGACCATGTCGCGCAACCGCGGGTCGTCACCGAAGAAGTGCTCGCGGATGTACGCGCCGGTCTCGGTCGCGTACGTCTGGAACTGGCCGTCCGGGGTGGTGTTCAGCTTGTTCACCAGGATGCCCGTGCGGTCCTGCGCGAGCAGCGGGTCCCAGGTGCGGTCCCAGACGAGCTTGATCACGTTCCAGCCGGCGCCGCGGAACTGCGACTCCAGCTCCTGGATGATCTTGCCGTTCCCCCGCACCGGGCCGTCGAGGCGCTGCAGGTTGCAGTTGACGACGAAGGTGAGGTTGTCCAGGCCCTCACGCGCGGCGATGGAAAGCTGGCCGAGCGACTCGGGCTCGTCCATCTCCCCGTCGCCGAGGTAGGCCCAGACGTGGGAATCGGAGGTGTCGGCGATGCCGCGCGCCTCCATGTAGCGGTTCATCCGCGCCTGGTAGATCGCGCCGAGCGGGCCCAGGCCCATCGACACCGTCGGGAACTCCCAGAAGTCCGGCATCGACCGCGGGTGCGGATAGCTGGACAGAGCATGGGGCGCCTTGGACTTCTCCTGCCGGAAGCCGTCGAGCTGCGCCTCGCTCAGCCGGTCGAGCAGGAAGGCGCGGGCGTAGATGCCCGGGGACGCGTGGCCCTGGAAGAAGATCTGGTCGCCGCCGCGGCCGTCGTCCTTGCCGCGGAAGAAGTGGTTGAAGCCCACGTCGTACAGCGAGGCGGAGGACGCGAAGGTGGCGATGTGGCCGCCGACGCCGATCCCGGGACGCTGGGCGCGGGAGACCATCACCGCCGCGTTCCACCGGGTCGCGTTGAGGATCTTGCGCTCGATCTCCTCGTCGCCGGGGAAGAACGGCTCGTCCTTCGTGGCGATCGTGTTCACGTAGTCCGTGCTGCGCATCTCCGGCACGGCGACGCGCTTCTCCCGCGCGCGCTCGATGAGCCGGAGCATCAGGTAGCGGGCCCGCTCACGGCCCCGCTCGTCCACGGCGGCATCGAGGGAGTCGAGCCATTCCTGGGTCTCTTCCGGGTCGAAGTCCGGGACCTGGCTGGGAAGGCCGCCAATGATGATCGGGGTGCGATCGGATCCGGAAGCCACGCTGTTCCTTCGCTGGTGGGTGATGCCCTTGGGGCCTGTTTTTCGGGGGGCCTGGCCCCCGGGAGGCTGCTGTACGCCGCCTCCATCGTGTACCGCGAGGCCTTCGACGTCATCTCTACTGAGCGGTAACCATGTGGTTCCCGGCCGCCCGATCCGGGCAAGGACAACAGCAGCGTGACGGCGCTCCGGCCCAAACCGCAACCATACGCCCAACCCGGCCAAGCGTTCCCAAAGGCTGTTCGACTCCGAATGGCGGACCGAAACGGCATAAGCTGAGGAAGGACCGTAAAGGGTCCGGACCCCGTTCCGGGCCCCCGTAGGAGACGTGCCGGAGCTTGCGGCGACGTGGCAGGGAACGTCACCGTATAGGCGGTCTCGGACACCGGGTACTTGCGCGATTCGCCGAGCCCGTGTGGACTACGGCCAACGCCCCGCGCACGCGCGTGGCTGAAGCATTTTCCGAAACATGATCAGGAGGCAACCCGTGAGCGCGACCGCGGACCACGCGGAGGAACGGACCAACACGGCCGCAAGGCTTGGGTTCGAGCCCGGACAGGTGGTCCAGGAGATCGGCTACGACGACGACGTCGAGCAGGAGCTCCGTGAGGGCATTGAGGCCACAATCGGCCAGGAACTCGTCGACGAGGACTACGACGACGTCGCTGACGTCGTCCTGCTCTGGTTCCGCGACGAGGACGGCGACCTTACGGACGCGCTGGTGGATGCCATTGGTCTGATCGAGGACGGTGGGGCGGTCTGGCTGCTGACGCCCAAGACCGGCCGCGACGGATACGTCGAGCCGAGCGACATCAACGAGGCTGCCCAGACAGCTGGTCTCGCCCAGACCAAGAGCATCAGTGCGGGCAAGGACTGGACGGGCAGCCGTCTGGTCACTCCCAAGGGGGCCAAGGCCAAGCGCTGAACGATTCGCATCACCGAGGGCCCCTGACGGCACCGCGCCGCCGGGGGTCTTCGCACGTCCGCAGGGATCCTGCCCGGGCCCTGCGGCGAGTGCTGCGTAGGGTGGGTGGCACCCGGACGGATCGGGCCGGGCACGTGGTGACGTTTGCGAAGGGACGCGTATTCATGGCGATCGAAGTAGGCACGCCGGCTCCGGATTTCGAACTGAAGGACAACCACGGACGCACCGTGATGCTCTCGGACTTCCGCGACGAGAAGAACGTGGTGCTGCTCTTCTACCCGTTCGCCTTCACCGGAGTGTGCACGGGCGAACTCTGCGCGCTCCGTGACGAGCTGCCGCGGTTCGAGAACGACGACACGCAGCTGCTCGCCGTCTCCAACGACTCGATCCACACCCTGCGTGTCTTCGCCGAGCAGGAGGGCCTGGAGTACCCGCTCCTCTCGGACTTCTGGCCGCACGGCGAGGTGTCACGGGCGTACGGCGTCTTCGACGAGGACAAGGGCTGCGCGGTGCGCGGCACCTTCGTCATCGACAAGCGGGGCGTGGTGCGCTGGAGCGTCGTCAACGGGCTGCCGGACGCCCGTGACCTCAACGACTACATCAAGGCCCTCGACTCGCTCTGACCGGATTCTCCGGACCGGCCCGTCCGAGGGGCACTCCGGGGGCCGCCGTAGCACCTGCGGCGGCCGTCCGGGGAGCTTCCGGCGCCGGATCCGGGGATCTCGCAGCGGCGCCCGGCCAAAAGCCTGTTTTGGCCGGGAACCGGTCACTAGGATCCAATCGTTGATCCGATGCCAACGCACGACGGGGGCGCTGGTGTCTGCCGGCCCTCTCAACACTTTTGGAGGACTCGTGGGAGTCAGCCTCAGCAAGGGCGGCAACGTCTCGCTGACCAAGGCCGCGCCGAACCTGACCGCGGTCATCGTCGGTCTGGGCTGGGATGCCCGAACCACCACCGGTGGTGACTTCGACCTCGACGCCAGCGCTCTGCTGACGAACACCGAGGGCAAGGTCGGCAGCGACGGGAATTTCGTCTTCTTCAACAACCTCAAGAGCCCCGACGGCTCGGTCGAGCACACCGGTGACAACCTCACCGGTGAAGGCGAGGGCGACGACGAGGTCATCAAGGTCAACCTGGCCGGCGTCCCGGCCGACGTCGACAAGATCGTCTTCCCGGTCTCGATCTACGAGGCCGAGAGCCGCCAGCAGAGCTTCGGCCAGGTGCGCAACGCCTACATCCGCGTCGTGAACCAGGCGGACAACAGCGAGCTCGCGCGCTACGACCTGAGCGAGGACGCCTCGACGGAGACCGCCATGGTCTTCGGCGAGCTGTACCGCAACGGCGCGGAGTGGAAGTTCCGTGCCATCGGCCAGGGGTACGCCTCGGGTCTGCGCGGCATCGCGCAGGACTTCGGCGTCAACGTCTGACCCACGGGGGACCGGGCGGTCGACCGCGCGACGGCCCCGCTCCACCGCGTCCGGCGCCGCACGATGTGCGGCGCCGGACGCGCACGCTCGAACGCACGTCCATCGAATCGGGGAGGACACACCATGGGCGTCACGCTCGCCAAGGGAGGCAATGTCTCCCTCTCCAAGGCCGCACCCAATCTCACCCAGGTGCTGGTCGGGCTCGGCTGGGACGCACGATCCACGACGGGAGCCGACTTCGACCTCGACGCCAGCGCACTGCTGTGCCAGTCGGGCCGGGTGCTCGGTGACGAATGGTTCGTGTTCTACAACAACCTCACCAGCCCCGACGGCTCGGTCGAACACACGGGCGACAACCTCACCGGTGAGGGGGAGGGGGACGACGAGTCGCTCATCGTCAACCTCGGGCAGGTGCCGGCGCACTGCGACAAGATCCTCTTCCCGGTCTCGATCCATGACGCCGACAACCGCGGGCAGACCTTCGGCCAGGTCAGCAACGCCTTCATCCGTGTGGTGAACCAGGCGGACGGCCAGGAACTGGCGCGCTACGACCTCACCGAGGACGCCTCGACGGAGACCGCGATGATCTTCGGCGAGCTGTACCGGTACGGCGGGGAGTGGAAGTTCCGTGCCGTCGGGCAGGGGTACGCGTCGGGGCTCCGGGGCATCGCTCTAGACTTCGGGGTCAACGTTTCGTAAAGCCGCGCACGGCGCGGGCGAGCCCCGTACTCAACCGGGGGAGACCCGTTACTTACACGATGGGGTAGCCAGTGCTTCTGAAAACCTTCGGCTGGTCGTTCGCGATTACCGCGCTCGGTCTGGTCGCAGCGGTGTTCTACGGGGGGTGGCAGGCATTCGGCGTCGTGGCGATCCTGTCGGTCCTCGAGATCTCGCTGTCCTTCGACAACGCGGTGATCAACGCCGGAATCCTGAAGAAGATGAATGCCTTCTGGCAGAAGATCTTCCTCACCGTCGGTGTGCTCATCGCGGTCTTCGGTATGCGGCTGGTCTTCCCCGTCGTGATCGTGGCCATCAGTGCCAAGCTCGGCCCCATCGAGGCGATCGATCTCTCCTTCAACGACCCGGACAGGTACAAGGAACTGGTGACGGACGCCCATCCGTCCATCGCTGCCTTCGGTGGCATGTTCCTGCTCATGATCTTCCTCGACTTCATCTTCGAGGACCGTGACATCCAGTGGCTGCGCTGGATCGAGCGCCCGCTCGCCAAGCTCGGCAAGGTCGACATGCTGTCGGTCTGCGTCGCGCTGATCGTCCTGCTGATCTCGGCCATGACGTTCGCGACCCAGGCGCACCAGCACGGCGGCGGCCACGCGGACAAGGCGGAGACCGTCCTCCTGTCGGGCATCGCCGGGCTGATCACGTACCTCGTGGTCGGCGGTCTCTCCGGGTTCTTCGAGAACAAGCTCGAGGAGGAGGAGGAACGCGAGCACGAGGCCGAGGAAGAGGCCAGGAAGGCCGGCAAGCCGGCCTCCGCGGTCGTCCTCGCCGGCAAGGCGGCGTTCTTCATGTTCCTCTACCTCGAGGTCCTCGACGCCTCCTTCTCGTTCGACGGTGTCATCGGCGCCTTCGCCATCACCAACGAGATCGTGCTGATGGCCCTCGGCCTCGGCATCGGCGCCATGTACGTCCGTTCGCTCACCGTGTACCTCGTCCGCCAGGGCACGCTGGACGACTACGTCTACCTGGAGCACGGCGCGCACTACGCGATCGGCGCCCTGTCGGTCATCCTGCTCGTCACCATCCAGTACGAGATCAACGAACTCATCACCGGCTCCGTCGGTGTCATCCTGATCGGCTGGTCCTTCTGGTCCTCGGTGCGGCGCAACAAGGCGATCGCCGCGGCCGGCGACGGCGGCGACAGCTCCGGCTCCAAGGCGGAAGTCCCTTCCGGGGTGTGACCCGGCAGGGATTGAGGAACGCTCTCTCTGCGGGGCGGCCCACGAAGGCGGTTCCCCGGGAAGACCCGGGCCCGCCCCGTGGCCGCCCCGCAGGGGTGTGCGGGAGTGCGGGGGCGGGAGCGGAAATCGAGCGGTACCGAGGCGTGTGGGGGTTGGGATGGGCTTCTGGGACGGCCTGCGGCCGGGGCGGGCAGCACAGTTCGAGTCGGGTCACTCCGCGACGAGCTCCATCGTGCTCTCCCGGCGCAATGCCACGGTCTCGCTCAAGAAGCAGGGCGCGCTGTCGGGAAACCTCCGCGTCAACCTGTCGTGGCGGATGCGCACCTCCGACATCGGGGGCAGGCCCCGGCAGAGCGGCCGGCTGCTGCGCCCGCTGAAGCTCTTCCAGCCCGACGTGGTGCAGGCCCACACCCAGGGGATGGTCAACGTCGACCTGGACCTGGGCTGCATGTACGAACTCACCGACGGCACCAAGGGCGTGGTGCAGCCGCTGGGCAACCTGATCGGCGACCTGCACGCACCGCCGTACGTCCGGCTCAGCGGGGACGACCGCTTCGGCGCGCCGTCGGGCGAGACCGTCTATGTGAATCTCGACAAGCGCGACGACATCAAACGGCTGCTGTTCTTCGTGTACATCTACGACCAGACCCCGGCCTTCGACCGTACGCACGCCAAGGTGACGCTCTACCCGGGCAACGGCCCCCGGATCGAGATCGAGTTGGACGAGCGCGCCCCGCAGGCCCGCTCCTGCGCCGTCTTCACCGTGGACAACTCCAAGGGCGAGATGGTCGTGCGGCGCGAGGTGAAGTTCGTGTACGGCTTCCAGTCGGAGCTGGACCGGATGTACGGCTTCGGTATGCAGTGGGGGCGCGGCTACAAGACGCGGGCCTGAGTGACCACCGTGAGGGACGGCCGCGGCACCGGCTCAGGGCTGGAGGAACTGCGGGCCCTGCGGGGGCAGCACGAAGTGCGGGTCGGCGGCCGGTGCCGCCGCGGCCGCGGGCTGCGGGTAACCGTAGGCGGGCTGGGGCGCCGACGTGGGCTGCGGGTAGCCGTACGCGGGCTGGGGCGGCGAGGTGGGCTGGGGGTAGCCGTACGCGGGCTGCTGGTGCTGGATCGTGGCCTGCGTGTCCGGAGCCGCAGCCGTGTCGGGTCCGGGGGCGGTCGTTCCGGCGGCAGGTGTGCCGGAGTCGGCTGCGCGGGCAGGTTCCTGCGCAGCCTCGGTCTCGTCGACCGAGATCCCGAACGCGGTGGCCAGCCCGACCAGGCCGTTCGGATAGCCCTGTCCCACCGCGCGGAACTTCCAGCTGTCGCCGCGCCGGTAGAGCTCCCCACAGATGATGGCGCTCTCCTCGCCGGTCTCGGCCCTCACGTCGAAGACCGCGAGCGGTTCGCCGTCCGGCGAGGCGGCGTCGTACAGCGATATGCGCAGGTCGCTGACCTGCTCGAAAGCCGCTTCGTCGCAGGACGCGGCGATGACCACCTGATCCACGGAGGGGTCGAGCGCGGCGAGGTCCGCCTCGATGGTGTCCGTGAGTCCCTCGGGGGTGCTGCGCTTGGGCAGGCGGCGCACCAGGCCCGAGGGGTGCCGGGGCTGGTTGTAGAACACGAAGTCCTCGTCCGAACGCACCCGGCCCGAGGCGCCGAGCAGCAGGGCGGAGGCGTCCACGTCCGGGACTCCGGCGCCGGAGGTCCAGCGCAGCACGGCCCGTACGGCCATGGCGTCGAGAGGGACGTTCGAGCCCTTCAGCATCGCGTGCGTCATGCCGGTCATCCTGCCTGCTGGTGGGCCGCCCGGACAACGCGGGGGTCCGCACCAGTAGGCCAGGGGGACATCCTGGCGGGCACGCGGACGCGCCGCGCACTGTGGGGGAAATGGCTGGGTTACCCGAAGTTCATACGGTCGGGGAACTGTCGACACCTGTCCGTACGTACTATTACCGGCCACACATTGTCCGGACTCTCAGGCAGTACGGGGGAAGCACATGCGTCATTTCGGGCACATCTCGCCCGCCGCCCGGGAGGGTCTGTTCTTCGAGGAGCCGTGCGAATTCACCGCCGACTCCCCGGCCCGGGTGCTGTCGGCGGCCCTGGGGGCCACGCTCTACAGCCCCGCGACCCGGCCCCGGCTGGCCGACGACGTGATCAAACTCGCCGGACGCGGAGTGGTCTCCATGGTGCTCTGCCTGGAGGATTCCATCGACGACGCCGAAGTGGTGGGTGCCGAGACGAATCTGGTCCAGCAGTTCGCCGACCTCGAGTCGCGGGCCGCCGCCGTGCCGCTGCTCTTCATCAGGGTGCGTGAGCCGGAGCAGATCACGGACCTCGTGAAGCGCCTCGGAAGTTCCGTCCGGTTGTTGTCCGGATTCGTACTTCCGAAATTTACGAAGGCGCGGGGAGAGCTCTTCCTGGAGGCCCTTGCCGCAGCCGAAATCGCGGGCGGGCGAAGGCTGTTCGCGATGCCCGTCCTCGAATCCCCCGAGCTGCTGCACCTGGAGAGCCGGCGCGAAACCCTCCGGGGAATCGCCCGCACCGTCGACACGTACCGTGAGCGGATACTCGCGCTGAGGCTCGGAGTCACCGACTTCTGCTCGGCGTACGGCCTGCGCCGGGCCCCCGACATGACGGCCTACGACGTGCAGATCGTCGGCGCGGTCATCGGCGACGTCGTCAACGTGCTGGGCCGGGCCGACGGCACCGGGTTCACCATCACCGGCCCGGTGTGGGAGTACTTCCGGCTCCAGGAGCGCATGTTCAAGCCCCAGCTGCGGCGCAGTCCCTTCATGGGCCGGGCCGAGGAACTGCGTACCGCCCTCATCGAACACGATCTGGACGGGCTGCTGCGCGAGATTGAGCTCGACCGGGCCAACGGGCTGCTCGGCAAGACGTGCATCCACCCGTCCCACGTCATGCCCGTGCACGCGCTGTCCGTGGTCAGCCACGAGGAGTACAGCGACGCCCAGGACATCCTCAGGCCCGAGCGGGACGGCGGCGGAGTGCTGCGGTCCGCGTACACGAACAAGATGAACGAGGTGAAACCACACCGCGCGTGGGCCGAACGCACGCTGCAGCGCGCCGAGGTCTTCGGTGTGGCGCGGGAGAACGTCGGCTTCGTCGAACTGCTGGCCGCGGGCCTGGCGGACTGATCGGGATCATGAACGAGCACATATCAGATGCGATGGGTGAATCCGGCGAATCCGGTAAATTCGGCGTGACCGGCGTGACCGGCGTGACCGGCGTGACCGGCGTGACCGGCGTGACCGGCGTGACCGGCGGGCCGGGTGTGCGGGGAGAAGAGGCAGTGGACGTGCAGTGGTCGGGTAACTGGGTCGCCGGGCGGCTCGGAGTGGAACTCGTCGGTGACGGGGAGCTCCGCGAACTGCTGGGCCTCGCCCTGCGCCGCAACCCCAAGCGGGCCCATCTGCTCGTGTCGAACGTGCTGGGCAAGCACGTACCGCAGCGGCCCTCCGTGGTCTACGGGGCGGGTTTCGAGCTCGGCGAGCGGGTACGGGACCTCCTGGGCGAGGCCGAGGCCCGCCGCGCGGTCGTCCTCGGATACGCGGAAACGGCCACCGGCCTCGGGCACGCGGTCGCGGACGGGCTCGGAGTTGCCCCGTACCTCCACTCGACCCGCAGGCCCGTGGACGGCGTCGCCCAGGCGGGCGGCTTCGAGGAGGCGCACTCGCACGCCACCTCGCACCTGCTGCTCCCCGAGAACCCCGGTCTGCTGGACGCCGCCCAGGGCGCCCCGCTGGTGCTGGTCGACGACGAGTTCTCCACCGGCAACACCGTGCTCAACACGATCCGCGCCCTCCACGGGCGCTACCCCCGGGACCGGTACGTCATCGTGGCCCTGGTGGACATGCGCTCCGAGGCGGACCGGGGACGGCTCACCGACTTCGCCGATGAGATCGGCGCCCGGGTCGACCTGGTGGCCCGCGCGGCCGGCACCGTGCTCCTCCCGGACGGGGTCCTGGAGAAGGGCCGCGACCTGGTCGCCGCCCAGGAAGCTGCCCCGGCCGCCGCCGTGGAGGAACCCGCGCCCGAGGGCCCGCGCCCGGCACCCGTACGCGTCGCCCTGGACTGGCCGGCGGGCGTCCCCGACGGCGGGCGCCACGGCTTCACCCCGGTCCACCGTGCGGCCCTGGAGGCCGCCCTGCCGGCCATGGCGGGCAGGATCGCGGACGCGCTGGGCGACGCCCGGCGGGTGCTCGTCCTCGGCTTCGAGGAGCTGATGTACGCGCCGCTGCGGCTCGGCACCGCCCTGGAGGACGCCACCACCGCCGAGGTGCGGTACTCCACCACCACCCGCTCGCCCGTGCTCGCCGTCGACGACCCCGGCTACGCCATACGCAGCCGCCTGGTCTTCCCCGCCCACGACGACCCCGCCGACGGGCCCGGCGAGCGGTACGCCTACAACGTCGCGGGCGCCGGGTTCGACGCCGTCGTCGCCGTGGTCGACTCCACGGGCGACACGGCCGCACTGCACGCCCCCGGCGGCCTGCTGGACCGGCTCCGCGCGCACACCGGCCGGGTGCTGCTCGCCGTCGTCCCGTCGTACGTTCCGGAGCCCGCGCCTCCGAGCGCCCAGCGGCCTCCGGGTCCGTCCGTCGCGGACGCCTCGCGTCCGTACGCCTCGCGGCGCGGATCCTCGCACGTCCCCGAAAGGCAGGAAGCCGCCATGCTGCCCGACCCCCTCCGGGGCCCCGCCTTCTCCTCCTACGCGGCGGACGATGTCGGCTGGCTGCTCCAGGACCTCTCGGACACCCCGCTGGAGGCCCCCACCGAGGAGCGCGAGGAAGCGATACAGAGCGGCGGGGCGCACTACGCCGAATCGCTGCCCGTCGAATACCAGCCCACCGCGCAGTACCAGGAGCTGTTCCGGGCCGCCCTGGACGCCTCGGCTGCCCGGATCGCCCGCGCCGTCGGCACGGTCACCGAGACGGTCCTCGCGGAACACCGCCGCGCCCGGCCCGGCTCGAACGGGGGGAGCCCCGACGCCCGTCCCGTGCTGGTCTCCCTCGCCCGGGCGGGCACACCCGTCGGGGTCCTCATGCGCCGCTGGGCGCAGCGCCGCCACGGGCTCGACCTGCCGCACTACGCCGTCTCCATCGTCCGGGGGCGCGGCATCGACGCCAACGCCCTGCGCTGGCTGGCCGCCCACCACGATCCGGCGGACGTCGTCTTCGTCGACGGCTGGACCGGGAAGGGCGCCATCACCCGCGAACTGGCCGCCGCCCTCGCCGGGTTCGACGGGTTCAACCCGGAGATCGCCGTACTGGCCGACCCCGGGGGCTGCGTACGGACCTACGGGACCCGCGAGGACTTCCTCATCCCGTCCGCCTGCCTCAACTCCACGGTGTCCGGGCTGATCTCCCGTACCGTGCTGCGCGCCGACCTGGTCGGGCCGAACGACTTCCACGGCGGGAAGTTCTACCGGGAACTCGCCGGCTCCGACGTCTCCAGGCTTTTCATCGACACGGTCGCCGCCCGCTTCGACGAGGTCGCCGACGCGGTCGACGTCGACGCCAAGGAGCTGATCGCCTCCGACCGAGCCCCCACCTGGGAGGGATGGGCCGCGGTCGAGCGCATCAGCGAGGAGTACGGCATCCATGACGTGAACCTGGTCAAGCCCGGCGTCGGCGAGACGACCCGGGTACTGCTGCGCCGGGTCCCGTGGAAGATCCTCGCCGACCGGCGGGCGGGCTCGGACCTCGACCACGTGCGGCTGCTCGCCGAGCAGCGCGGCGTCCCCGTGGAGGAGGTCGACGGGCTCCCGTACACGTGTGTCGGGCTGATCCACCCGAAGTTCACCCGGGGTGCGACGGGCGCGGACGGCACGGCGGTGACGGGGAAGTGACCACGCCCGCTTTCCCGCCCGTGCCCTCGCCCGTCCCCGGGCCGGCGCCTTCGGTGACGCTCGTCGCCAGCGACCTCGACCGCACCCTCATCTACTCGGCGGCGGCGCTCCAGCTTCCGATGCCGGACGAGCAGGCCCCCCGGCTGCTCTGCGTGGAGGTGTACGAGCACAAGCCGCTCTCCTACATGACCGAGCAGGCAGCCCGCCTGCTCGACGAGCTCGCCCGCACCACGGTCTTCGTGCCGACCACGACCCGGACCCGGGAGCAGTACGGGCGCATCCACCTCCCCGGCCCCGCGCCCCGCTACGCGATCTGCGCCAACGGCGGGCACCTCCTGGTCGACGGCGTGCCGGACCGGGACTGGCAGGGACAGGTGGCGGCCAGGCTCGCCGACGAGTGCGCCTCGCTGGAGGAGGTACGGGCGCATCTGCTCGCGACGGCCGACCCGGCCTGGCTGCTCAAGGAACGCGTCGCGGAGAACGTCTTCGCCTACCTGGTGGTCGACCGGCCGGCCCTGCCCGAGAGCTGGGTCAAGGAACTCTCCGCCTGGGCGGAGCCCCGGGGCTGGACCGTGTCCCTCCAGGGACGCAAGATCTACGCCGTCCCCAAGCCGCTCACCAAGAGCGCCGCGATGGACGAGGTGGCCCGCCGCTGCGGCGCCACCACGACCCTGGCCGCGGGTGACTCGCTCCTCGACGCCGACCTGCTGATCGCCGCCGATCACGGCTGGCGCCCGGGCCACGGCGAACTCGCCGACAGCGGCTGGGGTGCTCCGCACGTGGAGGTGCTCCGGCAGCGGGGCGTCGCGGCGGGCGAGGAGATCCTGCGCCGCTTCCTGCGCGCCGCCGACCCCGCGAGACCGGGACCCCCGGTGCCGGGGCGCTGAGGGGCGGCCCGGGTCGAGGCACCGGAGGTGCCGGGGCGCCGAGGCCGGGGCGCCGAGGCCGGGGCGTCCGGGGGCGCTGCGGGCCGGGTCAGCCGCAGCAGCCTCCCCCGCAGCAGCCCCCGCCTCCGCCTCCGGCCGCCGCCGGAGCGGGAGCCGACCCGGACGCGGCGGAGCCGCCTACGGCCACGGTGGAGAGCAGTTTCACGGTGTCGTCGTGCCCGGCGGGGCAGGAGGCCGGTGCGGAGGACTCGGCCATGGGACGGCTGACTTCGAACGTCTCGCCGCAGGGGCGGCAGCGGTACTCGTAACGAGGCATGGCCCCAGATTAAGGGGGCGCCGCCCCAGCTCCCCCCGGTCAGGTCCCCTTCCGCCGGACCTCGGGCATCTCCGGGTACCTGCGGCGCTCCTCGAGCGCGACCTGTTCGGGGTGGCGGGCACGCCAGTACGGGTTGTCGTGGGGCAGGCCGCCGCTGACCCGCCCGTACATGCCGAAGATCATCAGCATCAACCCCACCACGAAGCTGAACAGCACGTTCTGCATGCGGAAGGCCAGGAAGTTGAGACCGCTGTCCAGCAGGGCCAGATTGACGAAGCCGCTGACGAGGAAGGCGACGCCCAGCACCATGTTCAGTGTCGAGGCGAAATTGCCGCCGATCACCATGCCGACGAAGAGCAGCAGTCCGACGCAGATGGACAGGACACTGAGCGCGCCGTTCGTGTTCAGGCCCGCCACCTTGTCGCCGCCGGTGTCGAAGAAGCCGATGTTGTCGGTCAGCCCCAGGATGCCGAAGGCGACGAGCACGAGCCCCATCAGGCCCGCACCCGCGCGGTAGACCTGGCTGAGCCGGTGGTCGACGGGCAGGTGTTCGTCCAGGCGGGTGACCTCACGCCGCCGGCCCCTGGGCAGACCGCGGGTGGCACGGCGATCGGTCGGGTGCCGGTCCGTGGGGCGCCGGTCCGTTGGGTGTGTGGCGTGTGTGGCCATGCCGGCCTCCTCCGGCCGTGTCCGGCCGTATGTCCAGCCTTGCGCCGGGCCGCGCCTGCGGCCGACGCCCGAGCGGTGTGTCCAGCCGACTGCCGCACCCAGGCTGCCGCAGCCGTGCGTGGCCGTCTGCCTCTGCGTCTTCCCGGCCTTCGCCTGCCTGGCTGCCTTTCGTCCGGCCGGACGGCTCCCGGCGGCAGCCGCCGCGCACGCGTAGACGTATGCGTAAGTCCAGGATCGGCTCATCCGTGGCGGGGGACAAGCGGACGGCCGGCTTCCCAGCCGGAGCAGCCTTCCGGGCAGGGTGCCCGGCCGGCACGTACGTGCTTGGCTCGTCGGCCCGTGTCCGCGGCTCCGGACGGCGTCCGGAGCTCCGGTCGTTGCCGGCTGTGGGGCAGGGAAGGGATGCCCGACCGGTGACCGGGGGTCCGGCCGTGACCGGCTGTCGGGTCGGCGCCCGGACCGGCAGCCGGGCGCGGCCTTCTCGGCCATCGCCCGCTCTCTCGGCTCGTAAGCAGCCGCTGCCCGGTCTTCCGGCTCGTACGGCCGCTGCCCGGATTCTCAGTCCGTACCGCTGCTACCCGGCCGATCAACCGCCGCCGCTACCCGGTCGCTCAACCGCCGCCGGTACCCGCGCCACCGGCGCCCAGCTCCTCGCGGATCGCGGTGACCACGCGGGTCACCGACTGCCGCACCGCCTCGGTCTCGGTGAGGAAGTGCCAGTAGTCGGGATGGCGCCCCTCCAGTCCGGCGATCGCCCGGTCCAGCCGGGCGACCGAGTCGTCCAGCGGACGGGCGTGGCGCGGATCGGGGGTGTTGCGCCCGGCCATGGCCAGGCGCTGGGCGTCCCGGATCGCGAACCGGGTGCGGTCGATCTCCGCCTGCGGGTCCTTGGCGACGGCGTCCAGGCGCCGCAGCCGGTCCCCGGCGGCGGACACCGCCTCATCGGTCGCGTTGAGCAGGGCACGGACCGTGCTCAACCGGGCCGTCGCATCGGGCCAGCGCTGCTCCGCCCGCGCTGCGGCGGCCTCCACCAGCTTCTCCTCGGCCTGCCGGACGTTGACGGCGGCCTGATCGGGAACCGGCTGCAGGTCATGCCAGCAGGCGGCCGAGAAGCGGCGCCGCAGCTCGCTGAGCACCGGCTCGACCTGTCCTGCCCGGGTCGTCAGCGCCTGGGCCCGGGTACGCAGGGTGACCAGCCTGCGGTCGATCTCGGCCGCCCGCTCCGGGAGCCGGTCGGCTTCCGCGCGTACGGCCTCGGCATCGCGCAGCACGTGGTCCGCCCGCTGCAGCGTCTCCGCCACGCCATGGCGTCCCGCACCCTGGTTGAGCTTGGTCAGCTCGGGGGCCAGGGCGGCCAGCCGGGCCGCGAGGTCATCCGCGCGCAGCCCGGACGCCCTCACCGCGTCCAGGGCGTTGCTGGCCCCGAGCAGTGCCTGCCGGGCGCGCTCCACGGCGGGGGCGAGCCGGGCGAGCTGCGTCTCCGCGCTGCCGAGCAGCGGCCCGAGGCCCTCGGCGAACCGGTCCAGCTCGCCCTTGACCCGTACGAGTTCGTCCTTCGCCCGGGTCAGCTGCGTCCTGGCCCCGGCGGCCACCGACGGCTCCAGATCGTCCCGGTCCAGGTCGTGGGCGTCCACCGCGGTGATGTAGCCGTGGCTCACCTCGTCGATGCGCCGGCCGAGCGCGGCGAAGTCGTCCGCCGCACGGCGGGCACGGGGAGAACTGTCGACGGCGGTGATCGTCTCGATGGAGATCCTGAGATCGCGCTGAGCGGTGTCCAGCTCGTAGAAGGCCTCGGCCGCCGCGTCCTTCGCGGCCTGCGCGTCGGCCCGCTGATGCTCACCGCGGCCCCCGAACCAGCGCCGCGTACCCCCGCCGGCGAAGGCGGCAGGCAGCACGGCGGCCATCAGCGGAACCGGGAGCAGCATCAGCACCAGGACGTCCTTGACGGCGCAACTCCCACTCGCTTTCGCCCGCGGCCGCGCGTGTGTCGCCGTCACATCCCTCTCCCGTGCCGATTCACCCTGCCCGGTTCATTCTCCCACCCGGTAAGGACGAACACACGGGTCGATCAGTTCGCACTTCGGACAATGACTTCGCCGTTGTCGCTGCGCGCCTTCACCACGCGCGGGCTGGTGTCGCTCCGGGGCACGTCCACGGAGACGGTCCCGTTGTCGGCCGACGCGGAGACCGCGTACGGTCCCACGCCTGGTGGCAGGTCGATGGTGACGTGCCCGTTGTCACTGACGGCGTCCACGAGTGTCGGGGCCTGGGTGAAGGACAGGTCGATGGTCCCGTTGTCGGCGCGCGCGATCACGGAGGCCCCGGAGACCCGCTCGGCCACGACGGAGCCGTTGTCGCTCTCCAGCTCCAGCGGCCCCTTCGAGTCGCGTACCCGCACCGCACCGTTGCCGGACGAGAGCGTCAGCGGGGTGGTGAACCCGGAAGCGGTGATCTCGCCGTTGTCGCCGTCGACGGAGAGGGGGAGGCCACGGGGGACCCTCACCTGGTGGTGAGAGACGCAGTTGTTGATCACCGCGGTGCACCTCACGCGGAGCGTGAGCGTGTCGCCCTCGAGCTTCCACACGGGATCGGGACCACTGCCGAGCACGACCCACCCGTCGACACGGCGGGTCACCTCGATCTGGTCCACATCGGCCGGCACGACCTCCAGGCTGGAGTTCTCGGCGTCGATGGTGAGCGTCCTCCCGCTGAAGGCGAACGACGTGTGCTCGACGGGAGCGTCGTCCACATCGGCGCTGCCGCAGCCGCTGAGCCCGGCGACGAGAAGGAGGGTGCCCCCGGCAGCCGCGAGTGCGGTGGTGCGGTTACGGATGGTCATGATGATCGAGTCCCCCTGCTGTGCCGCCGCCGATGAGCCCTCACCGTACGTATGCCGCACCCTCCGTAACGATCCGGCCGGCTACCGTCCCCGGGGTGGGGATATCCCCCGTATCCACGGGCCGGGCCTCGTCGCCGCCTGCCCGGCGACCGGATTGCGGCCGGGGGCCGGGAGCCATGTAACCTGTTCCTTCATCCACGGGTGCGTAGCTCAGGGGTAGAGCGCTGCTCTTACAAAGCAGATGTCGGCGGTTCGAAACCGTCCGCGCCCACCATGGATAGTCGCAGGTGAGAGCCTGTTTCGGCCCCTCGATCCGCTGAGAT